>NZ_CP009279.1:3075401-3690481 GCF_000758545.1 Paenibacillus sp. FSL H7-0737 | reverse complement strand
TAAAAAACTTGAGGGGAAGATCGATATGATAAAGGATTATGCAAAATTCAGTGCAACTATTGCTAAAGGAATTAAAGTTGGAGATGCCGACGTTGAAGTTAAATTGCTTGTGCCACTGAAGGTTATGCAAGAAAATTTCTTGTTCCTCAGCAGCAATCAAGGGGAAAAGATCAATGTCTTCATGGGAGATCCGCAGGCTGCTTTTGATTTCGATGAAGAGGACGGAGATATATACCGGGAAGTCACTGACCGTCGTGTCACAACTGATGCTTCCGGTATCGTGATGAGCACAGAGAAGCTTGGTGAAGAAGATCCAGATCAAGGCAAGCTATTCGAACAGCAAGAAGGTGCTTCGGATGGCGAGCAGAAGGATGATAATTTTGAAATTGTTGAACCAGATGCAGAAGAAGAAGGAGCTAATGACGTTCAATCATCTGAAGAAGATATAAATGATGGCGGTTCTGATGAGCATTCAGAGGGCGCAGACCTCAAACCGGATTGGCTGAATGATGGAGCTGGAACTGACAGCCAAGATAACGAGGGTGATCCTAATGAATCAGGGGAACAAGTCTTTAAAGGTGAAAGCTCTGATCTACGTGAAGCTGTTGCAGATGAGACGAGTAAGGAAGTACTGGATGCTTTTATCCTTGCGGAACGCCCAATTTTTCCTGAAGTCGAATATGATGGACAGCCAATCCCATTCCCTGTTCTTCTGGAGAAACGCATCAAGGAAGATAAGACATGGCGCGAAATTGCTAGTGAAAATGGCATGACCAGTGGGCAACTATCGACCAGATGGACGGCATATCGCAAGCTGGCAGCAAAGAAAATGAAGGGTGGTGGAGGAGCAGCGTAAGCTGCTTTTCTCTTACCTAGGGAGGTGCCACCTTGATCTTTGGGGTTTATGCACTGGCAATTGATAAATATATCGAAGTTGTGTGGGAAACGGCAGTGCGGAAACATCGGATTGCGCAGTTACGGACACTGATCGACCAAGCGCTAGATGAGCGAGATAGAGAAACCTTTTATCAATATTCGACGGAGTTAAATGTATTAAGGAAGGGGGAGTGAAGAAATGAAAAACCTAATACAAGTAGAGCTAGAGAAGCTGGAACCTCGAATTAAGTGGGTTACAAATATGATCAATGAAGCTGAAAATCAGGGAGGTTACAACCAAGGGGATCCACAAGAGATGTATCTTCGGGGGATGTTTTATCAGATTAGCAGTAAATTGGACGAGGTTAGGCGGTATATACGCCAAGTGACGGCACCTCTGATTGAACAAGGTATTCTTCACAAAGGGAAAGATGGTAGGTACACAACCGGAAAGCATGCTTATTATACGTCTGGTTCTTCTATTGAATACTTGTCCGAAGATTCCACAGGAGAGAGTCGCTGGGTGTACTCTCATGTGGAGCATAATGGAGATTATTTCATTGTTAGTGATCCGAAACCTTCGATGGAAGGGCTACGGGTAAGGGTAAAGAAACTGCCCCTATGGGAGTAATTAAAGAACGGATGGAGTAAATCCCATCCGTTCAATCTTCGGTAAGTTTTAATTCAATGAGTTGCTTACAATGGGGACACTTTTTTTCTAAGGTAAAAGTTTTTTTATCATTAATAGTGAGGAATGAAAGGAGTTGGACAATCAACCCAGGTAAAGATAATCCTGCTAGAAGCAAAGTGAGTCTATTAATTAAAGCTGTGTTGGTGATTGCCTGGTCATCAATGAAAGCTAGAAAAATCATGATGCCAATCAACCCAGTTACTCCTAGTATTGTGAAGAAGAATAGGAGTCCAAATACAATCTTTACCCAACGTTTCATTTTTTTAAATATCATTGTATCACCTCGAATCTATTACGAAGATTTAGGAGAATAGATTCAATAATATGGAAACAATGTTATGTCTAACGACAATTGTTAAGGCGGAAGATGCAAAATTCAAATCAGTGGGAGGTCGACTATGCGAAACACATTGGGAGATTTGAATAATCATTTATTTGCTCAATTAGAGCGCCTGAGTGATGAGGAATTGACCGGAGAGAAACTGGCTGACGAGATTAGCAGAGCAAAGGCTGTAACGAGTGTCGCTTCTCAAGTTATTGCTAATGGTTCCCTTGTGCTAGATGCAATAAAGCTTTCTGATGACAAGATGAATGCAAATACGGCTATCCCTAAGATGCTGGAGGGATAATCAATGTTCCGATACAGTTTGGAGCACAAGGAATTTATCAGCACCAACATTCATGGACGATATGTTCTGGAATTGACTTCAATGTTTAATGAGAAGTTCGACGTGGAGATCCAGCCTTCTCAAATGAGAGCCTTCATCAAAAATAACGGGTTGAAGAGCGGAATCGATGCCAGGATCAAACCGGGTAGCATTCCACCCAATAAGGGAAAGAAGAAGTTATGGACCGGCGGTGAGGATACTCAATTCAAGAAGGGCCATAAGCCGCACAATTATGTTTCTGTAGGCTCTGAGAGGGTTAACGGGGATGATTATGTAGATATAAAGATTGCTGATCCGAATATGTGGCGCAGGAAGCATCTAATCGTTTGGGAGCAGCACTGCGGCCGCTCGGTTCCGAAGGGGCATGCAGTCATTTTCGGGGATGGAGATAGGCGGAACTTCGATCCGGATAACTTGATCATGGTTTCCGGCGGGCAGCTGGCCATCATGAATAAAAGAGGACTTATCCAAAAGGATGCGGAGCTCACGCGGAGCGGTATTATTTTGGCTGACATTATTAAGAAAATCGGTGAAAGAAAGCGAAGCAAACGTTAACCGGAAGGAGAGCATTTTGGATGGTTAAAGGTGCTGAACTTATTGAAATGCACCTGCAGTAAGACTGGAATTGGGAAGGACATGAAAGTCAGCCTCATTAAGATGAATGAGGCCGATCAAACCATTACCCATACACTGTTGCAGTAGCGTTAATAGGACCACCTAAAATAAATTCATTAGCTGTATCCGCGTAACCGAATACTTGGATAACATGGTGGCCTGGAGTTACATTCGACACTATCGTTGAAAAAGTAATCTGTTGGGATTCGTTCACGGCCTCAATCATCGTTTGTCCCGTAAGCACACCATCAAGGTAGACTTCAAAAGTTGCAACAACTGAATTAGTGGGTGGATCGGAACCAATACACGAAAGAATGTTTAGAACGTTTATTGGTGTTGCTACGAATATACCAAATTCGAGTAATAACCCCGGTACGGTAGTAAGAGAGATTCCAGTGTCGTCCAAATTCGTAAGCAGAGAATTATTAAAGTTGATAACACTAAGCATTTTTGTTCCTCCTTCTTTTAGTTATATAAAATAATATGTTTGGATATGAAAAAAAGAGTGGTTAAAACGGAAAAGAAAAATATCAAAACGCAACCTAGGATGAAGTAGAGAGCTTTTGGCGAGGTCCGGGTGACCCTGAGAAAAAGGGAAGGGGGAGAAGACAGATATACAGCGCAGATAAGTGTATGGAATGCGGAAAACCCATCGAATATGAGCCTGAATACTGTTGTGATGGACGGGAGTGCGGATGCAGCGGCTTGCCTATTACTGCGCATTCATTAGTAAAACAATTAGTAGATAAAGGGTACTTAGTGAAGAAGGATAATGAAGTCCGGACGTTACGTGTGGTTGGGCAGAAAACTAGCGATTCGCTACAGTCACAGGAAGATTTAAGAGAGCAAAATTGGAGGTTACTGCTGGAGAATGTGCAGTTGCGGAAGAAGCTTAAGCAGCTTGAAAAATACTGAGACATACAAAGACCCCCATATCCTTGGCTGGGGCGGGGGTCATTCTACCAAACTATTCCTCTTGATATTATAACATAAAGGGGAGTAGGGGGATGGCGATGGTTTGGCAACAGGATGAGCTTTTTCCAACAGCGAGTGAGACAGAGATCCAGCGGACAAAGTTCCTCCTTTGTAAATGTAAAAGTATGCTACTTTTAATGAATGATTACGAAAAATTCACGCGAGATATGCAGCAAGTGGCTACTGACGGAGAAGTCGCACGACGGATTGATCAAGATGAACTGCACGCTGACAAGACTGTAAATGCCGTTATTCTAATCGAAAAACAACGTTGGGTGTACGAGCAGTACCAGCTCTATACCGGGGTTATTCGGCGGGCAACTAGTCTGATCCAGGACAAGGAGGCACGTGATGCGATTCAACATAGATATATTGAGGGACATTCTTTTAAGGAGACAATACTATTCTTCCGCTACGGTCTCAGTGACAGTACTATTCGGCGTAAACTCGATGAGGGTATCAGGAGTATTTCCAATACATTGAAGCTGATGGGATTCTTTGAGAAGGATGACGAGGAAGTTTGATTGACAATAATATGTGGGGGTTAAGTTTTTTGATTGACAGTGCTCACCTATTATTATTTCTAAAAACAAAACCCAGTTTTAACACAAAATTATTATGTTAAAACTGGGTTCTCTCATGCTCAAATATCCTCGTGATCAATGTAATAACCATATTCTTCATCTACATAGATGTCTATTTGATTATTTTCTATATAATCTCCCATATCTATACCATAATCACTAGCTATTTGTAAAAAACCAGCATCGATCGAAGCCCAATGTTGATTCCAAGCTTTATTAAAATATTTATCTGTATCAGTAAGCATCATTAAATTCCTTAACAATCCAACAAAATTTGTACGCTCAAAAATCATTGGTGCCTCTTTGAGAAATCTAGAAATGAGTAGATCGAGTTCACCTAGATTGCTTAAGTCAAAATCCAATAATTCATCAATAACATTTGCTTCAGCACCATTAAAAGATGGTTCAACTTTACCCATTTCAATATATTTAGCAAGGGTGTGTAATAAGTAATTGTTTACGGAAGTAGCGTTAATAGGTAAATCTAATTCTCCCCTTTTCGTTTTTTCCTCAGTTTCATTCTCGTATTTATCTAAAGTAGTTACAATAGAATCGAACTCTCTATCAACAAGTTCTAATGTTGCTGATGCCAGAGCAAATCGACGTTCAATATCATACTCTGGAGGGAAATCCCCTTTAAATTTATAGCTTCTATCATGAGATATATCCGCCCATGCATGTTCAAGTAATGTTCTAACCTGAATCTCAAAAACTAAATTTTTGAACATTTTATATTCCGGCAAGGCTAATCTTTCATCCGTTAAAGTAGCAATATAATGAACTGAGCGATATCCTACTTTGTCCTTCCCCAACTCACTACTTTTATCTACACTGTTAGTTTCGTCAATCTTAAATAAAGGTTTTATTATATCACAAGATTTGATTACTTCTTTCCTAACATAAGTAATTACTCGAATCCCAGCGAGATCCTGAATTTGATTGATTGGGTCATGATATTTCTCTTTCTGTGCTTTTTTTATAAAACTATCTAAATCCTTAACTCTACTAGATATTGAGTAGTATGTAACCCCTTCAGCTTTAAAGAGTTCTTTAATAATAGATTCTATTTTGCTTGCAAGGTTAGAGTAAATAGGTTGTTTTTGATGATACCATTCCTTTAAATCGTCAACATTCTTTTGAATTGACACATTTTCACCTTCAAATCATTAGATTTTAAAATAATCCCTTTTTTCTATTCTCTTTTGAATATGTTATTTGAGAAATATGACTGCAAGTTGACTGTAGGTTGAACACCATTTGACTGTTTCCCCATGATAGTATAAGAGCATGGAAATCAGGCGAGAGTGACACGCACGGCTGCGTCGCTGCAGCATTAACCGGGGCGTACCTCCTCTCGCTTTTTCTATAAAAATGATTCAAACACTTTGAAAATCATACCGATTGCAGCAGCACCAGCAATTAACCCAACAGCGACTGGCTTTAAAGCTTCACTTAATCTTTCGATGAAATCCATTAGTACCTCCATTTTCTTCTTTTATAGGTCTAAAGTTCGACACCAAAAGAGGAAAATCCTTCCTTTATGACGAATATTGGACTATATGAAGATATAGCGGAGGGGTTTCGAATGGCAAGAAGAAAGAGTAAGGCAAAACAAGAAGAAGAGTTTTTTCAAGGGGTGGCTGGCTTAGCAGCAATGGGGTTAGCACTTGGAGGATACTATTTAACCAAAACCTTACAGGGGGCTATAATTGGAGCGGTTGTTGGCGTGGCTGTTGTAGTTGCATTAATGATTGTGATAGGGCAAAAACGTGCTGAACGCTTAAAGAAATCCGGTATCGCTGAAATTGATAAAATGGAAGGTGTTCAGTTCGAGAAATACCTTGGTCATCTCTTTCGATCTCAAGGATACAAAGCTGAAGTTACACAAGCAGCGGGTGACTACGGTGCTGATCTGGTCTTATCCAAAGACGGCAAAAAAATTGTTGTCCAAGCCAAACGCTACAGTAAAAATGTCGGGCTAAAGGCAGTGCAAGAGGTTCGTGGGGCAGTTTCACATTACGGTGCTTCAGCTGCTTGGGTTGTAACGAACAGAGATTATACTGAACAGGCTTATAAGCTAGCAAAGTCAAATAATGTACGTCTCATCGGCCGTGAAGAGCTTATTGAAATGCTTCTGCAAATGAGAGAGAAGATGACGGCTGCTAAAAAAGTCAATAATGCTAAGACGAGTGCTTAAGCGAAATAGTGAGCAATAAAAAGAATGAGATGTAAATAGATGTACTAAAGCCTTATATTCATCGTTGGTGGCTTTGACTCTTATTTCATTGGCTCAGTAGAATGGTCTTGTCCTCCTTTGTTACAAAGTCCGTAAAGATTTTAAGCAAAGAGCGTAGTGCATTTGCTGCGGATGCGGAGCGGACGCCGTTCTATAGATCGGACTCATGGCATGATTGAATTGAATATATATTTCGAAGTCGCTCATTATTGGGCGGCTTTTTTGTATTGGGGGAATCGATTTGAAGAAGAAGCGGTGGTTAAAAGATCCGCCCCGGCAGCCGAATAAGTGTACAGGGTGCATATGGGGCAGATGGGAAGGAACCGCACAGTTTTGTTCAAGAGTGAAGTGTCAGAAGGGAAAAACTTCCTAGATGTCGAAATATGATGTCGAAGGGGGGGGGGATATAGTGGGGGAGAAATTAAGTGATAAAAAAGCTCTTGAGCAATATAACTCAATTCATAATCTGTATAAAAAAAGAGGGTATACTTTTAAGGCAAATGTTCGATTTAAAACTGCTGATAACGATGATATCAGTATAGAGGATGTAACTATATCTTTGAGTGGGCAACATTATGCCAATACTCCGTACTACAATGTAGGAATAAATTGGGAAGATGAAGATCACGATTTATCAGAAAAACAAATTAAAGTTCTTGAGTCAACATATTCAAGATCTGCGTCTACGAGCTACCAAAAAATACAGTTTGATGTACTCACTCTTGTAATTAAAAATGATGATATTACTATTAAGATAGAATTGTAATTCTAATAAAAGCACCCATTGTGGTGCTTTTTCTTTTGCTCATATAACATTATATAAGTCAATTACAGGCAAGTATGTTCTAGGTGTTCGAATGTAGCGACAAGAGCATAAAGCGTCAGGACAGGGCCACAGCGTTGCTGTACGGCTCTCTCTTTGCATACCCATATCCCAAATCCAACTCAACTCAAAGGAGGGTCCTTATGGACATCAGAATTATACCGATTGACCAACTCAATTCAGCTATCTATAACCCACGCGTCGACCTTCAGCCGGGAGATCCAGAATACGAGAAGCTTCGCCGCAGCCTGGATGAATTCGGCTACATTGACCCGATCGTCTGGAATGAGCAGACTGGCAACATGGTCGGTGGCCATCAGCGATATAAGGTGCTGGTCAATGAGCAGGGTCTCACAGAGCTGGCTGTATCAGTAGTCAAACTAGACCCGGAGCGGGAGCGGATGCTGAATCTGGCACTAAATAAAGTGTCTGGTCGCTGGGATGACGAGGCGCTGGCGCAATTACTAGGTGAGCTGCAAGAGGGTGGGGCTGATCTGGCGCTGTCCGGTTTTGATGCAGGAGAAGCCGAGAGGTTAATCGCTGATTTCACTGAGCCGGCTGCCGATCAGCTTGGAGACTTTCAGAACCGAGAGCTGGATTTGAGTGAATTCGATGAATCTCGTTTTGATTGTAAATGCCCACGCTGCGGATTTGTCTTTGATCAGGAAGGTGCCTCATGAGTCGTCCAGCATGGGATTGGCGGCTATCAGAAATTTCCAACGTCCCGAAGAATGGGAGAACGGTATTTTCATGCTTCTCCTGTGGCGGTGGCTCTACGATGGGATATAAGCTGGCAGGATACACGGTGCTGGGCAATGTAGAGATCGACCCACAGATGATGCGGATCTATCGGCAGAATCATAAGCCGAAGTATCCATTTTTGTTGCCCATTCAGGATTTCAAGGCGTTGCCTAATCAAGAGCTTCCACCTGAGTTGTTTGACCTAGATATCTTGGATGGTTCGCCGCCTTGTAGCGTGTTTTCCATGGCAGGAGATCGAGAGGACAAGTGGGGTGGGGAGCATGCATTCCGCGAGTGACAGGCAGTGCAGCGACTGGATGATCTTTTCTTCGATTTCTTGGACGTTGCAGAGAAACTTCGACCTCGAGTAATTGTCGCTGAGAACGTTCGGGGAATGATGGTTGGTAAGGCTCGTGGGTTCGTTAGTCTGGTTTTGTCTCGATTTCGAGAGCTTGGGTATAATCCACAACTCTTTCTACTAAACTCGGCTACTATGGGCGTTCCTCAAAAAAGGGAACGTCTTTTCTTTATCGCTTCTCGGGAGGATCAAAACCTTCCATCGCTCCAATTGGAATTCAACGAGCCGCCTATACTATATGGAGATATTCGTAGTGGAGATGGATCTCTGATAAATCCAGACAGCAAGACATATACCCGCTGGCACAAACGACGTCCACCAGATTTGAATATGGGCGATGTGACTGAACGAGAAGAAGGGAAAATAAGCAACTTCAATACGATCCTACTAAAAGATCAGAAGGTAGCGAACACTCTAGCCAGTTCATCTGTGTTTTTACGGACGGATCAACCGCGACACATCAGCGATATGGATGCTATTCGTATGCAGACTTTTCCGGCCGACTATAATTTTATGGATGCTAATGTGCAATATGTATGTGGCATGAGTGTACCACCATTGATGATGAAGCGAATTGCTAAGGAATTAATAGTTCAATGGTTAAACAGATAAAGTAAGATTTTTAGCTCAAAGGCATTAGAATGAATATTTTAATTTCATCAGTTAAACATTAACCACAGTGAAATTTATTAAGGAGGGTTAATGAATGAAAATTGGCGGATCACTAGGGAAGTGGTCAAACGAAGCTAAAGGTGCAGTGAGAGACGTTGGGCAAATGGCGGATCAATTTTATAAGAATACGATAGGTGATATAACTGATTCTTTAGGTAATATTAGCCAGTGCTTAGCTTCTTTAGATAAAATAAGGATTCGGGTTATGGAACGAACAATCGAGTATCACACCGCTGCTTTAAGGGTGTTAATAAGAAGTAACTACGTCGAGCAAGAAATAATCGAAACAGTTTGGCATATGGTCAAGAATGATATTAGAAGATCTCCAGAACCAGCTATTTATCATTTGCCTAATCCCAAGTCCTCAGTAGGAGCCAAAAAAATTGATATTGCAAGCCATGTCTTTCCAAAGAATAAGTATCCAAGTATTTTGGTTCATGGAATGGGTTATAATGCTTCGCTTGACGATGCCTATTCTTTTTATAGGGACTTTGAAGATCATGTTGATGTATTTAGCGATAGTCGTTATGCAGATCATGATATTTATCTTGTAAGTTATGATACAGAGTTAACTGATGAAAGTGATTCAATAATTCGAGCAGCTATCGAATTATTATTAGGAATGATACCAGGAGGAGATTTGGAACCTTTAGTTCTCGGTGTATTTTGGAGAGAATTGGAAAGACGTGCTTCATTGACAGGCGATTATATCTTCCCCTTCCTAAAGAGAATTAAACAAGAAGTACCTACTGCTCTTGGTTTTGCTGTTACACATTCATTAGGATGTTTTACTCTTGCTTCCGCTTCTCAAAAGTTATTGAGTGAGAACAGAAATAATAAAATCTTCTCAAAATGGTTATGTATGGCGGCTGCATTACCTGCAAATGCCTTTACTGAAACAGGGAGTTTTTCGTTAGCACCTTTAATCGCTGGGTATCCTGATGGACCTAAGTATGGAACAAGTGTATGGTTTTCAAGATTGGATCTAGTTTTAAATATCGCCTATACATTGGCAAATCGCCATTTGGCGATGGGTGTTTCGGGTCCTTTACAAAAAACAGTGACATCATCAGTTGATGTTACAAATACAACAAAAGAAGATCACTATCAAGCTTATTTTAAAAAGCTGAGTCAGATGCTGAAAGAGTTATTTGGAATTTGATAACTGCTGCAATTGCTTTCTAACCACCTCTTTATACTAGGTGGTTTTCTTTTGCCCAAAATAAAAGGAGGACGCGTTAACGTCCTCCCCATCACCCAGGGTATCCCCCGGCTGAGACAGCGGCGCGCCACGCGTGGCATTCTCAGACATCCGCTGTCTCGCATTCCATCATAACGGAAAGTCGAGGGGTACGTAAATGGGAACACAAGATGAAATTTTATTGCAGCATGAGCTTGAAGTTATGGCCGGTATCCTGGAGAGCAAGGCGCAGTATCGTAAAATTATTAAAGCCGGCATAGCTAAATGGGTCAAGGACTTCCAGGATGGTCGAATTGAAATCAAGACGGTGGACGACCTGAAGAAGCTGATTGAGATAGATATTGAGTTACAGAAGGATGAGCTTTAGGTGGTTACTGGCTTGTCCTTATCACGAACTTCAATACCTTTCAGTTTTGCCTCAGGTAAACGGGAAAAGAGTGAAGAAATCCGCTTTTTGCGTGAAATACGTTCTTCAATAATAAAATTGATTAGTTCAAAGAGTTGTAAAGCAGTTTCTAGATCATCCCGAAGATCAAGTTCGCCGGGATGAACAGACTCATTACCGATAACACGGACAATGTCCAGAGCCTGTTGGATTTCTTCAGGGAGACCTTTATTAACTAGAGATCCAATATCTTTATTGATGTCTTTTCCTGATTCTCCGAGCTCAATCATCAGCTTTTGCAAAACAAGTCTTAAAAGTGCTGTAGAGCCCCTTGGGGAAAGATTAACAATTCCTTTAGCTTCCAAGTAGTCATCTATCAACACAACTGGCATGTCTTCATGAGGATTAGGAGCACCGGCAGATGAGGGTAAAATCATTTTTTCATCATGCCAATAAGATTTTTTATTGCAATGTTTGCACATACAGACATAGAGTTCAGATAGTTGACTATATCCCATTGGGACTTGACGGTAAGTTCTAATCCATTCATGAGTAGTGTATACGTTGCAAAATATGCAATGAAAGGATTCTTTTAAATGCATTGGTGGATAATATTCGCTCATTTCTAAATCTCCTAACACAATTTTATCAAAGTATAGTTTATTTCTATGAAAATAGACTGAACCCTTTAAGGTAAACAAATTTTTATCGGGGGTGGTGACATGTAGCATGGCTAGAGAACGTAGTCCCGAACGGGATAAGGCAAAGCAGATGTGGCTCGAGAACGGCGGGACGATGAAGCTTAAGGACATCGCCGCCGCTCTTTTTGTTGGCGAAAATAAGGTGCGTAAATGGAAGTCAATTGACCATTGGGAAGAGGAACTCAAAGGGAACGTTCCACCTGAATCTAAAGGGAGCGTTCCAGTTGAAATGAAAGGGAACGTTCCAAATCGCGGTGCTCCCAAAGGGAACAGAAACGCAGTCGGTAATCGAGGCGGGGCTCCCACTGGCAATAAAAACGCCAAGGGAAACAGCGGTGGTGCTGGCGGGCCAGTCGGTAATAAAAAGGCCGTTACTACTGGTGAGCATGAAACTATCTGGTTGGATACCCTGACCGAAACGGAGCAGCAGCTCATTGATCAGGTGGACACTGACCCGATCAATCAAGCGAATGAGTCTCTTTACCTCCTAGCGATCCGTGAGCGCCGCATGATGCACCGGATCAAATCCCTGATGGATGGGTTATCCGAGACCGAGCGCAGTGTGCTCTACGAGATGAAGGCCATCAAGGAAGTCGCGGAGATCTATGATGAGAAGACCGGCATTACGAAGAAGATCCCACACAGTCGAAATGAAATGATGGAGTCGAAGATTGAGGAGAAGGGTTTCCGCAAGATAGACGACATCGTAAAGCTGGAGGAGGCCTTGACCCGCATCCAGGATAAGAAGATTCGGGCCATTGAACTCAAAAATCGATTGATCGACGACGAGAAGCGTATCCGCATAGAAACCATGGAGTATGAGCTGCAAATGTTGCGCGGTGGTGGAGGTAAGGAAGCCTTTGAGGATGATGGTTTTATCGATGCGCTGAAAGGCATGGCAGCGGGGGTGTGGAGCGACGATGGCGAAGCTTAAACTCAAACCAGCGGCGTTCAAGTGGTCCCCTTTCTCGAATAAGCAGCTTAAAGTGCTGACATGGTGGACACCTGAAAGCCCACACCACGATAAAGACGCAATCATCTGTGATGGTTCGGTCCGCGCCGGTAAGACGGTCTGCATGTCATTCTCCTTTATAGCATGGGGGATGGACACCTTCCGAGGAGAACAGTTCGGCATGTCAGGGAAGACCATCGGTGCGCTCCGGCGTAACGTAGTCGGTCCACTGAAACGCATGTTGGCCAGCCGTGGGTATCATGTTCATGATAATAGATCTGAAAATGTTTTGACTGTGACCCGGGGCTTAATAAGCAACCGGTTCTTTTTATTTGGTGGACGCGATGAAAGTTCTCAGGATCTAATCGCCGGGATAACGCTGGCCGGGATGTTCTTCGATGAAGTGGCACTCATGCCGAAGTCTTTTGTTGATCAAGCGACTGCTCGTTGTTCCGTAGATGGTGCAAAGCTCTGGTTCAACTGCAACCCCGCAGGACCTTATCATTGGTTCAAAAAGGAATGGCTGGAACAGTTGCAGAAGAAGCACGCACTGCACCTACATTTTACAATGGAGGATAATCTCTCTCTTTCCGAGCGGGTGCGTGAGCGGTACCGTCGCATGTACAGCGGGATCTTCTATCAGCGGTACATCTTAGGGCTTTGGGTCATGGCTGAAGGGGTAATCTTCTCCAAGTTTAATGATGCGATTCACAAAAAGCCGCGGGACTGGTTTCCGTCCAAGTTTGATCGAAAGTTCATTTGTATCGACTATGGGGCTAACAACCCGACAGCATTCCTAAAATACGGGGTCAACGGGAATGTCTATTATGAACTGGATGAGTATTACCACAATATCCGCCATAAGGGTGAGAAAACGAATGGTGAATATGCGGATTACCTTGAGGCCTTTCTTGATGGTGATGAGTATTCAATCTTCATCGACCCATCAGCAAAGGCTTTTATTATTGAGTTGAAGAAGCGCGGTATTAACAATATCCGAGCTGCTGTGAATACTGTACTAGATGGTATTCAGACGGTATCTAACCGATTTCAGAATAATGAACTTTATATCTGTGCTGATAACACCAATTCGCTTCAGGAGTTGGTGTCTTACGTATGGGATGAAAAGGCTGCTGAACGGGGCGAAGACAAGCCTATTAAGCAAAACGACCATACCTGTGATGCACGCCGATACGGTATCCATACGGATTATCTGTTGCAGCGTGTGAAGCAACGTAAAAAAGAGAGAGAGGAGCGATCTGATCATGATGTGGGGTGGGTGTAAGGCATGAGTGGCGAGGCACAGTGGTTTCAAATATCAAAAGCAGAGGAAAGGCATATCCCCTCGAGTGCACAGCTATCGGATAGCTTTGAAAACCTATACGATCAGCACGGGCTGCTTCCGTTTCCACCAGGCAATGACCCTGCCTCCTGCAAACTGTTGGTCAAGAACAGTAACATCATTCCGCAGTGCATCGAGGCATACAAGCGAAACATTGCTGGATATGGTATTGCTTTGGAGTACCTCCCTGGTGAGAGTGATCAGACCGCGCAGGAGGAGTGGAACAAGGCTGATAAGTTCTTGGAGACCTGTAACCTTGAGGATACGCCGGATGAGATTATCGGCTCCTTGATTGAGGACATCGAGAGCAGCGGGAATGCAAATGTTGAGGTGGCCTGGCCTGCCGGCAGTGAGTTCCCGACACTCTACCGAATCAATCCGAAATTCGTTCGTTGTAAACGGGAGACAGATAAGGTGACGATCAAGCGTAAGCGGCTGATCCGGTCATCGAAGAAGATCGAGGAATTCTCCCAAGATATCTATGCCCGGAAGTATGCCATGAAGAGAGGGCAGTCTGTGGTATGGTTTCGGCCGTTTGGAACCGAGGGTCAAGGGAACCAGATCATTCCCTTAAAGTTAGGAAATGATGGTCCTTATGGTGAACCGCGCTGGTTTGGGAATGCACCTGGAGTGGTTGGTAGTCGAGAGGCGGAGGAACTCAATGTTTCTTATTTCAGTAACGGCCGAATGCTTTCCATGCTGCTAACGGTGACCAACGGACGACTGACCAAGCAATCGATGGAGCTGCTGAAGAATGTAAAAGGTTCGCAGTCCCAAGGAGGCATTCTTTATCTGGAAGCCATCGGGGAAGAGACTGGTGGACCGCTAGATGAGAAAGTCGAAAAGGTGTCTATTAAGCTGGACAAACTGAATGATCTATTACAGCAAGATGCCTTGTTCTTGGAATACGGGAAGGACAAGAAAGCTGATATCCTATCCTCGTTCCGATTGCCCCCAATCCTGGTTGGTCAGAGTTCCGATTACAACCGTGCAACGGCGCAAGCTGCACTGCGATTTGCAGAGGAACAGGTCTTTGAACCGTACCGCAAGTGGATCATGGACGAGATCTTTAATAAACGCCTATTCCCTGCCATGGGCATCTTCCGCGTACGGGCGACTTTACGTGGACCGCGTATTATTGATCCGGAAGACCGCAAGGCGCTGCTGGACTTTATCGCAGACCGCGGTATTATGTTGATCAGAGATTTAATCCCGATCGCTGAAGAGGTACTTGATACAACGGTCGATGAGTCAAAATACACTGATGAATATTTGGATACACCGATTGCTCAACTGATTAATAGTCAGCATGCATTAACTGTGCCAGAACCTGACTCCGATGTGAATGATCTGCAGGAGCAGGTATCCACAATTGCTAAGCGTCTGCTTCGCCAGAGCCATGATGAGGTAACTGGCCATGTGTAAGGAATGCTGGGAGCTCATCGCCAAAGCGGACGACACTGAGTTTCTAGACAGCTTGGAACTGACCAATGCAGAGCGCGCGGTGCTGGAAGAACTCTACAAGCAAGGAGAGAATCGGATTGTTGAGATTCTTGAGCTTCAGGGGAAGGCGCTGCATGATGCGATTCTGGAACTCAGTGAGGAGCTGCTGCTTGATATCGGGGAACTGGGCAAGGTTATACAGTCCGTACAGTCCGGTGATTTGTTCACTGTCCAGTTTGAACAGGCGGTATATGATTCCTTCACGCCGCTGTTTCACTTGGCAGGTGAATCTGAGCTGACAGTGCTGAACAACGACAAGACCTGGTCCACCAAGAACAAAGCTGCATCCCGTTTTGCGAAGAACCTCAAGAAGCTGGTACCTGACATGAACGGGACCAGCAAGGATGTCATGACCCGGGCTTTTCAGAAAGCTATTAAGGAGGGAAAGACCCCTTCTGAGCGGGCGTTGCTGGTACGTGAGATCAGTGCAGCAGCCGCCAAAGGTGATGCCGGCCCATTCAATATGGAAAGGGCCATTACCGTTTCTCGCACAATGAGCACGGCTGCTGCCAATGGTGGTAAGCTGGAGGGCTGGAAACAGTCCGAGGTGGTAACTGGGAAGAAATGGAGGTCTTCCAAGGGGGATCGCACCCGGAAGACACACCGTAAGGCCAACGGCCAGGTGCAACCGTTGGATAAGCCTTATGAAGTCGGTAAAAGCAAGCTGATGTTCCCCGGAGATCCATCTGGACGTGCCGAGGAAATTATCAAATGTCGATGCACGATGCAATCTGTATTGAAATGAAAAGGTGATTTCCTGACTAACCTTCTTCTTTTAGTTAATATGAATTACAAAAAAAGTGGAGGGGATTATTTTGAATGAGGAACAGAAGGCTGAGTAAATAGAGTAATAGACTGATGATGATCATTAAGCTAACTGGCAGGATAGTTTAGTTATCTTTGTACAATCTATCTTTATTATGTATACACATTGATAGTGTAGGATTGATAAAAAGGCTTTTTAGATTTAATCCGTGTGGTAACTTCTGCGTGTCGCTTCAATATTGTTGGAATTTTGAAGATATGCAACTTCTGAAGTTATTAAGAAGTTGGATTTCAGACGGAACGACGATCCATACGATCAGTTTTTGTTATATTGAAAGATTAACGAAATTGTTTGTAACCTTTTGGCAATAATTCGTATCTAACAATTGATTGAACGGTGTTATCATAATTAATAAGGCAAAGGAGAATCATCGATGTGATCAATAAGCAAGATATAAAAAAGGCAAGAAAAGGCGATCATGAAGCATTTATACGTCTCATCACCGAAATTAAGTTGCCCATGTATCGTATGGCACGAACCCTATTGAATACTGATGAGGACTGCGGCGATGCTATTCAAGAAACAGTACTTAAAGCGTACAAGGCATTGCACTCCCTCCAACAACCGGATTATTTCCAGACGTGGATATTCCGTATTCTGATCAATGAGTGCAATCGGATACTAGGGAACCAGCACAAGCAAGGAGAGGCTGATGAGATTAAGAGGATCACGTATATTGAACCAGGGTATGAGAACATCGATCTCCGGGAACTAGTGAATGATCTAGACGAACCATTGCGTATCGTTGTTATTTTACACTATTTTCACGATATGACGATGAAACAGATTTCCAATATTTTAGATCTAACAGAGGGAGCAGTAAAAACGAGAATGTATCGTGCCCGTAAGCAATTACTTGAATGGTTGTCCAATTCAGAAAGAAAGGAGCATGAGGCATGAATGACTTTCAGTTGAAAAACAAATTGTTGGAACTTCGTGCAGAAGAACCTGAAATCATACCAGAGATCGTAGAGTTGAAATTGATGGAGGCGTTTGCTGAGCTAGAACCGATAAAAAAGACTGCAAGTAATAAACGCAAAGTTACATTGGTAGCTGCCGCCGCAGCGATTCTATTCGTCTGCTTGTTCAGTTCAGCATTCGTCTCGACTACAATCGCCCAGACTTTGAAGGGAATTCCTATCATGGATCGATTATTTAAACTTACGGGTAATGTGGGGCTTGAGACTGCCGATCAAAGAGGGTTACTCTCGAAGACCAGCTACAGCATAACGCATAATGAATTCACTCTAAGCATAAAGAAGGTCATATATACGGGATCAAATGTCTCGTTCGTGTTACATATGAAGAACAATGAAGGAGGAAGTGTTCCGGTTAAGTATGAGGCGTTTGTCAAAATCGATGGTAAAGACTTTCCAATGATCCTCTCAGGCGGACATACCCAAATAGATGAATCGAATCCAAGCGAAGGCGCAGCAGTTATTAGCGTCAGCCACTCCGAGGTGGATAGTGGTACTGGTGAGATGTATTCGTTCCCGGAAACGTTTCAACTAGGGTTTACTTTATTACTTAATGGCATGGAGGAAATGCCGTTCCAGTTCGAGATACCTGTCGAGAAAACCGCAGAAGTATATAAGGTTACACCTCCTCATGCCGAGAAGACCTGGAATAGAGTAAAACTTACTGTTAAAAGTCTGGAATTCACACCAATCATGACACAACTAGTGGTTAATATCGAGAACTCGGATGAAATAGAGAAGCTTACCGAAGGACGCTATTTTGATTATGTGATCGAGGATCAATCTGGAAATATCGTTGAAAAGTCAGGGGGCTTAGCCGGAACTCTGATTCCTGGTACGGAGGTGTTTTCTATGAATGCTGAATTTAGACCCTTCGATGATGTTCCTCAGTCTGTCATTGTGAAGCCGTATATTTCTATTTATAAGCAAGAAGACGATACGATGAAAAGAATGTATATTCCTGAGTTAGAGATGCTGATCGAAATAAAACCAAAAGATTAAACGATCGTTATTGACCACCGATAAAAGTAAATAGGGTTGACTCAACTTAACATCAGAGATTGTATATTCCACTAACGCAACACTATAGTTCTACTGTATCAAGGCTGCCGAATGGCAGCCTTTTCTCAACTAACGGGCAGAATAATTCCAATATGTGGTATCATGATCGCGTGTGGTTTGGTTGCAGTCATTGCGCTAACGGCAACAGTATGAACTGGTTTTTGAATCGAAGGTAAAGGGGCTCATAGCGGAATCATAAAACTCGAAAGATTAAATGCATATGGATGAGTATTCAACTGATGCGGAAAGACCAATAAATCTTTATCAAGACAATGTAACAGTAGAAACCACACTACAGTTGGTTAAGCTAACGGGACACGTTAGTTCAATGAAACAGCGACAGTCTAGGACATTATTTTCTCGTCCTTTGCTGTCGCTGTTTCAATTTCTAGGGTCAGTCTATTATTTTTTTAGAAGTTTGATGCCATTACAATTCAAATTCTGCAAGGAGTCATCTAATAATAGCTGCTTTTTTATTGAAAGGAGGTGAGAACAGAATATGAGCTATAAACTGAAAGATGCTAAAATCACGCATATCTCTCTGGTAGATAAAGGAGCGAACGGCGTGCCGTTTGCCATCATCAAGTCTGCCGGGAAGAACGCCATCCAGAAACAGGTTCAAATCGCTAAGATTGATGATGATAAGCGGATTGTCAAAGGTGTGGTGTATCAGCCAGATGTGGCAGACGCACATGACGATCAAATGGATGAAGTCGAGATCGAGAAGGCAGCTCATCTCTTCATGGAGAAGCAGCATACCTACAACATCGACAAGCAGCACGATCTCGAAGCGGACAAGGGCTTCGTCATTGAGTCTTACATTGCTCCTTGCGACATGACACTCGGTGAGCAGGAGATCGTGAAGGGCTCCTGGGTGGCAGCTGTAAAAGTGACTGAAAATGATACTTGGGAGGCAATCAAGAAAGGCGAGATAACTGGCTTTTTAATGTGGGGTGTAGGTAAGCGGGAAGAGATCGAGGAGGAAGAGGAGGTATCCAAGGGAATCTTGAGCCGAATAGCTAAAGCGCTGGGCTTGATCGAAAAGGGTGCGGTCGCTGATAAATACCATAAGAACCGGAAGAACCGAGAATTTTGGGCGGCGCAGGATGCCCTCAACTCGGTTCTTTTTAATTGGGACAGTTATAACAGCGGGATGGAAACCGATGTGGATACTATTCGTGAGGCGCTTCAAGATTTTGTAGATATTGCGCAGGATGTGCTGACCAAAGAAGATATCGTCAAAGCCATCGGTACACCGCCTGAGCAGATTGCCAAAGCTGGCAAGAAGATTTCCGCCAACAACCTGAAACACGTCGATGATGCGATCGCTGCATTGACCGAACTTAAAAATAAAACGGCTCCTGTAGAGCAAGAGCCCGAGGAGGATGACGATTTGAAAGCTGAAGATATTGCCAAGGCTGTAACAGCCGCACTGGCTCCGATCGCCAAGCAGGTAGAAGGCCTGACGTCAGAGATTGCGGAGCTGAAGAAAGAAGAAGGTGTCGAAGGTGACCAGCCCGCATGCGGTGTAACTCCGGCTGCAACCGTAGAAGAGACTGCAATAACGGATGCCATTGCGAAAGCTCTAGCACCGCTGAGTGAGCAGATGCAGACGCTGGCAGCAGATGTACAACTGGTGAAGAACAGTCGCGGTGCTTCTGCGCAAGGTGAGCAAGAAGAAATCAGCAAATCAGAAGGCGCCGTAAGTTTCGGACGCTTTCTGTAAATTAAAGGGGGAATGCAAATCATGAGAACAAACGGTAATATCGCAAATACGAGCATTCGTAAATCAACCATCGTTACACCGATGGACCAGAACGCCTTGAACTATGAGGAAGTGGAAGCCTTCACCGATATGGCGTACGAAGCAAATGGCTTCCTAAAAGGGATTCGTCATGAGAATCGGAAGAGTTCTAAAGGAACCATTGACAAGGTGGGTGTACGAGGCCGTAACATGCGTAGTAAAAAAGAGAATATTATGGCTTCCAACACGCCTGGTTTGACCTTTCCACAGATCCCTTATTCAGTGGAGCCGGTAATTGTTCCATTTGATATTACCGAGGAATTTATTCGCCAAACTCAGCGGGTGCGTGGACAAAACGCAGAGGATATTATCATGCGGGCTATGGCTAACAACTATGGTGAGAATATGCAAGACATCGGTTTTAATGGTGATACGGCAACTTCGAACACGGATCCGGATTATGAGTTTTTGTGCATAAATGACGGTTGGTTGAAGAAGGCACGTACCACCGGTCATTACTTAGATTGGAAGACACTTTCGGCTAAAGAGAAAACAGGGATTTTGTTTGAGGTCGAACGTGCGATACCAACCCGTTATCGTGCTGGTGGGGTATTTAAATACTTTATGCATCCAAATACTTTCAGCGAGCGACTACAAATGTTGGCTGAGAAGGACACCAGCGCATCTATTCAGTTGCAGATCTTGGGGGGCACGAAGAAAGTCAACGCCTACGAGGTCGAAGAGGTTTGGAGTATGCCGGAAGGATCGATTCTCTTCCCATATCAGCCGAACTTTGCGATGGTCCATACTTATGACATGCAGATTCGGAAGACGACTGAGGGCAAGGAGGCAATCTGGACTGATAAGCGTTTCTATGCGATTCATTCCGACTTTGATGCCATCTTCGAAGAGCCGCAAGCTTTGGCCTACGTGGAAGGGGTGGAATTCTAATGCCATACGTGACCTACAGAGGCAAGAACGCCTCACTTCGGCTGTATAGTATTCGTTTTGAGCCGGCTAAACCGGTACTAGTGGAAGATTCAGTTGTGCTGGAAAAACTGCATGAGCATCCTGATTTTGAAGTGAATGCTGAGAAGGTCATTCCGCTGGAAGATCTGACAGTTCCCCAACTGAAGGACAAGGCGAAGAAAGCCGGTATTGAAGGCTTTGCGGATATGAAGAAGCCCGAGCTTATCAATGAACTAAAGGCGCTGGAAGGCGGCGGTGTGCCGAATGCTGGAAGCGACACTCCTTAAGAAACGTAGCCGCGTTAGTGCTGTACAAGAGGCAACTGACGTTCAGCTTCAGCAGTACATTGATGATGCACAGACCCGGATTGAGCTGTACTTACCTGTTCCTTTTCCGGAGGTGGCAGATAAGCAGCTCATGTTGGCCTGGGTGAAACTTGCGGAGTCACTGGCTCTGCAGGATAGTGAGGAATACTTGGCTTCCGTCGCCCGCGGTTACTCAGCTGAGAGTGAGGGCGCCTGGACCTACACCCGGCAGGCAGTAGAAGGGAAGACCACGGGCAATGCTGATGTGGACTCTATCCTCTTCCTATGGGTCAAGAAGCAGCAGTCCGGGCCGGATGATGGGAACATCACGGCCTATTTGCTATGAATCACCGCATGAATACACCGCTGGCCGTATACCGGGTCGGCCGCCAACAAGATGCGGAAAACTTATTCAGCGATCGGAAGGTAGGAAAGATCGCAGATCTGAAAGGTTTCGTTGTTAAGACGCAGACTGATGCCAAGGCAGATTCCACTCCTGTCATATACATTGTGAAAAAGACAATCGGGGTTCCAAAGACAGCGGACGTTCAAATCAGTGACGAAGTATTGCTGTTCGGACGCAAGTATCTGGTGATTGACTCTAACCCGCGCCGTTACTGGCGCGAGCTGTTGGTGACTTGCGAGGTGAAAGGTAGTGAGCGTGCATGATTTTGACGGACTTGCGAAGAAATTTAAGAAGCTGAGCGACGAAGGGGTTAGTCAGATCCTTAAGAACATTGCTGAGGCTGTGGGCGAAACACTTTTGAACCTGGTCATCGATGAGATTGATAAACAGGATCTGATTGACACTGGATTGATGTGGAACTCCTTTACTCGTGGAGAGGAGAATAACATTTGGGAGTGGGATATTGACCGCAATTCTATTACTATCGAAGTCGGTTCAAATGTTCCTTACGCACGTCATCTCAATGACGGTTATACCATCCACAAGGCTCACTTTGTCCCAGGTTATTGGGCAACGAATGGTACATTTGTCTATGATCCCAGGGCAAAGGGTGGATTTATGGCTAAGCCACGATCGTTCATTGGTCGACATTACTTTGATATTGCTGTTCAACAGCTGGAAGGTGGCATGAATGCATTAATTATGAAGCGTCTGGAGAAGGAGCTGGGGAGGATGCTGTCATGATGGATGTCGGATTAAAAGCCTGGGCAGAACTCGTGCAGCGGATATACCCGGAGCTGCCGATTCTTCGAGATCGTTCCCTTTGGCTGGCAGGGCAGTTTGATCGTCCAAGCGTGTTTATCGAGACGGATCTGGTATCCGATAAAGCACACACGCCGCGGGCAGACCGAATCATTGAGGATGTAGGGTTAGTCTTTCATTACGACATCGACCGTAGTGTGGTAGAGGAAGACGGAGAGCCCATTCCTCTAGACTTATCACCCTTCTTCCTTTACCTCCGCCAACGGCGGTTCTGTGTGGTTTCGAAGCGCTTTGGAATCATGATGGTGATTGAGGCTCCACGCACTCGGCCGCAGAATGATCGGATGGAAGTTACGTTTAGGTATTCATTTCTGACTCACGTTCCGAAACTTATGATCAGAGATGACGGGCGGCAGATCCAGAAGATCAATGACTTTTTTATTGAACCTAGTTGAAATTAACGTTCGATTCTATTTGTTAATATAACAGAAATTTCGTTAGTTAGACTTGAGTAAATGGGGTATACTGGAATCATTAAAAATTGAGAAATGATGTGACCAGATGCCCGAATACTCCCAAATTCAGACCTACCTCAAATGCGACCAAAAAAACTTTAAGGAAATTATTCTCCACTTCTCAAATGTACTAAAATCACTATCTCTTGAATCTAAGTACTTTTCGCCAGAACTTGAATATGAAGTCTCTGATAATGGTTTTATGTACGTAGGTGGTGATGCGGAATCTCAGATTTTTGATTATAATGAGCACCCATTTCATATCCGCCCATATGTAATGGGATGGACACCTAAGGCCATTAGCGAATTGGAAGAATCGTGGTTAGAAGTTAGTTTACTGTTTTGGACAGAAGAGATTGAGCTTGATTACAGAACAGGACAGTTAAAAGATGAGATTAAATCATTAGTATGGTCGATGTTGAGTAAGTTCTCGGAGGAATTTAAACAAACGGGAGTATATTTCACTAATGAAGTTACGGATGGAATACCCTGGGAAGCTGTAGTTTGCAGCAAAAAAGATGAGGTATGGGCATTTGATGCTGCCATTCTGCCAGCACATTTATTTGACGTGTATAAGGATGGGTATGAAGAAATGTTCATCTACACAAATGATAATAATACGTTATACGCTGCCCGGAAGTCTGTTTGGAGTATAGAACCTTGGTTAGATGATTGTACAATCAATGAAGAGCAAGAACCAGCAACAGGAAATGTCGATTAAGCACTAACTGTAACCGCCTAAGGAAAGGCGGTTTTTCTTTTGAAACAGAAAGGGAGGAAAACTTAAAGAATGAACTTAAAAAAACAGATTCGCCAGCCTACTAATGTTGTTCCAGATACCCTGAACAAGCGGAGTAAGCAGGAATGGATAGAGAGCGCAGTGGTTTTGAAGCGGGAACGCTTTGAAATTGCAGGCGCTCTTTTTGATTGTGACGATGATACCCTGCTGTCTCAGCAGGAAGTTATTCAAAAGGTGAAAGCCTATTTGGGACTGACAAAAAAGGAGGAAACAGTGAATGTCGATACAACGGAATAGACCAGGTGCATATGTGGAGCTGCAGGCGGTTGCGAAGTCTCGTGTCCTATCGGTATCTGGTCGCGTTTTGGTACCGTATCAAGCAGAGTGGGGATTGCCAAATAAAGCAGTGGATATGGCGGATCAGTCGGAGCGTTTGAAAGAATCTGAATTGTTGGTAGATGAGTTGGAGCTAGCAGCTGAGAACGGGGCGACCGTTATCGGTTACCGTGTCACCAACGACAGTGAGGTAGCAGCATCCGTTGCAGTAGCCAGCAGCTATACCATTGAGGCCCGTTATCCAGGCACTCGCGGAAATGATTTCGAGTACCTCATCCGTGCCAGCTTGGTTGATGCTACCAAGAAAGAAATTGTCGTTCGGGATACGAAAGGTATCTACGATACTGAGACTTTCTTGGTCGCTGATAAAACTGAAGCTATCAATGCTCTGAAAAAGTCTAACATGGTGCGTTTTAAGGACACAGGTTCAACGGCTTTGGCTGATGTTGCCTATACAAAGTTGGCTGGCGGAGTTACTGGTACTGCAGCGATCACGGCAGCCAATTGGAGCGGCATCTTAAATCGCATTGATGGTCTAGTGTTTGATGTCGTTTATCTACCTTCCTCGGACGCAGCGGTACAAGCTGCTGCTAAGCAATGGCTGCTAGATCGGCGTAGCAAGGCTCGCAAGCTAGCACAGCTGGTCATTGCAGGAGCATCGGGGGCTGATGATGATATTGAAGCTCACAACACCCGCAGCCGCGCTGCTAATGCTCGTTTTATCATCAATTGCTCTTTGGCTGGTGAACATTCCAACGGAAAGACTTATACTTCCTTGCAGTGGGCGGCATGGGTAGCTGGTTTAGCCGCTGGAACACCTGCAAATAAATCATTTACGGGTGTTAAGGTACCAATGACTGAAGCGCTAGTGGACTGGAGCCATAGTGAAGTTTTGAAGGGGTTGGCCGAAGGCACGCTGATGGCTACCCGTGACGGCTACGACTATATTATTGAGTCGGCAGTGAACACATTGACCACACTTGGGGCAGGGGAACGGGAGGACTTCGGCAAGATTAGAGTTTCCATGACGATTGACCAAATTTTGAACGACATCTACTTTGCTGGCAAAACAAACAAGGCTAAGCTGGACAATGACAAGGATGGTCGGGGGATGTTTATCGCAGCAGTCGTTAGTTATTTGAAGACTCGTGCTGAACAAAAGGCGATTGGCTCAGAATTTACATTTACCGAACATCCAACGAAGAAAAGTGATATGGATTATGCTTACTTCTCTTTATCTGCAAAACCGCTCGATGCAATTGAAATCTTTAATATTGATTGGGAGGTGGCATAGTAGATGGAACGCGAACTTATTGGCCGGAATTTATCCGTGCAAGACGATAACGGGGATTCGATTCAGACCATTAAAGAAGTGGAGGTGATCCTAAAGCCGGAAACACTGGATATTATCCGCGCGCGGAAGATGTCCAAGACGAAGCAGATTGTGGGGTATGAAATCACTGTGAAACTGGTGATGTCAAAGCTGGAGTCTGCCCTTCGTTACCGCCTTCTGGCCGACTTCAAGGCGGGCAAAACCATGTTCTTGGACCGGATTACCGGCTCTATCGAGGACATGCAGACTGGCAATGTAGAACGGGTAATGATCAGTGGGGTGCATATTCATGATGAGATGGATCTTCTGGTGGCCAAGATCGACGACAACAATGGCATTGATATCACGCTTTCCGGTACAGCGAATGATTTTGATTTCATAGAGCAGTTTCCGGATTATATGGCATAAAGAATATGTTTCCTTAAAATGGAATGTACCTGATACAATCAAGTAAGGGTTATTCCAATACTTTATGAGGTGATATATTCATGAAATTGAGTGTAGATATGCATTTACCATTTAAGCTGCCAATAAAAGAAGGGATTAATCATGTAAGCGGATATGAGGATTTAGATCTAATGTTTACTTTTAAATCCTATCAGAGACAAACGGTTATCAATGAAAAGTATCTACTTGATGAAATGGAGTGCACATTAGTAAAGATTGATTATATGCCCCATGACTCATATATAGATGGAATGAAAATGGATGAAGTTCTAAGATTAATGGTTTTGGACAGTATAGAATTTCTAAATCGTTTTTTTGATGCATTACGTATTAACTTTGGGTTGAGTAATATTTATAACATAACGATCAATGATCTACCAATCGTACTGGACATTGAAATCGATGATAATTCTGTCTATCAGTATTTAACTCGTCCACAGGATGTGGTAGCACCCGGAGAATTAATAACTATTGAGAAACTTTCTGCAGTGGGATCTTCATTACAAATGTTAGATATGTATCCAACGATTTTTCTTTTTGAAAAATTCTTCGCTAATGCCCAAACACATCTTTACAAGCAAGAGATGATAGAAGCAGTTATTGATTTGCAGACATCATTTGAGATCTTTATTCGTAATACACATAAATTACTGTTATTGCATAATAGAGCGAATCAAGATGAACTTAATAAAGCAGCCACTATCGCTTTCAGAAATGTTATCGAGGATCATTTAGGTAGGTATCTTGGAGTCAGTATGAAGTTTAATGATCCATCGGGTCCAATATCTGATTGGTATAAGAATTTGTACATGATAAGAAACGAGATAATCCATAGTGGAAGACTACATGTCACAGGTGAGGAAGGTTATAAAGCCTTTGATGTTTACGTAAATGCTAGAAACTATATTACTGATTTACTCGATACTGCTGGTATATTAAATGAAAATAAAAAAGTTGATATTAGTATATTTCCAAAGAACACTAAGGGAATGATAGATCCAAAACCTATAATTGAAAGACTGCAGGAACGGGGGCTGATATCTAAGGAGGTAAAGTATTTAAATTCATCAGGAGATGAGACGGAGGAAAGTCTTGATAAGGACGAATAAGTATTTATAAAATGGACAGGCAATGCACCGCCTAGCCGTTGAATTTTGAATAAATCAAAAGGGCCACCTTAACAGGTGGCTTTTTATTATGAATAAGTGAGGATGATCTTCAATGAATGATAAATTGGAAAAATATCTATCCAAGGGCAAAGCAGGTCGGAATGATGATACCATCACTGTACCGGCAGACGGAGAAGATTGGTCTGTGCGGCGTCTGACCACTATTGAGGTACGCCGTTCATATGAACTGGCTTACGATGACAGCGGAGACCCAAAAGATTCCTATAACGAGATCGACGTCATGATCGTTAAGGCAACGGAGCATGATTTCGATTGGAACAATAAAGATTTACTACTCGCCTTCAATTGCACCAGCAAATATGAGCTGCCACCTCGTATTCTAGACAATCCTGCTGATTATTCGGAGCTTAGCAAAGCTGTGCGTAATTTCCAAGAAACAAAGGACGAACTTATGAAAGAAGCAAAAAACTCATCAAGCAAGATGGAGAAGCAAGCTGGGTAGCATCCTTTTGGATTAACCAGAAGCGGCTGCCGGCTGAAATCCTACCTTATGAGGTGGATAAACAGCGGCAGTATTATTTCTGTCTTGCCGCGGGGATGATTGCTGAAGAAGAAGCCAAACGCCTGGCTAACAAGAAATAGGCAGGATGGGGGTGAACAATTATAGCAGCTACAACAAAGGTGACGGTCCCGTTCGAAGCACGGGATCTTATTTCCGGTGCTGTCCAGAATATGCGGAAAGCCATTCTTGGGGCGGCATCTCTAACAGAAGACCAAGTCTCTACAGTGATAGAAAAAGTATTGATGTAAGCAGAGCGTGCTTCGATTGGAATGAAGTAGCGCGCATTGGTAGCATCGTAAGCAATTTCACCAATAGAAATATGGTTAGGAAAGAGGAGGGAAAGGAAGACATGAGTAAAATTGCGGATCTGGAAGAACAAGTGAAGGAACTAAAGAAAGTTGTAACGGGATTAAACAATAGCAAAGATGCACTTAAAGAACAGTTTCTCAAACAGGCTGTGGAAATTAAAGAACTGAGCGCTATACTGCTGGAGTTGACGAATACCGACCCTCCTACATGGTCCTGGGAGGCATTACAGGCGTTTGCATGTACGCCATCAGTTCTCAATGGCAAGCCAGTTATTGATACACCGGGATCAGCGACATATGCCGAGGCGCGGCTGATTACTATTCTGTATCGGCTAGGGCTGGCAGCACAACAAAAGGGGGAGAAGTAAAGAATGGACAATCAAAATTTTCTGATGTTCTGGCCCACGCTTCGGTGTTGGCCGTTTTTATGCTTGCTGTGATCCAACTGGTTAAAAACTCAGTAAACGTTCCGCGTAATCTGCTGCCAATGATAGGTTTAATAATTGGCTTACTGGTGGGGCCGCTGCTTATCTATTCACGGATTGGATCTAACACTCCGGTTGTGGGCTGGTGGTTTAAAGGGACTATTGGCAATTGGGTTGTTCGAATTGGCTTTTAGTAAGCTGGAGGTAGTATCAAAGAGTAAATCCCCAAACAAACGAGAATTCTCCCACTAGTTCCGGCTGGTGGGTAATATTTTTTTGGTTTTTAGCGCTTGCCCAATATTTATAAAATGTGATAATCGTTCAATTTCTATTTCATTTCAGATTCGTCAAAATGCCCATTGACTTAAAAGGCTGTATTTTTATTGAGTGATTAGGGTTGAGCTTGGATGATGTTTTGAAATGAGCTAAACTTCCACATTAATGTTTTAGATGATCCCGGAAGTTAACGGGCCATTAATATTCTAATGTAAATCTATTATCATTAATTACAAAATAATACAATGGTACCTATATACTGTTTTTTTGCTCAATATATACTATATTAAAAATAATGGTGATATATGTATAATTAGGGGGAAATAAAACAAAAGGAGGAATAATTTTGAAAAATATTTTTGTTAAAGGAATTTTAATTTTTTCAGTTTTATTAATGTTATTAGGCATTACATCTCTAGGTCAATCGTCGGTCAGTGCAAACAGTCTTGATATTCATGAAAACGTTCTCTCGGAAGATATTACGGTGAATGAAGAGGTTAATAATGATGAAGGGTTAATTACACCATTTGCCGAAATTGGTCCTACATATCCAGGAACTAATTTTGCAATGAGAGTTGGAGACGTCTTATACTCCACTAAAGCACTAGGAGGTAGCTCTGCAATTGTCGGACATACAGGTATAGTGAACTCTGACTTTAAGGTAGTTCATGTAACTTTACCGGTAAATGGAGGGACCATTGACAATATGACCGGTTATATGTACAGACATGGTGAAGGTGAAACTATTAAAGTTTATAGACCGAGAGATGGAATGGGGGTTAATGCAGCTAAGTGGGCTACTTACAACTATTCTTATGTAAAAGAGTACCTTATTCAAATTGCATCCACATTAGGAAGCATTTCACCAAACTATTGTTCAAAATTTGTATGGCAAGCATTTTATTTTGGTGAAGGAACTGATATTTTAAATAAAAACTTAAACGCAAATACACTTGGGTTTGTAACACCAGGAAATATAACTGATTCTCCTTACTTATCTTATCAAATATCCTTTAAAGTAATACGATAGCAATAAAAAAGGCTGCATAAATGCAGCCTTTTTTTATATGATGAAGTTTCAAGTGGATTTTTATTTATGATTTAAATGCACTACTGTAGCAAATAGGTTTAGATCTAATTGTTAATTATTAAAATTTTATGCTAGAATAAAATAAAATATGGAAATTTGTTTATTTTTCTTTCTGAGAATTAGCTGTTGAAAGACATCTTAAAACTGGTAAGGGTGATAATTTAGAAATGAGAAATAAATTAGGGATAATTGGTATTGTTTTTTTAATTCTTATTGTTTTAATTGGAGCAGGTTTCTATACGTCCCTTCAAATCAAGTACAATTCACTTGAAAAAGGCTTGAGAAATCACCTTATCAATATAGAGGGATACTCTGATTCTGATATTATCAGTATTAAAGCAAAACTCAGTTCTATGCCTAAATATCCAGTATATGTAAGGTTTGTGGATGATCCTGATACAGATTATATTTTTACCGATGGAGGCGGTGACGTACCCGACTGGTACCAGCTCGATCCTAAGAATCCTCAAAGATTGAAAAATAAGTAATAATAATAAGCTCAACCTTCCTTAAAATCGCTGCTTGACGATTAATGCAGCATTCGATACCGATTGCATTCTAGAAGGTTACCGTCTTTGTAGGGGTGGCGATTGCGACTGAAGTGATGGCGCGATGGGGCGCTTTGATGCGATTTTGTCGGTCTTCGACCGTTGCATGCGTCGAACGGTACCGATGATAATTAACGATTTCTTCGATGTTTTTTTATCTTTGGATTATTTCGTCAGCAATGTTTTTGATTTTCGAGCATGAATAAGGATATATGTTTATAAAATTCCGAATAAATCACTTCTAACTCAAGAACAATGAGGAAGAGTTTCTTGTCATATTACCTTCAACATTTTCACATAATGACCCAAAACTTATATACTTAACTTACGAAAGCACCGTACCCTGCCATAATTGGTGGGGTATTTTGTTGATTAAGGAGTTGATTATTTGAGCGCTACATACAAAGTTTTAGAGAGCGATGCTGAATTTCTGACAGCAGCCCTAGCTCAATCAAAAGTATCTGTATGGTTTCGGCTGGAACCAGATCCAATCGGTAACCTCATGGATTATGTGGGCATCGTGGAAGGATATACGCCGGAATCTATTAAGCTCGCTGGAGCTCATTTTGTTCGGGGACGGTTTGAGTTTAGAACATACATAAAATAACCCGCCGGGCTTATGCCTGACGGTTTTTCCTTTTTTTCTAATCTTGAATACAAATTACATGTTGTATCATGGGCTGTACTCCGCATTACGCACAAGGAAACTTTGCGATATGCTTTCTGCATCTTAATAGTCTTTTAGCCGAATAACCTTGAGAGCAGAATAATCTCCGCCAATCGTATGATGCGTCTTCTTCTACGCTCTCTAATAATGGAACTTAGAATAAGAAAATTTCTCTTACTGATAAGGAACGTATAGTAGGGTATTCCTGAACAGTAATGTTTGATAGATATAAACGTGGAGAAAGTAACCCGATTTCCACTGCTTGTGGTTGGGGTGAACGCTAATTTCCATTTACCCCACGCACCGATACAAATCCCGCATATCTTAGTTTTGTATCCAATTAAAAAGGAGGAATTGACAAATGGGCGAAGTACGTGGAGAACGTTGTTGCGGCGTTGGTGAACGTGAACGTGAACGTGAACCTGAACGTTTTGTTGGTGGAGCCTTTACATCCACAGGTGCAATCTTGGTGCTCTTTATCCTGCTGGTCATCATTACAAAAGCTTGTTTATTCTAAATTGTATTCATTTACAAAGGAGGAATTATGATGGGTGATTTTGCTGGAGGATTTACTTCTACCGCTGCAATTCTGGTTCTATTTATCTTGTTGGTAATCATCTCTAAGACTTTATTTATTTAAGTTTCAAACCTCCCAATATAGCTGCACCTAATTAAATCCGCCAGTACTCATGCTGGCGGATTTTTTAAACACATAATCAAAGACGTATCCCCGTCAACCTTAACTGGTCGGCGGGGATTTTTCTGTTTATGTAACTTGATATTCAACGAATGTTCATTTCTTAATTCGCAAAGACCAATACGAAAGCTAAGGTCGGGATTCCAATAATACCAATTAATGTCCATACTAACCGAACTGGAATTGTGACCGTCAATTTAACCACCTCCCATGTATTTCTTTATTCATTCAACATTGTCTCAGTAAATCGTTCGCACTCATTGTCCTATCATTTTATATAAGGCTAGTATCATACCGGAACAAACATCCAATCACTAAGCTCTATCAACACATAATTTACATGGTATTAACAACGATGGAGGTGAATTGAATAATGCACACTAGCTCTGCTACGATTCTGGTGCTATTCATTTTATTGGTAATTATCGCTTGTAGCTGTGGCGTCTTCTCACGCGAAGAGAGACGTGAAGAAAGATGTGAAAGACGAGGAGAAAGACGAAGCGATAGACGAGAAGAAAGACGAGAAGAAATACCCTTTTTATTTCCCTTTATTATTTAATTGCGTAACCTCAGTTCGTTAATTCCTAAAATAACATTAATGAGAAGGCCCATTCTATGGGCTTTCTTTTTCCAATATCATCAGGAATATAATAATATGCATCTTCTAGCTGACTCAAAATCCAAATTTTCACTGGTTCAGAAAGTGTCCACAATTCTAGAAGTGAGGCAGCCATTTTTTCAAGATATGCTTTATGATGTTGAATCTGTTTTTCAATAAATTTATTTTCCATCCAATACACATTCCTTGTTCTTCGACTCCCGAAGGTGGGGGATTTTTGTTTTATAAGCTATCTTCCATAATAGGTCGATGATACATATCCTCACCAGCTTTTCTTGCAGATACAGCATCCTCGAACAAATGGAATATGACAATGATTGGATTAAGATCGACGATGTTATTCAGGTGACTACATAAATAAATGCCCCGCGATTGCTGTTGCGACTGACTGATGTTCGAAAATCAGTCTAGACTGGCAAGCGTTACGAATGATCATGAGTAGCAATTGGAACTTCAACGTAAGCTGGAGATGCTCCGGTTGACGGGACGGGTTCTAAAGACTTAACATATATAATAGAAGGAACACATTTATAAGAAATTTGAACAAAAGAAAATCATCTGATAAAATCACGGAAAAATCACATAATCTCTTTTTATTAGTTTGTACCTGTTTCTACTATTAAGGGGTATGTGTCCATCAGCGGCAAAAATAGATCATATTTTTACACTGGTTTTGACCTGTTTTGATGGGCTATGTAATAATATAATAAAGTATATATTCAAAAACGTGATTCCAGACTGGAGATGAAACCATTGGGAAATTGATACTGAAAGGAACAACTGGCAAGCTTCTTGCTGATACTCTGAAAAAACGAAGGAGGTGGGCCTATCCATCCGTACGGAGAATGATGGATAGGATTATAAATTGAGCGACCCTTTACCCGGTATATTACACGTAGGTCTTATTATTCTGTTGGTATTATTAAATGGATTTTTTGTTTCAGTCGAATACGCAATGGTGAAAGTACGAAGCGGTAGAATTGATACCCTTATTGAAGAAGGTAGTAAAAAAGCTTTAAAAGCGAGAAGCATCGTACGCAACTTGGAAGGTTATCTATCCGCCTGTCAGCTTGGTATTACATTGGCTTCACTTGCGCTAGGATGGTTGGGGCAACCCGCTATAGCTAACCTTGTTGGGCCCTTATTAGGAAGTATAGGTTTTGGAGTAACCGCTGTTAATGTTGTATCTTTGATTATTGCTCTAATGTTTATCACTATCTTGCATATCGTACTAGGAGAGCTTGCACCTAAGACTATTGCAGTTAACAAGGCTGAATCTGTCCTTTTGCTAACATCTGGGCCGATGAATGTGTTTTACAAGATCATGTATCCAGTGATTTGGATCGTAAATGGGCTGGCACGTGGTTTATTACGGATCTTCCGTTTATCCCCTGCTTCAGAGCTGGGAACGGCGCATACGGAAGAAGAAATCCGTATTATCATGCAAGAAAGTAATAAAAGCGGCTTTATTGATAATACCGAAATGGCGCTGGTTGACAATATTTTTGAATTTGTGGACACAATGGCCCGTGAGATCATGATTCCTCGAACAGAAATGATCTGCCTGAATAATCATCTTTCAACGGAAGAGAACCTTGAGATTGCTTTTGATGGAATGAGGACGCGTTACCCAGTCTGTGATGGTGATAAGGATCATATCCTAGGCTTTATTCATATCAAGGACTTAATTAGGGATCGTGAACAAAGCTATAATAAATTGATTCGTCCTATACTAACCGTACCAGAATCTATACAGATTAGTGCTCTGCTGAAAGTCATGCAGCGCGCAAAGACACAAATCGCCATTCTGATTGATGAGTACGGTGGAACATCAGGAATGGTTACGCTGGAAGATATCATGGAGGAAATTGTAGGAGAAATTCAGGATGAGTTCGATGAGGAACGTCCTGGTGTTGAGAAGCTGGGGGAGGATGAACACTCCATCGACGGCTTGATGCTTATTGAAGAGATCAATGATCTTTTGGGGCTCCATATGGATACCGAGGATTATGATACGATAGGCGGTTGGCTGTATTCTAAATTGGAGGTTAATCCACCTCAAAAAGGACAGTCTGTAGAATTTGATGATCATCTGTTTATTGTGGAAGAAACGGATAATAAGCGGATTTCTCGAATTAAGCTGCTGAAGTTACAGCTATTGACTGAAGAAGCTGGTGCATAACGAACTTATTAGTAATATTAGGACACAGTGCTATAGCGCTGTGTCTTTTTTACAGTGTTTTTACAGTATAGTTTGCCAAAAAGAGAATAAAAATTATATAATTTTAAATGTATATGATAAAAACTACATTAGTCCACAGAGGACAGAAAGGAACTCTCCTTGAGTAAACCTAATAAAAGTACAAGCGTTCCCCAGCTTAGCAAACAAGAGAAACGGCGGGTAGAACAGGAGCAGCAAAAGCAGAAGACGAGAATTTTAATTATTAGTTCAATTGCTTTAGTAGTCATCATTTTTGTTGGATTGTTTATGTTAGCTTCGAAAGATGCCGCAAAAAATGCAACTTCGGGAGAACCAGTAGCATTCAATTACAGTGAGCTACCTAGAGTCGGTAAAGAGGATGCACCTGTTAAAATTGTTGAATTTGGAGACTTGAAATGTCCAGCGTGTTCCCAGTTTGCAACTTCAGTTAAACCGAAAATTGTTCAAGATTTTGTCAACGAGGGAAAAGCAGCGCTCTACTTTGTAAATATGGCTTTCGTTGGTCCAGACTCTGAAACTGCCTCACTTGCTGCATTATCTGTTTACCATCAGAATCATGATGAATTCTGGAAGTTCTATGATGCTGTATATGCTCAGCAAGGTGATGAGAGCGAAGAATGGGCGACTGAAGATTTCTTAGTAAGCCTTGCGGAGAAAGAGAAGTTAGCTATCGATTACGAACTGCTTCGTAAAGATATTAAAGATCGTACGTATGCAGATGAGCTGAATAAGGGTATGCAGTTAGCTAGTGAAGCTGGGGTGACGACTACACCATCCCTTTATATCAATGGAGTAATGACTGCGGATCCATTTAACATTGAAGCGATTTCAACTGAAATTAACGACGCCGCAAAAGCTGTGGAGGCAAAGTGACAAAGTTCCTATCTTTTTGCAAGCGTAACTGCCTGTATCTGGCCTGGTTCGTCTCTTTAGTTGCTGTTGCTGGTAGCTTGTATCTGAGCGAAGTATTGAAATATGAACCTTGTAAGCTTTGCTGGTTTCAGCGAATTTTTATGTATCCTCAGTTATTCCTCTTGGGAATTGCAACCTTTCGAGGGGATAAAAGGATTATCCCATATGTACTTCCACTAAGCTTAATTGGTGGCAGTATCTCGATCTATCATTATGCGGAGCAGAAGATTCCTGCGTTAAGTAAAGTGCTTCCTTGTACAATTGGTGTTCCTTGTAATAAGGATTACTTGAACTTTTTTGGATTCATTACGATTCCTTTCCTTGCATTAATCGCTTTTGCTTTAATTAGCATTTTGCTTTGGTACGGACGCAAGGAAGAAGAAGTGATGGAGTTAGATACAGAGGAAAGTTTAGGATTTTGATTTTTTAATTTTAAAGGATCCGAAAAAATGTGAAAAGTGATTAAAAACACGATCCAGAGGGATAATTGAAGAGAATGAAAGAGAGCATCCAATAAGACGCTGTATTTGCGCTTACTGGATGTTTTTTCATTCTTTTTTCATTTTTTTCAACGCTTTACTGTATACACTTTGTAGACTAATATTAGACCTTGTGAGAAGTTGAATATGCGCTGAATTTTCTTAGGAAAAACGGGGGAACCAAACTTGGCATATGTGCCAATGGGGTGAATCGGAATGGGTCGATTAGACTTATACCGTAGGGCTAAACCACAGCCCGAATCCGCCAGCTAACCTCGTAAGCAAAGGTGGGATAATGACCATGCATAGCATGCGGATCATTTCCGTATGCTATTTTTAGTGTCTGCATTTATGAAATCCACCAATGAAAACAGCGCGCGGAAATTCCGTTTCAGCTCCCAAAGAAAGGAACTGTATCCACCATGGTAAGCAAGGTAAAACGACTATTGATCGGGCGTCCGATGAAGTCGAACGAACTCGATCATGAAAAGTTATCCAAGGTTAAAGCACTGGCTGTCCTGTCTTCTGATGCGCTCTCGTCTGTAGCCTACGGAACGGAACAAATTTTGATTGTACTGGTGGCTGCGGGGTTTACTGCCATCTGGTATTCCCTGCCAATTGCATTAGCCGTATTGGGCCTGCTGGCCATCCTGATTTTATCCTATCGGCAGACGATTTACGCTTATCCTCAGGGAGGCGGAGCTTACATCGTTGCCAAGAGTAATCTTGGTGTTCCGACAGGGCTCTTAGCAGGAGGGTCTTTGTTAGTGGATTACATTCTGACCGTAGCTGTTAGTGCGTCGGCAGGGACGGATGCGATCACATCGGCTTTTCCAAGTCTTCATAATCACACCGTTCTTATTGCAGTATCAGTTATTATTTTACTTACTTTGATTAATCTTCGCGGAGTTACAGAATCAGCTTCATTCATCGCAATCCCAGTGTATTTGTTTGTGGTGTCGATTGTAGTCTTGATTATCTCCGGTGTTATTAAATATGCAGCAGGTGGCGTGCATGCGAATGTCCCTGAAATTGGCTCTGCTGTTTCTAATGTTAGTTTGTTTCTACTATTAAAAGCCTTCAGTTCTGGCTGTTCGGCACTTACGGGTGTAGAGGCTGTATCTAATGCCATTCCAAACTTTAAAGCACCTGCTGAAAAGAACGCAGCCAAGACCTTAATGGTCATGGGGGTTATACTTGGATTTATGTTTACAGGTATCACACTACTGGCGTATTGGTACGGCATAGTGCCTGATGAAAAGGCAACGGTTGTTTCTCAGATCGCTGAATCGACCTTTGGCCGCGGAACCTTATATTTTTTCATTCAAGGTATTACAGCAGTAATTTTGTTCTTGGCAGCTAATACAGCTTACTCAGCGTTCCCGCTGCTCGCATTTATGTTTGCAAAAGATAAATATATGCCACATGCTTTTATGGTTCGTGGTGACCGTCTAGGTTTCTCTAATGGTATTATTTTTCTAGGTGTTCTGTCTGCTGTGCTTGTAGCTGCATTCCACGGAAATACAGAAAGCTTGATTCCACTTTATGCGGTTGGTGTATTCATTCCTTTCACATTGTCACAGCTAGGAATGATGGTTCATTGGTTTAAAACAAAACCAGCGGGATGGAAAAAAAGATTTGTTGTAAATACCATCGGTATGCTGACTACATTGACGATTACGCTTATTTTTATCATCACTAAATTCTCAAGCGTATGGATGGCTTTCATTTTCTTACCTGCTGTAATGTTCGTGTTCCACCGGATTCACAAGCACTATTTGAACACTGCAGATCAGCTTCGTATATGCCCGAGTACAGATAAACCTTTGATTAAGGGCAGTACAGTTGTTGTTCCTGTTGCGGGTGTAACACGTGCTGTACTACATTCCATCAGCTATGCCAAGTCTCTAACGGATAATGTTGTAGCCGTGTATGTTGGCTTTGATGAAGAGGACATTCAAAAAATGGAGCAACGGTGGGAGGAATGGAATCCGGGTGTACGCCTGATTGTACTTCGTTCTAGATATCGCAGTATTATTCGTCCGTTAGTGAAATTTATTGATACAGTGGAGTGGAAGACCGCAGCGACGGATCATATCACGATTCTGATTCCACAGTTTATAACTAAGCATTGGTGGCAAGCTGTACTTCATAATCAGACCAGCTTTTTAATCCGTTCGTATCTAATGAATTCAAAAGATGTTGTAGTTGCGACTGTCCCATATCATTTGAATAAATAATGGATCATTGAGGAGAGGCTATATCCGGAACGTTCGGAATATAGCCTTTTTTTGTATTTTTAAGAAGGAAATTATTGCAAATCCACAAAATTTAAAATTTATGTGTTGACATAGAGAATGAGAATCAATATCATTTAAAAGTGAGACTGAGGTAGTCAATACCTTTGAATAACATAGGATGCACACACTAGGAGGGTATTTAATGTTTTTGTTTAACAGAAAAAGATTTGGAAGCATGAAATTAACGATGGTCGGATTAATGGTGATGGTGCTATTCTTATCCGCTTGCGGTAATAATAATCCCGGTAACGCTTCAAACGCAGGAACAGACAAAGCGACGGCACCTACTGCTGAAGCTACAGAAGCTCCTGCAGCCCCTAAGACGTTAACGGATGCAATGGGACATGAAGTAACGATTCCAGCTAATCCTGGGCGTGTACTGGGTTCTTATTTGGAGGATGCTTTGGTAACTCTAGGTGTGACTCCAGTAGCGCAATGGTCAGTGACTAATGGTATTCAAGATTATCTGTCCACTGAATTGAAGGATGTTCCTACGATCAGCTACGATCTTCCGCTCGAGGCAGTAACCAGCTTCGCTCCGGATCTTATCCTCATCCCATCGGAGTCATCTGTACAGAATGGTATCTATGACCAACTGAATAAGATTGCACCGACTTATGTGATTGGGGATAAGCTAAATCAAGATTGGCGTAAATCGCTACTCAAGATTGGTGAAATTCTGAACAAGACTCCTGAAGCAGAGAAAGCCATTAAAGATTATGAAGACAAGGCGGCTGCAGCGAAAGAAAAGCTTAAAGGAGCTATTGGAGAAGAGTCCGTGGCGATTTTATGGTTGGTACAAAAGAACTTCTATATTGTAGACGAAACTCGCAGCAGTGGTGCTGTATTATATACAGACCTTGGTGTAAAGCTGCCTAACTTAGTAACAGAAATTCCTGTTGGTACAAGAGCTACTTGGAATCCAATTTCGCTAGAGAAGCTTTCTGAGCTGACAGCAGATCATATTATCCTTGTAAATAGTGATAAGACTGAGGGTTCGGAGATTCTGGACAGTGCAATTTGGAAAGGCATCCCGGCTGTAAAAGCTGGCAATGTGCATGAAATGAGCTCAACAAGCAGTTGGCTATACAGTGGTGCGAACGCTGGTGGCAAAATTATTGATGATGTGTTAAAAAGTTTTGTGAAATAAAAAGTCGTAATTCACCATGAATGAGACTGATCATTTGGGTGGGGAAGGGCGTGCAGATCAAGTATCTTAAGATGCTTAGATCTGCACCATTTTTTTATAAACCATTCCTGTATTACTGAAAAATAACTCCTACAATTGTACAACCTAATTTTTTTTGCGATAATGAGAATGATTGTTGTTATCATATAGAACATTGTAACTATCGATTAAGGAGACGACTCATGGTTTCACCCTCAGATTTCGCACATCGTAATAAAAATGATACACAAAAAGCTATACATACCCGACCGGCAGCTGCAATGGGTATTCTAGTGATTGGACTCGCTGCCATTGCCTTTGGACTGGCACTTTCGGTCTCAGTGGGTGCGGCAGATATCAAGCTAGCTACGGTATGGGAAGCAATATTTCATTTCAATCCAGATGTACAAAAACATCAGGTGATAAGAGAACTGCGATTTCCTCGCGCGATAGCAGGTGCTTTGGTCGGTGCTTGCTTCGCAGTAGCAGGGGCAATCATGCAGGGGATGACAAGGAACCCTCTTGCGGATTCAGGTCTGTTAGGCTTGAATGCGGGAGCAGGTGTAGCGCTGGCCATAGTTTTTGCTTTTGCACCTTCGATCTCATTCACTTCACTTATGTTGTTTTGTTTTATAGGTGCTGCTATAGCTTCTTTTATCGTATTTGGAATCGGGTCGCTATCTTTTAATGGCCTTACACCTTTACGTTTGACGCTGGCAGGTTCCGCGGTAAGTGCACTACTGGTTGCTGTTAGTCAGGGCATAGCTATTCTTTTTAACTTATCCCAAGATATAGCCTTCTGGTTGGCTGGCGGAATGGGCGGGGCAAGCTGGACTCAGATCAAGATTATTTTCCCTTGGGTGTTCGTGGCATTAATCGCAGCGATGATGTTATCGCGGTCTGTCACCTTGCTCAGCTTAGGAAGAGAAGTTGCAGTTGGTCTGGGGCAGCGGACAAGATTAGTACAGTTGGCATGTATGATTGTTGTAGTAGTTCTTGCCGGAAGTGCAGTCTCAATGGTTGGCCCGATTGCTTTTATAGGACTAATTATTCCACATGTAGCACGTTATTTCGTTGGAGTAGATTATCGCTGGATCATTCCTTGCTCGGCAGTTCTTGGGAGCTTATTGATCATCTTTGCGGATATCGCCGCTAGAATGATAAATGCCCCTTATGAGACGCCGCTAGGCGCATTAATTGCCATCATCGGTGTACCTTTCTTTATTTACTTAGCGAGTAAGCGGAAGGGGGAGCTGTAATGCACAGAACAACCCTTTCTCCCAATGAAAATGAACGCCGTACACGTGCTATTACAGTGTTAGCGGTCCTTGCCATATTGATCGTTGTTGTTTTTATTGTCAGTATGAATACAGGATTTATGCGTCTATCCCCACGGGAGGTATTACATACACTGCTGGGTGATGGAACTCATCAGCAAAAGCTTATTTTATTTGATTTCAGATTACCTCGCATCGTAATTTCATTGTTGGTTGGAGCGGGCTTTGCGGTGTCAGGCTGTATTTTACAAAGTCTCGCAAGAAATGCACTTGCTGAACCGGCTACGCTGGGCATAAGTGCGGGTGCTGGTTTTGCGGTAATCATTTTTATCTCGTTTTTTCCGGCTACAACAGCAGCTCCGGTATTTGTCTTGCCGCTCTTAGCGCTTGGAGGGGCTAGCTTAACCGCCGCTTTAATCTATATTCTTGCTTATAGAAAAGCAGATGGTCTATCTCCAACAAGGTTGATCCTTATCGGGATTGCAGTCGCTGCCGGAATTAACGCTTGCCAGCTGGTGTTGGCACTTCGGCTTGATCCCAATAATTATCAGTTTGTAGCGACTTGGATCGCCGGGAAAATATGGGGTGGCGATTGGAGATTCGTCCTTGCTCTGCTACCTTGGATAGCGATTCTGTTACCGTTCGCCTTCTATAAAGCCCGTATTCTTAATGTATTGAATCTAGGGGACCATACTTCAGTAGGACTTGGAATGCGAGTGGAGAAGGAGCGTATTCTTCTTCTAGTGACTGCAGTTGCGCTTGCCGGCTCCTGCGTTGCTGTAAGTGGAGGAATTGGCTTTGTCGGCCTAATTGCACCACATCTTGCCCGCAAGCTTGTTGGACCCCGTCATCAGGTATTATTGCCCGCTAGTGCGTTGACAGGGGCGCTTCTTATGATTACTGCTGATACTATCGGCAGATGGGTGTTACAGCCTGCAGAAGTTCCAACAGGCATCGTGGTTGCGATCATTGGTGCACCTTACTTTTTATATTTACTCGCCAAATCGAAAGCATAATGCGTACGAAGCGAGTTTTACTATGTAGTTCATTCTAGGAGCATAGCTCCATAAAACTTTTAAGGAGTTGTTAACATGTCAGAACGTTTGAACACAGAAGAGTTAAGTATTGGGTATGCAGAGGCTACAATTGTTAAAGGGTTGAACTTAACTATCCCTACGGGAAAAATAACCGCACTAGTGGGCGCTAACGGTTCTGGTAAATCTACAATTCTTAAAACAATGGCCCGGATCATGAAGCCTAAGAGCGGCAGTGTAATGTTGGACGGTAAATCGATCCATAACTTTTCAACGAAAGAGGTAGCTCGTCAGCTTGCGATCTTACCGCAAAACCCAACAGCTCCAGACGGACTAACGGTCTCTGAACTTGTCAGCTATGGTCGCTTCCCGCATCAAAAAGGATTTGGCACAATGACAGCAGAGGATCGCAGCATTATCTCCAACGCAATCACTGTTACAGGTATGGAGCCTTTCCATGACCGTCCGATTGACCGCTTATCTGGAGGACAACGTCAGCGTGCTTGGATCGCTATGGCATTGGCGCAAGAAACTGACATTCTATTCCTGGACGAACCAACAACATTTCTAGATATGGCTCACCAGCTTGAAGTTCTACAGCTTCTGCAAAAGCTGAATGAGGAAGAAGGCCGTACCATTATCATGGTAGTGCATGACTTGAATCATGCTACTCGTTATGCGCAGCATATGGTAGCTATTAAGTCCGGTACTGTGGTTAGTGAAGGCTCACCTACAGAAGTTATGACACCAGATGTACTGCGTGAAGTTTTTGGAATTGAGGCAGATATTGTTCCAGATCCACGTACAGGTGTGCCGCTGTGTCTTCCTTACGAGCTTGCGGCCTACAAAGCTGTGTAATCATAATCGAAAATCATACACGAACAGGCTCCCGTCATTGACAAGGGAGCCTGTTCGTTGTTACAGTTGTGGTTGCCTACAAATCCATGATACTACTACTAAAAATAGATCAAGGACCATCATTTATACATGGTTAAAGGAGCATGAAACATGAATATTGACAAAATTCAAAATGACCTAGAGCAGTTAATGACTGCAGGGATTGTGAAGAGTCATGAGAACTTAAAAGATCACGTGTATACCAAAATGGGCGGTAAAGCTGATATTTTGGCAGCACCAGCTACTTATGAGGAAATTCAAAAGATCGTTACATATGCGGAACAGAATGGGATAAACCTTACGGTACTTGGGAACGGCTCCAATGTGATTATCCGTGATGGAGGTGTGCGCGGAATAGTTCTGCAAACAGCAGGACTAACGGATGTGGGGATTCGAGACAATCTCTTATATGCGGAGTGTGGAGCCAAGATTATTGATGTTTCCAGATATGCACTGGATATGGAGCTTACGGGTCTTGAGTTCGCCTGTGGCATTCCAGGAACGGTTGGTGGAGCGCTTTACATGAACGCAGGTGCTTATGGCGGAGAAGTTAAAGATGTATTGCACAGTGCGCTGGCTATAACTAAGAGCGGGCAATTGGTGACTCTGCAAGGGGATGAACTGCAATGGGGTTACAGAAAAAGCGTGTTCGCAAGCGGTGAATACATCGTGCTTGAGGCGAAATTTGCTTTGACTTCCGGAGATGCATTATCCATCAAGGCGAAAATGGATGAACTTACTTACTTGCGTGAATCCAAGCAACCGCTTGAGTATCCCTCCTGTGGGAGTGTCTTTAAACGTCCTCCAGGTCGGTTTGCAGGTCAGTTAATTCAAGAGAGTGGCTTACAGGGAACAAGAATCGGTGGTGCTGAGGTATCCAAGAAGCATGCAGGATTTATTGTGAATGCTGATAATGCAACCGCCAGCGATTACATTGGGCTAATTCACCATGTAAGAGCGACTGTGAAGGATAAATTCGGAGTGGAGCTTGAAACTGAAGTGGAGATCATTGGAGAAGAGTAACTATTAATTAGAAAGAGCCCACAGATTACTGTGGGCTCTTTTGCTGTCATTACATATGGTTTAATCCACTGAAAGGGTATATTTAGCTCTTTCAGTAGTTATTTCCGCCTTGCGATCACTTATGTCCTCAATCCGAAGCCCGTCAATAGCTAAGTCATAGGTGGAGTGTGGTAGCGATACTAGCTCACCATCGGCGTTTAAAGTGCTGCCAAATCCTTTTAATATTAATGCACTCCCAAGATAATCATCGATAACATCCTCCGCACTCCGAAACTCAACAGCCTCTAGATTAAAATGAATTTTATCCAGATCACGAAGCTCTTTCTTTTCAATTACAATAGTTTCATTCACATGACTGTTAATCCAGTCCATAAGTTTCTGTATACTTTGTTCCATTAGATGATCCCACCCTTACCTCGAAGATTATTATGTTTAAGTTACCCTTTTCTTAGGATTTGAATCCTTATTTTTGCCACATCTGAGCAGATTTGAACAAAGGAAGGTACTAAGGAATAGCGAATGTTACAGAATAGCAACAACAGAGATAATCCTCTACAACCAGAATAAGGATAGAAGAAAGTTAACTATTCTAAAAAGGGGGGAGTGTTATTGATTCAGCTAACTGAGGTCTCAAAATATTATCAGGAGAGGTGTGCAGTTGATCGAATTACTTTCACGGTGGAGAAAGGTGAGGTCTTTGGATTTCTAGGTCCCAATGGTGCAGGGAAGACTACAACGATGCGAATGATGACAGGGCTTCTTCAGTCTACAAGCGGAGAAATTTTAATTAATGGCATGAATATTTCATGTCATAAAAAAGAAATCCATGCTCAAATTGGTGTTGTTTTCGAGCTTCCGAACCTATACATGCGTAGTTCTATTCGAAATAATCTGGAGCTGTTCGCTGATCTGTATAGGGTAGCAGGAAATCGAGTGAATGAAGTCATGGAAACCCTCCAGCTGTTAGATAAGGAAAAAGCTAAAGTAAGCAGCTTATCCAAAGGCTGGAAGCAGCGTGTTCTAATCGCCAGAGCATTATTACATAAGCCTCAAGTGTTGTTTTTAGATGAGCCTACAAGTGGGTTAGATCCAAATTCAGCTTCACTCATACGTAATCACGTCAAGAGAATTCAAGAAGAAGGCACAACCATCGTCTTAACGACGCATGATATGCACGAAGCCGAGGCATTAAGCGATAGAGTGGGCATCATGCACGCTGGTGCTTTGGTGGCACTCGATGAACCGCATAGACTTAAGACCATTTATGGTAAACCAGAAATTGAAGTTAAATATCAGCAGGATGGGAAAGTGGTTATGAAATCCTGGCCGATTGCAGAAGAAGCTACTAAAGATCATATCTATCAGCTAATGTCTACGAATCAAATTCTAAGTATGCACAGTAAAGAAGCTTCGCTGGCAGATGTATTCGCTGCCCTGACGGGAAGTGAGCTAAGTTGAGTTATCAGATATGGAAGCTGTTTAAACATGAAAGTAAGGATATACTGCGTAATCCTGCGACTGTAATTCTAATAATTTTGCCTATATTTATGGCTAAAATCATCATCACTGTAGTGGACAAGAGCGGTTTGGACTTCATGCTTTTTTCTACATGGATATTATTTGCGCAAGTGATGGTTGGGATCATGATTACCGGCCCAGGATTAATTGAGGAGCGGGAGAGTAAGACTTATGATGCGCTGTTGATTACTCCGCTAAGCAGAGGCCAGATTATTACAGCGAAAGCTGGATCTGTTCTTGTTTTTTCTTTGTTATCACAGCTGATTGTTTATGTACTAAATCAAGGTTTGACAATGGATTTACTCCCTTCCTTAATGTATATGTTATTGGGTGGAATTATCTTTGTGCAAGTTGGAATTATCATTGGTTTAAAGGTAAGTTCCTCCAAAAATGGTTCAGCCATTTGCTCCGCATTTATGGTCGTTTTTTTCTTAGTAGCTTCTGTGTACGTCGCTCTTCCAGAGTGGACCTATCCGATCTTTGTAATTCTGCCAAGTATTGAAATCGTCCAGAATTTGAACAGTATTCTAAATGGAGAAGGAGTATTGCTCCTAGAAAGCCTGCTTTTGCTCTTGTGGATTGTGGTGCTTTCGCTCTGGATTCAGAAGACGGGCAAAGCGTAGAACTTGTCAGAAGCAAATTACCATGGTATAGTTCAAGACGCAATATGCATGAAGAAGAAGTCTGCACGGATTGTGCAGGAGAGGTTCGCGAACTCCCTCTATAAAAAACTAAGAGTATATTAAATCTTATAAGCGGATGCAGTCCTTAACCCGGACGTTGCTTCCGTTTCTTCTTAGTGGAGCAAAGTTTTCGAAATCTCGTTCTTCTTTCCATTACCGGCCAAGGCCGAAGGAAAAGAGAGGGGTTTTTTGTCGTGTCAGAAGGAAGATTGAAAGAGGAAATGCAAGAAGTCACTTTACTTGGTAATCAGGGAACGCAGTACAAGTTTGGTTATGATCCAGCTATTCTTGAGGTGTTTGATAACAAGCATCCAGGGCGTGATTATTTTGTTAAATTCAACTGCCCTGAGTTTACTAGCTTATGTCCTGTTACTGGTCAGCCGGATTTTGCCACACTGTATATTTCGTATATTCCTGAACAGAAAATGGTGGAATCTAAATCATTAAAGCTGTATCTGTTTAGTTTCCGTAACCACGGTGACTTTCATGAGGACTGCGTCAACATTATTATGAATGATCTGATCTCACTGATGGACCCACGATACATTGAGGTATGGGGCAAGTTCACTCCGCGTGGAGGCATATCTATTGATCCTTATTGCAACTATGGAAGACCGGGTACGAAGTATGAGGCGATGGCGGAGCACCGCTTAATGAATCACGACCTCTATCCAGAAAAAGTGGATAACCGCTAATCCCAACAAGTTGATAAGGAGAGATTAAGATGAACAAAAAAGCACTCGTCGTATTTAGCGGCGGACAAGATAGCACCACTTGCCTGGTTTGGGCATTGAAGCAGTTTGAGGAAGTGCAGGTAGTTACCTTTAATTATAATCAGCGTCATGCGGCTGAAATCGAAGTTGCTACAGAAATAGCAGCTAAGTTTAATGTAAAACAGCATATCCTTGATCTTGGGCTGCTTAATCAGCTGGCACCAAATGCACTAACCCGCCAGGATATTGATATCGTTGCTGGCGAAGGTGATGAGCTTCCTAGTACATTTGTTGACGGACGGAATCTGTTATTTTTGTCTTTTTCCGCAATATTAGCTAAACAATTGGGTTACTCCCATATCGTCACTGGTGTCTGCCAAACGGACTTTAGCGGGTATCCGGACTGCCGTGATGTATTTGTGAAATCATTGAATGTTACGCTGAATTTATCTATGGACTATGAGTTTGCGATACACACTCCATTGATGTGGCTGGATAAAAAAGAAACGTGGAAAATGGCCGATGAACTGGGTTATTTTGATTATGTTCGCGAACACACATTGACCTGTTACAACGGTATTATTGGCAGTGGCTGCGGTACTTGTCCAGCCTGTCTGTTGCGTCAGCGTGGTCTTGAGCAATATGAGGCGGAGAGAATGGAGGCCGGATCTTAATGCTTAACGAGGTTTCAGTCTGCAAAATATTTACGTTTGATGCGGCGCATCAATTAATTGGTCACAAAGGGAAATGTAGCAATCTGCATGGACATACTTATAAGCTCGAAGTAGTGCTTAAGGGCAAACCAGAGGCTACGGAAGGCCATTCAGACGAAGGGTTTGTTATTGACTTCAGTGATATCAAGACGACTGTGCAACAAAGCCTTGTAGACCGTCTAGATCACGCTTTTCTCGCTATGGGAAACGAACCTGTGTTAGAGACATTAACGAATACGGGTTCCAAAGTAGCTTTGTTGTCTTTCCGCACCACAGTTGAAAATATGTCCTGTTATATTGCCTATAAGCTTAAGCAGGCAGGGCTGCCCTTGTATGCTGTAAAGCTATGGGAGACACCAACCTCCTGGGCAGAAGTGCTGGCTGAAGATATCCCTGAGGATGGACCATCTTACCGCTTGTATGGAGGCTGTGACTGTGAGTAAGATTCCTGTAATTGAAATGTTCGGTCCGACCATTCAAGGTGAAGGTGCGGTAATTGGTGTGAAGACAATGTTTGTCCGCACCTATGGCTGTGATTATCGCTGTGGCTGGTGTGACTCTGCTTTTACTTGGGATGGTACTGCTAAGGATAAGGTTCGAATGATGACCTCGGAGGAAATTATGAATGAACTTTTAGCTATAGCTGGAGATAATTTCGACTGTGTTACGATTTCAGGCGGAAATCCTGCTTTGATTGGTGATGGGCTGGGCTCTTTTATTAACCTGCTACATGAGCGAGGGATACAAGCTGCAATAGAAACTCAGGGGAGTAAATGGCAGGATTGGTTCAATGACGTGGATGTGCTGACAATTAGCCCTAAACCCCCAAGCTCAGGAATGACGACGAATTGGGAAATTCTAGATAACATCATGAGTAAAATGGAGAAACTGGGTCGTTCTATGCATAGCTTGAAGGTCGTAGTGTTTGACGATAAGGATTTTGATTATGCAAAAGACATTCACCAGCGATATCCCAATGTGCAGCTCTTTCTGCAGCCTGGGAATGATGATGTCACTGAAGAAGGCGACATTTCTGCTCGACTTTTGGGAAGGCTGGAATGGTTGTTTAATAAAGTAATCGTAGACGCTGATATGAATAGAGTACGTGTCCTTCCACAGCTGCATGCATTGATCTGGCACAATAAGCGTGGCAAGTAAAAAGTATTTAAATGTAACGGGTGTCTGCTCAGCAGATGCCCTTTTTTTATTGATTTAAGCCTTTAAATAGGTAGATAGAATGTCCCATAATCTGGTATGATTTTCATAAAAATTGTAGGAGGTACTAAATGGGAAATTCAACTGCACTATTAATTATCGATGTTCAAGAAGCTATGTTCTCCTATCCTGATCAAAAGCTGTACGATGAAGAGGGTGTAATGGAGAGAATTATTTCCCTTCAGAACAAAGCTAGGGTTGCAGGTACTCCAATAGTTTATATTCAACACACCGAAGATGAGGAATATACAAAAGGTACGCCCACATGGCAGATCAGTCACCGCATCACACCGCAGGAAGGCGAAGTTATTGTGGAGAAGCCTACTTGGGATGCTTTTCACCGAACCGAACTGCAAGAGGAGCTACAGAAGCTGGGGATCACGAATCTGGTGATTTGTGGGATGCAAAGTGAGTTCTGCCTAGATACGACAATAAGACGCGCATACAGTATGGGGTATAAGAGTGTTCTCGTCCAAGATGCTCATAGCACCTTTGATAATGGGGTTCTGAATAGTAGTGAGATCGTTAAGCATCATAATGCGGTAATCGGAGGGAGATTCGCCCAGTTACGAGCTGAAAGCGAGGTTCAGTTCTAGATGAATACACCTCAGGCTGCCATGAAACCTATTCAGCGTTCTCGACTTAGACTATTTGCCGGAAAGCGATATTTTATTTGGAAAAGATATTTGAAATGGTGCACTAGCCGCAGCAAGGTGGCGAAGCAGCGCACTAGTGAAATTTTATCTAATGAAGTGATGACTCATGCTACACCGTTATTAAGAAGTCTACGGAATGTAGATATGGTGCTTCAATACAATAAAATAACCAATTTACGTCTGGCGATAGCGAAGCTGGATGGGCTCTTGGTGCGTCCGGGTGAGACTTTTTCCTATTGGAGAAGCATCGGTAAGCCCAGTAAGCGAAAAGGGTATCTAGAGGGGATGGTGCTGCATTATGGTGGCTTCCATTCTGGAGTTGGCGGGGGACTGTGCCAGTTGTCCAATCTGATCTACTGGATGACACTGCATACACCTCTTACGGTTACAGAACGGCATCGGCACAGCTATGATGTATTTCCAGATGAACAGCGTACACAGCCATTTGGAAGCGGGGCCACCTGTTCTTATAATTATTTGGATCTTCAAATGAAGAATAACACGAATCAAACGTATCAATTAAAGCTCTGGCTGGATGACAGCCATTTGCATGGGGAATGGAGATGCGATGAGCAGTCCCTTTATAAATATGAAGTGTACGAAAGTGATCATCGGATAAGCCTAGAACCATGGGGCGGATATATTCGTAGCAATAAGATCAGTCGAAAAATATTCACACGTACCGGCGACCTAGTTGGAGATGAAGCTGTAACCGATAACTATGCGCTTATGATGTATTCTCCGCTTCTTCATGGATAAGAGGATAGGCATAGGGATATAACATAGAAAGGTGTGATCCTTATATCTCTATACCATTTCCAAAGGAGCGGATTAACAGCATGAAAGCATTAACCTACCAAGGGAAGAAGAAAGTGAAAGTTAAAGAGGTAGCTGATCCGAAGATTGAGAAAAAGGATGACATTATCGTTCGAATTACCACTACAGCGATTTGTGGCTCAGATCTGCACATTTTTAACGGTGAAATTCCAGGTATGCATGATGACTATATTATTGGTCATGAGCCCATGGGGATTGTTGAGGAGACCGGTCCAGACGTAACTAAAGTCAAGAAAGGCGACCGGATCATTATTCCCTTTAATGTAGCCTGTGGTCAGTGCTACTTCTGCCAGCATGAGATGGAGAGTCAATGCGACAATGCTAATGACGCCAAGGATACAGGCGGATATCTGGGTTATTCCGATACTTATGGGGGATTTGCAGGAGGGCAAGCCGAATTACTGCGGGTTCCTTATGGTAATTTCGGCCCTTTTGTCGTTCCTGAGGATGCAGAAATGGAAGATGAAAAAATTCTTTTCTTATCTGATATTGTACCTACTGCTTGGTGGGGAGTCGAAAGCGGCGGAGTGAAGCCAGGGGATACAGTCATTGTTCTCGGCTGCGGGCCTGTTGGACTGCTTACTCAGAAATTTGCCTGGATCAAAGGCGCCTCAAGAGTCATTGCGGTTGATCATATCGGCTACCGTCTGCAGCATGCGAAGCTGACCAATAATGTCGAAATTTACAACTTTGAAGAGATTAAAGATATTGAAGCTCATTTGAAGGAGATAACACATGGGGGAGCAGATGTAGTTATTGACTGTGTAGGTTTGGATGCCAAAATATCTGCATTGGAGAAAGTGGAAACCACTCTGAAGCTACAGGGAGGCTCACTCAGTGCATTTAGAATGGCCTCGGATATCGTACGAAAATTCGGAACTATTCAGCTTGTAGGAGTTTATGGGCTTAATTACAATATGTTCCCTTTGGGTCATCTATTTGAACGCAACATTACTTTAAAAATGGGACAGGCTCCAGTGATTCACTATATGCCTTTGCTCTATAAGATGATTAAAGAGAATAAATTTGATCCCACAGATATCATTACACATCGCTTGCCTATCAGCAAAGCGGAGCATGGCTATGACATTTTTAGTGAGAAAAAAGAGGATTGCATAAAGGTGGTTCTGAAACCTTAGCCTTTAAGAAGCATGAGCTCTCGTCAGAAATGACATTGCTTATGCTTTTTTTAGTGAAATCTAATGAAAATAGATGCATTTTTTCACGGTCTGCGTTAAATTAACATAAGTGACTTAAGATAGTGAAAGGACGCGTACCATGTGAAGCTTAAAAAACCGCCACTTCCTATTCCGATTTTAATGTTGATTGGGATTGTGGCCATCTCTTTTTCCGCCATTTTTATTAAGTGGTCTGCAGCGCCAGCATCTATACAAGGAATGTATCGGCTGTTGTTCACCTCGCTGCTGATGTTGCCTTTTGCAAAACCATACAGCGGAGCAGCGTTCGCTCTTCGTAAAAAAGACTGGATCATGCTAGTGCTCTCAGGCACTATGCTAGCTCTACATTTTTTGCTTTGGATGGGCTCTTTGAAGTATACTTCGGTAGCTAGTTCAACGATGATCATGGCGCTGGAGCCAGTGTTTATTATGCTGGGCGTTTATTTTTTGTATAAGGAAAAAACGGCTGTGTCTGCTATTCTGGGGCTGAGTATTGCTATTGGCGGAGTAGTGTTTATCGGCTGGGGAGATATTGGTATCTCTGCAGATAATCTTAAAGGTGATTTGTTATCGGTTGGAGGAACAGTAGCGGTAGCTGTGCATATGCTTATCGGTCAAAAGCTTGTAGTGCGCATGCCCTCATACCTGTACAGCTTGATAGTTTTCTTATCAGCGGCTGGTGTGTTTGCCATTTACAATCTGTTCATGGGGATTTCCTTTTTTAATTATCCTGCGAATGAGTGGGGGATTTTCCTATTGCTAGCAGTTGTTCCTACGGTGTTTGGTCATATTTTATTTAATTGGCTGCTTCAGTATGTATCCGCAACTACGGTATCTATGAACATCTTAGGAGAACCAGTGGGGGCTAGTATCCTTGCTTATCTGCTATTAGGTGAACAATTAACTGCGCTACAATGGGCAGGTGGACTTTTGGTTATGTTTGGACTGGGTGTATATTTGTACGCTGGAAGAAAGAAAACGATTCAGGTGGCAGATGCCATTCAGAATGCTTCATAACAGATATTTTAATCATAAAGGGGTCGCAAGGTATGGAAGAACAAGATCAAAATTTAGAACTGCATCCTGGAAAAGGCACTGCGCCAACGAGTGAGGAACTATGGAACGAAGACACGTACACAGCTTGGGTTGCTCGATTTGGTACACCGTCTGAGGCTGCAGCCAAGTTAATCAAGGAACCAAGTGCTAAGCTGTACCCGCTCTCTTCTTATTTTGGAGATGTACAGGGTAAAAAGATGATGAATCTCATGGGATCAAACGGAATGAAGGCAGTCGCGCTGTCATTACTTGGAGCAGACCTTACTGTTGCTGACTTCTCAGAAGCTAATGCGCGTTATGCAGCTGATCTCGCACAAGAAGCAGGTGTTCAGCTTAACTATATCGTATCGGATGTTCTTAAGCTGCCAGATCACGTGCTCGATGGTTCATATGATATCGTATTTGCTGAATTAGGAATTGTACACTACTTTACCGACCTAGCACCGTTTATGGAAACCGTCCGCCATTTACTTTCTCCTGGTGGGATTTTTGTTCTACGTGATTTCCATCCTGTGACAACTAAGCTGATATCCTCTAAGGGTTCTACAGCGAAGGTTCGTAAGCACAAAGTTAGCGGGGACTATTTCGATACGACATTGGAAGAAAAAAAGGTCTCGTACTCTAAGTATTTGCCTTCCACAGGCAAACCAATAGACGAACAGGAACATAGCGTTGTATATTGGCGCCGCTGGACGCTTGGAGAAATTGTAACAGCTGCTGCCAGTTCCGGGCTTGTGATCCGCCAATTGATCGAAGAACCCAATCTATCCTCGGATGTTTATGATAAAGGAATACCAAAGACATTCACCTTGGTGGCTGGAAAGGGTCAGAACCTGTAGGCTATTCGAATGTAAGGATTACAACTGTTATACACATATGAGCTAATCTAAAGGCTACTTTGTCCGTAAAAGGACGGTGTAGTCTTTTTTGCTTGCTTCAAAACATAAAATTTTAAACTTTTTTACGGAGAATATTCCATTACATTAGAAACTTATAGGTAATACAATAATTTTACATTCAACATTTGAAAGCGATTACTTTACAAAAAGGCATTCATAAAGGATTTGAGGTGGATATGAAATGGACGAAGTATTACTACGAATGGCGGGGATTGATAAATTTTTTCCTGGTGTTCATGCATTGAATCAATGTCAATTTGAGCTGAAGCGTGGGGAAGTGCATGCCTTAGTCGGTGAAAATGGCGCAGGAAAGTCTACCTTAATGAAGATTGCAACAGGAGTCTATTCCAAGGATGCGGGTCAGATGTGGTACAAAGGATCTGAGGTGGAGATTGCCAATACTCGCGCTGCGCAGGAACTCGGGATTAGTATCATTCATCAGGAACTAAATCTAATGCCGCATCTTACAGTGGCCCAAAATATATTTATTGGTCGTGAGCCGCGCAAGGCACTGAAATGGTTCGTTGATGATCTGGAGCTAAATCGTAAGGTGCAGGAACTGTTTGATCAGATGAATCTAAAACTAGATCCGAAGACTTTGGTCTCAGATCTGACAGTTGCTAATCAGCAAATGGTTGAAATCGCCAAAGCTTTGTCCTTCAATGCGGAGGTACTGATCATGGATGAACCAACTGCAGCGTTGACAGATACGGAAATTAACGAGTTATTCCGTATGATCGAGCAATTACGAGAAAAAGGTGTAGGTATTATATACATCTCTCACCGCATGGATGAGTTGAAACGGATCACAGACCGCATTACAGTCATGCGGGATGGTTGTTACGTGGATACTGTTCGGACGGATTCAATAACCATTGATCAGATTATTAGCATGATGGTTGGTCGTGAACTGTATCAAACGTCGAAGCCAACGCTTTCGTTACAGACAGAGCAAGTCGTACTAGAGGTTCGAAACTTATCCAGTGGGCAAATGTTGAAGGATATCAGCTTTCATTTGAATAAAGGTGAGATTCTGGGCTTCGCTGGATTAATGGGCGCTGGACGTACTGAGGTTGTTCGTGCCGTATTTGGGGCTGATCCTATCGATAAGGGTGAGATTAAGCTGCATGGAAATACGGTTCGTATAAAACAGCCTCACCAAGCCGTGCAGCATGGAATTGGCTATTTGTCCGAAGATCGCAAACGCTACGGGCTGCTTGTAGATATGGACATTAGCATGAATAATGCGATTGCTTCCTTCTATAAATTCCGTAATGCATTCGGATGGATGAGGGATCGGGAGATACGAAAGTCCGCGGAGCAGCATGCGGAAGCACTAGCGACCAAGACTCCAAGTGTAAGTCAAAAAGTCAAATTCTTATCCGGTGGGAATCAGCAAAAAGTAGTTATCGGGAAATGGTTAACGAGAGATTGCGATGTGTTAATCTTCGACGAGCCAACACGTGGTATTGATGTAGGAGCGAAAAGTGAGATCTATAAGTTGCTTGATCAGCTAGCAGGTGAGGGAAAAGCGATCATTATAGTCTCTTCAGATCTCCCAGAGATTCTAAGAATGAGCCATCGCATTATTGTCATGTGTGAAGGACGTATAACTGGTGAACTACTCGCAGAAGAAGCATCGCAAGAAGCGATAATGAAATATGCGACGATGCGTTCATAATCGTTCAAGAGTTTATCGGAGGTGTCAAGGTCATGAAGATCGCAGATAAAGGGATTAGCCAGCCTATCAGCTCGAAGCAAACCGGGGCGCAATCAGGGTTTAAACAAAAATTACTAGCATTCGCAAGTTTGATCATTCTGGTCATCGTATTTTCCGTAGCATCAAGTAACTTTTTTCAGTTTTCTAACCTAGTTGGAATCCTCGTCTCGACAGCTGTAATTGGAGTATTAGCGCTGGGCGCAACCTTTGTAATTATTACGGGTGGGATCGACCTTGCTTTGGGTACTGTGATGACCTTCTCCTCGGTGATGGTTGGCGTCATCATTACATTCTGGGGTCTACCTGTTCCACTCGGAATTGTAGGCGGGATTCTAGCTGGTGCACTTTGCGGCTTTATAAGTGGTTTAATGGTGGCGAAAATGAATATTCCTCCTTTCATTGCTACTCTGGCGATCATGATGGTAACTAAAGGATTATCACTTGTCATAACGGGTGCCAAGCCGATTTATTTCAATGATGATCCGATTTTTGCCAAGATTGCAATGGGCAAGATGATCCCAGGCATTCCTAACACCATCGTAATCTTCCTATTGCTCGGTGTTATCGCAAGCATCATCTTATCGAAGACCATTATTGGACGCTATAACTTTGCACTTGGTAGCAATGAAGAAGCAACTCGCTTATCAGGTGTGAATACGGTCAAATGGAAGATTGTGATCTATACCATCACAGGGATTTTCAGCGGAATCGCTGGTATCCTGATGGCATCACGTCTAAATTCAGCCCAACCATCACTTGGCACTGGTTATGAACTTGAAGCTATAGCGGCTGTCGTCATTGGAGGCACATCTTTAAGCGGGGGCATAGGTTCTATTCTAGGTACAATTATTGGTGCACTGATTATGAGTGTACTGACGAATGGCTTACAGATTATGTCCGTTGCTCAGGAATGGCGGACAGTCATTGTTGGTGTTGTAATCATCATAGCAGTGTATGCTGATATTCTTCGCAGACGGAAGCAATGAACGAGGTATTAGCTCCATACGGAGTGATATACAAAGCAAATGACGAGGGGGAAGATTTAAATGAAACAACGTCGAAGAGGGATTATCATGCTTGCCAGTTTGTTACTGGCTACTACCTTACTTGGTGCTTGTAACAACAGTGATAGTAAGAAGAGTGCATCCGGTTCAGACAAACCATATATCCCTGTCATTTCAAAAGGCTTCCAGCATCAATTCTGGCAAGCGGTGAAGCAAGGAGCCGAGAAGGCTGCCAAGGAGTTTAATGTCGAGATTACGTTTGAAGGACCTGAAAACGAGAGTCAGGTAGATAAACAAATTGAAATGCTGCAGACGGCGCTAGATAAGAAACCAGCAGCAATCGCGTTAGCAGCTCTCGATAGCAAAGCAGCGATTCCATATCTGGAAAAGGCAAAGGAAAACAATATTCCAATCATTGGCTTTGACTCTGGTGTAGATAGCGACATTCCTGTAGCAACCGCAGCGACTGACAATAAAGCGGCAGCAGCTTTGGCAGCTGATAAAATGGCTGAGTTGATCGGCAAAAAGGGTAAAGTAGGTTTAGTTGTACATGACCAAACAAGCAGTACAGGTCAACAGCGTCGTGATGGCTTCTTAGAACAAATGAAAGCGAAATATCCAGATATTGAAGTGTTAGAGCCGCAATATGGCGGTGGAGATCAGTTGAAGTCCACGGATCTTGCAAAAGCGATGATGCAAGCCAATCCGGACCTTAATGGAATCTATGGCTCAAACGAAGGATCTGCAGTAGGAGTAGCTAATGCAGTAAATGAATTACAGATGGGTGGTAAGATTGTAGTTATCGGCTTTGACTCCGGTAAACAGTTAATGGATGCTATTCGTAGTGGTGTTGTAGCTGGCGCTGTTACACAGGACCCCATTGGTATTGGGTATCAAGCGGTGAAGGCAGCTGTGCAGGCGATTAAAGGGGAAACCGTAGAAAAGAATATTGATACCGGGTTTCACTGGTACGATAAGAACAATATAGATTCCGATGAGATCAAACCTCTGCTGTACGAATAGAAGAGATTAATAATAGAGGTTGCCTCAAGAAGGCAACCTCTATTATGCTTATCCCAAAAGGTAAACATTTACATTACATGTACTCGATGAGTCAATAGCTGAGGAGGTGTTGGATGTATAAGATTATTCTAGTTGATGATGAAGACGAGGTTCGTGAGGGGATTAAACAGAAGATAGCATGGAATAATCATGGTTTTGAACTTGTTGGAGATTTCGATAACGGCAGAGATGCCCTTGATGCAGTCGAGCAGTATCGACCGGATGTGATTATTACAGATATTTGCATGCCCTTTATGGATGGACTAGGATTGGCTAAAGCTGTAATGGAACGATACCGGGACATGAAGGTCATTATCGTAACTGGTTATGAAGACTTCGAATACGCTAAACAGGCTATAACCTTGAAGGTGACGGAATATTTGTTAAAACCAATTAATGCTCGTGAGTTTGCCGAATATCTAAGCAAGATGAAGCAGGATTTGGATGAAGAGCATTTACAAAAGGCCAATATCGCTAAGCTTCGTATGCAATTAAATCAGAGCTTTCCTTTGCTTCGCGAACGTTTTCTGGAGAAGCTTGTTACTACTCGTATGAAAAACGACGAGATCGAGAATAAAATGAATTATTTTCATATACAGCTGCAGGGTGAGGCTAATCTTGCAATCGTAATCGATATAGAAATGGACAATCGTAGCCTGGATATTGCTTCTGATGCTGAGCTACTGCGCTTTGCTGCTTTTAACATTGTGCAGGAGCAACTTGAGAAGGAGCAGGGCGGTGTCGTATTTCAGACGAGAGATGGGAAACTCGCTGCGATATTATCAGGGGATTCCGAAGAGATCGAAGTCACAACACAACTTCTTGCAGATCAAGTACAAACCAGCCTGAACAAGTACTTGAAGCTGACGGCAACCATCGGCATCGGTAGAAAATACGCTGATTTACAGCAAATTCCACAATCATTCCAGGAAGCGATTTCATCCATAGAATATCGATATCTTTTAGGTATAGATAAGGTTATCTCCATACAGGATCTTGAGTTCGGCAAAGGATTGGATCAAGCACATTTCTCTTCATGGGAAAAGCAATTCATATCCGCGTTGAAGACAGGTAAAGCATCAGCGATCTCGGAAGTCCTCTCAAAATGGTTTCAGGAGCTAAAAAGCAATAGCTCTTCTATAGAAGACTGCCGCAGTAGCCTCTACCAAATGCTCGTCTCTCTAATGAACTATGTGGTCGATATCGGATTCCCAAATACAGAGCTTGTTTCGCATAATATGTTTGCTGAGGTTGCAGCCCTTAAGACTTTAGATGAAGCTAGGAATTATTTGGAGAGAACTTGCCATGAGTTGATACTCAAGCTATCGGAACAAAGAACAACCGTCAGAACCTCTCAGATGAAGGCAGCAGAAGCTTATATTCGGGAGAATTATTGTAATGACAGCTTTTCACTTAATCAGCTGTGCAGCCATATTTTTATGAGCATCAGTTATTTCAGTGTGACTTTTAAACAGCATACTGGAGAGACTTTTATTGAGTATTTGACTCGTCTCCGTTTGGAAAAAGCTAAAGAGCTCCTTACCGTCACACAGTTGAAGACTTATGACATCGCTGCTAGAGTTGGCTATGCTGATCCACAGTACTTTAGTGTGATTTTCAAACGTAATGTTGGGATCACACCGAAGGAATATCGACAGCGACAGAAGGAGAATCTCCTTCTATGAAACCTCATCGCTTCTTCCGAAGTCGAAGTATTCATAATAATATCGCTATTTCTTTTTCCCTTCTTATTCTCTGCACAACTATAGTTCTGAGCTATACTTCATACCGACTCTCCTCAGCTGCCGTCATGGGGAATTCCGTAGCCTATACTTCACAATTAATAGAACAAGTAAAACTGAACATCGAGAATTATATTAGTAACATGGAGAGTATTGCTGCTTTGGTATTAACTAGTAGTGATCTTGAGAGATATGTAAAAGGTTCGAGTTCGGGACAAGATGGAAAAGTCAAAGATAAGCAGTTAGCCAGCCAATATCTTCGATCTGTCGTCCAATCCCGCACCGACATTTCTTCTATAGTGTATGCAAGCTCAGAGGGGATAACGGTTTCGGATCGACTGGACGCAGTTTTGAAACCGCTTCCTGAGTTGATTGCTCAAGAGTGGTATCTGCAAGCTTTGAACCAGACGGGAGTGGCTGTCTCCTCTTCACATGTGCAGCACTTATTTCAGGATGAATATCGTTGGGTAGTGTCGATCAGTAGAAAGCTATCAGATACCTTTTCAGAAATGGAAGCAGATCGACAAGGTGTGCTACTTGTAGATCTTAATTACAGCGTTATTAACAATTTGTGCAAACAAATCGAATTGGGAAAACGCGGCTATGTATTCATCGTAGATCCGTCAGGGAGCCTAGTCTATCATCCTCAACAGCAGCTGATCTACTCGCAGCTCAAGTTCGAGCAATTGGAAACCGTTCTTGGGATTAAAAGCGGGTCGGTTACAGTGAATACAGGGAACGAGCAGAAGCTGTACACGGTGGATACAACCAGCTTTGGTTGGAAGATTGTAGGGGTGACCTATCCAGATGATCTGGTTGCTAACAAACAGCAGATGCAAGGTACAGCTGCCTTGTGGGGAGCAGTAAGTCTCATCTTTGCCATGGCTATATCTGTGCTTCTTTCGTACGCACTAACTAAGCCACTCAAGAATCTTGAAATAAACATGAAAAAGGCTGAACGCGGAGAGTTCGACATTCGTGTGGAAATTGAGAGCACGAACGAAATTGGCAAGCTTGCCCGAACATTTAACCTGATGATTATGAAGATTAAAGAGTTGATGAGTCAGATTGTGATGGAGCAAGAGATGAAACGCGTGAGTGAGTTGAAGGCCTTACAAGCACAGATTAAGCCCCACTTTTTGTACAATACGCTAGACTCGATCATCTGGATGGCAGAGACCGGTAAGATGGAGGAGGTGGTCGAAATGACCTCATCATTATCGAAGCTGATGCGTTCTACGATTGGTGAGGGCGAGGAATTGATTCCGATCGCAAGAGAATTAGAACATATTCGACACTATCTAACGATTCAGAATATGCGCTATCGCCATAAATTCACATATTCGATAGAAGTGGATGAAGACATTCTTGAATGCAGTATATTGAAATTGGTCCTTCAACCCTTAGTTGAAAATGCGATTTATCATGGGATAAAGCATAATCCTGAGCAAGGGCACATCCTGATTAGAGGTAAAAAAGAGCAAAACGATATTACCATTCAGGTTATTGATAATGGTGTTGGTATGAATCCAGAGCAGATGAACAAGTTATTGCTTCAAAAGGCAGATTACAGGATTGGCAGTGGGGTTGGCGTCGCAAATGTGAACCATCGCATTCAGCTATATTTCGGCGACCATTACGGGTTGTCTTTTACGAGTGAAATGGAAGAAGGGACGACGGTCACTTTAAGAATTCCTGCGCTCTATGAGGAGGAGAATCCATGAGCTCACTATGGTCGAAAATAGGCTTGTCTGCTCTACTGGTAATCTTCATTGTAGCGCTCGGGTGGGTAGGATATCGTATGTTTACGAATGAGCTTGATCCAAAAGTCAGAACCATTATCTATGTTCCTAAGACTATCGATACCAGTATTGAATTCTGGGAAGTAATGAAACAAGGTGTGGCGACTGCTGCCAAGGAATTCGGTGCAGATGTCCATACGGTAGGAACAGATACCGAGCTAGATGTGGATAAGCAGATTCAATTACTGGAACAGGCGATTGAGGAGAAGCCCGATGCCATTATATTGGCTGCTACCGACTATTATCGTCTCGTTCCGGTTGCAGAGCAGATTAAGGCTGCTGGTATCACTCTTATTACGGTGGATTCGGGACTGAACGGCGGTGTATCGGATAGTTTTATCGCCACAGATAATTATGAAGCAGGCCGTAAAGCAGCGCAGAAGTTGATTGAAAATATTCAAAGCGACGATCAAGTCGCCATTATGAATTTTGTACCAGGCTCCGCTACAGCTATCGAGAGGGAGAAAGGTGTTCGGGATGCTTTATCTCAGAATGGAGTTAATCTTGTTCAGGATACCCTTTACAGTAACGGATCTTCGAAGAAAGCATATCAATTAACTGTTGATCTTCTAAAGAATCAGCCACATCTAAAGGGAATCATTGGTCTCAATGAGCCTTCTACATTAGGTGCGGGACTGGCAATTATGGATATGGGCTTGAAATCAAAAGTGAAGCTGGTTGGTTTCGACAATTCCAGTAGTGAGGTTCAGTTGCTGGAGAACGAAACGATGCTGGGAACGGTGATTCAAAAACCTTTTACTATGGGGTACTTGGCTGTGAAAACTGCACTTGAAGTCGTTTCAGGTCACAAAGTAGCTCCTGTTATGGATACAGGCTCCGAATTCATTACGAAGGAAAATATGTACACAAGTGAGAATGAAAAGCTAATGTTTCCCTTTATAGAATAAGCAAATAAGAGCGCTCAAAACCATTTTGGCTTTGGGCGCTCCCTTTTATAAAATAGAAGGACCTATACGTTGTTTAATATATCGGCAAAAGATTGCTGCAATGGCGTTAATATATGATCTTTTCGCCAAGCCAGTACAAAACCACCGCTCTCAGGCAAAACTCCCGGTAGAGGAGCATAACAAAGACGACCTAACGCAAGTTCTGCTTCAATACTAACTCTAGAACAAATGCCTACGCCATCTCCCTCGCTAACTAACATCTTTAGAGTTTCAGGTGAATTCAACTCGGATCGGTTCCACAAGCGAATATGATTTATTTCTGCCCATTGATCCGCAAATCCCCGTAAACAAGAACCACCCTCATACTGAATCCAAGGCTCAAGCGCGATCTGTTCTGGTGTTAACTTCTCTATAGTTGCAAAAGGGTGACTAGGGGCAAAAATGAGCACAGGCTCGTCGCGGACAACCAGCTGAAAGTTAAAGGATTCATCATGCCAATCAGAAGTGTGTAAAATAGCCATTTGAATTTCTCGGCTTCGGAGTCGTTCCTTTAACAAAGTATCACTTTGGATCGTCATTGAATTATTAATCCCAGGATATTGTTTCATGAATTGGATTAGCGCTTTAGGTAAAATATAAGTTGCAGGTATATAACTTGCTTCCAACTTTAAAGTACCTTGTGAAGGGGAAGAAAACTGTTTAACAGTACGTTCAGCTTCGGCTGTAAGTGAGACAATCTTGAGCGCATATTGATAAAGGGCTCGACCCGCATCTGTGAGCAGTACTCTTCCACTTCGATATTGGAATAAAGGCGTTCCAAATTCATTCTCTAGATTCTTCATATGAAAAGATACTGTGGGTTGTTTAAGGCCTAATTCAGCAGCTACATCGGTTACTTTCTTATATTTTTCAAGTAGGATAACGATCTTTAACTTCATAATATTCATGATTTTCCTCCGTACAATGCTAAGTTGGATAACAAATTATATCTCCATTATAGATTAAATCTATACATATATATAGATTCTATTGGTATTTTTATCGTTGGCTTTACAAAGTTAAGAAGTTTCTCTAACGAACGAGCTCTAGAATAAGAAGAGTCAGAGGGGCCAAGAAGCTCCGGACAACAACAATAACATATGCGTACAATGCACTTTTACAGTAAACAAGCATATGGGGGCCAAAGCTCCACAACACCATGTTAAAGCTTTCCAAGCCAGTTCCGTATGAACTGTATGAGGAAGCCGTGCTAACAAAACATTTAGGAGGAGACAAAACAATGCAATTCAAAAAATCTTGGGTTATGACTTTGGCTTTAACAAGCGTACTAGCACTTTCAGCTTGCGGTAATGGTGGGGCAAACAACACGGGAGGAAACGCTGCAGCTACAAATGAAGGTAGCGGCGCTAAAATAAGTGGTTCGATTCTAGCTTCAGGTTCAACAGCACTACAACCATTGGTTGAGCTGGTAGCCGAGAATTTCATGGATAAAAATGCTGGTGTGGACATTCAGGTTCAAGGCGGCGGTAGTGGTACTGGTCTTACTCAAGTAGCTGAGAAACAAGTAGATATCGGTAACTCTGACGTATTCGCAGAAGAAAAACTAAAAGATGCAGATGCAGAAAAAGCAGCAGCTCTTGTAGATCATCAAGTAGCAGTAGTAGCGATCGCAGCAGTAACTCATCCGGATGCTGGTGTGGACAGCTTGACTAAGCAACAGCTTATCGATATTTTCACAGGAAAAATTACAAATTTTAAAGAAGTTGGCGGAGCGGATCAAAAAATCCAAATCATCAACCGTCCAGGCAGCTCCGGTACTCGCGCAACCTTTGAAAGCTTTGCACTTGGAACTAAAACTGAAGATATCCCAGGATCGATTCAAGAAGATTCCTCCGGTACTGTTAAGAAAATGATCGGAGAAACTCCAGGGGCTATCGGTTATCTGGCTCTTTCATACCTTGACGATTCAATCAAAACACTTAGCCTTGATGGTGTAGAAGCATCTGTAGACAATGTTATTTCTGGTAAATATCCAGTATGGGCTTACGAGCACATGTACACAAACGGCGAACCAAATGAAACAGTAAAAGCATTCCTTGACTTTTTCTTGACAGACGAAGTACAAACAGGTGAAGTCGTTGAGCTTGGATACATTCCAGCAGTAAAAATGCAAGTTACTCGTGACGTCGCAGGAAATGTTACAGCTAAGTAATTCACTTCTAAGTAATTTGTAAGGATTAGAATCTCAAGTGATTAGAGGCGGATACATCTGCCTCTCTTTTCACTTTAGAAAGAGGGAGCAATTGAGGGTGAAACTAAAGAACTCACGCATCGAGAAACATCATATTGAAGATTTTGTGGGACGTACATATATGTCCTTCTGTGTACTGCTATTGATAACAATCATTGTATCGATGGTATATTTTGTGGCGTCTAAAGGGATTTCAACTTTCACAAGCGGTGATGTTAGCGTTACTGATTTTCTATTCGGAACAAAGTGGTCACCTGAAGCAGATACGCCATCCTTTGGTGCTTTTCCGTTTATTACTGGATCCTTCTTAGTTACTCTACTTGCAGCATTGATTGCTAGTCCACTTAGCCTTTGCGCTGCGCTGTTCATGACTGAGATTGTCCCAGGATGGGGCAAAAAATTGCTTCAGCCGGTAATCGAGCTGTTGGCAGGTATCCCTTCAGTTGTTTATGGTTTCATCGGATTAAGTGTTATTGTACCGTTTCTACGCAACAACCTGCCTGGTCAAGGCATCGGGGTAGCTGCAGGCGCGCTTGTGCTCTCGGTCATGATTCTTCCGACGATTACAAGCGTGGCTGCAGACGCGCTGGCTTCATTGCCGCAAAATTTAAAGGAATCCTCCTATGCGCTTGGTGCCACCCGGTGGCAGACGATCTCTCGAGTGATTATTCCGACAACGTTTCCTGCTATTATGACTGGTATTGTACTGGGGATGGCACGTGCATTCGGTGAAGCCCTTGCTGTACAGATGGTCATCGGGAATGCGCCATTCGTACCAAAATCACTCTTTGAATCAGCTTCTACCCTGACGAGTGTAATCACGCTTGGAATGGGGAACACAACCATGGGCTCTGCACACAATAATGCTCTGTGGAGTATGGCACTGGTTCTTATGCTGATGACCTTTGTATTTGTCTTCTTTGTGAGACTGCTTGAAAGGAGAAATAAAATTTGAAGCCAAGAACCGTAAATAAAATTGCCACAAGCCTTATTGTGTTTTTCGCATTGCTCATCGTAGCTATTCTGGTTGGTCTATTAGGATATATCCTCTTTCGAGGTCTTAGTCACATTAGTTGGGATTTTCTATTCTCTGCACCGCAAAAAATTCGAGCAGGTGGAGGGATTGGCCCTCAGCTATTCAACTCCTTATTCCTTTTGGTACTCACGCTAATAATTACAGTACCTCTAGGACTGGGTGCCGGTATTTATATGGCTGAATATGCTCGTCCAGGAAAAATCACCGGCTTTATTCGCTTAATTGTTGAGGTATTATCTTCGTTCCCTTCAATCGTAGTCGGCTTGTTTGGTCTATTGCTGATTGTTAACTATTTTAATCTTGGCTTTTCCTTAATCTCTGGAGCACTGGCATTGACGGTCTTTAATCTACCGCTGATGGTTCGGATTACTGAGCAAGCTTTCCGTAGTGTTCCGAAGCAACAAAAAGAGGCTGGTTTTGCACTAGGATTGTCCAAGTGGAAAATCGTAACCTCCGTGTTGTTCCCAGTAGCATTACCAACGATTATTACGGGTACTATTTTGTCTGCTGGCCGTGTCTTTGGGGAAGCAGCCGCGTTGATGTTCACTGCAGGAATGAGTAGCCCAAGACTAGATTTCACTAACTGGAATCCACTTAGTCCGAACTCACCACTGAATCCTTTCCGACCAGCTGAAACACTGGCTGTTCATATCTGGAAGGTAAATAGTGAAGGCCTTGCTCCTGATGCCGCGCAAATTGCTGCGGGAGCTTCAGCAGTACTTGTTATTATGGTGTTGATCTTCAACTTGGCAGCACGTTATTTCGGTAGATTTATTTATCGTAAGCTTACAGCTTCAAAAAGAATGAACTAATTCCTAAAAACTAAAGTAGAGATGTAGGAGGAGTAATCGATGGGAACGTCGGCAACAGCAGTGCGTGAATCTTTTCAAACCGAGGACCTGAGTATTTTTTATGGAACATATGAGGCAGTTAAGGGGATTAGTCTTCCTTTTGCTGAAAATACGGTTACTGCACTGATCGGCCCATCCGGCTGCGGTAAATCAACCTTTCTTCGTTCACTGAACCGTATGAATGACGAAATCTCCGGATCAACAACCAAAGGAAGCATCTGGATTGATGGCGTTGATATTAATGCTCCTGGCACAGACGTTATCAAACTGCGTCAGAAGATCGGTATGGTTTGGCAAAAACCCAATCCGTTCTATAAATCCATTTATGATAACATCGCCTTTGGACCGAAATACCATGGGGTGAAAGGAAAAAAAGCACTCGATGAGATTGTAGAGAGCAGCCTTCGTAAAGCAGCGTTGTGGGATGAAGTGAAGGACCGGTTAAAAGATTCAGCATTAGCTTTGTCCGGTGGACAACAGCAGCGCCTTTGTATTGCAAGAGCGTTGTCAGTTAACCCACAAATTCTACTCTTGGACGAACCAGCATCCGCACTAGATCCGGTTTCCACTGGTAAAGTAGAGGAGCTCATCAAGGAGTTAAAAGAAGAGCTACGCATAGTAATCGTGACACACAACATGCAGCAAGCTGCACGGATTTCTGATTATACGGCTTACTTCTATCTGGGATCCCTTATAGAATACGATAAGACGGATAAGGTCTTTACTAATCCAGAGAATCAAATGACACAAGAATATATCATGGGTCGTTTCGGCTGAAGCCTTTCAACATCGTTCCTTAGGGAACGGTGTTTTTTGTTTCTATTATTTGCAAATCGCAGATAGATACTGTATCATTAATGATAATGATTATCATTATTACTATAGGGAGTGGATCTCATGACACAAACTCAACCGACTCAAAAGAATAGCTTAGCTGAAGTAATAAGAGAAAGACGCTCTATTAAGCTTTTTAAAAAAGATCCACTGCCACAAGGTCTCTTAGAGGAATTGTTAAATGTAGCTGTATGGGCGCCGAACCATGGGGTGCGTGAGCCGTGGAGATTTATTGCTTTTCAAGGTGATGGTACAAAGTTCTTGGCTGAAGCGGCATTTGCTTTCGTGAAACGTGCTTTTTCTGATCCTGAAGTGGCTGCTAAGCGAAAAGAATATATCTCAAATATTCCTTTAACGTTAATTGTGGTGATGCCTGAGGATCCTCGGCAGAGAGAGTGGGATGAGGATTTTGCAGCAGCGTCAGCACTTGTGCAGAACTTCCAGCTAGCAGCTTGGGAGCAAGGTGTGGGAACGATTTGGAAGACAGATCCTTATATCAATAATCCTGAATTCCGTAACAAAATTGGTGTGAAGCCAGGAGAGAAGATCATAGCTATGATCCATGCCGGATACCCGGAGACTGTGCCAGACAGCCGTCCACGCACTGATGCTTCTGAACTGCTGAAGATCATTGATAGCTATCCAGAGAATGATGTAGTGGAATAAGCAGAAGGTTTTACGGTATTTGAATAATGAATATTAAAAGAATATATATCCGAAGCATCCGAAGGGGTGCTTTTTTGTTGTAAGTTTAAGCTCATAATGTCGTATGGTTGATAGAAATATCGCGATAAATGTTTATAGCAATATATAATGTACATAATGAATGATATTGATTACAATTTGGTTAAGTGGATGAATTTAAATAAGGAGGGAAAAGCGTGGGGGAGAACAAGAACATCAAGATGAAACTGGCTCGTATACAAAAAGATCTTTCCCAAGAACAGTTAGCGGAAGTTGTAGGGGTTACAAGACAGACGATTGGTCTGATTGAAGCCGGGAACTATAACCCAACGCTTAAGTTGTGCATAGCTATCTGCAAGGCATTGGATCGATCTTTAAACGATATTTTTTGGGAGGAATAAGGGTGAGCAGGACAAGGATTAAGGATGAGCGGATTATTAGCGAAATTCAGAAGTTTAGTACGCATGGTTTTATGATTGTGTTCGTGGGCTTTATGGTTAGTCTTTTGGTAAAAGTGTTTATTCTGCAATGGGACATTAAGTATTGGTTAGATACGTTTGTGATTGTGATGGCAGGGTGTTTGTATATAACTGTTCGTTCCGTCAAAAATGGAATATATCTGCTGCCGAGTAAAGAAGGCGATGTAAGACGGTATAAGAAAATCAATTTAATTGGGGGAGTAATTAGTACATTCGTATGGGCTGCATTAATGTTCCTATCTGATTTTAGAGAAGCCGGGGAATTGGATATTGCTAAAAGTATCATGAGCACCCTTGTGGGTTCCGTTATATTTTTCGTTGGGATAACATGGATTCAGTGGTTCATTATTAAAAGATCTAATAAAAATGCGGACAAAAGTCTAGATGGATAAGAAAACTAATAATTCACTCTTGTAAAACTAATGTGATTAGTTTATATTTAAGCTAATACCATTAGTTTTATGGAGGGGTAATGATGAGAGTAACGCGTGAAGGTCATTTATTACAGCTAACTTGGATGCCAAGAGTGTTTCCTGTGAATTGTTACATCATTGAGGAAGAGAATGAGTTGACTTTGATAGATGCGGCAATGCCGTTCAGTGTAAAAGGAATTATAGATACCGCAGCGAAGCTTGATAAAAAGATCACTCGTATTATATTGACGCATGCTCATGACGATCATATAGGTGCACTGGATGAGCTAAAGAGACAGCTTCCAGAGGCTCAGGCGTACATTTCAGAAAGGGATGCAGCATTGCTTAGTGGAGATCGTTCCCTTCGTGAGGGAGAACCTCAGACCCCTATAAAGGGAGGCGTGCCCAAGAAGGTAGCAACGAGACCAGATGTATTGCTCTATGATGGGGATACCATTGGTTCATTAACAGCAATTTTAACTCCTGGTCATACTCCTGGATCTATGTCTTTCATGGATACACGAAGCGGCGCTGTTATCGTTGGAGATGCTTTTCAAACCTTCCGGGGAACCGCAGTTTCAGGAACCGTAATTCCTTGGTTTCCGTTTCCGGCTCTGGCAACCTGGAGTAAAGATCAAGCATTAAAAAGTGCGATTAAGCTTCTAGAGGCTTCCCCGACTATACTGGCTACTGGACATGGAGACTTACTTAGAAACCCAGTACAAACCATGGAGAAAGCTATTCATAAAGCACAAATGATTCAAGATAGGAGTAATTAAAATGTCACCTAGAGCAGGATTAGATCGTCGTACGCTAGTTATTGCAGCAGCAGAAATCGCCGATCATGAAGGGATAGAGGCCGTAACCTTAGCCGCATTGGCTAACAAATTAGGTGTTCGTTCTCCGTCTTTATACAATCACATTAACGGGCTACAGGAATTGCGCACACAACTTGCGATTTATGGACTAGGGGAGCTTTCCAATGCAATGAACAACGCAGCTAAAGGCTTTAGTGGAGACGCTGCTGTACAGGCGATGGGGCGAGCGTATGTGGACTTTGCTAGAAGCCGACCTGGATTATACGAGACAACGTTGCGAGCCCCTGAACAGGCAAATACGGAGCTGGAAACGGCAAGTGATCATATTTTGAAGCTTATCATTCATGTGATGAAGGATTATCAATTGGGTGAGGAAGGAGAAATTCATGCAGTACGCGGGTTACGAAGCATTCTGCATGGCTTTGCCTCTTTGGAACAAAAGGGCGGTTTTGGAATGGCGCTTGATACGAATGTAAGCCTATCTCGGCTCATCAGTACTTATATTGCTGGGATCGGAAATATGAAGTCTAAATAATGGAGTACATAGGAGATGATGTTGTGATGTATAAGGGATATGAAGAGGAAAGTGTTATCACCTTTGAGGAAACCGCAGAAATCATTACCAAGATTGGGATTTTGCCGCTTGCCACTCTGATTCCTGAGCACCCATCTTTAAATGGATTAACGAAAGCGGAGAATTGGCATACGGGTTCAGAGCTAGATCCATGGTCATGGCGTGTAAGGTTTCCTTCTGAAGGCCTGGCTGGATACGGTAAATTTGTTAAGAAGAAAGCTATCTTGGTCTCGAGGGAGTGGTTTCCAGCATTTGTGTCAGCTGTAGGAAGTACTAAATCTATAGAACAACGTTATAATGACGGATTGGCCAGCAGAGAAGCAATGACTTTACTGCAAATTATCCGTGAACATCAAGGGATTGATACGCGTATACTTCGTGTTGAAGCTGATATGAAGGCTAAAGAAAAGAAGACGGCTTATGATAATGCGGTTACGGAGCTTCAGGCATCGCTGGACATCGTTATTTCAGGTGTAAAAGAACGCCAAAATGCAGAAGGTGAGAAAAATGGCTGGAGCAGTACCTCGTTTGAGACTGTAAGCCACTGGATGGAAGATAACGGTCTTTCCTCATTTGAAGGCGATAGAGAAGAGGCGATAGCTTGGCTACATTCCAAAATGAATGGCATATGGTCGCCTTCAGCAATAGCCTGGACGAACAAAGCATTTTCATGGAAATAAAAACGGTTAACCACTACTCCCATGAGAGTGATTAACCGTAAGCGTTTTCTAATAAAATCATATCCATCACATTATTGTTCCAACATAGGTGCCAAGTAAGCAATCAGGAAATACAAGAATCCGAAAAACAGCATAACATAGGCGGTATATTTGATTGCATTAGATGCAACAATTCTTGAATCCACCGGTGCTTGAATTTCGAGCTGTTCTTCTTCAACGCTGTCAATTTCATTGGATATTGGGTCTCTCAACATGATAATCCCCTCCTTGGAAATTAGATCCTTAACTGTATTGTGACATATTTGTGAACGGAAATCAACAATAGTGTGAACAAATATTGAACTTTTATTCAAATTTGGGCTATTTATTTTCTGGATATCTAGTATGAAATAAAAAACAACCTGCTTTTGTCCTCGGAAGAGGAACCAAGCAGGTTGTTTGACATTTTATTTATTCAATAATTTAAGCGAACAATTTAAGCCCAATCTCCATCACGGAAGATAGGTACGATTGTTCCATCATCCTTAATACCATTAATGCTCATTTCAGGTGAACCCATCATAAAATCAACATGTGTATGGCTTTGGTTCATTCCTTTTTCCTGCAATTGTTCTTTGGTCATTGTCGTACCCTCTTGAAGGGTAAAGGCATATGCTGCACCTAACGCCAAATGGCAGGAGGCATTCTCATCAAACAATGTGGTGTAATATAGAATTCCGCTCTCGGAGATCGGGGAGTGGAAAGGCACCAAAGCGACTTCTCCAAGATAAGCAGAGCCTTCATCTAACGCGATAAGGGAAGCAAGCGTTTCTGAACCTTTTTCAGCGGTGAAATCCGTTACTTTGCCGTTCTCAAAGGTGAGGGTGAAATTATCAATAAGATTACCCCCATAGCTAAGCGGCTTAGTGCTGCTTACCTTACCATTCACACCAGACTTCAGTGGGGCAGTAAATACTTCTTCAGTAGGGATATTGGCTAGGAAAGGAACTCCTTTGCCATTGACAGCTCCTGCTTGACACCAAATATGCCCTTCTGGTAGCTCAATCGTCAAATCGGTTCCATGTCCTGTATAGTGCAGCTTACGGAACTTATTATCATTCAAAGCAGTACAACGTGCTTTCAGGCCATCTAAATGTTGACTCCATGCTTGAATAGGGTCAGCTTGATCCGCACGTGTAGCTTTAAAGATAGCATCCCATAGCAAATCAATCTGCTGATCAGGTGATGCTTCAGAGAATACCTTTGCCGCCCACGATGCTGATGGGAAGGCTACAATACTCCAGCTTACGTGATTCCCCATTAACAACTCACGATATGGAGCTAATGTCTGTCCAGAGATCCGCTGATTATCTGCAATTCTTCCTGATTCAACACCGTTCAACAGATCTGGATTCGTTGAAGTTATCGATAGAAATGCTGCACCTTTTTTAGCCAGATCTTCTAATTCATCTGCTTGCCATTGTGGCGGTTCCAAGAAGGAATCGGATGGAGCGAGGTCATAACGTGTACGTGTAACAACCTCGTCGCTATAATTAACCTTGACGAGCTTCGCACCCGCTTCATAGGCTTTGCGTACGACAAGACGCACTAGTTCTGCCGAAACGATGTCGGCATTTACAACAAGGGTCTGCCCAGGTTGGATATTAACCCCAATCTTCACTGCCAGCAACGCATAGTTCTCCAGTTTTTGCTTGAAATCTAACATAGTTTCAACTCCTCCCAATATCTCTAGTCTTTTATTTCATATTTGCAATAATTAGAACGCCCAGTTTCCATTCAGGAATACAGGTTCTTCGGTTCCATCAGCAGATATACCATAAATGTTCATTTCCGCTGAACCGATCATGAAATCCACATGGGTAACGCTATTATTCAATCCATGTGCAATCAGTTCATCAGGAGTCATATCCTTACCACCTTCTAAGCAGAAAGCATAAGCCATACCTATAGCCAGGTGGTTGGATGCATTCTCATCAAACAAGGTATTGTAATAAAGAATATTGGACTCAGAGATAGGGGACTTATGAGGAACTAACGCAACTTCACCGAGGTATTTAGCGCCTTCATCCATACTAATGAGGTGTTCTAGTGCTTCTTGTCCTTGCTCTGCACTAACACTAACAATTCGTCCATTCTCAAAAGTAATAGAGAATCCATCGATAATGTTGCCGCCATGGCTAAGAGGTTTTGTGCTTCGTACGGTGCCATTCACGCCAGTCTTTAGAGGGGCGGTAAATACTTCTTCAGTAGGCATATTGGCTACAAAAGAATGACCCTTAGCATTAATACTGTCTCCTTGTGCCCAAATATGGCCTTCTGGAAGTTCAATGCTTAGGTCCGTACCAGGTGCTATGTAATGCAGCTTCTTATATTTTTTTGCGTTGAGTACATTTGCTTTTTGATCTAAGGTGTCGAGATGTTCTTGCCATGCAGCTACCGGATCTTCACGATCAAGACGTACGGTGTGGAAAATAGCTTCCCAAAGTTTATTTACACGTTCTTCAGCTGGAACATTCGGGAATACTTTATCCGCCCAAGCCTGACAAGGTACGGCAACAATACTCCAGCTAACTTTGTCGGACATTTGCATTTCACGATATTTGGTGAGTGCGGCTCCCCGTACTTTTTGATAATTTGAAATGCGTACAGGATCAATACCTTTAAGTGCATCAGGATCTTCCGCGATCACGTTAAGAATAGCTGCACCCTTCTCGGCGAGTTCGGTCATTTCACCTGCGTACCAAGTAGGAGGCTCAGTGAACACTTCTGGTGCAGCATGTTCAAACTGCTGGCGTGTAATGCTTGCATCACTCCAGTTCACCTTCACCAAGCTTGCTCCAATCGCATATGCCTTGGCGGTAATCATACGAACGAAATCAGCTGCAAGAATCGGTGCATTCACCACCAGAATTTGCCCTGGTTGAACGTTAACCCCAATTTGCACAGCTAAATCTGCATATTTACTAAGCTTTGCCTCGAAATCAGTCATCGATATTTCCTCCAATTACTAATAGTTTGGTACTTTACAAGTATTGTACTAAATTATTAACCGCCGGATGAAAAAAGTCAATTACATGGAATTTACAGTGTAAATTGAGGAATTACATTCATTTCAATGCTATACTGAAAGGGGAAATGATTTGATGAATGGAAGGAAGATTAACGGATGAATTTAGAGATCGTAAGTGCTGAAATGAGCCGTAAAGAGGATAAAAGCTATGTAGGGAGGACGATATTTACTCTCGAAAACCATAAGGCTCCATATGAGATCACTTTTTTCAGTACAAGAGGAACGGAATGGGATTACAGCCTAAGCTTTGCTGGTGAGCCTGGAAGTGAAGAGCAGTTCTTAGAAACTGACGCGCTACTTGAAAATGATGACGATGTATACAATCAATTGCTTGATGCCGCACTAGATAAACAAGAGATCGTTGAAGAGTAAAACATACAAGTGTTGATTGATTACCAGCGGCAATATTCATTGCCGCTGGTTACATCTCGCCTTATCCGATTGTAATCTTACCTTCAGGATATCTGTAAAGTTCCTTACTACCCTTAGGTTTGAGTGCATAAGCTAGAGTAAGCGGACCTGTCCGACCCAGAAACATTAGAAAAATAATGAGCACTTTACCCGCCGTAGTCAATTCTGGAGTAAGTCCCATGGAGAGACCAGAAGTCCCGAATGCAGATACGGATTCAAAGAGTACAGCAAGAAAGTCAGCCTTTTCTGTCACGGATAACAACATCGTAGCGATGACCACTAACATTAGAGACATTAATGTCATCGTCACGGCTCTATAGACATTTTCTTTGGCGATCCGATGACGAAACATTACAATATCCTCTTTACCCCTTAGTCTTGCAGAAACCGCAGCCACTAGAACAGCGAACGTAGTAATCTTAATTCCCCCACCAGTAGATCCAGGCGCAGCCCCTATGAACATTAGCAGAATCATTAGAAATTGTGTAGATTCCCGCATCAGTGGAATTTCAATCGTAGTGACGCCACCTGAACGTGGTGTTATCGCTTGTAAAAATGTAGCCATCATCTTTCCACCTGCACTCAAGGGCTTCAGCGTAGAATTAAATTCTAGTAAGAAAAATAGAGCAGCCCCAATGACAATCAATATCATCGAGGTCGAAAGAACAACCTTAGAATGTAGAGTAAGCTTTTTACGTTTTGGAAAGTCAAAAACATCAGATAGAACGATAAAACCGACCCCTCCAAGAAAGATGAGGATCATTGAGGTGAAATTCACTATAGGATCATTTACAAAACGTGTAAGTCCACTAAAGGGCCCATGAATGTCACCGAATAAATCAAAGCCTGCATTATTAAAAATAGATATGCTGTGAAAAATTCCATAATATACAGCTTTCCCGAAAGGCATATCCATCATAAACCTACCGGCAAACACGATGGCACCTGTGAGCTGAATAACAAGGGAATAGATCAGAACTCTGCGGATCAACTGGACAATACCTTGCATGGAATTCTGGTTCATAGATTCTTGCATAAGAATTCGCTCTTTAAAGGATATTCGTTTATTAAGGACCAAAGTAATCAAGGTGGCCATCGTAATAAAACCCAATCCCCCAAACTGAAATAATACGAGTAGAACAACTTGTCCAAAAGTAGTCAACTGTGTGCCCGTATCAATGACTGCCAGACCTGTAACACAGGTTGCCGATGTAGCCATGAATAATGCATCAATAAAAGAAATATGCCCTTCTACTGAGGCGACCGGCAAACTAAGTAAAAAAGTTCCGGCAGTGATAAGTATTACAAATCCTAGTGATAAGACTTTTGGTGGAGTTAATTTCAATCCACCGAAGTTCAGATTAGCCAATTCAATTCTCCTGTCATACGTGAAATTAGAGTAGTGCACACAAAATTATAACATAACTTGCCAGACCTTCCCTAAGTGGAGGGAGGTAATTGACATATTTTATCGAATTATTCTAGAATAACACCCTATTCTGCAACTTTAAAGAGGAGGCTTTCTTAATGGTGGTAAGTCCGATTCTGAATCAGATTGGTGCAGTCTTTATTCCGGTAAAGGATATTGAGAAATCCAAAGAATGGTATTGCCAATTGCTTGGTTTGCCTTTGGATGGTGAAGTATTATTCGGGCATCTATACGTGATCCCCATGCAAGGACCAGAAATCGTATTAGACAGCAAAATTTACACTTCTGAGTCCGTTCTTAATATCCCCTCTTTTCATCTAAATACCGAGGATATTGATGCTGCTTATGACTATGTGAAAGCAAATGGCGGAGAGATTCTTACGGATATCGAGCATGACCATTGGTTTAATTTTAAAGATCCGAATGGTAATGTTATCATGGTCTGCCGTTGTTAAGAACGATTAAGAAAGGAATAAACAAATGATAAGAGAGGCTGTTCCTGAAGACGCATTGTATATTGAAAACTTATATCGAATGTTGTTGCCTGAGCAGACAGCTATACAAGTGTCACCGGACCGACTGAAGCGGATAGCTGACAATACGGATAGTTTTCTTTATGTGTACGAAGAAGAAGGGACTATTGTTGGGACGCTTCATCTTCATTTATGTATGGATGCTTTATGTGACGATCGACCCTTTGCTGTCATTGAAAGAGTCATCATATCACAAGAGGTGAGAGGGAAAGGATACGGTGCGAAACTAATGAGATACGCTGAGCACGTAGCCACTTCTAGGGGCGCCCTTAAGATCATGCTATCGAGTGCGGTCAGAAGAGAGGATGCACATCAATTTTACGAGCATCTTGGATACAATAGCAGCTCCAGTAAGCTGTTCAAAAAGTACTTATAGCTATTTATGATTGGAAGTGATGATATGATGGTTACACTTAAAGTGCTTATACCAGAGGATGCAGAAGAATTACTTCGATTACAGCATCAGTTGGATCAGGAATCCAAATTTATGTTATTAGAGCCGGATGAACGACAATCCAGTCTAAATCAGGTCAAAGAGATGATCGAAAGCTTCGCTTTAGCAAATACTTCAATCCTTATTGGTGCTGAGGTTGATAACCATTTGATAGGTTTTATGTCGGTTAGAGGTGGAAATGTTAGACGCAATCGCCATAGTGCGTACATAGTCATTGGAGTTCTAAGACAGCATCAAGGTCAGGGGATTGGTACGGGGCTATTCAAAGAACTGGATGTATGGGCTAAGAATACTGAAATTGTCCGGTTAGAGTTAACAGTTATGACCCATAATGAGCTAGCGATGTCGCTATATATCAAAAATGGGTTTGAGATCGAAGGGACAAAGAGAAAATCACTTGTGATCGATGGTCAATGGGTGGATGAATATTACATGAGTAAGATTTTGATAAAAGAAAAAAGGATAGAGGATCAGATTTAATCTGATAACTCTATCCTTTTTTTATGATTAAAAGCTTATGAATTCTCAAGCTCTGACGATTCAGTGTCACCAGTGGTCTCAATGATGACCTCAACCTTGCGTACACGGTATCTGTTCATTTCACGAATGATTAAGGTTACGTTGTCATGTACAATGCTTTTGCCAACGGCCGGATCTGGGATATGACTGTATAACCAGCCTCCAATCGTTGTCACTTCCTCATGTTCGAAATCAAGACCGGTAAGCTCCTTGACCTCAATTAAAGATACCTTACCATCGAACAGATAATTTGTATCGCTTAGTTTCTCAATTTCTCTGCGCTCATCACCGTCAAATTCATCTCGAATTTCACCAACGATTTCTTCCAAAATATCTTCAATTGTGATGAGTCCAGACGTTCCGCCATATTCATCAAGTAGCAGGGCGATATGCACCCGCTCCAATTGCATACGTGTTAAAAGGTTCTTAACAGGTGTTACCTCAGATACGGTTAGAACTGGCTGAATCAAGCCTTTGAAATCAAAATCAGGGTTATTGTCATATTGCAAATAAAGCTGTTTCGTATTAATCATTCCGATGATATTATCCTTGCTACCTTCTGCAACCGGGAAGCGAGTATATTGTTCCTTACGAATAATCTCGAAATTTTCTTTCAATGAATGATTGGTGAAAAGACATACCATATCCGTTCGTGGAACCATGATTTCTTTGGCCAACATCTCGTCAAAAGTAAAGATGCGGTTGACATAGCCATATTCAGCTTTATTGATTTTTCCACTTTCATAGCTTTCGGATAAGATCAAACGAATCTCATCTTCACTATGAGCGTCTCCATGCTCACTGGCAGGCTTCATCCCAAAAAGGCGAACAAGCAGATTTGCGGAACCATTCATAAACCAAATGAGTGGGTACAAAATTCTGTAGAACCAAATAATCAGCGGTGAAGTAATTTGACCGATTTTTTCCGGAATGTTTATAGCTACTGTCTTCGGAGCAAGTTCCCCGACAACGACGTGTAGGAATGTTGCAATGACGAATGCGAATAAGAACGCAAGAGGGTGACTCACACTTGGACTAATATTAGCCCAGTCGAATACCGGAAGGAGCAACTGCTCAAACGCTGGCTCTGCCAGAGCACCAATACCCAGTGCAGTGATTGTAATCCCGAGCTGACAAGCGGATAAGTACCCGTCAAGATTAGCAGACACTCGTTGTACAGCAAGCGCGTTCTTCTTTCCCTCGATCACCATTTGACTGATCTGACTACCTCTAAGTCTCACCAATGCAAATTCCGTTGCTACAAAAAAAGCGGTTAAAATAATCAAAATAGCCACCAACGTCAAACTAAGTCCTATACCCATATAATCTTTACCATCCCTTTCGTTCCTAAAATAGGTTATACTCATATTATGAGTTCTTATGAACTATTCTACGAACTTTTCAGAGAAATATCAAATGGTGGAGGGAAACAGATATGGAATCATTTGCATTGACTCGTGTGGAGATGTCCAGTCTTCTGCTCTCATTGACCGGATTATCAGACCGGAAACCGCTGAATATCCTCCAAGAGGCATGGACTAAATTTCATCTTGATGAAGTACAAAAGGGGACTTCGTTACCCGCTTTTTTATCTACAGATGTACCACCCATTTTTCAAAAGATCATTAAGGGGCATGATGTAAAAGGCTTTTCACTCGGTGAAATTGCTTCATTAGGCCATCTAATAGAGTATTCCACTTTGACTGTGACTACTATGCAAAATTGGGTGAAGCGTGATTTTAAGGAGTATCTCGGTTCTCCAAGAGAAGGAAAGAAGTATTCAGTTAATCAGGCAGCACTTCTGTTTATGATTGATGATCTCAAATCGGCCCTAAATTTCGAAAGTATTCGTCAGCTATTCCGATTAATGTTCTTAAAGCCAGATCGAGACGATGATGATCTTATAGAACCGACAAAGCTGTATTATGCATATGCTGGACTGTTTGAAGAGATCAAGAGCAATCCAACAATACAAACCCAATGTAAAGTAGATCAACTTTTACACAAGGAGTTCTCCTGGAAAGAAGATTCCCTGCTTAGAAGTTCCACAGATCGTGTGATCAATCGGCTGACGCATCTTACGAGATCTCAGAGAGAGTCTGTCCGCAACATACTTCTGATAGCCACGATAGCTGTTCAGACCTGTTATTTTCAATCGCTTGCCAGACAATACTTTAATGCAGCTTTATTTCTTGATTTTTGAACGCTTCAATTTTAATATGTATAAGTGAAACAATCAAAAGTAAGTTTCATAAGATATATGTTGGATATAAGGGGGCTTAGAAGTGAATCAAATGACACTGCTGCGGAATCCGAAGCAAAGGAAATTACTCTTCAGTGCAGGCTTAAGCTGGATGTTCGACGCGATGGACGTCGGGATGATTTCTTTTGTTGTAGCGGCTTTAGCCAAGGATTGGAATCTGGGACCGGAGCAGATAGGTATATTGACAAGTATTAACTCCGTGGGCATGGCTGTGGGTGCTGCGGCAGCAGGGATATTAGCCGATCGTTTTGGACGTAAACCGATACTTTTATGGACACTCCTAATTTTCTCGGCTGCGAGTGGGTTATCGGCTTTTGCAACAGGCTTCGGAATACTCTGTGTACTTAGATTTATCGCTGGCTTTGGACTAGGTGGGGAGCTGCCCGTCGCCTCAACATTAGTGTCTGAAAGTATGCCTGCCCGTGAGAGAGGCCGTGCGGTTGTGCTGCTGGAGAGCTTTTGGGCGGTTGGATGGATCGCTTCTGCTTTAATTGCATTCTTTGTTATTCCTGATTATGGCTGGCGTGTAGCATTCGGTATTGGTGCTGTTCCTGCTCTATACGCTCTATACTTAAGACGCGCTATAGACGATTCACCGAAGTTTGCTGAGATCAAGAAGGCGCCTGTGTCCTTGAAAAAACGTATCACAACAGTATGGTCACCAGAGTATCGTCGTTCTACGATTATGCTGTGGATTTTATGGTTTACTGTAGTGTTTTCGTATTATGGGATGTTTCTATGGCTGCCTACAGTTATGGTACTTAAAGGCTTCAGCTTGGTTAAAAGCTTCGAATACGTGCTTATCATGACGCTAGCTCAGCTGCCGGGTTACTTTACTGCCGCTTACTTCATCGAGAAGTTCGGACGTAAGTTTGTCCTGGTCATCTATATGCTGTTCACTGCCGTTAGTGCGGCATGGTTCGGAAATGCAACTACAGAAGGAATGCTGATGGCTGCTGGAATCTGCTTATCATTCTTTAATCTCGGAGCATGGGGTGGCATGTACGCTTATACACCAGAGTTGTACCCAACAACTATTCGTTCAACAGGCGCTGGTTTAGCGACTTCCTTTGGACGGATTGGTGGCATCATCGCTCCTTTGTTAGTAGGGGTGCTGGTAGGTAAATCTATAGCGATTGGCTCGATCTTCATGTTATTTTTTGTAACGATTATTATCGGTGCGTTAGCGGTGCTCTTCCTAGGAAAAGAGACAAAGGGAACGGAGCTCCTGTAGAGGATAATTCTTCATTACATACTTGATGTTAATCTACCAACAATGCTAAAATTTAATAAGAACAAAACGGTTCCTTCACAGTTGTGAACAGGGCCGTTTTTTTTAACATTAGAAACTACTATATATTTAGGGCCCCCGCAAAGAAGGCGTTATGCTTGCATTAGTCCTTCTTTTATAAGAACGGAGCGATCGAACATGAGTAAGGATAGGAATCAGCCTCATTTCACGGAATTAGTCTGGGAAAGTACGGAACAAAATGTTCCTATTCCCCCGCGAAATTCATCAGAACCAGCGCTGCCAAAGTTATCTACTGCAAATGTAGGGAAGCCTAAAGCGTCGTCTGAACCTTCTTTACAGCTTCAGCTTTGGGATCTGGAGACCGACACGCCGGAGCCTGTGACAACCACCGAAGGTCAGTTTGTAGCTAGAGCGAAGGAGTTGGAACATAGAACCGAGGATTCGGCGCTATTTATTCCTTTTAAGAGTTACTGGCCAACGTATGGTCATATGACGGGCACGCAAAGTAGATGGTATTTTTATTGGCGCAATGAAGTTAGACAGGGTAGATATCCGAAAACGGATCTTTCATATATTTTTCTGCACGTGTATGAGCTTATTAATGGTGTAGGTTGGCAAGATCCTTATGATGGCTATAAGCAGCTCAGTCAAATCTGGGAAGCTTATCGTGAAAATTATAAACGTCTGGATCAATATTTGGGTGGTTGGATCGCGGACTTCTCGTTTGTTCATCATTTGAATGTGCCTCTATCTTTAATCGTTGCTCGTTCACGCGGTCTTGCCGGAGATTTGGCAGAGCTAGAGTTAGAGAGATGTCTTACTGTAGCTCCTGAGCAGTTAACCTTTACGGTATTAACAGCAATGTCGGACTACGATATTAGTAAATCGAAGTTTTATATGGGGGAAGGTAAAGAAGCCCTTGAACGATATATTCCACAGGTAGTGGCATTAATCAATGCTTATGTCAGTCGGAAACATGGCTCGAATTTGGTTGAAATGTTCCCACCAGGCCCCTCAGTAATGCGGGAGCGTTATTTATTTCGTAGCGCCGTATATGATATTTCGCTATATGGTTATTCAGTGCTTATACCGGTTGTGCGTATCAGTAAATCTCCACCGCTTCGCAGTTTGATTACAAGGCTATTCCGTTTGACTGAGAATAAATTACGGGAACTGCTGGGGTATCGAGGACGGCTCAAAGGGGTTAATGTGGATGCGGATATGGATGACCTTATCACTCGTTTTCTGAAGCGGGAATTTGAGAAAGAGAAACAGGAAGATAAGGGGCCGGCAGTAGTTATTGATCGTGAGAAGCTTGAAAGGCTGCAGAGTGATTCCGAGATTGTACGAACCATGCTTACGGTTGAGGAAATGAACGAGCTGGAAGAACTTGAGGATAGCGGTTTTGAGATTACTAATGAGGAATCCGAGCTTGAAGAAGTAGTAGAAAAAGAAGAATTTGAAGATATTGAAGATAAAATCATTGTACCGCTTCAGTCTCCTGAGCCTGAATTAACCATAAAAGAAATTCAATCTGCTAACGTAGATACGGAGTGGGAGCAGTTCACTAATGCTTTAAGTCCACTCCAACACGAAGCTCTGATTGCGTTTATGAACGAGGATGGAACACAAACCATACAGAAGCTAGCGGCTGCAAATGGCACGATGTCAGAACTCTTGATTGATGAGATCAATGATATCGCAATGAACATTCTAGGTGATTTGATCATAGATGATAAAGAAATTGCAGAAGAATATAAAATTCATCTGCTTAATATTTAATGGGGTGAACTTTGGATGAATGGTTTAAAAATACCCAAACGTATGACGACAGCGCTAGTCAATTCACTGACAACCGGTGTGGTTCCGCGTATCGGACTAGAGCATATAGCCGTTGGCCGCCGGCCAGAGATTGAAGCGATATTGAGAGATATGGATAATATTGCGGAGGGTGGAGCTGCTTTTAAGCTGATTACCGGCAAATTCGGTAGCGGCAAAAGCTTTCTTTTGCAGATGATCCGTAATTATGCGATGGATCGGGATTTTGTAGTAGCCGATGCGGATCTATCCCCTGAACGAAGATTAGTGGGAACGAAAGGACAAGGTCTTGCTACATATCGAGAGCTGATGAGTCATTTGTCTACCCGGACGCGTCCAGATGGAGGCGCTCTGGAGATTATTTTGCAAAAATGGATTATTACGCTTCAGCAGTCTGTGATGCAGGAGAATGAATACGGCCCTGATCACCCCCAACTTGGAGAAGAGGTAGAGAAACGAATCTATGCTGTAGCCTCCGAAATGCGCGGTTTGGTGCATGGATTTGATTTTGCTAAGGTGCTGGCTTCTTATTGGAATGCCCATAAGCTGGCTGACGATGAATTGAAGCAGGATTCCCTTCGCTGGCTAAGAGGTGAATTCGCTACTCGAACGGAAGCACGAAAAGCACTTGGTGTTGGCGTGATTATTGATGATGATAATTGGTATGATTATATGAAGCTGTGGGCGGAATTCACTTCTGCTATTGGTTATAAGGGACTGCTGCTGTTCATAGACGAAGGCGTCAATCTCTACAAAATCACGAACAGTATCTCGCGTCAGAGTAACTATGAAAAGCTGCTTACGATGTTCAACGATACGATGCAGGGCAAGGCAGAAAGCCTAGGAATTTTTATAGGGGGGACTCCGCAATTTGTGGAGGATGGACGGCGTGGATTATTTAGTTATGAAGCGCTGCGTTCAAGATTAGTTGCAGGAAGATACGGCGCAGCAGGTCTGAACAATTATACTGGGCCTATTATTGCACTGGACATGCTCTCACATGAAGAAATTTTGATCCTTTTGCAAAAGCTTAGAGATATCCATGCCCTTCATTATGGTTACGAAGCACGGTTAACACAGGAACAATTGGTTCATTTTATGGAAGAAGCTGTGGGCAGATTAGGGGCAGACGAGCTCCTGACTCCGCGTGAAGTGGTGCGTGATTTCATGGATCTACTTCACACCTTACACCAGCATCCGGAGATCTCTTTCGAGAAGCTAGTGGGCGAACGAACCTCTAAACCTGCTGATACTGAACAAAATGAGTTAGATGGGTTCCTCGCGGAGTTTGAATTATGAGTGATAATCCGTTTTATAGGCTGGCTCCCTTTATTAAAGAGTTTATCTATAAGAACCGTTGGGAAACTTTGCGTGAGGCACAGGTGGATGCCTGTCGTGTGCTGTTTAATACACCGCATCACTTACTGATTGCTTCGGGTACAGCTTCAGGTAAGACAGAGGCGGCTTTTTTCCCAGCGCTTACTGAGCTGTATGAACGTCCTTCCGGTTCGGTTGGTATTCTGTATATCGCTCCTCTGAAAGCATTGATTAACGATCAATTTACACGGCTGAACGATTTGCTCCGTGAAGGCAATATTCCGGTATGGCACTGGCATGGGGATGTTCCGCAAGCCGATAAGACGAAGCTGGTGCAGAATCCTTCCGGCGTGCTACAGATTACCCCTGAATCCCTTGAGGGATTACTGATGAACCGCCCGAATGCTATTCCGGCGCTGTTCCATGATCTCCGTTACATTGTCATTGACGAGGTGCATGCCTTTATGGGTGCTGATCGGGGGATTCAGGTTCTGAGTCAGCTGGCGAGAATCTCACGAATGGCGGGATGTCATCCGCGTAGAATCGGTCTATCGGCTACGCTTAGCGACTATGCTTCGGTGACGGAGTGGCTGGCGGCAGGTACGCGGGAGAGCGTAGAGGTGTCCGCTCCACAGGGCGGGCGTAAGCTCCGTTTAAGTGTGGAGCATTTCTCTTTCCCGGATGCACGGGATGAAGTGCAGGCGGAGCATTTAGAACGCGCGAAGCAGTCTTACTACGATTTCATTTACGATCATACGCATCTTAAGAAAGCGTTGATCTTCACGAATAGCCGCTCGGATGCGGAGACGGCAACCCTTGAGCTGCGGAGAACGGCCGCGAAGCGTGGGGAACGGGATGTTTTTCACGTTCACCATGGCAGCATCTCCGCGATGCTCCGCGAAGAGACGGAAGCCGCGCTGCGGCAAGGCTCCGGACCTGCAGTTGCGGCAGCGACTTTGACGCTGGAGCTGGGCATTGATCTAGGAGAGCTGGAGCGGGTGCTCCAGGTCGGCGCTCCTTATAGCTGCGCAAGCTTTGTGCAGCGACTCGGCCGCTCGGGCAGGCGCGGTGACGCCGCATCCGAGATGATCTTTGTCACGCCCGAGGAAGAGGATGAGGAAGCGCAGCTTCCGGCACGGATGCCTTGGACGCTGCTTCGGGCGATAGCGGTTATTGAGCTATATGTGCGCGAGAAGTGGGTTGAACCACTGGTGGTGCGCCAGCTGCCAGTCGGGCTGTTATACCATCAGACGATGAGCATATTGAAGAGTATGGGGGAGGCGGAGCCGGAGGATTTAAAGGAAGCAGTATTAAGTTTACCTTCCTTCAATAGCATTGATCCTACGGACTACGATACCTTCATGACTTATATGCTGGGTATGGGACAAATCGAGAAGATGGATGAAGGCAGCTTGATTATCGGGATGGCAGGGGAGAAAATCGTGAACAACTTCCGCTTCTACGCTGTCTTTAAAGACGATGAAGAGCATGTTGTCTATAATGGAACAGAGGAAATTGGATCGATCACAACAGTACCACCACCGGGTTACTGTTTTACTCTGGCAGGGAAGCTCTGGAAGGTAGAAGAGGTCGATAATCGCCATAAAGCTGTTTATGTAAAAACCTCACGCGGTAAAGTGGATACGTTGTGGCTTGGAGCGGGTGGAGATGTACATACACGCATTATGACCAAGATACGTGAAGTCTTAGGCGCAACTGCACTGTATCCCTATCTAGCTCCAAGTGCCGCTGCGCGGCTTGAGAGAGCCCGCCGTTTAGCGAAGGAGAGTGGAATGCTTGAACGCTCCGTTATGCCAGCAGGTGGAGATTCAATGTTCATTCTGCCTTGGGCGGGTAGTCGGCAATTCCGCACACTGGAGCGCCTTCTTAAAAACAATTTGAAGAGCTCACAGGGACTTCGTTCTATCGTGCCGATGGAACCTTATTATATGGTGGTTGCAGGCAAAACAGATGCAGAAACGCTTGAGGCGGAGATCATCGCTGAGAGTATGGCTGCCACAGATCCGTTATCCTTATTATCTCCAGATGAAGCTCCTTATCTCGGGAAATACGACGAATTCATCCCGCATGAGCTGCTACGCAAAGCTTTTTCTTTGGATGGATTAGATGTTCCGGGGCTACTTGAAGTGCTAAAACAATGGCGGCAACCACAGTAACTATCTTAAATATTTTTTATCGAGACGCCCGCTTATGCGGGCGTCTCTTTATGTTTGGATGCACAACAACATTTATCTCCTTGCACCGATCTATACTTTCCTTCTATTCCAAAAGTTGTATAAAAATAGGGCAGGCGGAGAATAGTATCTAGAAGATTCCTATTAGAGGATGATTACGATGTGGTCTAAAATAGTCTCTTATATTCCGGATTGGACAATTTTCATGCAAGCGGCGATCACGCTGCTCTTTCCCATAGGGATTTATTATCTTTACAAGCATTTGTATTTTTATGTTGGAAGCGGACGTTCCAAGGAATCAGGGGCTAAATCTCAGGATTCGGAACTAAAGAAGGCAGACAACGATGAAGCAAATCAGCAGCCTCCTGTGTGTACAGCGTTTACTCAAGACTATGATGCCAACCTAACAACGATAAGAATGGCATTGGGGGATAACAGTGATGTGCATTTCCGTGAATTCTCAGTAAAAAGTATTCAGGCACGTGCCGTGTTGGTTTATGTAGAGGGAATGCAGGATGAAGAGCTGATCAATCAACAGGTGCTGCAAAATCTGATGTTTGCTGGTGAAATGCAGGCTTCGGAAGGAATATACACCTATATGAAACAGAATATGCTCCCGCTGGTTCAGCTTAATGAAACCAGAGATTTGGACTATCTGCAGGAGTCTGTCCTGTTTGGCTACACTGCACTGATTGTCGAAGGAATGCGTGAGATGCTGCTGGTTGGCTTTCCACATGGAGCAGTGCGCGCTATTAATGAGCCGACCTCGGAAGCGTTACTGCGGGGACCTCGGATTGGCTTTACCGAAGTGCTCAGCGAGAATACCTCTATGCTACGGCGCCAAGGACTCAATAAGAATCTAGAAATGCAAAAGGTTGAAGTGGGCAGCGAAATCAAGAAGAATCTGGTTATCGCTTATATGAAAAACATTGTAAATCCTGATCTGCTACAGGAAGTGAAGGACCGGATCTCCAAAATTGATATGGATTTCATTCTGGAATCTGGCTATGTGGAGCAGTTAATCGAGGATGATTATTTAAGTCCGTTTCAGCAAACACAGAACACGGAAAGACCCGATCGTGTGATTGCCTCCTTATTAGAGGGGAGAATTGCCATTTTACTTGATGGCACACCGTTTGCACTTATTGTTCCAGTGACGTTCAGTATGCTTTTGCAGTCTCCCGAGGATTACTATGAACGCTGGTTACCAGGAACACTATTACGGGTGCTACGGTTTTGCGCATCATTTCTGGCTCTGTTAGCCCCTGCGCTGTATATTTCTTTTATTTCCTTTCATCCGGGGCTAATTCCTACACAGCTGGCGATTTCCATTATCGAAACACGCCAAGGCGTACCCTTTCCTGCTTTAATTGAAGTGTTGATTCTGGAGATTTCCATTGAAATATTACGTGAAGCTGGAATTCGTCTGCCGAAGCCCATAGGTCCGGCAATGGGAATTGTTGGAGGTCTGATCATTGGAGATGCCGCGGTACAGGCTGGTATTGTAAGTCCCTTTCTAGTCATTGTCGTTGCCGTGACAGCGATCTCTTCGTTTTCCATACCGATGTACAGTGCCGGCATCACCCTCCGAATCTTACGATTCGCAGGCATGTTATTTGCGGCAGTCCTGGGCATGTTCGGAACCATCCTGTTCTTTCTGCTGATTTGCAGTCATCTGACTCGGCTTTCAAGCTTCGGGGTTCCTTACATCACCCCTATCTCACCTTTCCGGGTAAGTGACTGGAAGGATTTATTCGTCCGTGCACCGTTATCCATCATGAAGCGAAGACCGGAGATGCTGAAGACCCAAAAGAAAAAGCGCAGGTCCTAGAGAATGTATTCTTAGCAGGAGCAGAGGGGAGACCACAGTGTTCAAACGTACGGATGACAAGATCACAACCTCGCAGGCTACCATAGTACTGACGAATTCAATGCTAGGAGCTGGAATTCTGACCTTGCCCAGAGATATTGTCCAAGGTGTGAAGACTCCAGATGCCTGGGTTTCTGTGGTGCTAGGTGGGATCGCTGTGCTTATAGTGATACTGGTTATGGTGAAACTTAGCCAGCAATTTCCGGGTAAAACTGTCTTTCAGTATTCTAAAAAAATTGTTGGGAATCTTCCAGGTGGTGTACTGAGTTCACTGTTGATTCTGTACTTTATTGTGATTGCGGGATTCGAAATCCGTGTACTGGCGGAAGTAACATTGTTCTTTCTTCTGGAAGGGACACCAATTTGGGCGATTGTGATGCCGTTCATCTGGGTTGGTACTTATTTGGTGTATGGTGGGATTAATTCCATTGCCCGTGTGTTTCAGATTGTGTTTCCGATCAGTATTTTTATCCTGATCATTTGTTTTATCTTAAGCACCAGGATTTTTGATATCCAGCATTTGCGTCCTTTTATGAGTGAAGGTCTGATGCCAGTCATCCATGGCATGAAGTCGAGTATCCTCATCTTTACTGGTTGTGAAGTTGTAATGACAATGACAGCTTTTATGGAGCAACCGCAGGAAGCAGTCAAGGGGATGGTGGTCGGATTCTGCATCCCGCTGGTACTATATCTGGTTACTGTTGTGATGGTTATTGGCGGTCTGTCCATCAATTCTGTAATCACCAGTACCTGGCCAACGATAGATTTGGTACGGAGCTTTGAAATTTCAGGTTTCTTTTTTGAACGATTTGAATTTCCGCTGCTAGTCATCTGGCTGATGCAGATGTTCTGTAATTTTTGCAGCTTTTTCTTTAATGCGGCGCTTGGAATCTCGCAAGTGTTCAATCTGAAGATCCATCCGGTAATTTTCGCCTTAATGCCCGTAATCTTCATCTGCACGATGATCCCTCAACGCATCAATGATGTCTTCAGTCTTGGTGATTCGATTGGCTATATGGGTGTGCTGATTTTTATGTTGTTGCCACTGTTATTGTCGATTGTATTACTTATCAGGAAGAAAGGACTCAAGCAGAATGTTTAGGCAGAGAGTTTTACGCATATTATTAGTACTCATGGTTCTGTTTACGCAGCCTGGCTGTTGGAGTAGTAAAGAGATTGAAGACCTTAGTGTTTATACGGGTTTGGCGCTAGACAAGGGAGAACCTAATACGCTCGAACGGGAATTCGAGGAACGTGGAGGAAGCTATCAAAAGCATAATAAAGTTACGGCAACCGTACAAATTGTGCCTGAAAGAACAATCGGGAACTCCGGCAAAGATGGCGAAACACCGAAAACCCATTTTAACAATATTTCAGAGACAGGAGATTCTCTGCTTGAAGTATTCCGGCAGTTCTCCATTCGCCAGAACCGTCCAATTATAGGCCACCATCTCAAGGTTATAGTCATATCAGAGGATCTAGTGCAAAAGGAGAAGATCAGACGGTTGATGGACTTTGTACTGCGAGATAACGATATCCGTCCCAGCTGTCTCATATTTCTTAGTCAAGGTCGCGCGTCCGATACGCTTATGACGACCTCGGAGGAGATTCCTTCCTTTCGACTGGCAGAGATGGTCCATAACAACTTCAGAACCAGTAAAGTTATGAAGGGCATAACGTTGTCGAATCTAGATGCGCTGATGTACTCCAAGCAAAGCTTTGTGTTGCAGAACGTTGTGGAGGCACACGGTGAGGTCGAATTTTCCGGAGCCGGTATTATCAAGGGAGATACAGGACATTGGATCGGCAATCTTGACCAACATGATGTGGAGAGTATTGCCTGGATCAAGGGAGATATAAAAGGCGGGAGCATCAAAGCATATGATCAGTCGAATGACTCGATTACTTATGAGATTAAATCCGTTAAGAGCAAGATTACACTGAATGAAACCGATGATAAGAAGATATCGTTTCATGTTGCAATTGAGTCCACTGGACGACTAATAGAGGATTGGGATGTGAAAGAGCATTCCTCGAGTGTTGGTTACTTCAAAGAACTAGAGAAGATATTCGAAGAGAAATTAACCCAACATATCAATAGTCTTATCCATAAGATGCAGTCCACTTACAAGGTGGAGGTAGCAGGATTCGGTGATTGGTACAGCATTGAAAAGCCGCATGTCTGGAAACAGATTAAGGATCATTGGGACGAGGAATTTACTCGGATTCCAGTGACCTTTGATTTAAAGCTTAAGATTACCGATTTTGGTTCAACATCTGATTGAACGAATTTTCAGACAGAATATCGAAAATATTGTTAATCGAAGCACCTGAATTAGCGGGTGTTTCGTTATGTTCGGACATATATTGTATTTTTCTAGAAAAAACAAACCATATATCTTAAATTTGACACCTTGTTGAAAGCGCTTAACAGTACAATAATAAGCCTATAACGAAAATAGGGGGCGTCAAACAATGGTCAGCAAAAAAATGAAGGCAACTTCAACAATTGCGTTATCAGCAGCTTTGGTTTTAAGTATGGCAGCGTGTGGAAATTCAAACAACAACGAGAGTAAAGGCGCTACAGAGTCGAAAGGGAATACAGCTACGAATGCTCCAGATGCCGGAACTACAAAAACCGAAAGCGGTAAGAAGGTCACGATTACTTTTCAAAATATTTACCCGGATCCAGCAACCCCTTCTTATAAGATGCTTCATGAATTAGTTGACCAATATGAAAAAGAAAACCCTAACATTCACATCGAATTGGATACTTTAAATACGGACCAGCAAAAGGTTAAATTGAAAACACAAGCCGCTTCCAAAGAAATTCCTGATATTACGATTGTTAACCCGGCTGCACAAATGAAACCTTTCGTTGATGCAAAGCTGTTTGCTCCTCTGAATGACATGCTGGATCAAAATGGATTGAAAGACACTTATCAATCCGGTCTACTTGATTACTACAGCTTCGATGGTAATGTTTATGCGCTGCCAGATGGTAATAACATCGAGGTAGTCTACTATAATAAAGAACTCTTCGAGCAAGCGGGCATCGCAGACACTCCTAAAACATTCGATGAACTACTTCAAGATGTAAAAACCTTGAAAGCAAAAGGCATTACGCCAATCGCGATCGGTGAAAAAGATTCCTGGACGGGTTCATTCTTGTTCATGAATATCCTGCTTCGCACCAATGGAGGACCTGGTTTCCTTCAAGATGTACTTGATGGCAAAAAAACATTTGAAGATCCTGCTTTCGTAGAAGCTGTAGATCGTTTCCAAGACCTCGTGCAAGCAGGTGCATTCCCAGATGGAGCAACTTCCATCGATGCTAATGCAGGTGGTAATATCTTCAAATCCGGTAAAGCCGCTATGTGGGTTATCGGTTCATGGGAAACAGGTGCAATTGACGCTTCCTCAGTCGCTGGTAAAGCAGGAGCCTTCCAATTCCCAAGCGTTAATGGTAAAGGGGATCCAAATGAATTCATGCTCGCACCAGGTAGCGCCTTTGCGATTTCTGCGAACAGTGAGCATTTACAAGAAACGAAAGATTTCTTGAATTTCTTTACACTGAATCTTCCTAAAAAACAATTTGAACTTAAAAATGCTGTAGGGATTGGTCAAAAAGTGGATGGAGACCTGAAAGGCGCAGGATATTCTGATCTGGCGATCAACATTTCAGGATTGTTCAATCAGGTTAAAGGTGGCGACTTGGCCTTTGACAACACCATGAACCCAGCTACGGCACAAGTCCATCTAAGCAGTATCCAAAATCTTTTTGTTCAAAAAGTGGATTCCGCTCAAGTAGCTAAAGAACATCAAACCGCATTTGAAGCTAATAAATAAGAAGGTTTAGAAAACGCGATGCGAGGGTGCTTAAACGCTTCTTCGCATCGTGTTTACATTCTAGGGGGCGGAAATAATGAAGGTACTAAAGGTTCCAGCGCGCACAATCGCCGTCTTCGTGTTACCTTGCCTGCTTTTGTATGTGTGCTTGGTGTTTGCTCCTATCCTAGTATCCTTTTATACAGGATTGCTGCAATGGGACGGAATTACGACTACGAAAACATTTGCTGGACTTGCTAATTTCAAAGAGATGTTTTTTCATGATCCAGTATTTTGGCCATCTGTAAAGAGAACGTTACTCTATGCTGTGGCTTCCATGGTGGAAATTCCATTTTGTTTGTTGATGGCTATCCTTCTAAATCGGTACGTGAGAAAAGGAAACACTTTAGTTTCTATTTACTTTACGCCGGTTATTTTGTCGGTGGTTATCATCGGGCAGCTCTGGAAAACGATCTATGACCCTGTCTCCATGGGCGGGATGTTGAATGGCGTCCTGATCTCTCTTGGGCTGGATAGCTGGACTCACAATTGGATCACAGAACCTAAAATTGCGATGTTCGCGCTTTATGCAGTATCTCTTTGGCAATATTTTGGCTACCATTTGCTGATTCAATATACCGGTGTTCAGAATATTCCGGATGAGCTGTATGAAGCGGCAAAGATTGATGGGGCTGATGGATTTAAAGCCGATCGATATATTACTTTTCCACTGATTATTCCAATTTTCAAAATATCTATCGTACTTGCCTTTATAGGGTCTTTGCAGGCTTTTGATCTCGTTATGGTCATGACAGCCGGTGGACCCGCTCATGCTACAGATGTTATTTCTACACATATGTACAACAGTTCATTCTTATCCTTTAAATATGGATATGGTAGTGCTATCGCTTCGTTCTTGGTCATACTGTGCCTTGTGTTTACTGCTAGCATTAATACTATCTTTAATAAGCTTGAGAAAAAATTCAGTTAGCAAAGGAGTGCGCGATCATGCGGAATGTCAAGAAAGGACTCGTGTATCTTCTCTTTGCGATTCCTGTCGTTACCCAGCTATATCCTCTGCTATGGCTAATGCTCTATTCCTTGAAGACCAACGAAGAGATTTTGGGAGGAAGTTTTTTCTCATTTCCTAAAGTATTTCAGTGGCATAACTATAGCGAGGCTTATAAGTCAGGTAGCTATCTAAAGTATTTATCTAACAGTGTAGTGGTTACCGGTGTAACAATGATCTTCGTCATCCTGCTTAGTTCGATGGTAGCTTACGCGATCTCACGGTTCCGTTGGCGTTACGGCAACTTGGTCATGACGATCTTCTTAATGGGGATGATGATCCCCATGCAGGCCACCTTGCTTCCGCTGATGATCATTTTCAAAAATATGCATATTCTGAATACACACTTATCACTCATATTGCCTTATGTAGCTTTTTCAACCCCAATAGCGGTGTTCATATTAAGTGGCTTTATGAAGAGCATTCCGCATGAAATTGAAGAATCAGCCTTTATTGATGGGGCGAGCGTATATCGGATCTTCCGCACGATCATTCTTCCGGTATCTGTCCCACCTGTAATGACTGTATGTATTCTAACGTTCATCAACATTTGGAATGAGTATATCTTAGCGGCCACCTTCATTTCCTCCGAGAAATTGAAGACCTTGCCCTTTGGTGTGTACACATTCGTTAGTCAGTATTCTGTAAACTATGGGAATATCGGTGCATTTCTAGTGATGGGTGCGTTACCCGTCATTTTAATCTATTTCTTCTTATCCAATCAGATTACAAAAGGAATGGTGGCGGGCGCAGTAAAAGGATAAATCTATATTGCAAATTACAATAATGGAATTATAATGAAGAAGCAGCAGGACAGATGAGTTTGAGGAGGGAAGCCTTTTTGAGAAACAGCTTTCATTCCATCCACCATCGATTGTTTTTGCTGTTTCTTTTTTGCATGTCTAGCATTCTATTAATTGTGAGTCTGCTCTATTACAACCGGACAACCGTACAGTTTCATGAGAAAATAAGTGATTTGTCGCAGAAGAATGTCGCTCAGACAGCGGATCTATTCAGCTTACTGTACAAAGGGTATGATAGTCTCTCTAAATCACTCAGTAATAACTTTGAATTGATACGTTTGATTAATGAGACAAGCACAGAGCCCGCGGTAGCTTACATCAATGAACAGACAATTACCAATATTTTGGGAGCTATATTTTATTCTCGGGATGATCTCGTAGGTATTCATGTCATTACAGATAAAGGTAAGATCTATAATTACGGAAACTATATGAATGTGGTTGATCCCGAATATATGAAGGAAGATTGGTACCATCAGCTGCAAGCTTCCTCCGGTAAAATGGTCTGGCTCGGCGTCTATGAACATTCTCTTATCGATCAAGTGGAGGATAGCCCTGTGTTTGCGTTCGGCCGTCAGATTTACGATCTCAATGAACACAAACCGATTGGCATTGTTCTGTACGAGACGAATCCGAAGCCTGTTCTGGATGCGTTGGATAATGTGAAGCTGGGTGAGCATAGCCAGGTGTATTTAATGTCGCAGGATGGACGATTCGTATCCTCTGCCGAAGATCAGGAACCAGATTTAACTCAGCTCCCGTCTTTGCAGAACTCCCAGAATGTTGTGGTTGAACAGACAGCCAATCGTCTGCTTGTCGCTTCTAAACTGTCCTTCTCAGGTTGGTGGGTGCTTAGTATCACACCTAATCGCGATTTAAATGTAGAGCTGGTAGAGATGAAACGGTATCTTTTCATTGTATTTTCGATTCTTGTTCTCGTCTCTACTTTTATAGCTTCTATTGTTTCACGAACGATTTCTTTGCCGCTTAAAAAGGTGATTCGAGAGATGAAGCAGGTGGAGATCGGTAATTTTCGGGGAATGGTGAATGTTTCTTCTTATCAAGAGATTAATATTCTTGTTGCTTCGTTTAATCGGATGGTTAGCCGAATCGAAGAACTAATCGAGCGGGTAAAACTATCTTCCGTTAGTGAGAAGAATGCTGAGCTTCATGCCTTGCAATCTCAAGTGAACCCACATTTTCTATACAATACTCTGGATATGATTTATTGGATGCTGGATGAGGAAGGGAATGAGCAACTAGGTGAACTTGTTCTCTCGCTATCTTCGATGTTCCGGTACAGCAGTCATTGGGAAGTTGATGTAGAAGTCACGCTAAGAGAAGAACTGGAACAAATCGGGCACTATCTAAATATTATTTCTATCCGGTTGGAAGGTCGTCTACGGATTGAGATAAATATAGATGAACGATGGCTTGAGGTTCGCCTTCCCAAGATGACTGTACAACCGGTCATTGAAAATGCTGTAAAACATGGCTTGGAATCGCTCGATCGTCAAGGTATTCTGAAGGTGAGTATACTTGAAGAAACTGGAGTGCTGAACATCGTCGTTCAAGATAATGGCAAAGGTATGGATGCAGAGAAGCTGAATGCGCTGGTGGAATCCTTGGATCGACCTACAACGAAAGAAAATGGAAAAATGGGGATCGGTCTTCAAAATCTGCATCGGCGGCTCCAGCATATGTTCGGAGAATCCTATGGTCTTGTGATTCGAAGCTTACCTGGAGAAGGAACCGAGGTTGCTATCATGCTGCCGATTCCGCAGGAAGGAGAGCATAGTCGTGAACATTCTCATAGCTGATGATGAACGGGTGATCCGAGAAGGCATTAAGCGCACTATAAGAAGTATCTATCCAGATTATTGTGTACATGTTGCTGCGTCGACAGAAGAAGCTGTCAAGATTATGGAGGAACAGTCCATCCATATCGTCTTAACAGATATTCTTATGCCCGGTATGAATGGCCTAGAGTTCATGAGGATTTCTAAGCGGCGGTATCCTTATGTCAAATGGGTGGTCATCTCTGCACACAGTGAGTTCGCCTATGCGCAGGAGGCCGTTCGTCTTGGAGCGAGAGATTATCTACTTAAGCCGATCGGCAAAAGCAAGCTACTTGAGATTATTAGTAACTTATCGCTAGAAATAGAGCAGGATCATAAGCTTATTAAAGATGAAGACCGATTAAGGTCAAGTCTGAAATATTTAAGAGAAGGTGTATTTCAGAGGCTCGCTTCTGGTTTTAATCTCGGTAATTTAGACATCAGCCAATTAATAGAAGACCATCAATATTTCTATTTGATTTTGCTGCAAATGGATGCGGGTGATAAAAACATTCGGATAGAACATTTTATTGTAGAGAATGTGTTAACTGAGCTGATAGAGCGGGACGGGAGCGGGTTTGTGGTCAGTTATGACCGACAGAGTCTGCTGGGATTAATCACCTTAAGGGAAGAAGCAAAATTAGAATCTTTTCTGGAAGATGGGCGGACCTATTTGAAGCAATATTTAAGAACACCTTTCCAAATGATCCATTCCGGACTTAGCTACGATATAAATACTGTCCCTCAGATCGTAACGAGCTTAAGAGAGGCGGTGAATTCGCAAGCATTGGATTTAACGCCAGCGAAAGGTAGTGGCGAAAAAGCAATCGACATCGCATTGCAATATGTAAAGGAACACTATTACGAAGACCTTACTTTGGAAAAGATTGCTTCCGTTGTATTTCTGAATCCGGTCTACTTCAGTCAATTATTTAAACAGAAGACGGGTCAAGGCTATAAAGAATATGTGACATCCTTACGATTGGAGCAAGCGAAGCTGCTGCTAGTAAACTCGAAGCTTAAGGTGGCAGAAATCGCCGAACGTATTGGATATCAGGACATGCGACATTTTACACAGATGTTCCGCAAGCGGTTCCTCGTAACTCCTACGGAGTATCGTCAGCAGCTTAACAATGGAACCTATTGAATTCTGTTCATAGGAAAGGAAAAAGGATCTCTGCAGCCATTAGGTTGGCTGTAGAGATCCTTTTTTTTTGTGTGGATCAGTAGGGGGTGTAACTTGCTGCTGCGTATATAAAAATAATAAAAAATAAAATTAATATGGCGTAAAGTAGAGTGCCGACAATCCCGCATACCAGACCCGCAATAGCTAAGCCTCTTCCTTGCTCATACCGAATCCGTATTTCTTTAAGGGATAGGGCAGACAGAATAACCGCTACAATCCCTAACAAAAATCCGATATAAGGAACAATTATGGAAAGCACTCCTAAGACGAAACCAGCGATTGACTTACCATTCATCGGTGTTGGTGGAGGCGGGGGAGGATAATAGTTTTGATTCTCGTTTGGCCCATAACTCATGCATATCACCTCCTATCAAACGTGTTATTGGCTGTAGTTAATCCAGTGTTCAAGCTGTACACAAGGAACGAGTCCAATAGATTCAGCTAGTCTAATGGAAGCTTGATTTGTTTCAAGCACATGATAGCGTGGAATAAACCCTCGTTCTAACGTTTCTTGTATGGCGGTTTGGACCACCTTTTTCGCATACCCGTTTCTTTGAGAGGATTCTAAAGTATGTACAGCGCCGATTTCCCAGATGGTTTCTTCATTACGGAACGCTAAGCAGGTACTGACCGGATTGTCGTCTAGGAAAATTGACACGGAAAAAGCCCCGTTTTGAAAATAGTCTTCTATTTCGTCTTTCGTGTAATGATTAGCGGCCCACAGCGGAATTAATCTGTCGTCAACCACATGACTGATAACAACATCTTCGTCCTTCGGATAGATTTGTCCCTCAGCTGTACTGTATGAGTAGAACCCCCGGACTTTCTCCATTGAAAAATGTGATGATAATGCCTTTTTATAGTTCAGGTCTTGCAGTTTAAAAACAAAATTTGCTTGCGGAGGCAGGAATTGAAACAGAGCCGGAAATACATCTGGGCTGCTGTAATCCATAAATACGATGTAATCCGCTTGAGGATATACTCTATGATCATATGCGTACGCTGAAGCAGGAAGAAGCAATAAAACACCCCATTGATTTCCTTGCTCCACAAGATGAGACTCCATGACTTCATGGAATGAGGTTAGCATTTTTAATAAACTGACATTCTTTAACGGTTCTTTGCGCAATCTGGTTATAATTCGGTCATTCTGGTGCATGTTATTTACTCCCCGCTCAATATATTTCAATATAAATTGCACTTATGCAGATCATTGTATTTAGGATAATTATTATATCGCAGAAATACGTCAGCTTGACAGTGACTGCTATAATGTATTAGGAAAATAAAGCTTGCTGTTTATGCAGCATACGTAATCGGAGGCACAGAATTTCATGACACAATCTATCACACCCGCTGCAGTTCGTGTAGGAGGAGGCCTAACTAAGCAATTCATACTTATTTTAGCCATTGCATCAGGATTAAGCGTCGCAAATATGTATTACAATCAGCCCCTTTTGGCCGATATAGGACGAACATTCCATGCATCCTCTAACGCAGTAGGATATGTATCGATGCTTACTCAGATCGGTTATGCGCTTGGGATGTTATTCTTTGTTCCGTTGGGCGACATCCGTGAACGAAGAACACTAATATCCGGACTTCTTATTGCTGTATCACTATCACTTGTTGGTTTCGCTACAGCTCAGAACCTTATTTGGATGTATATCGCCAGCTTTGCTATTGGCATTACTACGGTCGTGCCGCAGGTTATCATTCCTCTCTCGGCGGAGCTCGCTTTGCCAGAAGAAAGAGGAAAGGTTATTGGAACAGTAATGAGCGGGCTGTTTTTTGGTATTTTGCTTGCAAGAACAATATCTGGAATTATAGGAGATATGTTCGGCTGGAGAGCCATGTACTGGATTGCCGCAGCTATAATGCTATTGTTATCCCTTATCTTATACCAACTAATTCCAAAGACGAAACCAGAAAATAATTCATCCTATACAGATCTACTGAAATCAATGGGGAATTTGATTCGCAGATATTCGACGCTTCGTGAAGCATCATTGATTGGTGCTTGTATGTTTGGTGGCTTCAGCGTGTTCTGGACTTCACTGGCTTTCTTTCTAGAAGGTGAACCTTACCACTATAGTAGCTCTATCACAGGCTTGTTTGGATTGATCGGTGTAGCAGGTGCTGCGGGTGCTCCATTTATCGGTAGGTTAGCTGATAGGATCGCACCGAAAAAGATAGTAGGTATACTACTATTGCTGACATTGATTGCTTATGGATTCTTCGGTTTAGCTGGATTTACAATTTGGAGCCTGATTGCCGGTGTTATTATCCTGGATCTTGGAGTACAAGGGTCACAGGTTAGTAACCAAACACGGATCTATGCACTTGAGCCGGCGGCGCGCAGCCGAATAAATACGGTGTTTATGGTTAGCACTTTTACAGGTGGAGCTATTGGATCAACACTTGGAAGCTTTGCATGGCAGCATTGGGGCTGGAATGGCGTCTGTCTGATGGGTGGAATGCTAATTGTGGCCGCTATATGTATATGGATAGTCTATAGAGGAATTGAGAAGAAGACATTCATCGCAGGAGGTGCATGAGCATCGCTCAGAAGACGAAAGTCGTAGAAGTTGTCCCTTATGATCCAGAGTGGAAGTTAGAATTCGATAGAATAAAAGAACAGTTGTTATCTTATGTTGGCGACCTCATTATTACGATAGAGCATGTGGGGAGTACTTCCATTGAAGGACTCGCTGCTAAACCCATCATAGATCTTGATCTTGTAATGGATAGCAACGATGTACTCCCAAAAATCATAGAACGTTTACAACAGTATGGTTATGAACATCAAGGGAACTTGGGAATCGAGGGCAGGGAAGCCTTCAAAAGACGTCAAGCGGACGAATTCATGCAATATCATCTGTATGTATGCCCTAAGGATGGAAAAGGGTATTTGGAGCATATCGCTTTTAGAGACTATCTCCGTTCAAATGCGGTAGCGCGCCAAGCATATGCAGAAGTCAAACAGCATTTGGCGGAACAACATCGTTACGATATGGATGCTTACTGTGAAGGAAAGACAGCGTTTGTCACCTCGATTTTATCAAAAGCCATGAAATAACCCATAAGCAATCATGTGCCAGATCGAAGATGGCTTCGATATTCACTGGGGGACATACCGCTCCACTTACGGAATTGCTTGGAGAAATATAACGCATCATTGAAACCGACCGAAGAGGATACCTGGTCGATGGTGAGCGTTCCTCCAAGCAGTTCCTTTGCTTTATCCATGCGAACCTTTAACAAATATTGCTTGGGTGACATTCCGATCTTTTGCTTAAAGGCCTTAGAGAGGTGTGCCCTATGATAACCAAGAGAGGATGCCATGTGGTCGATACTGATCTGTTGATGAAATTGGAGAGAGATCCAGCGGATCGCTTGATTGATCTGGCGGTCGATAACATCCGGTAATTGTGCGGATTTAGGGGTGAGTGAACCTATGTTCGCAAGGCCGAATTTGTGCACCAGAAGGCGCAGCCACCCAGAAGCCTCCAAACTTTCCAACCTTGGATAAGCAGATTGCTGAAAGGAAAAACGAATATGTTCATACAAGTTATGTATCTCTATAAGGTTATCTAAGTGTATTAACGGCTTGTCCGGTGTAATCCCCACTTCTTTAAATAGCTGCTGAACGGCTTCTCCTTGCAAGGCTACCCATGCATAAGTCCAAGGCTGTTCCATGTCTGCCTGATAGCTGAATAATGCCCCTGGGAAAATGACAAAGGTATCTCCCGTACCACATATATGAGAGTTACTTCCACTCTGAAACACACCCTTTCCATCCATTACGGTATGTATAAGGTAGTAATCGTGAACAGAAGGCCCCATCTTATGTCCCGGGACCGGTTTACCTTCTCCGCTGAACAATACAGTTAGGTCGATTTCATCAGGAGCAAGATTAAACCCTGCTGTGAAATGATAATGCTCTGAAGCCATTTGCTTATGACCTCCTATACGTGATTTGAATTACATTTAGATTATAGGACAGGCCACTTAAATGCAACAAATATCCATATATGAATTGTATTTATCCATACTCATTGAGACCGCTCTCATTTATAGTGAATAGTGAAGAGAGAGACGGATACCCTCTGACATTCTAGTGTTTATAAGGAAAATTCATCGAGGTTTTCTGAGTCGTTAGCGATGTCGTGACCGTAGAACTCACTATTTAAGGAGGAATATTTCACATGTCCAAAATTACATTTATCGGAGCGGGTAGTACTGTATTTGCAAAGAACGTTTTAGGAGATTGCATGAGAACTCCAGCCCTTCAAGGCTTTGAGCTTGCCCTATATGATATTGATCTTCAGCGCCTAAAAGATTCCGAGAATATGCTGAGTAATATAAAAGCAAGTAGTGGCAGTACTTGTATCGTGAAATCCTATACGGATCGTAAGGAAGCTTTACGTGGAGCTAAATATGTGATTAATGCGATTCAGGTCGGGGGTTATGATCCTTGTACCATTACAGACTTTGAAATTCCGAAGAAATATGGTTTGCGTCAAACGATTGCGGACACGGTTGGTATCGGTGGCATTTTCCGCAACTTACGTACGATTCCTGTCATGCTTGATTTTGCTGCAGATGTGAGAGAGGTTTGTCCAGATGCGCTCTTTATGAACTATACGAATCCAATGGCCGTATTGACGAATGTGATGAACACTTATGGTGATGTGAAGACCGTTGGATTATGTCATAGCGTACAGCATTGTATTCCAGGCTTATTCGAGCATCTGGGAATGGATCAGACAGGTGTACAGGCTAAGATTGCCGGTATTAACCATATGGCTTGGCTACTCGAGGTTACGAAGGACGGAGAGGACTTATATCCAGAAATCAAACGCCGCGCTGCTGAGAAGCAGAAAGAACATCACGGGGACATGGTTCGTTATGAAATGATGCTTAAATTTGGATACTACATTACGGAGTCTTCAGAACATAACGCAGAATATCATCCTTATTTTATCAAACGTAATTATCCTGAGCTCATCGAACGCTTTCAAATTCCACTCGACGAGTACCCACGCCGCTGTGTAGAACAAATTGAACGGTGGCAGAAGATGCGTGAAGAATTAGTAAATAACAAAGAGCTTGTACATGAACGTTCGCATGAATATGCGTCCTACATTATGGAAGCCATCGAAACGAATGTACCTTTCAAAATTGGTGGTAATGTTATGAATACAGGTCTTATCACCAATCTTCCGAAAGAAGCATGTGTTGAAGTTCCGTGCCTTGTAGACCGTAGTGGCGTCACTCCAACCTTTGTTGGAGATCTGCCTCCGCAGTGTGCCGCACTGAATCGTACGAACATTAATACACAATTGTTAACAATCGAAGCAGCGATTACTCATAAGAGAGAGCATATTTATCACGCAGCTATGCTCGATCCGCACACTGCCGCCGAACTGTCGATGGATGACATTACGAATATGTGTGATGAGCTGATCACAGCCCATGGAGATTGGTTGCCCGCGTATAAATAATTCGGTCTAAACCTAAATGGCAGATATATAAATATGGAATTGTCCCAAAAAGCCACGAAATGGCTGCTTGGGACAGTTTTTCTTTTTGTGAGCATGATCAACCTTTGCGCTTCGATGGACGCTCCGCGAACGAAACCACTCGCAATTGGACCCAGTTAACCCTTGAAGCCATGCTCAAATGACGATAATTGTACTTATAGTGTTATTTGGGTCCATAAGGATCAGCGGAGGGTTGAAGCTAGCGGGTGTCGAATACAAAAGGGTAGTCCAATAATTTAAACGAGTGGAATAGTTAATTAGTTGCTCAATTAGAAGGGAGTAAGAAAGCGTGTTCATAGTAAACGTAGAAAGTGCAATCTGTAGGGATGACAAATGGCTTGTTATTACACGAAGTATCAAAGAAGAACATGCAGGTGGTACTCTGTCTCTTGTAGGAGGGAAAGTAGACGTTGAAGGAAGCACAGTCGATATCATAGAACGGACTGTAAAACGAGAACTTTATGAGGAAGTTGGCATCGAGATAAAAGATGCTGTTACTTTTGTATTCAGTTCCTCCTTTGTGACAGATGCTGGATGCAACGTTATAAATATGGTCTTCCTATGCGAATATGACAGTGGTACAGCATATAACAAGAGTCCTGATGAGGTTGAAGCCGTACATTGGATGACCTACGAGGAAATAATGAATCATCCTCAAGCTCCTCCTTGGACAAAAGAGAGTATAAGAAGAGTAGCTCTAACAAGAAGCTGAAAACTGATTTAGGCTTCTTTAATTAAGTGATCTTCTACGAAAAGGCTTGCATTATTTGAATTTAAAAAACATTAAAGGAGAGCGTAGCGAAGGGGGGATTTGGAACTGTAGGCGCGATAGCGATCGCCTTTGTCTCCGGATTTCATCCGCTCACAGCGGTATAATTCAAGAAATCTGGAGACAACAGCGGCCGGAAGTCCAAATATTCACCGTATTTACCATTCACTCCATAGATGTATAGTCTTCAGAGAAATTAGTATGCTGCAATTTACTCTGAAGCTTCCATTGCGTTTGGCAGATTTAGCACAGGTACATCTAGGAAATACTGAATGGCCAGAGCGCAAGCTCCTAGAATGGATGAGTTTTTGCCAAGCGTAGAGATTAACAATTCACGGTAATGGCTAATTTGTGAATTCAAATTTTGTTTGATTTTATAAATAGAGTCTGGATAGATCCGTAACAATTCACTATCTATTACGATAACGTCTGGATTATAAATATTGATCATATTATTTAAGCCAATGGAGAGATAGTAGATAAATTCATCCATGATCTCAGTGACTTCCGCATCACCTTGGTCAATCCACTCCTGAATTTGTTCATAGGTAATATTAGGGGTTTTCTTTCTTTCGGACAAAACCTCCATAATATTAGATTCAGAGGCATATTTCTCCCAGCACCCTTTATTTCCGCATTTACACGGTCTTCCGCCCGGCACCACAATCATATGCCCAATTTCTCCTGCAAACCCGTCATGTCCACGAAAGAATTTGTTGTTAATAATCATTCCTAAGCCTATACCTGAATGAAATGTAGCTGATAAAAGATTATCCGTATCATGATGGACATAGACTCTTTCGGCAAAAGAACTGAGATTCGAGTTATTCTCAAGATGAATTTCAAGGTTAAGTGCGTTTTCTAGATCTGCTTTCAGATTTACATCATTCCATCCCAAACGAGGCACATAATGAATCACCTCTTGATTCGAGACGAGGCCGTGAATGGCGATCACAATACCAATAATGCCATATCGACTATTTGTGTAATTTTTTTTGTATGTGATGATATGTTTGATTAGCAGTGCAAGAATCTCGGAATAGTCAGTGGTTTCAAGCTTAACGATGTTAGAAAATACAGGGCGTCCTAGAAGATCTGTAAGCGCAAAGGATATTTGCCCATAATCTAGATCAATACCGAGGGCATAACCCGCGTCAGCATTTAAAGAGAGCATAATTGGCTTGCGTCCAACAGCATTATGTTCAAGCTGTGTTTCTACAACCAATTCATCTTCTAACAGATCAGCTACTTGAACAGAGATAGTTGCTCTTGTTAGTGCTACAGCTTTGGATAGATCTGCCCGGGAGATCATTCCTTTCTTAACAATTTCTCTGATTATCAAAGAACGATTAATCTTCTTTATGTATGAAGCATCACCGGTAATCATTATTATCCTCCAATTTGAGCAGTGATTCTGATGCTCTTTTTCTTCCTATCAAGAGTTATTATACTGCTGTAACATACATTTGACAAAACGAAAGGGAATTGATAAATTATCCTTACAGTTAATTTGTTTATTAAACAAATTAACTGTAAGGATAATTTAAACCCGTAATAGAGTTACCTGAATATGAATTTGGAAGGAGATCATGTATGAAAAGTTTTCTGGATCATCACTTTCTGTTAAATTCAGATACAGCTATACGACTGTTCGAAAATGGTGCGAATCAATTGCCTATTTTTGACTTTCACTGTCATCTGAATCCCCAAGAAATTTGGGAAAACAAGCCGTATGCTAATATTACTCAACTCTGGCTTGGGGGGGATCATTACAAATGGCGCACCATGCGAATGAATGGTATAAGCGAAAAGTTTATCACTGGAGATGCAGATGACTGGGAGAAGTTTAAGGCTTGGGCTGAGACGGTTCCACATTTAATAGGAAATCCTCTATATCATTGGACACACCTGGAATTGAAGATGTTCTTCGGGATAGAGAAAATTCTTAGTCCATCAACAGCACATGAAATTTGGACGGAATGTAATGAGAAGCTGCTTCTGCCAACGCACAGACCTAGAGGTTTTATTGCAAAATCAAATGTGAAATTTATTGGAACGACAGATGATCCGCTATCCACACTTGAATATCACGATCTCTTAAATCAAGATGAAACTTTTGAGACGCTTATCGCACCGACGTTTCGACCGGATGGCGCTCTAAATATTGAATCCGCTTCCTTTTTATCCTGGTTAGATCAATTGAAAAACATCACTGGAAGTTCGATTGATTCTTTGGAGGATTTTCTGGATGCTTTGAAGCAAAGAGTGAATTATTTCCATGAGCATGGCGGACGCGCATCGGACCATGATATTCAGAAGCTGGATTATTCGGAGGTTTCCGAGGAAGTGGTTACTGCTATTTTTAACAAAAGATTGAATAAAGAGACGCTTAGCGAAGCTGAGATCACGGATTATCGTTCTTATCTGCTCAAAGCATTAGGAAAAATGTACGCGGAGAAACAGTGGGTGATGCAGCTGCATATGGGCGCTATCCGCAATAATAATACAAAAATGAAAAAGCTTATTGGCTCTGACACAGGTTTTGATTCAGTGGGTGAAACTAATTTTGCACAAGGATTGTCCAGATTCTTGGATGCTCTTGATCAAGAGGACTCTCTGCCGAGAACGGTTCTATTTAACCTCAATCCTAAGGATAATGCAGTGCTTGCGGGGATGATGGGGAATTACTATGAAGAGGGTATCCCAGGCAAAGTACAGTTTGGCTCCGGATGGTGGTTCAATGACCATATTGATGGCATGGAAAAACAAATGAAGGATTTAGCGAACGTTGGTTTGATTAGCCATTTTATTGGAATGCTTACCGATTCTCGAAGCTTTTTGTCTTATGCTCGTCATGAATATTTCCGGCGTATTTTATGTAAGATTGTTGGAAACTGGGTGGAACAAGGTCTAATTCCTAATGATATGGATTTTCTGGAACAGATGATTCGAAACATCGGCTATCATAATGCGGATAAGTTTTTCTTGCAAAGATAAATTGTTAATACAATAAAAGGAGGATTTATTTATGTTATATCCAATCGTTACTGAAACTCGCAGTATTATTGATCTTAATGGATTATGGAACTTTAAGCTAGATTCAGGTGTGGGCTTTCAAGAAAAATGGTTTGAATCCAAATTAACAGATACGATAGCGATGGCTGTTCCAGCATCCTTTAACGACATCGGGGTAAAAGCAGAAATCCGTGATCATGTAGGCTGGGTATGGTATGAAAGAGAATTTACAGTGCCGGATGTGTTCTCGGCTGAGCGTACTGTCTTGAGATTTGGTTCTGCGACACATCAAGCTAAGGTGTATGTTAATGGAGAGCTTGCTGTTGAGCATAAAGGTGGCTTTCTGCCTTTTGAAACGGAGCTAAATCAGATCTTGAAATCAGGCAAAAACAGATTGACTGTTGCGTTGAACAATATTGTTGATTATTCCACACTGCCTGTTGGGATTTACTCTGAGAAAGAAATACCAGGAATCGGAAAAAAGCTGAAAAATGAACCCAATTTCGATTTTTTCAATTATGCTGGTCTTCAGCGTCCTGTTAAGATCTATACAACACCTCACACCTATGTACAAGATGTTGAAATTGTAACCGCTTTAGAAGGTCTGAACGGTAAGGTTAACTACGCTGTGAAATTCGTAAATAATGCAGAAGTTAAAGTAACAGTTCTGGACGAAGCAGGAGACATCGTTGCTGAGCAAGCGGGAGAGGCTGGCACAATCTCACTTAAAAATGTTAAGCTTTGGCAACCGTTGAACGCTTATCTGTACACACTACAAATTGAGCTTGTTGATGATGGAACTACTGTCGATGTGTATGAGCAACCGTTTGGCGTGCGAACTGTGGAAGTAAAAGATGGGAAGTTCTTAATCAACAATAAGCCATTTTACTTTAAGGGTTTTGGTAAACACGAAGATTCACCCATTCATGGTAGAGGCTTTGATGAAGCGGCCAATATTATAGACTTTAATCTGATGAAGTGGATGGGAGCGAACTCCTTCCGCACTTCCCATTATCCATACTCTGAAGAATTAATGCGTCTTGCGGACCGTGAAGGTTTTGTTGTGATTGATGAAATCCCCGCCGTGGGACTACATGTGAACTTTATGGTCATGTTATCAGGAGGCAGAGCCCATAAAAATACATGGGAGGAACTCCAAACCAAAGAGCAACATGAGCAAGATATTCGGGAATTAATTGCACGAGATAAAAACCATCCGTCTGTTGTGATGTGGAATGTGGCTAATGAACCTGCGTCCGAGGAAGAAGGGGCCTATGAATACTTTAAGCCGCTTGTAGAATTGATGAGAGAATTAGATCCGCAAAAACGACCAGTTACACTCGTTACTCATCTAGCTTCTACTCCAGATCGAGATAAAATTGCTGAACTAATCGATGTTCTAGCTTTGAATCGTTACTATGGTTGGTATGTGGATGGGGGAGACCTAGAATCTGCAAAAGTGAAATTGCGTGCAGAATTCAATGGTTGGCTTAAACGTTGCCCTAACACACCGATCATGATGACCGAATACGGGGCGGATACTGTGGCTGGATTCCATGACGTTGAACCGGTTATGTTCACTGAAGAATATCAAGTGGAGTTTTATAAAGCTAATCATGAAGTATTTGATGAATTCCCTCATTTTATCGGTGAGCAGGTTTGGAATTTTGCAGATTTCGCTACAAGTCAGGGAATCATTCGTGTGCAAGGGAATAAGAAGGGGATCTTTACTCGGGATCGTAAGCCTAAGTATGCAGCGCATGAATTACGTAAACGGTGGACTGCAATTCCAGACTTCCATTACAAACAGGATAACGAATAGAGGGAGAGAGCAGAGGCATGTCTAAACAGCAGCAGATTGGTGTCGTAGGTCTTGCAGTGATGGGGAAGAACCTGGCTTTGAATATAGAAAGCAGAGGTTATTCCGTCGCAGTCTTTAATCGTTCTTATGATAAAACAGAAGAGTTCCTAACCAATGAAGCGTATGGCAAGAATTTTATAGGCTCAGAAACGGTTGAAGAGTTTGTAAATGCGCTCGAGAAACCACGAAAAATATTACTGATGGTTAAAGCGGGTTCAGCTACGGATGCGACAATCGAATCGTTAAAGCCTTTTCTTGAAGAAGGCGATATTTTGATAGATGGAGGAAATACTTTCTTCCAAGATACTATTCGTAGAAACAAGGAACTACAATCCGCCGGCTTTCATTTTATTGGTACTGGCGTATCTGGTGGGGAGGAAGGAGCTCTTAAGGGCCCTTCCATCATGCCTGGGGGGAAGAAAGAAGCTTATGAGCTTGTAAAGCCCATTCTCGAGGCTATATCGGCCAAAGTCGATGGCGATCCTTGCTGTACCTATATTGGACCCGACGGTGCCGGACACTATGTGAAGATGGTTCACAATGGCATAGAATATGGCGATATGCAATTGATTTCGGAGGCTTATTTTATTCTGAAGCAGGTCCTGAATCTTAGTGCTGCAGAGCTGCATGATGTATTTAGTGAGTGGAATAAAGGTGAGCTGGATAGTTATTTGATTGAGATTACTGCCGATATTTTTGCGAAAACAGATGAAGAAACCGGAAAGCCTATGGTCGATGTCATCCTAGATACCGCTGGCCAAAAAGGTACAGGAAAGTGGACTAGTCAAAATGCGCTAGATCTCGGCGTTCCGCTGCCTATCATTACAGAATCTGTATTTGCACGCTTTATCTCGGCCATGAAGGAGGAACGGGTAAAGGCTAGTAAATTGCTTCAAGGACCAGAGAAGAAGAGCTACAATGGTGATCAAGATGAGCTGATCGAAGCTGTTCGGAAAGCACTATATATGAGTAAAATTTGCTCGTATGCTCAAGGCTTTGCACAGATGCGTGTAGCGTCTGAGGAGTACGAATGGAATTTACGTTACGGAGATATAGCCATGATCTTCCGTGGCGGTTGTATTATTCGTGCGCAATTCCTACAAAAAATCAAAGATGCCTATGATCAAGATGCTGAGCTTGCTAACCTTTTGCTAGATCCATACTTTAAAGATATAGTGGAAGAGTACCAGACGGCTCTACGTGACGTTCTATCACTTGCGATTAAATGCGGGATCCCTGTACCTTCATTTTCAAGTGCGATTGCTTACTACGACAGTTATCGCGCGGAGACACTTCCTGCAAACTTACTACAGGCACAGCGAGATTATTTTGGTGCCCATACTTATCAGAGAGTAGATAAAGAAGGCGTATTTCATACAAAATGGTTAGAATAGACTAATAAAATAGTTAATATAGCGCTTACAAAAGTTATTGACGAGCACATCAGAAAATGGTATTCTACGGTAAGGATAATTAATTAGTTTATTAAACAAATTAATTATCCTTACATCATTACTTTTGATAGGTGAAGAAGTAAAAGTGTACACCATCCAAGAGTTACGGGGGAATGAAGTTGAATACACAAACTGGTCTGGAAACTTCAAAGGGTTTTGTGTCTAGTGCAACAAACAGAAAGTTTGGTCTAAGGGATAAGCTGGGTTATTTATTCGGTGATTTCGGAAATGATTTTTTCTTTATTCTTGTAAGCTCTTTCTTAATGGTATTCTACACGGATGTATTTGGAATTAATGCGGCTGCCGTTGGTGGGCTCTTCCTAATTGCCCGACTTTGGGATGCAATCGCTGATGTAACCTGGGGGCGTTTTATAGATACTAGAAAAGCAAGCCCTAACGGAAAATTCAAACCATGGATTTTTAGAATGTCGTTTCCACTAGTGGTTACAGGTGTATTAATGTTCATTCATCTTCCAGGGATGTCTGACGGATTCTATCTCGCCTACGCCTATGTAACCTATATCCTCTGGGGAACGTTTTATAGTACTGTGAATATTCCTTACGGGTCAATGGCTTCTGTAATCACAAGTGATCCTGTTGAACGCACCTCACTATCAACATTTCGAACGTTAGGCTCTTCATTAGCGGGGTTAATTATTAATGTAGTAGGGCCCCTGATTATATTCGTAGATAACAAGGCTGATCCGAACCGATTTTTGCTTGCTGCCGTTATCTTTGCTATTCTTTCACTTTCCTGTTACATGGCTTGTTATAAGCTATCAACTGAACGGATTATTGCCCCAGAGAACAATAAGGTTAAAGGTAATCTGGGCGCCACTTTAAAAGGATTCTCCAAAAACAAACCTCTAATCTGGATCTTAGTTGCTTCACTCGTTTTTATGACTTGTTTTATGCTTATCGGATCAGTAAATATCTATTTGTTCAAAGACTATTTTGGTAGTACAACAGCTTTAAGTATGGTAGGTTTTGTTCAAACCGTAGCTATGTTGATCGCTATGCCATTAGTAAAACCACTAGTTGCCAGATTCGGTAAAAAGGAAACAGCCTCCGCCGGTCTTTTATTAGCTGCAGCCATTTACGCTTTATTATACTTTTTGCCTAATGTGAGCACTAATCAATTTATTGGAATATTGTCTATCGCTAATTTTGGTTACGCTTTCTTTAATATGGTGATCTGGGCGTTTGTGACCGATGTGATAGATTATCATGAATACATAACGGGCCTTCGTGAAGATGGAACGGTGTATTCTATTTACTCCTTTGCTCGTAAGGTGGGGCAAGCGATTGCTGGAGGACTTGGAGGGTTTGCGATTAGTGCAGTAGGTTATAATGCCACCCTTAAATCACAGACACCAGCTACGCTTCACGGACTCCATACCTTAGCAACATTAATGCCTGCCATTATCTTAGCTCTAGTATTTTTGATCCTTGTATTCTTATATCCTTTGAACAAAAAACGCACGCTTCAGCTTACCGCAGACATAGCAGAGAGAAGTCATTCTTAAGGTTATATCGTTTGTCATCTTTCAACAGAAACCCCAGGTTTGATAGGGGTTTTTTGTTGATTTTTGCTTTAAAGATGTTTGATATTACTCAACTTCCTGAGAGGTTTTTGCGAAAAAACGATGTGAAAATATACACATAAAAAATATTTTGAAGCGCTTACAATTTCTGTTGACGAGTATAAGTTGATGGTGTTATCCTACGGTAAAGATATTTTGTTAGTTTAATGAACTAATTAAATATCCTTACAATTCTTACTTTTGAAGGATGCGCTTAAATGTAGCTATTCAAAAGTTACGGGGGGATAAATATGAATCAACAAGCCGGTCTCGAAACTTCAAAGGGTTTAGTAACAAATGTAAACAACAGAAGGTTTGGCCTCAGAGATAAGATGGGTTATTTGTTCGGTGATTTCGGCAATGATTTTTTCTTCATTCTTGCAAGCTCTTTCTTGATGGTATTCTATACAGATGTGTATGGAATCAGTGCGGCAGCCGTAGGCGGACTTTTTCTCATTGCTCGCTTATGGGATGCAGTCGCAGATGTAACTTGGGGACGTTTTATCGATACTAGAAAAGCAGGGCCGAAGGGGAAATTCAAACCATGGATCTTTAGAATGTCTTTTCCGCTAGTTGTTACTGGTGTGTTAATGTTCGTTCATATTCCAGGAATGTCTGATGGATTCTATCTGGCCTACGCTTTTGTAACTTATATTCTATGGGGAACATTATACAGTACGGTTAATATTCCTTACGGTTCAATGGCTTCAGTGATCACCAGTGATCCAGTGGAACGAACCTCGTTATCAACCTTTCGGAGCTTAGGGGCTTCATTAGCAGGGCTGATTATAAATGTGGTTGGTCCTTTGATTATTTTCGTAGATAACAAAGCAGATGCTAATCGATTTTTTTTGACAGCTGTTATCTTCGCCATTCTTTCACTCTCCTGTTATATGGCCTGCTATAGTCTCTCCACTGAACGTATTACTTCGTCGAATAACTCAAAGGTAAAAACAAATTTTCGAGCAACGCTAAAAGGATTTAAAAAGAACAAACCCCTGATCTGGATCCTAATCGCTTCGCTTGCCATCATGACTTGCTTTATGCTTACCGGTGCTGTGAATGTCTATTTGTTTAAAGACTATTTCGGAAGTGCAAAAGCATTAAGTATGATGGGCTTGATTCAAACGGCAACGATATTCATTACCATGCCATTAATAAAACCTTTGGTTGCAAGATTCGGAAAAAAAGAAACCGCCTCAGCGGGTTTGCTTCTAGCGGCTATAGTATATGCTTTGTTATATTTCATGCCGAACTTGAGCGTTAATCAATTCATCGGAGTAATGACTGTAGCCTCATTTGGCACCGCTTTCTTTAACATGACGATCTGGGCATTTGTTACGGATGTTATTGATTATCATGAATACTTAACGGGATTACGGGAAGATGGTACAGTTTACTCTGTGTATTCCTTTGCCCGTAAGGTGGGTCAAGCAATTGCTGGTGGACTTGGTGGTTTTGCCATTAGTGCTGTCGGATATAATGCTCAGCTTAAAGCGCAATCGCAGGATACACTTCAGGGAGTGCATACATTAGCAACTTTATTACCTGCCGTTATGGTATTCATAGTTTTTCTAATCTTAGTATTTCTTTATCCATTGAACAAAAAACGTACACTCCAGCTTGCTACTGACTTAACAGAGAATAGAAGCTTGTAAAATGTAGCGATTTCAGATGTTAATTCTGCTGAATACTTCTTCTATTTTTCCGGAACTGATTTGGGGTGATTCCGTTAGTTTTTTTAAAGACCTTTATAAAATAGTTCACATCATTATAACCAACGATCTGAGCGATATCCGTTATCGATAGATAATTGTTCTCCAACATTTCAACAGCGGATTTAATTCTCAGCAAGTTGATGTAATCAATAATAGATTGGCTAGTTTCTTGTTTGAACTGTCTGGAAAGCTCGTACATGCTTGCCGAGATCGCACGGGCTATTATATCAAGACTCAATTCTTTATCCAGGTTTAGGCGGATATATTCGATCGCTTTTCTTATGGTAGAACTATAGGGTTTCAGAGACAAATCATTAACAAGCTTGCAGTATTCAGAATACATTTTCATTTGAAGCTCAGAAAGCTGTTGTACAGAAGCAGATCTTTCGATTTGAATAGAAAATTTCTCTGAGATACTGTCTATGTAGACTGGATGAACGCCACCTTTCTCTGCTGCCTTGCGCAGCAGAGTGTTGCTTACAAAGGTCAAATTTTTACGTGATCTTAGGGGGTCCGTAGGGAAACGGTCAGGAAAATCATTCTTACCCCATGCACCATCCTTCAAGAATTGTTGCAGCTGTTGTTGATTTCCTCGCTCTATAATAGACAATAATTGATTTTCTTTCCGATATCTTTCTTCTATGATCGCTGGCGATAAATCTGTTTTGTTTTTGACCGCTTCAGAAAGTAACAGATTCTGGCTTCGAAAGTTATAGCTAACATGCTCAAAAGTTGAAACCGAGTGGTTAGAAAGTTGAGCACTCTCTGAAAGATACGCTAGAAATTCTGAGATGTTATTGACCTTTTGTTCATTGATTAAAGGCAGAGAGAGATAATATTGTTCTAAGATGGGCTGCAGCCAAATGGATAAATTATTGTCAAATATAATATCGTGCATGAGAAGTGTAGAAGGCTCTCCCGGTAGATAAGGACCTACAATTATGCTCCCTAGGTAACTGGTGCCTTTGTAAAGGTTGGAAGAGATGAAATTCAATTTATAGGATGTGGAATGAATAAGTAAATGTGATGCGGCATTCGAATGTTGAAGCTGAAGCATTGCTCTGAGATCTTCGAAGTAACCTTTTAATGGCTCTGGCACTTGTATATGCCCAGACTCCCATACGATCTGTACCCCTGATTGAAAAAAGACAGTCTCAATGCTCGCATAGTTATATGTGAATTTAAGTAGTTTTTGTAGTTGTTCCCATTCCTCAGATAACACTAAATTCTCACCCCTTGTAAACATTATTCTTCTCAAGCTGCTCTATATTTTACTATTATACACAAGATTTTACGAGAATAATAAATCGGTTTCATTTATAGTAACGTTATTCTTACATTCAACTGGTAATCGCTAGGAGGAGGGAAAGAGGTTGTGGTAAATAAAAACCTTAGCATCTCAGGCTTCTCTGATGAAATTTCTGCAGAGTTTGACCAGCAGCTTGAGGTAGTTTCGAAATTGGGGATGCAGTACTTATCCTTGCGCGGCATCGACGGTAGAAATATCGGTGACTTTACACTGGAAGAGATTCGATCGAATGTTCTACCCAGACTTGAACGATCCGGTATTCGAGTATCCTCCATCGGTTCGCCAATCGGGAAAATTTTCGTGAAAGATGAAGGCGCTTTTATAAAGCAAAAAGAAATGCTACACAGACTCTGTCAGATCAGCAATTTATTGCAGTGCAAGTATATTCGTATATTCAGCTTCTATATCCCCAAGGGTGACGATCCCGATCAATACCGGGACGAAGTGATTGAGAAGATCAAGGAATTTACTACGATCGCTGAACAATACGATGTAATTCTACTGCATGAGAATGAAAAAGATATCTACGGTGATATTGCTCGGCGCTGTAGTGAGATGTTGAATGCGGTTAATTCCAAGTATTTTAAGGCTATTTTTGATTTTGCGAACTTCGTGCAATGTGGTGAGGATACTCAAGCATGCTACGATTTATTGAAAGATGAAATTGCTTATATACACATTAAGGATGCAGTTAAGTCGGATAATCAGAATGTGGTCTGTGGGACTGGGGAGGGGCAAATCCCGTCGATATTGTCTCAGGTGATTCACAGTGGGTATAAAGGTTTCTTGACGCTTGAACCACATCTGGTTCAGTTTGACTCCTTAAAGGATTTAGAACTGGAGAATGCAGAAGAAATTATTAAGGACAACAAAGGTCTTAATGGGGCGGAGGGCTACAAGCTACAGTACGAAGCTCTTATTCAAATACTTGAACATATTGAAAGCGAGGAGAAAGTGAAATGACAAAAGTAAGAATGGGAATTATCGGTGTTGGTGCACAAGGCAGTGCATATGCAAATTTTTTGACCGAAGAAAAAGTGGAGAATATGCAGCTTGGGGCAATCTGTGATATCGATCCTGCAAAGAAACAGTGGGCATCAGAAAAGTATCCGGATGTTCCTTTCTATGACAACTACATCGAAATGATTGAAAGTGGAGAAGTAGACGCAATAGTCACTTGTGTGCCTCACTATTTGCATCCGGAAATGGGAATCGAAGCGTTGAAGAGAAACGTTCACGCCCTGGTGGAAAAGCCAGCCGGAGTATACACGAAGCAGGTTAGAGAACTAAATGAATTCGCAGCAACTAAGCCCGAATTAGCTTTTGGAATCATGTTTAATCAGCGAACCAACCCGCTATATCAGAAGCTGAAGGAAATTATTGATAACGGAGAAATCGGTGAGATTCGTCGCACGAATTGGATGATTACCACCTGGTGGAGACCTCAAGGTTATTATGATCAAAGCGCTTGGAGAGCTACTTGGGAAGGCGAAGGTGGTGGTGTTCTGGTCAATCAGGCTCCACATCAGCTGGATTTATTACAGTGGATATGCGGAATGCCTAAGAAAGTCTACTCCAATGTGAAATATGGTTATCAAAGAAATATAGCAGTAGAAGATGAGGTTACTGTACTACTAGACTATGGGAACGGCGCAACAGGCGTATTCGTCACTTGCACACATGATGTTGTAGGAACGGACCGATTTGAGATTTTGGGTGATAAAGGGAAAATCGTAGTTGATGACAGTAATAAGATAACCGTTAAACGCCTGATCAAACCTGAGCGCGAAATGAGCGATACCATGAGTATGGTTGATGTAATGAAAATATTCATGGGTGGAAATTCGGATGAAATCTACAATGAAGAAGTTATTACCTTTGAAAGTGTCTGGGGAGCTCAGCATACTGCAGTCATGAAGAACTTCGCATCCCATATTTTAAATGGGGAGCCGCTTTTGGCACCAGGAAGTGATGGTATTCACGGCGTGGCGCTTGCCAATGCCATTCACTTATCTAGCTGGCTAGGTAAAGAGGTGGAGCTCCCTGTTGATGAAGAGCTATATTTGAACGAACTCAAGAAGAAGATCGAAGAAGAGCAAAAGCAACCTCTAACCAAGTAATGATACTTCTTAATATTTAAAAAACTAACTCGTGGTATGAGCCATGGGTTAGTTTTGAAAAGGAGATTTCCATATGTTAAAGGCAGCGGTTATTGGACTTGGTGATATTTCCAACATTCATATTCAAGCGATTCAGACGAATCCAGGGATTGAGTTAGTGGCTGTATGTGATATTGATGAGTCTCTAAGGAACACACTACCTGGTATAAGCTTTTATACAGATTATCTGCTCATGCTTCAAAAAGAGTCCCTTGACTGCGTGCATATTTGCTTGCCACATCATCTGCACTATCCAGTAACCAAAGCCTGCATGGAGAATGGGGTTCATGTGCTTCAAGAAAAACCGTTAGCCTTAAACCTAGTAGAAGCGTTAGCCATGGAGAAGCTTGAGGCAGAATATGAGCAGATCAAAGTTTGCATCTGTCTACAGAACCGTTATAACGAGACTTTTGAGATGCTTCAGGATATCGTTCGTCATAATGACTATGGCCCTTTGATTGGGATTAAGGGCTTGGTAGCATGGTATAGACCGCAAGTCTATTATGATATCAAACCATGGCGTGGACGGAAAAGCGAATCCGGTGGCGGGGTGATGATTAATCAATCGATCCATACGCTGGATCATATGCAATTGCTTGGTGGGCCGATCGAGGCGATCCGAGGATCCGTTGATCAACTGATGAATTACGGTATTGAGGTCGAGGATACGGTGTCTGCGTATATTCGGTTTAAGAACGGAGCTAAGGGCTTGTTTTTTGCAACCGTTGCCAATGCGAGTAATTCTAGCGTTGAGCTTGAAGTGATGTATGAGAAAGTGAAATTCACAATAAAAGACAGCCTATTAATTAAAGAAGATGATCATGGGGAGAAAGAGGTATTAGTTGAAGATGCCAAGCTTCCAGGGACGAAGTTTTATTATGGAGCTAGCCACGCTTCACTAATCGATCATTTCTATGATTGTATACGTAACGATTCACACGATTATGTTCATATCCGAGATGCTGTTCAGTCCATAAGAATGATAGATACGATTCACAAATCTTCGGCACAAAAACAAGAAATTCAACTGGAGGGTGATCTAGATGAGTAACGGTAAAATTGGTGTGCAAATGTTCAACTTGAAAAATAAAATTGTGGAAAACGGAGTTTATGAGACACTACGAACGGTAAAAGAACTAGGATTTAGTGCCGTTGAAGTCACTCAAATTGATATGACTAAGGAGAATGTGTCCGAGCTTAAACGAGCTAGCGAGGATTTTAATATCCAAATCGTTTCGGTCTCTGCTCCTCTGAATACGATGCCGGGTATGCCAGGGGAATCCTTAACCACAGATTTCGATAAAATCGTCAATGATTGCAGGACATTGAACTGTAATTATGTCCGTATTGGTATGATGCCAATAACGCTTATGGGAAATAAAGAGAAAATCATGGAGTATATTCATCAAGCAGAAGAAATGGCTACACGTTTGGAGAAGCACGGTATTGAGCTCTATTATCACAACCACCACGTAGAATTTGAGAAATATGACGGGGAAACGCTTCTGGATATGATGAAGGACAACACCTCGAAGCTAGGTTTCGAATTGGATGTTCATTGGATTCAGCGGGGTGGTGAGAATCCGGTAAATGTTATTAAACGCTTTGCTGGACGTGTATCCTTACTGCATCTAAAGGATTACAGAATCGGCCACATGGATTTAAGTGCAGATGACTTTAAAGATATGTCAAAGTTTATGTATAAGTTCTCCAATATTATTGAGTTTGCAGAGCTTGGTGAAGGGAGCTTAGATATTCAGGCGATTATCGAAGCCGGTCACGAGAGTGGTGTGCAGTATTTCTTGATTGAGCAAGACGATACGTATGGGAAAGATCCGTTTGATTGTCTACAGACTTCAGGAAGCTATCTGAAACAGTTGGGTTATGAGAACTGGTTCTAAAATTTAGTAATCTAATCTAACGAATAAAGCCGTTGAAATAGGCTTTATTCGTTTTTTTATTACAAAATCCATCTAGCTCCTGTTATTACTCAAGCTAAGCTTTGAGACTCCAAGAAAGTTTTTTATAACTAATGCACAAGCTCCCATAACACAGGCCTTCTCTCCTAATTCTGAAAGGAGTAACTTACAAGGCTGACTTATCGACGAACTTAGCTTTGATAGAAGTAGAGGCAGGGCATTAGGATAGATTGTTAGCAGGCGATTGTTAAGAATCATAATTTCAGGATTGAACAGATTTATAATATTATTGAGGCCAGTCGCAATGTAATTCATATATTTCTCTAGCGCAGCAATTGCTACAGGGTCAGCCACTTGGATCCAATGTTCAATTTCCTGAAGACTTACCTTTTCTTTTTTCTTCATACGCGCTATCGAACTCGTTAAACTTACTTCAGAAGCATATTGTTCCCAGCACCCCGAATTCCCGCAACTGCAGACTTTCCCGTCAGGAATGATAATCATATGACCTATCTCTCCGGCGAAGCCGTTATAGCCTTTTAATACCTCTCCATGAACCATCATCCCCAGCCCTATTCCTGAATTGAAGCTTAATGAAAATAAATGCTCACTCTGATGATGCATAAAGACAATTTCTGAGAAGGCGCTTAAATTCGCGTTGTTCTCCACAAAAATGTTAAGTCCAGTTGCGTCTTTAAGATCTTGTTTTAAATTTCTGTTGTGCCATTGATGATAGGGGAGATAACAAATCAACTCAGAATTATCTACAATCCCATGTACCCCTATGGCCACGCCTATGAGGCCGTGAGGAGCAAGTTCACAACGCTTCTTATAGTGTCTGATCTGTTCCACTAATAATCTAAATATTTCGTGATAGTTATGGGTTTCAAACTCAATCAGTTGAGAAGAGACTGGAACACCTTGTAAATTGGTAAGTACAAAAGTCATCTTTTTTCCGTCCAAATCAATCCCTAGCGCATACCCAGCAGTTTCATTAAGTGAGAGGAAGATCGGTTTTCGGCCTGGATTGTTATGCTCTTTATAGGTCTCAATAATTAGAACCTCTGCTAACAAATCAGCTGCCTGAACGGATAGAGTGGACTTATTTAACCCGGTTACCTTTGCCAGGTCTGTTCTTGAAATAGAGCCGTGCCCTATAATTTCACCTAAGATTAGAGCACGATTAATTTGTTTGACATGTGAAGAATCGCCGGTAATCATAAAGCACCTCCTTGAATGATTGACGAACCTAAGGCATGATGTTATTATACAGGTAATTAGTTTGTATGGTAAACAAATTAATTTAAAGTGGTTTATCAGAACGCTATTTTAAGCAGATTAGAAAGCATGAATGAATAACAATTTGTACTTGGAGTGGAGGAAATCATGGGGATTTTACAAGAGCTTCTAAAAGATATTCCGGTTCCGAAAATGGCCAAAGTAAGAGTGAATTTTGATAGTGGGCATATTGAAGACCTTGGGAAGGAATTGAATAAGAAGCTGCAAAGAGATGAGATTCGGAACACCATTCAACCTGGTATGGAAATCGCTATTGCTGTTGGGAGTAGAGGTTTAGACCGTTTAGTAGAAATTACAGCCGTTACGGTGAAGTTTCTGCAAGATGCCGGAGCGAAGCCTTTTATCGTTCCAAGCATGGGGAGTCATGGCGGAGCCACCGCTGAGGGACAACGTGATGTTTTGGCCCATCTGGGCGTTACAGAAGAAAGCGTGAATTGCGAGATTCGTTCATCGATGGAAGTGGTTCTGCTTGGTGAGCTGCCTAATGGATTACCCGTTTATGTAGACAAACATGCCGCAAGTGCAGATGGGATTGTAGTGATTAATCGCATCAAACCTCATACCGCATTTAGAGGCCCTGTCGAAAGCGGAATCATGAAGATGATTAGCATTGGTTTAGGCAAGCAAAAAGGTGCTGAGGCCTGTCATCAGTTGGGCTTCAAGTACATGGCCGAGAATGTTCCCGCTATGGCCAAGATGATTATGGAGAAGAAACCTATTCTATTTGGAGTGGCAACGATTGAAAACGCTTTTGATAAAGTAGTTTGCATTGAGACGTTAACTCCTGAAGAGATTGTTGAACAGGAAGCCGCTTTACAAATGAAGGCAAAGGAAATGCTGCCAAAACTATTCTTTGATCAATTAGAGGTACTTATCATCGATCAAATTGGCAAAAACATTAGCGGAGACGGTATGGATCCAAATATTACAGGTCGTTACCCAACGCCATACGCTTATGGAGGTCCTGAGGTTAATAAGATCGTTGTACTTGATTTGACGCCACAGACTGAAGGTAATGCAAACGGTGTTGGAACCGCTGATTTTACAACGCAAAGGCTAGTAGACAAGATTGATCTGGAAGTAACCTATGCCAATGGATTGACTTCTACTGTTGTAGCACCTACAAAAATTGCAACCACGCTGCCTAACGACCGGGAAACCATTCAAGCGGCTATCAAAACCAGCAATATTTTAGATTTCACTCAGGTCAAAATGGTTCGGATCAAAAACACATTGGTGCTAAATGAGTTGGAAGTGTCCGAGGCATTAATTGATATAGTGAAACAGCATCCTCAAATGGAATTGATCTCTGAAGCCTACGGCCTAACTTTCGATAGCAATGGAAACTTACTTTAATACTAACACTGGGGAGAGAAGACATGACTAATCTATTTGATCTAACAGGAAAAACAGCAGTTGCCATTGGTGGGAACAGCGTACTTGGCTCATCTATCGCGGCAGGATTGGCCGAACAAGGCGCTCAAGTTGCAATTGTCGGACGGAATCTAGAGAAAGCGGAAGAAGTAGCAAAGAGCATTGCTAAGAATGGTGGTACAGCAAAAGCATTTCAAGCTAATGTTAGTTCACGTGACTCTCTGCTTCAGGTAGCTTCTGAAATTGAGGAATGGGCTGGAGGATGGGACATCCTGCTGAACGCTCCAGGGAAAAATAGCTCCACACCTTTCTTCGAACTAGAAATGGAAGAGTGGGACGATATTATGGATGTGAATTTAAAAGGCATCGTGCAGACCTGTCAAATCTTTGCCCAAAAAATGATTGAGCAGAATCGGAAAGGCAGCATCATTAACATCTCTTCCGTATCCTCAACAACACCGTTATCCAAAGTGTTCACCTATTCGGTTTCCAAAGCGGCGCTTAACAGTGTTACTCAGTTCTTAGCGCGTGAGTTTGCATTAAATGGCATCCGTGTAAACGCTATCATCCCTGGGTTCTTCCCGGCTGAACAGAATCGCAAAATTCTAAGTCCAGAGCGAATAGACTCCATTATGAAACATACGCCTATGCAGCGTTTTGGAACACCAGAAGAACTTCAAGGTGCTGCGGTATGGCTAGCCTCTGAGAAAGCCTCCAGTTTCGTTACCGGTACATTAATTCGTGTAGATGGCGGATTTGGAAGTATGACGATTTAAAGAGCATCCTGTAAATAGATTCATCAATGGGAGGGATCATAAGTGCTTACAGATAAATATAACAAATTACAATCCATCCTTCGTGAAATGAAATCAGTAGTGGTTGCATTCTCTGGTGGGGTTGATAGCACCTTCTTATTAAAAGTGGCTGTTGATACTTTGGGTCCTGATCATGTACTCGCGGTAACCGCGGATTCAGAAACCTATCCATCAAGTGAACTGGAGGAGGCAAAAGAGCTCGCTGCACTTATAGGTGTTACACATCAGGTAATTGAAACCTCTGAACTCGCAATTCCGGGGTATGCAGAGAACAGTAAAAACCGCTGTTATTTTTGCAAAAGCAGCTTATTCGATCACTTAATCCCTGTACTCGAGGAAAAGAGCTTTAAGAATATCATCTATGGTGTTATTGCAGATGATATGAACGAACATCGTCCAGGGATGCAAGCCGCTAAAGAGAGAGGCGTCCGTGGTCCTCTACTTGAGGCTGAACTGTTCAAAACAGAAATAAGAGAGCTTTCGAAATCATTTAATTTGCCTACATGGGAAAAACCATCGTTCGCCTGTCTGTCTTCAAGAATCGCCTATGGGGAGCGTATTACGAATGAAAAACTGCAGAAGGTAGAAAAAGCCGAGGCTTATTTAAAATCGCTGAAAATACGTCAAGTACGAGTTCGAACCCATCAGGATATTGCAAGAATTGAAGTGGAACCCTTAGATATGGAGATTGTTTTAGCACATCATCATCTTATCGTGCAAGAGCTTCAGAGTTACGGCTATAAATACGTTACGTTGGATCTGTTAGGATATCGGAGCGGCAGTATGAATAAAGCTCTTTCTATATCGTAAGAAGGGAAGGTTAGGCATGTCTAGAGAGCTTGTAATTGGACTTGATATCGGTACGACAAGTGTTAAAGCCTGTGTGTTTACGATTCACGGAAAATTAATTACAGAGGTTGAAGAAATGAATAGCTTCCATTATCCGCAGCAAGGCTGGGCTGAACAAGATGCAATCGAGATTGAACGCTCTGCTGTAAGGGCTATTAGAGAAGCTGTTAGAAAAGCAAAGATCGGTAAAAATGAATTGATTACTATTGGATTCTCAGCGGCCATGCATTCTCTTGTTCTAATAGACGCAGCTGGCATCCCGCTCTCCCCTGCACTCATTTGGGCGGATGGAAGAGGATCTGATCAGGTCCATCAACTGTCAGAATCGATGAAACAACAGATTTACGCGCAAACTGGGACTCCTGTCCATCCGATGACGCCTTTGATTAAGCTGTTATGGATGAAGGAGAATGGTTATGAACCCTATCTAAAAGCTACTTACTTCATGTCCATTAAGGAGTATTTAATTTACAGCTGGTTTGGGGAAAGAATGATCGATTATTCGATGGCTTCTGCAACCGGATTGTTTAACCCGGCAACTCACACATGGGTTCAGGATCTGTTAACGCTGGTTGGCATATCTGATAAACAGCTGTCTAAGATTGTTCCTCCAACTTTTCAATTCAATAAGATTAATCCGGAAATAGCAGAACAGATGGGAATTCAGGCAGAGCTTCCTTTTATGATCGGAGCAGCAGACGGACAGCTGGCTAACTTAGGGATTGGCGCTCTACTTCCAGGGGAAGTTGCTGTTTCAGTAGGGACTAGCGGAGCCATTAGACAATTCACAAGCCACGCAAAGGTTAGTCAGAATCAAGAAACGTTCTGCTATTCTTTTACCGAAGATACTTTTATTATCGGAGGGCCTACGAACAATGGTGGGATTGTCCTTCAATGGTTTAAGGATCTGATTCAAGATCAAGGAAGCTTCGAAGAATTTCTAAGTGAAGCAGAGCGTGTTGAACCTGGTGCGGAGGGACTGCTGTTCCTACCCTATTTAAATGGAGAAAGAGCACCACTGTGGAATCAACAGGCAAAAGGGAATTTCTATGGTGTGGCGATTACGCATAAGAAAGAGCATTTTATCCGTGCTGTGCTGGAAGGAATTACTTTCAATCTCTATCAAATTGGTAGGGCACTAGAGAACATTGCCGGAACCTCCTCAAAAATATATGTGAACGGCGGCTTGGCCAGATCTCCACTTTGGCTGCAGATGATGGCTGATATTTTTGAAGCTGAGATTTATGTTTCAGAGAATCATCACAGTGCTGCGTGGGGCGCTGCTTGGACGGCATTGGTGGGCACGGGTCGCGTGAAGTCTTTTGAAGAAATCAAAGATAATATTCCGATGGGACTGCCTGTCACCCCCAATCAGGAAAGCAGCAAGCGATATAAAGAAATTTATTGTAACTATGAAAAAGTAGCAAAAACCGTAGCTGAATTATTCTGATGACTAGATTTGAACTAAAGAGGTGACGAAATGCTCGAGGACATTTTAAAGCAAGTTCAAGATGGAAAACTTAGTGTGTCAGAGGCACAAGAGCATTTGGCTGCTTTCGAAGAGTTGGGGTTCGCGAAAGTGGATCATCATCGAAAAAAACGTCAAGGATTCCCTGAGATTGTCTATGGTGAAGGTAAAACTTCCGAACAAATCATTGCTATTGTCCAGTCCTTACGTACGCGGAATAATCAGGTACTCGTCACTAGAATTTCTTCGGATAAGGCTGAAGATATTTTAAAGGTAATACCAGATTTGATATATAACGAAATTGCAAGAATTCTATATTGGAAAGCTAATGAAGGTACTGAGGATATCTCTAAAGGCTATATCGCCGTTATTGCTGCAGGCACTTCGGATATTAGGGTAGCTGAAGAGGCTGCTGTTACTGCAGAGGTGCTTGGAAGTACTGTGCATCGTATTTATGATGTCGGAGTCGCCGGTATTCATCGTCTGTTGCATCATGCTGAAGAGATCCAGAATGCAGTTGTATCTGTTGTGGTCGCTGGTATGGAAGGGGCTCTTCCAAGCGTGGTTGGTGGATTAGTTGCTCATCCAGTCATTGCTGTCCCAACGAGCATTGGCTATGGAGCTAGCTTTAATGGTCTATCAGCGCTGCTAACAATGCTGAATTCGTGTGCCTCAGGTATAAGTGTTGTAAATATTGATAACGGGTTCGGTGGAGGGTACGACGCCGCATTAATTCATAAGCTTATTCAAAAGGGGCTGTAAATAATGAAAACATTATATCTGGATTGCTTTTCCGGAATTAGCGGAGATATGTTCATTGGAGCACTTATCGATGCAGGAGCTGATCCCATCCATTTGAGAGAAGAGCTAAGCAAGCTGCATATCGAAGCTGAATACGAACTAAAGTGGGGTAAGATCGTTAAAAATGGCATTACTTGTACCAAGTTTGATGTGCTGTTGCAGAGTGAAGCGAACATAAGTTCTGGTGGTGAAAAAACCGCACTTTTACATGAACATAGCCACACAGATAAGCACGAACATGTACACACGCATGATCATCCTGAACATAGTCACGACCATACCCATACCCATCACCACCATGATCACCGGTCGTATAAAGATATTGTTAAGTTAATTGAATCTGCTGGCTTTTCGGATCAAGTGAAAAATACAGCATTAAAAATTTTCAAGAAAATCGGAGAAGCCGAAGGGCTTATTCATGGAATCCCACTAGAGCAGGTGCATTTTCATGAAGTGGGTGCTGTAGATTCTATTATTGATATTGTTGGAGCGGCCATCCTGATTCATCAAATGGAGATTGAAACCGTCAAGTCATCTCCAGTTCCAGTAGGCAAAGGGAAGATTCGCATTGATCATGGCATTTATCCGGTTCCAGCGCCCGCAACACTTGAAATGCTTAAAGGCATTCCATTGGAGCAATCGAATATCAGTGCAGAACTAACAACACCGACTGGAGCTGCCTTAATTGCGGTGCTCGTTCAGGAGTTTTGTTCCCTTCCATCGATGAACATTCAATCTATTGGATATGGAGCGGGTACCAAGACTTTCTCGGATCAACCCAATGCGTTAAGAGTTATTATTGGGGATTAGCACAAATATGAAAGGAGTAAGTCCATGAAATCTCAACGACCTCCTGATCATGAACATATAGATACAGACATGGTTAAAATGGAAGTGAATCTAGACGATATTCCCGGAGAATGGCTTGGTTATGTTATGGACTTGCTCTTTGAGAACGGGGCAAATGATGTATTTTATACACCTATCTATATGAAGAAAAACAGACCAGGAACACTACTACAGCTCCTTTGTTCTTCTGAAAATGTAAGCGTTATGAAGGAGATTTTATTTGAAGAAACAACAACACTAGGCATTCGTTATTATCCCTTAATTGTACACCGTCTTGAAAGAACGTTTGAATCCGTTGAAACAGAGTGGGGAACCGTGACTATTAAAAAAGGGATATGTGCAGGTGAGGTTGTCCAGTGGGCGCCTGAGTTTGAGGAGTGCAAGCGCATAGCCCTTTTGCATGGCATTCCTTTAAAAAGGGTCTACGATCAAGTACGAAAGTCTAGCTGCATTTGAATGGTAGGAGGAAATTGAATTGGAATTTAGCTTATTGTCTGTGCTGTTTTTCGGATTTATTCTAGGGATCAAGCATTCTATAGAACCTGATCATATTATTGCGGTTTCTACTATGGTAGGCACAAATAAAAAATTATGGCGTTCAACTTTAACTGGAGTATTTTGGGGCATAGGTCATACTAGCACACTTTTTATTGTTGGAATGATTTTAGTGCTGTTAAAAGGTGAATTACCTGAAGTATGGGCGATGTCTTTAGAATTCCTCGTTGGCATCATGTTAGTGTATCTGGGGTTTAAAAGTATGGCGTCTATAAAAAAGTCAAACATTGAACCTCATACTCATGAGAGATCTCCATTAATTAAGATATTCATCATCGGATTCATTCATGGATTAGCTGGTAGTGCGGCGATGGTATTACTTACCCTCACGACGGTCTCCTCAATTTGGGAATGTGCCGTGTATATTTTGATATTTGGATTAGGTACGATTAGTGGCATGCTTATCTTTACGACAATTCTTGGCATTCCTTTTGTTTACAGTAAGAAGAATGTAGTGTTGAACCGCTCATTAACTCAGCTAGCTGGATCTATTAGTTTCATTTTTGGGATTTATTATATGTATAACCTCGGGGTTCGCGAAGGATTATTTCAATTGTGGTTAAATTAGATTCAAATTACGTAAAGTCTAAAGCCTGAGAAATCAGGCTTTTTTTGCATATATCTGTCTAGGACAACTGGGGTCCTACGGAATACAAATATATGGACACCTAAATGCGGAGGTGAAGCATGATGATCATTGAAAATTATACTTTAGCATCGTCCACATCCGATGCCACCCCTTATTACGTGATCAGAGGTGGGCTACCTGGTCCTGTGTTTATGGTGGTGTCCGGCATACACGGGAATGAAACGGCAAGCATTCGTGCGGCGAAAAACATCGTGAATCACTTAAGACAAGGAGAACTATATATTTACCGTGGTACGCTTATTATTGTTCCCCTCATGAATCAAAAAGCTTATCGCAAACGAATTCGGGGCGTGCCCGATTTGAACCGAACGTTTCCGCGTACTCGGAATGGAACTGCCAAACATCCCTTATCCGTAGCCTTGCTTCAATTAGTACGGCGTTATCGCCCCACCTGGTACCTTGATCTCCATGAAGCGAACGGTTTGTCTCAAAGAAATCCGAAACGCCTAGGTCAGTCTATTATTATTAAGCCGGGGAGCCAAGGTACGGTTACGGCAAGACGTATCATAAAAGACATTAATCGTACAATCGCTAATACTTCTTATCATTTTAATATCCGTTTACGAGAGCGCCCCGGGTCGTCACGTGCAGCCGTCTCCCGTATCATAGGAGCGAAGGCATTTACTGTGGAAACCTGCTGGAGTCTTGATCGTGACCTTCGTATTCGCTATCAGATAGACATTGTTAGTCGCTTTTTAAGAAGTGCTGGATTGATGTGATGATGATTAGATACGCTGTATGCCAAGCAAGCTGACCCTTAGTTCATAGGAATCGGCTTGTTTTGTGTGGATTTGAAAGATCATTGACAACAATGAGTATAGTGTATATATTACATATATACATTGAATACACATAAACTAGGAGTGAGGGCACGAGTTCATGAACATATTGATATCCAACACTTCCGGTGAACCCATCTATGCACAGATTGTAAGTCAGATCCGCCAGATGATCCTGCAAGGAGAGTTAGTCTCAGGTACGCCTTTACCTTCTATTCGACTGTTAGCCAAAGAGCTGCAGATTAGCGTAATTACAACAAAAAGAGCTTACGAAGAACTGGAGAGAGAAGGGCTTATCAATTCCATTGTGGGAAAAGGCTCCTTTGTTTCTGGTGCAGATCAGGAGTTTATTCGTGAGCAGCGGCTACGGATCATGGAGAATAAGATGAAGGAGATTATCGACGAGAGTAAAATGTTAGGGATTGATTTTGCTGAGTTCAGTGAGATGTTGAAACTGCTGTATGAGGAGGAGACAGAATGAACGATGTCATTCAATTGAATCAAATATCTAAAAAATATGGCCATTTTAGCCTATGCGAACTTACGTTCGGTATTAAGGAAGGGTATATAACGGGGCTAATTGGACCCAATGGGGCAGGGAAAACAACTTTAATTAAAATGATGATGGGTATGGTACAACCGGACCAAGGAAATATCGAGATTTTTGGCAAAGAAACGTCCATAAAAAATGCAAAGTACAAAGATCGAATTGGGTATGTTTCCGATGAGAATCACTTTTACGAGCAATTAACCATCGATCAGATGAGTAAGATGATTGCTCCCTTTTATAGTCAGTGGGATAAAGAGACTTATAGGAAATACATAGAGATGTTTAAGCTTTCCCCGCGGAAAAAGATTAAGGAGCTCTCCAAAGGGATGAAAATGAAGTATTCGCTCGCCATTGCTTTATCGCACGGTGCAGACCTGCTCATCATGGACGAACCTACTGCAGGTCTTGATCCCATATTCCGAAGAGAACTGCTTGATCTGCTTAGTGAGCATATCCAGGATGAGAAGAAATCTATTCTTTTCTCCACGCATAACACGACTGATTTAGACCGGATAGCGGATTATATTGTTTTTGTGAATGAGGGGAGGTTAGTTTTTAATGAGATGAAAGAATCTCTCCCTAATAAATATATGCTGGTAAAAGGCAACAAGGAGTTGCTTGATCGGGATGTGCGGAAATGGTTCATCGGGCTTAGAGAGACGGAAGTTGGTTTCGAGGGTCTTCTGAACAATCGCTCTGAGTGCGAACGATTCTTTAGAGATCATGCCATATGCGAGACACCTACTCTGGAAGAAATCATGTATTTTACGGTAAAGGGAAACGCTTTGTATGTTTAATCTCTTGCTGTTAATTCGGAAAGACATTATTCTCCTGCGGAATTTCATTCCTTTATTTCTCTTGAGTATTTTGTTTGTTGCATATGTACAATTGGATAGCTCCAGTATGTTTGCTACCTTTCAATCTTTACTACTGCTCGTATACTCCTGTTCAATGGATGCGCAGAATAACAATACAAAGTTTGTTATAGGACTGCCAGTAAGTCGGCAAGAGATTGTTTTGGCTAAATACTTATCACTGATTCCTTATAGTTTCATCGGTTTGGTTTGCTCTTTTGCTTTGTTTCTAATTTCCTTTTCATTTGGATATTCCATTAGCCCAGTGTATTGGATAGGGGTATCTTTAACGTTATTTATGATTCCTTTGACTGCGTCTATTTATCTGCCGATTCATTATTGGCTTGGATACAAAAACTATTACTTCAATATCTTTTTTAATGTAGTTATAACGATAACCACCATAAACGCTGGATCTTCACTCTCACATTCATCAGTTTTCTCAAAAATAACCCATTTAAAGCTGCAAGATCATCTGGTGCAGATAGGTTTGATAGGGATTGTTTATCTATTCATCTTGTACTTCTCATATAAGATTTCACTACGATTGTTTAGCAGGGAAGAGTTATAAGCTAAGGAGGACTTATAGTGTATCATTCATTTTATCTTATTCAAAAAGACTTCATTCTTTTGCGTAAATTTCTGATGCTGCTTATCCCTTTCTTTATTTTTATCGCTTACTCGAACTATCATAGCTTCAGTTTATTTACGGTAATGCCACCCATGCTGTTGTTGATAAGCTCCTGTTCTATGGATACTCAGCAGCTGACGCAACGGTTTCTCGTTAATCTCCCTGTGCGGAGACAAGAGCTTGTCCGTGCCAAATACTTCTCAATCCTTCCGTATGCGCTTGTTGGGCTGGCAGCAACTGCTTTTACCTATCTCCTGATTATCATGACAGGTAAAGAGGTAACCCCTCATTTTTGGCAAGAGGTTGGTATTGCGATATCTATTTTCCCACTCCTCGCTATGCTTTATTTACCGATTCATTACTGGTTAGGGGCTAAAGGAACGCAAGTGGTTAATCTCGTATTTATGATGATTATAATGGTTGGTCCGAACGTGATCGGCAGCTTGCTTCAATGGTTTCCTGACCTAGAGAACTGGCATAGCTCTGGAGTGAAGTCTAACTTTATTCCTTATATCATACTAGGACTCGCTTACGTGTTTTTACTCAGCTGTTCTTATCTCATTTCTTTGCGGATTTTTGAGAAGAAGGATCTCTGATGTTAATAATTTGAGATTTAGATTGAATTCATATACCATTATCACTACAAAGATAAATACTGTAGGGGAAGGGTATACATCTAATGCCTAAAATGATTTATAGTTTTCGTACAAAAATGATTATGCTGCTGATGGCCAGTATGCTAGTATCCGGTGGGATAACCTTTTTAATCTATAAGGCGCTCCAGCGATATTATCACTCTGAGGTGAAATTTGAGAATCCACTAACCAAAGTTCGCTATGTAATAAGAGATATTGGAGATGTGAATACATTTTTAATTATCTTTATACCACTAGCCATTCTATTTTTCTTCTTATTCACTAAGCCGTATGCAAAATACTTCAAAGAAATCTCAAAGGGGATTCATCAACTAGCGTCAGGTGATTTCTCTGAACGAGTAGATATACCCTCCAAAGATGAATTTGGAATGATTGGTCATGATCTCAATCTAGCCATTGAGAATATGCAAGAAGCCATTGAGCGGGGAGACATTGCCGAGAGCAGTAAAGATCAACTCGTGTTGAACCTGGCGCATGATTTACGTACACCCCTAACCTCGGTTATCGGCTATTTGGATTTTATTTTGAAAGACAATCAATTAACCCCTGAACAGACCAGGCATTATACGACGATTGCTTATACTAAATCTCAACGTTTAGAAAAATTGATTGATGAGCTGTTTGAAATTACAAGAATGAATTACGGCAAGCTTAAGCTTGAGAAATCCTCGATTGATCTCAGTGAGCTTCTCTTACAATTAAATGAAGAATTATATCCAGTCTTTGAGAAAAATGGCCTAACCTCCAGATTGGATATGACACAACCTCTGATGATTTACGGTGACGGGGAATTGTTAGCTCGTGTATTTGAGAACCTTCTTACGAATGCGGCCCGATACGGAAACGATGGTCAATTTATTGATATTCACGGTTACTTGGACGCTAACGAGGTAGTCGTTGAAGTAATTAACTATGGGAATTGTATTGAGCCGGAAGAGCTGCCACGAATTTTTGATATGTTTTACACGGGTGATCGTGCACGAACACATCCAACAGGAAGTACGGGACTTGGCTTGTTTATTACTAAAAATATAGTAGAGCAGCATAATGGAACCGTATCTGCGCAAAGCAGTGTGGTGCGGACAATCTTTGAAGTGAGACTCCCGAGAAACAGTAATTGAAGACCATTTCCATATGATGAAGTACCAACCTAAAGAGGATTCGTTGGTGGGTGATATCTAAAAATCGTCCACCTTTGAAATCCTCTTAAAAACATGATATAATTAGCATGCTAATTAATTTGTAAGGTGGTTCGGGGGAAAAAGCTGTGATTGAAGATGAGATAAGAGAACTACTGGATAGAATTTCAGCGGAAATGCGTAGAGATTATGCAGCATTGCTTAGAGAATTTAATCTTCATGTGGGCCAAGAACAGTTATTATGCCGGTTATGGAGATCAGATGGAATGACACAGATCCAGTTAAGCGAAAGTCTGAATTGTGAGCCTCCAACTATTACGAATATGGTGAAATCACTTGAGAGTCATGGGTTTGTTGTTCGAAAAAGAGATCCTGAAGATGGCAGAGTAAGCCGAGTGTATCTAACTCCAGCCGGACGTAATCTTTGTGAACCTGTGGAACGTATATGGAATAAGCAATTGGATAAATTATTAACAGGAATTTTACCCGAAGAACGTTTATTATTAAGAAGGCTTATGAAACAGATGGTTGTAAATTTATTAGCAAGCTAATCAAAACTTAGAAAAGAGGAACATAGATGATTACCAGTTTGACTCGTATTAATGAACTAGCCAGGAAAGAACGTGAAGAAGGTCTGACAAAAAGTGAATGGGTGGAACAGATCGCTTTGCGTGAAGATTATCTGCGTGAAATTCGTGGACAAGTTCGTAACAGTCTATCGGGAGTAACGATTGTAGATCCTGAGGGAAATGATGTTACGCCTGAAAAAATTCGTTTATCGCGTAAAGAAACTTTGAACTAATATTTAGCTAATGAAGTGAATTTACACCTTTAGAATATCGTTGAATGGTCTTATGGGCTAATCAGCGAATATCTAAAGGTGTTTTTTTATGATATCAAATGGACGAAAGTGAAATCATATTTATAAAAGTTATCTTAACGGAAGCTTAATTTGATTTCGTTAGCTGATGCTGAAAGTTAAGGTTCACTTAAACTTGTGTTTCACAGGATCTAAGACTGGATTGTTAGAATGAAATGGACAGAAGAGAAGATATAAATATGTGGGGAGCGGGAATTACATGATGAAAAAGACATTTTTCTTTTTACTGAAAGCAATAGGAGTTATAGTCATAGCCATAGCGCTTTTTCTAGCCATTGTTTTTACTGTTAATGTGATCTGCAACAAAATCGAGAAAGGAAAAATTGAACCCTATGGTCAGCTTGTACCTGTAGATGGAAAAAAAATGAACGTCACGATTCAAGGAAATGGTGAAGAGTCGGTAGTATTATTACCAGGATATGGAACTGCAGCGCCGGGTATTGATTTTAAGCCGCTTGTAGACGAGTTATCTCCATTTTACAAAGTGGTTGTGATTGAGCCATTTGGCTATGGATTAAGTGATATCACGGAAAAAGAACGAAGTACTGAAAATATAGTGAGTGAGTTACATGAAAGTTTACAACAATTAAATATAGACCGTTATATTCTGATGGGACACTCCATATCCGGAATTTATGCTCTAGACTATGTGAACAAATACAAAAACGAAGTTAGTGCATTCGTAGGGATCGACAGCAGTGTTCCGGCACAAGGAGCCGGCGATGAACTTCCAACAGCAGCCTTAAAATCACTTAAACAATCAGGTTTCTACAGATTGCTGGTTAAACTCTCGCCTGATCAAATCATTGCACCCGATGTTGATGCTAAAACGAAAGAGCAAAATAGAATGCTTTCGCTTAAAAACATGATGAATCCAAATATCATCAGCGAAGCAGATCATTTCTCAAGCAACTTCAAAGCCGCAGAAAACTTAAAGTTCCCTAAAGAACTTCCCGTGATGTTCTTCTTAGTAAAAGATAATTCGGATGTTGAGGGCTGGGCAGCTTTACATGAAGAACAGATCAAAGATTCCTTGCATGGGAAGATGATGATGTTTGAAGGCGATCATTATTTACACCATACTAAATCGAAAGAAATCGTGGAGAATTTCAGAAGCTTCATGAGTGAAATAAAATAAGAGTGAATAAGAAAACGTCGAACGATTCATATAGTGAATCATTCGGCGTTTTTTTATGGATTAAAGTACGATTCACCAGCGTGATTCTAAAAAAAATGATTGATCAATGCAATTGTGGGCACTCTATATCCTAATCTTTACTATAGGAAGGACTACAATAGCATGTGCGGAATAGCAGGAATCTTAAAGTGTAATGGACAACCCCCGCAAGAGGAAACCTTAAAACAAATGACAGGTGCAATGAATCACCGAGGTCCTAATCATGAAGGGGTATGGCTCGATTCTCGAATTGGGCTCGGTTTTCGTAGGTTATCCGTTATAGATTTACGTGATGGAAATCAACCGATGACGAATGAAGATCGTTCCCTTTGGATTGTTTTTAATGGTGAAATCTATAATTATAAAACACTACGAGATCAGCTTAAGCTAAAAGGACATCACTTCCAAACGCAATCAGATACAGAGGTCATTGTGCATTTATATGAGGAATACGGTAAGGACTGTGTCCATCATTTACGAGGAATGTTTAGTTTTGCGATTTGGGATGTTAAGGAACAGACCCTTTTTGCTGCCAGAGATCATTTTGGCATCAAGCCTTTTTATTATTACAAAGACGAGAATCATCTTTTATTTGCTTCGGAAATTAAAAGCATTCTTGCGGTTCGCGGAGTACCAAGAAAGCTACAGTATCAAAGTTTATTTAGCTACTTAACTTTTCAGTATGTGCCGCAACCGGATACGATGTTTGAACATATTCATAAATTAGGACCTGCAGAGAGAGTATTAGTTAACGCTGAAGGTGAAATGAAGATCGAGAAATATTGGGAGCCCCATTTTCATCCGGTAAAACGATCTTTAGCTGACTATGCGGAAGAAATTCAGTGGAAATTGAAAGAGTCTGTAAACCTTCATTTACAAAGTGATGTGAATAGAGGGTGTTTTTTGTCCAGTGGAATTGACTCCACAGCTATAGCTGCAATGATGAAAGCAGAAGAATCCACAAAGACCTTTTCGATTGGATTTGAAGGGGTAAACAATGAAACAATCATTGCAAATCAAACGGCAGCTAAACTGGGAACGGATCATTATTTTCACATTTTATCAACAGAAGACTTTTTTGAGAGTATTCCGAAAACGGTATGGCATCTAGATGAGCCTGTCGCGGATCCTTCCGCCATCGCTCTTTATCATCTCAATCAGCTTGCAAAAGATCATGTCACGGTTGTCCTATCCGGGGAAGGAGCTGATGAATTATTCGGAGGATACCGGATCTATAGAGAGCCAGATGCACTAAGACCCATTTCATGGATGCCCAATTTCATAAAGGATTCGTTACGAAAATCATTGTCTATATATCCATATCATTTTTATGGAAAAAACTATTTACTTCGGGGGCTGACACCTTTAGAGGAACGCTTTTTCGGTAATGCTAATATCTTTAACAAAAGCGGAAAGATGAACTTGCTCCATGAGTCGGTACACGCTCAAAATAGCTTTTTACATCCGACGGATATCGTTAAGCCTTTTTATGATAAGACAGTACACCTAGATCCTACGACAAGAATGCAGTTTATTGATATGAATTTTTGGTTGCCTGGCGATATTTTGTCAAAAGCAGATAAGCTGTCTATGGCACATTCATTGGAATTAAGAGTCCCGTTTTTAGATAAAGAGGTTTTCGAAACGGCTAGTAAAATTCCAGTCTCCAATCGGATTGGCAAAAATACAACAAAACTCGCTTTGCGTAAAGCTATGGAAGGAATTGTTCCTGATGCTATTGTGAATCGCCCGAAATTAGGATTTCCCGTACCGATTCGTGATTGGCTTAAGACCCCGATTTCAGATATAATGTTTGAGCAAATACGCTATAGTGGTATTGAAGAAATATTCAATATGAATATCATCGAAGAAATGTTTATCCAGCATCGGAGTAATAAAGGTGATTATTCGCGTAGAATCTGGCTAATTTACATTTTTTCAGTGTGGTACACGCTTTTTATGAAAGAAGATCTGAAGCAATTAAAGAGTGCCGTGCTGTAATGGGGGAGAGATCGTTTGAACATTGAGGAATATGCATGGAATAAACATGAGCAGCAAATAAAATCAACTAACGAATTTACTTACAGTAGTCCTAAGATAAAGATTGTAGACAATAATGAATTAAGAAATCAACTTGAAGAGACACTTGAAAAATTACCGCAGAAGTTCCTGGCCAAATGGGCTTTGAGCGTTGCTGTTGAACACCTGGATCATCTGGATCAACATCTTATAAATGACCCGCGCATTGATTTAGGGATAGAAACGCTAGAAAAACGTATAGCTGGTGGTATCAGAGCCTTTGACTTAAGAAAAGTTGGATTCATAGTGAATGAATTAGCGAAAAAGTCCACAACCGAAGCAAGTAAGTATGCTGCTCGTTCTTTTGAACAAGCCATTGCAACTGGACATATGAGAGGACACGCTATGGTAAGCAGTGACTATGCCGTTAAAATGGTAAACATATCCAATGATTTTTCAGTGGCCGAGGCTGCCACTAAAGAACGGGAAAGACAATTAAGGATAGCTAAAGAAATGTTTTAAAATTGAAGCTATAAGACTGACGTGTATGAAGATACTGATATAAGTTAATTAATGGTAATATTTAGATTTTTTATTTAAGAGGTACGTAAAGAACAATCAACAATAAACATATTAAATATAACCACACAGAGTTTAATCCGAGATTCTGATACACTTTAAAGTTTAATACTCGTTAGAGACATATCAATTTCTAAAAAGAGATTCGATTGTTCATGAAAGGGAAGCTATTATGAACAATTTTGAATATTGTATAGATATCAATTATGGACAGCTAATTGGCTTTAGTATGGTTTAAATTGGCTTGCTACATTAATTTATATACTACTTCCTCACAAAACCCGTATTTTGTACATATGTCTATGAATTGGAAAAGGCCCTGTTTGGTTCCAATTTTCATCAAAATCGTGTTAATAGCTAAAAGTATGGCAAACATAGAAATTCCCCCCCCATTCTATTAGATAAAATTCAGTACATTCTACTGAAATGACCTCTTTCTCAAACAAAAAAATATAAAACGGCGACATTGATTACATCAAAAACTTTGTAAGGCATGAGCACTATACTTTAGTCTTAATTATAAAAAAACTGCATGTTTTCTTTATTTCAAGAATGTTTATCCGTTACTATTTTTATGATCCTTGATCCATTGTAACCAATAAGAAAACTCACATGCTAAATGCAATTGATGCGATTCTATAAGTCTAGTAGGACAAAGCGCTGGGAACTCAACAACAAGACTTACTTCTATCCCAGTATTGGTATCTTTGAATTGATGACGAACCCCACCTATAATAGTACCGTCTTTCATACGGGCAACACCTGCTGATTGGTACTGATAAGAGTTATCTCTAGGTGTTTTTAATCCTGTTTCGTCATCAAAGACAATGAAGAATTGAACAGGAAACGGGGAATTACCAGTAGTTTCAATGACCTCCAGTTCGTTTTCTCCAAAAGGTCTTAATACATAATGATCAGGACAAGCTGATAGATTTACTTTATCATTCTCGCGTGATTGCTCTAGCATTAAACTATCAATTCCCTTTATAGCTTCTTCTGCCGAAATGCCCTCTAAATAGATACCTGTTTTTGAAAATTTCCGTCTATCTCCAGATAAAGCAGCACAGACACGCATAATCATTCCACTCAATCTAAGTTTAGATTTCAATTTATCGTACATTTCGTTATAGGAATATCTCATCTTTAGTTCAGCTAACTTTTTTATCATGGCGTCTGTATCATTTATTTCAGGCTCATTATGTCCTAATGTATTTAAAACCTTTTTTATACGTTCTCTTTTCCATTTTGTAAGTTGTTCCTGTGAAATATCGTTTCCGTTAATATAAATTTTCATATGAATTCTCCTGTATTCTTATGTTTTGAATCGTATCGTAGTGTGGTTAATATTAGATTAACGATCTCTTTCTTAATATCAAGATTTAAATCTATCTCCGAATGGGCAATACTACTAAGGCCATATAAAATATATCCAGAAGTTAACGATGCGTTGGCAGTGTGGAAAATCCCTATTTTCATCCCATCTTCAATTACCTGTTGAAATAGTGGGTGTATTTGCTTGTATAATTTCTTCTCGAGTTGGAAGTGTTGTTCTGTCTGATAAGAACTCACATGTTTATATGGTGCTAGTTTTTCAATAAATGTCCAAAATATCTCTAGAGAATCTTTCATTTTTTGCATAACGGTCAATTCATTTGAATTAAGTGCATGTTGAATTTTTTCTACATTTTTCACAATGAAATTATTCAAAATCTCATTAACAAACTCTTCTTTAGATTTAAAGTAGTAATAAAATAAGCCGGTTGCAACACCCGCATGATTAACGACATCCTTTATGCTAAATCCTCCCATACCATTTTTCATATAAAGTTCAAAGCCAATATCCATTAATTCTTGGCGTCTTAGATCAGGTTCTTTTGATATTCTCTTCATTGTCCATCTCCCAATGTAATTTTTATCGCGACTGAATATGATTCAATCATAACTGACTGAATGTAGTTCAGTCAATAAAAACTGTTGCCAATCCATGCCGGGATTAGTAGCTCTGCCCATCGCATATCTCGTATCTAATCCCCCGATCAGAAACTTACTCCTCGTACAACCGTTCAAATCTGTGGACTGTCAATGAACTACTTACCTTGTGAACTAGAAATCCGGCTATAAAGTCTCTCTAGATACTTTGTATGTATCAGTAAGTACAATCACCGCTACAATGTAGGTGACTTTATGTCAAAATCCCAAAATGTAGGCACTTTGGTGTCCTTGGACATCGGAAGACAAGAACATATTCCCTTATAGGACAAGAACTTTGTCCCTTTGCCGATTCCCCCACTTTTTCCGGCATATAAAATCCACCCATATAAATGAGTTGATCAATAACCATGTTTTCTTACAAAATTAACGAGATTGGTCCCTGACTTCGGTCATTCCGCCCACCTACGTGTCCGAAGCAACCAGGTCCGTGGCGCACAGCATCTTGCCACGCCGCCGGTACCAATTTACGCAGTTCCCGGTAGTTGTAGATTTCCCCGTTAAAAATAAGTGATACTTCGCCCGGCTCATTGTGCATCGGCTGCGAACCTTGAATTCATATGATTTACTTAGGAAGGGTATCACTTCAAGTCATCCATGAATAGGCTGTTGTAATAAATTGAATAATGGAGGTATCCCGGATGACCTTTGGGAACGAATATCCAAACAGCCAGGCTGATCCATCCGTATCCCCTTACTTTACCCGTTACAATCCTTTCCCTTACTCTCATTACTACCATCTCTTCCGTTCAGAAAGCAGTCTGGCAGATATACCCTCAGATAGCGAAAACACCAAAAAAGAACTTATAAATGGTTATATGAACGAAAATTTATGCAGCGGTCAGGGGATTAAGCTAAATACCGGGATAGAAGTAGGCGGTAAACACGGCATTGGTTTAAATGCTGGCGGGAATTTAGCCTTAGGTAGCATGGGTATGTATGCGGGCGGCCATATGGGCACTCCTTCATATGGAATCCATGCGCAAGGCAATACTCATCTGGACAGCAGCCAGGGTCTAGGGCTCAATGCGGAAGCCCAGGCCTTCGGCAATTACGGGATTGCGGCTCAGGCAAAAAGCCAAATAGGTGGCGGTCAAGTGGCAGGTTTTCATACGGGGGCGCAGGTCGGAGGAGAGTACGGTATGAGTGCTGATGCCGAAGGACACTTGGGGTTCAGTCAAGGCGCGGGACTCCAAACCCATTTACAGCTTGGCGGCGAAAATGGTCTCGGAGCCCAGGCCAAGGCACAACTCGGCGGCGGCCAAGGAGCAGGCTTAGGAGTTGCCGGACAGGTAGGCAAATATAATGGAAAGTTAGGACTTAAAATCGGCGGTAAGGACAAAGAAACCAAGGAGTAAAAGTTGCCACAACATTAAGTATTTAACCTTTCATTAGACATCCATTTAATGAAATAGGTAATTATTTTCAAGCTCATTTTATGAATACCAAATCGGTAATAGGACCATGTTCCTGTCCATTAACGGCTAAAGGATCAAGTTCCTGTCTGGAGTAAAGGACAAGAACTTGATCCCTTAAAATACAAAAACCGCGCGGGGCTCGGGTTCTAATGGGACTATGTTCTTATCCACTGACAAATATATACAGATGTAAGCTCACTAACCTTTCTTCCGGAATCCTCCGTATGTTCTTCAATCAAGACTTTCATCAGAAACTCGTACCAGACTTTAAGTGAGCATGATCATCTACAGTCATTTTGCTACCCTCCAAATTTTTGTTTTATTAACTTGCTTCGAGTAAGACTATTGAGTTAAAATCCTCAAGTTGCAATGCTTCTTTATCTATTCTTGGAGGAAATGAGTACATAATGTAAGATGCCACCTAGTCATATTAAATCATAGTATCTCTGTGTGTTCCCTGACCATATTAAATGATCTATTTGTAAAAGCTTTCCCCTACTTATGATACGGTTCACCCGTAACGGGGCTAGCGGCAAAAAAAGTAAAAGGAGCTGCCGTGCATGCTCCTTCGCTTAACGATCTTAATGCTTCGATCATCTTCTCTAGGTTTTGTGACGTGGTATGCAAATTTGCAAATGATCTTCACACAGGCAGCCTCCCTATCATCAAGCTTGTTCCGCTGCCTTTAGCAATCGAAGCAACAGCTCCTTACGCGGTTCCTGCGCCTTACGAGCCAATGTAGCCAGCTTCTCCGCCTTGCCAAAAATCGGGTACAGCACTCGTTCGGCCTCGTAATTCGATAAAGCCTCGACATGCTGCACCAATAGCGATAGCTTGTCTTCACTTTCCAGTTCTGGCTGAATCCTCAGCTTCAGCGAATCATGAGAGCAACGCAGGCAAGCGACCAAGGCGGGCATCGAGCGTTCGGTTATGCCATGGGTCTCGGCGAAAACAGCCGTGAACTTGTCCTGCACCAGCTGATGCTCCTCGTCTACAAGGGCCATATGTTTCTACCAACGGAAAATAGCGCTCGTCCGTGAGTCCCAGCCCGAATACGGCATAACTGCCTGGCATGACGCTTTTCTCACCTTCTGTATCCTCGTACCACACAAACTCTTCCATCGCCTCACGAGCGTATTCCTCCAATAACGGATACAGCTCGGAATAGGCCAGTGCATTCGCGAAAAAACGATGCGTATCCGATTTGGCAAGTCCTTTAATGGGTAATGCCTCTCTCACGCTGGATTTTAGCTTGATTTTGTAGCTTTTTGGGAAACCCTTCCGGAGTAGGGAGAGAATAAATGAAATTGCCCTTTCGTACGCCCCAGCCTCTTCTTTACGAATAACGACCGTAATGATGGAAAACACATCGTTAGCCTTGCATTCAGTCAACTCGTCACGCAGATGAACGTCTTCTCGTGCGAAGGTGTCGCTACCTTCCTTCAACATGCGTCCGGCTTTGCCGCTGCCCAGCTGCCTCGCAAGCTCCAGAAAAGTCATGCCCTTGGCTTTACTGTAACTTGGCTCGTAACGAAGAATCATCACAGCGCCGTACAATAGCAGATCGATAGGCTGGTTCGGCTCATCCATATGATTGAGATCCGTATCCGGCTTGATTCCATTTTCATTGGTTCTGTATTTGGAAAGGGTAACATCATAGTGACGTGGCAGGAATACTTCCTCGGCCCAGTGGGTTAAAGCTCGAATGATATCGCTTCGATGCTCCCTCAGCGCTTGTACCCGTTCTTTATTCAATGCCTGAATCCGGTCAAATATAGCAATCGTCCGTCCGACGTCCGGTTCGTTGAACAAATACGGGTCCAACAGATGGCGTGTCAAAAAGAAAGTTTCTAGCGGCTTTGTCGGGTAAGCGCCCTTCACCAGTTTTTGCTCGATATAGGACTCAACCCGCTCCAGAAGCTGCCGCTTTTTCTCTTCATATACGATGTCAAACACCGTTAATCTCACGGGCCCGTCTGCCGTTGCGAATCTTCCCTTCAAGGTAAACCGGTAGTCGATAAGGGCCGACGTATGCAACTTGTCCAGCTTCTCCCTTACGATGCTCGTCAACCGGGGCTGCACCTCATGCAAGACCTCCTCTTGCGTAAAAGGAGACGCCTTCATCGACTTGCGCCCTGAAGCATTCCTTCCAAAATCCGAACTGCCAACGCTAGTCCTACCCGGTCGATAATCCAGCACAATGTCGTTAAAAATGCCCACTTGCAGCGTGGTACGCTTGACAGCGCCCTCCACGTCCTTTCGTTTCTCTTGTTCCTCAAACCACTCATAAATTGCCGCTTTCATCTCTTCCAGCGCTTCTTCCTGTAGTGCGTTCATGGTCTCCCGCCTTTCCACATGTTTCTTCGCTCATCGCATCCAAAATATCGGTTTTTTTCCCTTCGGAAAATTCTCTATCCTTGCGATTTCCGAGTAGCCAGCAGTAACAATTCCAACCCACCGACATTTTCAGCTCTACACCAATTGCAATCCATTTATCGGCTACTTCTGGCGCAATATCCGTTTCTGCCAAAGTCACTGCTACCACAAAATCGCCCGTGATCACTCCTGCTTAGTAAATAGCGTCGTAATTCCCTGTAGCATAGAGCAGCCAAGGTTGCTCCTCATTAAATCACTTATATATCACCTAGCTTTATCCCCGCTATTCAACCTGTTATGTACATGAAAAGTTACCTTTGTCCCTGTACCTAACGTACTTGTGATATGGAGTCCTGTTCCAAAGTGCCGTTTTAATCGCAGATCAGTATTAATCAATCCGACGCCTGAACGACTATCTGCTTTCCTTTCAAATATTCGTTGCAATTGGACCCCATCTATTCCGTCCCCATCATCTTCAACGGTTATCTCTGCATGCGTCTCATAGACAGAAATCCGAATAAGAATCGTTCCTCCACGATTGCGCTTCATTATGCCATGTCTTATCGCATTTTCAACGAGAGGCTGGATCGTAAGAAATGGGACTTTTATGTCCCCACGGTCATCTGTCTCCCAAATAACCTGTAACCTTTCTTCAAACCGAACCTTTTCAATATATAGATAAGAACGTACTAGACTTAACTCCTCTTCGATCGGAACAAGCCTATCCATGTTTTGAAATTCAAATTTATTCCTCAGAAAATTGCTGAATTCATCGAGCAAATTACGCATCTTATCCAAATTAATATCACTTAAAGCTGTTACAGCATTCAACGCATTAAATATAAAATGAGGCTGGATTTGCGCTTGCAGCCATGCAGCTTCTAATCGCAGTTGTTCTCGAACGGATTGTTTAATCGTAGCTAACGCCTCAATCCGCGATTTTATTTCTATTGCTTCCACTGGCTTCGTCACATAATCGTTTGCCCCAGCTATAAAACCGCTCTGAATATCTTTCGGTTGGCTTCTTGCGGTAAGGAGCAGTACAGGGAGCTCCGTGAGTGTAAACCGCTCACGAATCATTCGTGTCAGCTCATAACCGGACATCTGTGGCATCATGATATCGGAGATGACCAGATCCCATTCCTTAGTGTCCAGTACAGCTAATGCCTCTTTACCGCTCGTTACCATCGTTAAATCATATTCGTCTGGTGGTAGTATGGCTTCAAGTACTTGAAGGTTGACAGGATCATCATCAACAACTAATAGAATCGGACGTTCACGATTCATTTCTATTAAAGTTGCTTGATTCGTAGCTGGCGGAATCTTCACTTTTTCCATATACACTGAGGAGGCTATTTCTTGAATCGGGATGGATTGGAATGGTTCAAATGAGTTAGTCAAATCATCCTCTTCCTCTACTTCCAAACCTGCTAGCCTTAATGAAAATGTGAATTTTGAGCCCTCTCCTAAAACAGAGGACACTACTAACGTACCTCCATGAAGCTCAACCAGTTGCTTGCTTATACTTAAACCCAACCCAAAGCCACCATCAATCATAGTCTCATTCGTGCTGGCTTGCTCGTACGGACGGAATAGGCGCTTAAGCATGTTCTCATCCATTCCGATCCCGGTATCAGCAATAACAATATAGGCTCGTCCATCTTTTACAAAAGCTTGAATCGAAATGACCCCATCATTCGTATATTTCACAGCATTATGAAGTAAATTGAAAACGATTTGAACAACCCGGTTCTCATCCGCATATATTGGCGGAAAATCTTCAGGAATTTGATTTGCAATTTTTACAGACTTCACATCTGCATTTAATTGCAGCATATCAAGTACTCCGGTCACAATTGGCTGAATAAATATGACTCTTTTGTGTATACGCGGATTTCCTTCCCGTAAACTCATCACATCAATCAAATCGTCTAATATCAATGTCATTCGACGTCCTACAGATAAAACCGTTTCAAGCTCTTTGATACTCCTTTCCTGCAACAAATGCCGCTCCCTTTTTAAAACGGATTGTGACATATTAAGAATACTATGAAGCGGATTTTTAAATTCATGAGAAGTATTTGCTAGGAATTGATCTTTATGGTCATTCATCCTTTGCAATGTTGTCGCAAGCTCTTTCGTGTTCGCATGCATGATAAAATAATCTTTAAACCATACAGAGGCTAAACAAGCTATCGCAATAATCATATCGAACGGATAGTAGACAAGACTCAAACCGCTATCCAGCAAGATTAACGACCAAAGAGCATAGTTCATCAACGCAAGAAAAGAGATAAGCAGTAAAAGATTGCTCTTTAAATCTTTAATTACTTTTTTAAACATTGTAATCAGCGTTATAACTGCAGCAGTACCACCTAATACATAATAAATAGGGAAGAGCATGATCACCTGAGTTGGATTTAAAAACAACGTGATGCCGGCAGTCCCTAGATTCATTATTTTATAGACAGGGTACATCCTACGCCAATATGGAAGCTCGCGATGATTCGTACACTGGAGTAAAGCATAGGCTGCAATAACGAAAGCAATATTAGTCAGCCTAAAATCCCAATCAATTCCAATGTAAAATAACTGATGGAACAACTTCTCATCCGTACTAAAGACACTCGTGATCGTTACACAGAATGCAAGCAAACTAAAATAAAGCAGCTTCTTTTCTCTATTTCCTATTAAATACAAAATAAGTGCATAGACAGCGTGCATAATAAAAATAATCGCTGCCAAAAACTGCATAAAAATGGAAGCCTTCATCTCTTTGGCAATGGCTTCTTCTGAACCGAATTTTATGGATCGGACAATGCCCCCGCTTCGACTATCCACATAATTTGCAGCCTGGATCACGAGTTCGATTACACCGTTGTCATCTGCTGTAAAGGTTGTAGAATAAGGTAGGTCCTTCGAAATATATTCATCCTTTGTTGTCGCCACCTGTCCGGATTTAGTAAGTAATCGACCGTTTACATATAATTCTGATGCAGTGCGTACACTGGGTACACGAATACTATAATTAAGATGCTTCGCCGGGTCTACATAAAGAAGCAAACGATAAGAGCCATACCCGTATGGAGATGGCTTGTCAGCATGCAAAACTTCACTCCATCCTCCCGGTACCTGAATGTGCCTTGGCGCATTATCGCCTAACAATTGTTGCCGATTACCATCTATCAACCATTGCGAGGGATAAAACTCCCATTCCCCATCAAGTAAGTGAATGCTGCCATCTTCTGCATTCCAATTGCGTAAATCGAATTGCCCATTATGAATTGACGCCTGTTTGGGATATTGAAACGTTTCCATCCATAAAATGCGAAAGCCGGTTAAAACAACTAATATGAAAACTAGCAATAATATTATATAGCTCTTTTTCATTTGATATTTGGATGAGTGAGTTTCCACGAAATATTTCTCCCCTAGTCATTTTCTTCTAAGTCATTTAAATAAGTACTCCCCATAATTTACCACAGTTAATACAGGAGAAACGGACGATAAAGACATCTCTATGTCTATTATATAGAAATACACAAAGTTTGATATGTAACCGCTTCACTTATTAAATTATAACAACCTCCCCTTACTTTTTGCCAACCATACATCGACATATATTTCAAGACCAATTCATTCTCCATAGCTAATGCTTTATTCGAATCAACTAATTCAGAATCTTTGCTTTTTGCTAATTCAAATTTGCGCTTCTCACAAAATATATTTTCACGTTCGATATATACTACCATTGTAAACCTATAATAAATCCAGTCATGTCACTTAATATTCACGAAGAAGCCTCACCTGTTTTATATGATAAGCAATTTACTAAGATAATCATTCACTTATATCAATTCTTCCAAGATAAAAAACCCATATCGACCCTAGTTCTAGGGTGATATGGGCGCCTGCCTTGAGATGTTATTTTTTAATTGCAGCTTTCAGAATTTCGATCTTCTCTTGTCGTGATAGATCCGATGAGGTTGAAATGCTATATCCAAATTTACCGCCATCTTGCCAAAAAACGTATTTCGGGAAAACATTAGCCGGTAAATCATCGTCAAAAAATCCATTATTCTTAGTTCCATCGGCGTCCACAGTATACTTCGTAATCGCAAGCGTATCTTTCCCGTTCGTGTATTCCAGGCGAATATCGTCGGCTTCTTTCCAGTCCATTTTTTTCGTGAAGACCGGTTTGCCGCTCTTCTTCCCTTCAGCTCTCAAATCATCGATGAACTTGCCTCCCAAGGGTCCTCCGATTCTCGCTTTGGAGAAAGTGTAGCCTTCTGGCAGGTTGGAAGGCTCTTGCAAGACAGCGCCTTTTATGGTTGCTGCTTTCTGAAGATATTCATCGAAGGAAGCATATTCCTTCGTCAGCCCCCAATAGCTAAGATCAAGTCCGCTGTTCAACGCTTTATATTTATGATAGATAACATACGTGTCACCCGTCCCTTTAACCAATTCCTTCACGCGATTGATTTCATCGTCGATATATTTTTTATCCTCTGCTGGAAGTGCCTTAGCTGCATCCGCCGCTAGTTTATTCATTTTATCCATTTCTTGCTTATACAACGCACGGTCTACCTTAGATCCATTGAATTCCTCAGGATAGGTGATATCTAATTGATGATCCCCAGCTTCTGATTGTGCCGAAACAGCTATCGTTGCGTTCCCATCATCTTTTTCTTTGGCATTGACCAGCGTCACGCTGCCAAGCGCGAGAATGATTGTCATCCCTAAGATAGAAAGGCGATATGATTTTTTATTGAATTGTTTGATCATGATAAGTCTCCTTTTCATTTGTTTATGTGTCGCAGATAGGCCGGCAAGTCCCGGCAGGCGATGGTCTCCCGAGAAATGTTCCAACACTTGGATGATCGTCTGCCCATACGCATTATTTTGCTGTGGTCTCATCCGATCCAGCACGAAGGCATCACAGGCCATCTCTTGATCTTGTCGCGCTCTGTTCACTGCAAGCCATACAAGTGGGTTGAACCAATGGAGAATCAGAACCAGGTGCATGATCCAATTCACGGCTACATCCCTGCGACGGACATGAGCGAATTCATGCGCCAAGATATACTGAAGCTGTCCTTCATGCAGCGACATCAGTAGACTTGAAGAGATGACGACTGTCGGCTTACAGAACCCAACGACGGCCGGACCGGGAATACGCTCGCTGGAAACAAATTCAACTTTGCGCTTCACGCCGAGCTGCTGCCGTGTATCATGGAACAAGGCCAATAACAAAGGCGTTTCTATACGGCTACCAGCGCGCAGGGCATGTTGCAATCGCAGCTGATCGTATATGGTTTTCGCGACGAGAAGCAGTACACCCGTAAGCCAGATCAGTACCAAGACTGGAACAAAGCCCATCGATGTAATTTCATTCCACCAGAAATGGTTCTCCGGCTTGCTTCCCGATGTATCCGTGGGTGCGGTTAATTCCGTTATCCCAACGACAATTCCATATTTCTCCGCCACAGAACCCTTTACGTGTTCTCCTGTCTCGCTTGCACTTATCGATGGATCTTGCATTTGCTGGTGAATGCCAGGCATGAAGGATTCCAGAGACAATACATTATAAAGGCTAAGAGAAGACTCTGGTGCCCAAGGAAGTAGCAAGCGGATCGCCACGGGTATCCAGAGCAAATATTTCCATCTGGCTTCCAGTTTGTTTTGGAATAAGAATTGCAGAATCAAGATCAGCATGACCAGAATACCTGCCATGAACGATCCCTGGATCACCCAGCCGAAGAATGACACAACAGTTTCGTATAAGCTTGGACTCATTTAGATTCTCTCTTTTCTAGTTCCCCAATTCTGCCGCTATTGTCGAATAACGTCTTCAAATCCTCAATTTCCTGCGTATTCAGCTTCTCATCTTGGAGGAAATTAGCCACCATCGGCATAATGGAACCACCATACATCTTCTCCATGAAGGAAGTAGTCTCGGAACGCTGATATTCTTGCTCGCTGAACCGAGGATAAAATAATTGCATACGCCTCGAACTCTGCTCCAGCTTCACGCCCGCCGCTTCCTTCTGTACCAGTCGGCTAAGAAGCGTTCGGGTCGTATTCGGGCTCCAGCCCATTCGATCCGTCATTTGTTGAACAACTTCACTAGAATAGCAATCTGGATTTAGCCACAATACCCGCAAAATTTCGAGCTCTGCATCCGTTATGGATGGTATTCGGTTCATATATACAACCTCCAAATCTAACTTGCGCAGAATGCATAGGATGGGCGAACTGCTGCGCATGCTCAAGGCAACCTATCACTTCTTGACCGCTGCTTTTAGAATTTCAATCTTCTGTTCTCGGGTGATATCGGATGAAGTTGAAAGGCTGTATCCGAATTTGCCGCCATCTTGCCAATAAATGTATTTTGGGAAAATGTTTGCTGGAAGGTTATCGTCAAAATAACCTTTCTTCTTCCCTTCCTTCGCATCCACCACAAACTTCGTAATCGCAAGCGTATCTTCCCCGTTCGTGTATTCCAGGCGAATATCGTCGGCTTCTTTCCAGTCCATTTTTTTCGTGAAGACCGGTTTGCCGCTCTTCTTCCCTTCGGCTCTTAAATCATCGATGAACTTGCCTCCCAAGGGTCCTCCGATTCTCGCTTTGGAGAAAGTGTAACCTTTTGGCAGGTTGGAGGGCTTTTGCAAGACAACGCCTTTTAAGGTTGATGCTTTCTGGAGATATTCATCAAAGGAAAAGTATTCCTTCGTCAGCCCCCAGTAGTTAAGATCAAGTCCGCTGTTGAGTGCCTTGTACTTATAATACATGACATAGGTATCTCCAGTCTTGGCGGTCAAATCCTTCACTCTCTTAATTTCTGCGTCAACCACCTTTTTTTCCGCTGCCGTTGGAGCTTGATCGGCTGCTTTTTTAGCCGTCGACTTCTGGGCTGACTTGGAAGAAGCCGCGTCTACCTCAAGGTTCATCGATGAACCCAATAGTAGAACACTGCTGAGGGTTGCGATGGCTAATTTTGATGCTGCTTTCATGTGAAAAACTCCTTTCTGTGATCATGTTTTAAAACTACACGTGTAGTTATAATTCAATACTACAGTTGTAGTTATATTTTGTCAACACTATTTTATCGGACCCTTTTCGAGTATCCATGAAATAAAAAAAACTCCTCCGGAGAGCAGTTTGATCGTACGATGGATTCGTTATTGCTGTTTTTTCCCACCCCAAGGTTCCGGTTCCGGCAAATCTGGCGTTGGAAGCAGTCCTAGATCATGGAAGATTAAATCGGCGATGCCTGTCTTTACATAAATTGGTTTTTAATTAGGGGGGTGTTGCATCGTCTCAATTGTATGCTGGGTAATTTTGTGGAATTATACTAATAAAAAAACCGCGATTTACGCGGCGGTTCGACGTTAGGCTGAATGGTTCTACCTTTAATCAATTTTCTTATCGATCATCGTTGTTGCGATTTTCGTCAAACAAAGCTTTTAAGTCATCAATTTCTTTCTCGTTCAGCTTCTTATCCTGCAAAAAATTAGCGAGCATGGGTTTCAAGGCGCCGCCATACAGTTTCTTCATGAACGATTTAGTCTCCGACTTCAAATATTCTTGTTCGCTGATGAGTGGATAGAACAAAAAGTTCCGTTTGGATCCCTCTTCCTGTGTTGTTCCCGCCGCTTCTTTCTGCACTAGACGGTTCAGGAGCGTCCTTGTCGTATTCGGGCTCCACCCCACTTGTTCCGCCAATTGCTTGACGACCTGGCTGGAAGGACAATTCGGACTGGCCCACAATACGCGCATCACCTCGAGCTCCGCATCCGTGATGGGTGGTATTTTTGTCATGCCTAAACCCTCCAAAATCAAGTTATGACTACATCTGTAGTCACACTTAAATAGTACAATTGTGGTCTGATCTTGTCAACCTGCATTATGTTTCATTCTAAAAATAAAGTTTTGCCGAGCTATTATCAATTGATAAACCAGTCAAATGCAGGTTAATAGTTATATTCTCATCTTGTCCTTCGTTTGTCCATGAAAACATAGCCTCCTCTTGTCCATTCTCTTGCTCAACATATTCCTCTATGTTTAGTATCAATTAAAAACAGAATTTTCTCCATTTTTAAAGCTCGTAAAAATAAAAAAGAACACCGGTTAACTTTGAGCAAGCCCAAATTAACCGGTGTTCTTGAAATTATCCAAGTTCGCTACGTTTTGGCTGCCATGGAACACACGAAATGATCCTTGAAAGTTAATTCCCGAAAACAGTACAAACGTTTGTTTTTTAGATTTTCACCTGTTGTGCGGTTTTAAATTTTCCTGAGAATCCTTATTATGTTAACAAAAAAATACGACCATGGAGCTCCCTCGGGACTAAGACTGCCCTGTCATTTATTATTCTGCAAATAGTTTTGCATACGGATTTTCGATCTTTTGTTCGCTGCTACTCTTACCTGTGTTATTCAGAACATAATATTGATAGAAATGGTTTGAAAAATTCAATGATTCCAATGCTTTAGCCATAAATGGATCTTCCGTCTGATCACTCAATTGGTCCCCTGTCCAAAAATAATGCAACATGAGACGATTCTGGTTATACGGATGTTTGATAATGTAGGCTCCGGATTGATTAGACTTATTCATGATTTCCTGCCATTTAAAACCGACTGTATCAGCACGCTTGATGATGCCGGACTTCAAGGCTTGTACAAACCCATTCGCATCCGGTTTGCCGATGACAATGATATTACTGTCCCCTAGCTCCTTCTTAAGCTTGTTTTTTAATACTTGACGTTCTGTTATAATCGTTGGTTTTATTCCTGCTATTTGGAAGAAGCCTTGAAACTGGTTGAGCAGCTGATCCTGTTGTTTTGTTGCTTTGTCCGATGTCAAACGGTCGCTCAAGATAATCGTTAGCGGCTCGCCCTGCAACGTTTTTTCGATAATTCGGCTCATCGTTTCAGACGGAACCTCTGGAAACTGCACAAACACTGAATGGTATATTGATTTAAATTGCTCGTACATATAAGCGGCTTCCTCGTCCGCTGTTAGACGATATTCAGACTTCAATGAATAATTGGGCTGACGCAAATCCGCTTCCCAATCATCTCTGACCTTTTTGCCCGCTTTGTTCTCAACAACCTGAAGCAGTCCTTCGATCGTCGCATTTTTGTATACATACTGGTCAAAATATGTCTGCATCAACTTATCAAACTTCTCTTCGCCAAGCGTACGATACAACTCATAGATGGCTTGACGGCCTTTTTTATAAAAAATAGCGTCGGGAGAATCGCCAACCTTATCATTGGATGCATCAAGCGGACTATCTAACGATACTTCATCGAATTGAATCACCTTGAATCCATTTAACGGATTTCCTTGTTTCTCATAGAAATATACCATAGAGAAATCGGCAAATCCTTCATCTAGAAATGATTCCTTCTCGGAATTATTTCCAATTAATGCGTGGAACCATTGATGCGCAATTTCATGGACAAATGCTGAATGGTTTGAAATATCTGGCTGACCCTCGATCATGCCCATCTGAATCATTCGCGAAAATTCAACAGCGATCCCTTCAACGTACGATTCAACAATTCTGAACTCCGGATAAGGATATTTACCATATTTTTCGCTGAAGAAGTTAATGACTTTAAACGCTTGATCAATATATTGATCGATAATCTGTTTTTTGTCTTTCTGATTATCAAAGTAATAGTATTGTATGGTCAGACCATCTCGTGTAACACTTTCTACTTTAAAATCGGGACTCGTGAAGAAGACAAATTCTCTCGTATTATTCGCAGTGGCCGTTACCATCTTGCGGCCTGCTTCGGCATCCTGTACGGTCAGTGTTCCAGGCATGGAAATCTGGTAATCGGCGGGTACATTCATGGTTACCTGATAATCCGCAGAATCATAATAATCGGATTCAAATGTAGTGCTGTAAGGAGTTTTGTCCCATGTATGATCTGCAGGGTTATAGACCGAAAGCACAGGGAACCAATGAGCGCCATTGATGATATTCTTGTAATGGGACAACCGCTGTGAGCCATAAGGAATTTTTACGTCGAATTCAAGTTCCAGTGTGATTGATTGCCCGGGCTGCAATGCTTGTCCCAATGCAACCTTAAGTGCCTGATTCGTATTATCGAACTTCAAGGGTTGACCTAACGACTTCACATTGTTAATGTCAATGCCGCCCAGGAAATCTTCAGGTTTCTTATCCGGATTTTCCTTTGCCATTCGTTCATTTGAATTTTGGAACATACCCGACTGTGTATCCTTTGAACGGTTTGCATCTGCAAAGGTGTGAAATACAATATTGTCCAGTGTATCCTTCGTGTTGTTTCGATAGGTCACAGTTTCTGTACCGTGAATTGTCATCTTCTTCTCATCAAGCTTTGCGTCTACTTGATAGCGCGCAAGCTGATGAACAGCCGCATCGGCTTCTAGCAACGAATCGTTCTGAATCGTTGGTTTCGCCGCCATCGCTATCCCCGTCCCGAAAACAGGGCCTGTACTTAATGCGACAACAAGACTGCCGGCAATCATGCACTTCGGTAGTTTAGTATTCCAATGTTTAAGTTTATTCATGTTGCTCCTCCTAATGATAAGTTCCTAATCATGATCGTAGATTCTCGAGTATGTACAAAGACTAGTATAAAGCTCTTACTTTACACGAGTTTTAAAGGAACCTTACATTAACCTTAAAAAGGAATCACTTATAGTTTTTTAAAACAGATACTCTGCACAAGTGTATTGCACTAACTCGATAAAACAGCGTTCCAAGGAGGTCCGCTCCCGCACTTGGCTTGACAATACATCTAGCCCAACAGGCTGCCGATATAGTAGCGCCTGTTGGGCTTCAAAAAAGGGTCTTATGTGGCTCTTGAACTAAAAACTTTAATTTTTATCATAATCAACATGAAAGCAAGCAAAGCGAATATGATTCCACTTCATATGAGCTGATGTATCCCCCATTGAGAGATAAACCAATCACCAAGGGAAGCTCCCAACGTAATGGCATTTAAGCTTGTAGCTGCAGTCTTGATCACCGTATCCGATAATAATTTGCCACAGCTCCAGTGAATCATTGCTTCAAAGGTATAACCATGTTCCACGTATCAGAAGCGTCCTTAAAACCATCACTGCCGTCCGAGACGGCCGCGAACAAATGAGTCGGCTTGCCGTTCTGGAACAACAGGAACGGCCGCTCCAGATTGCCCAGCGTCTGCACCGTACCGTCATCCCAACGCACCGTCCGGGAATAGCCTTGCGGCTGCCCATGCAAGCTCCATTTCAGTCCGTCCGGCGACTTGGCGTAGATGCCGCCGAATTTTTCTCCGCATAGATGCCCTTCCATATCTTTGGCAATCAAATTGAATCCTTCGTTTGTTTGCCAGATGAAAGGGTCTTCGATATGGAACGACTCTGGAGGAAACACCGGCTCGTCACTCAGCACCCGGTACAGCCCCTCGTAGTGATCCGCATACGCAACTCCAATCGTCATGCCGCCATGAAGGTTGCCTTCGTAGTGACGTGCCTTGTAGATCAGCAGCACGGAACCGTCCTCCCTGACACACGGAGCCGGATTGGAGGTCAGAAAGCTATCGAATCGGCCGGGACGTGTTGGCAATATCGGTTCGTCCGCTCTGCGCCACGGGCCCAAAACGCTGTCCGCTATAGCCAAACCTACCCGTTTGTTCGCCCGTGCCACGATGCATTGAGGATCGGTTAACCCGAAATTCCCGGGCGGCTCTGGATCGCTTAGCGGATGGGTCGAACCCGTATAATAAAGCAAATATTTGTTGTTGTGCTTGACGATATGGGGGTTGTGCGTGCAGCGTCCATCCCAATATTCCGCTCCCCTCGCCGGAAGCACCACCTCGCAGAATCGGTACGGTCCCTCGGGGGTATCCGAGTCTGCCCTGACAATCTCTGAAGCCGTCATCCAGCCGGGATGCATCGGCAGTGTCTTCGGCCAGCGCGAGGCAAACATATGGAATTTGCCGTCCTCACCCTTCACGACGGAACCGCACCATACCCAATAACCTTCCATACGGAAGCCGCCGCCACGTGGAGCCGGCAACATTGTGCTAGTATGCATGTACAGTCACCTCGTTTTTTCCCGCTGCTCCATAATTGCTGTGAAACATGGTCTCCCATCCTTCCAAATGAAGTGAATAACAGGACTGCTCCATATATCAATGGATCGACAAAGTCATGCCAGCGAGCCAACCGCCGGCATGCTTGCACATATATCGATCCTAAGGCGTATTCAGCCCCACATCGTCGGCCGCTAGCGGGCGATTCAGTAGAGGCGTGCCGGAATATTCGTCTGCCCCCACATCTACTGTCGCCCGCATTTGACTTTCCATATCCGCCAGCACGAACGCGTATGTTCCCACAGCCGCATCAATTGCCGGGCTGCTCGCGGACAGTTTCTGAATGCCGTTCACCGCAGTCAGCAGAGGATTGATATTTCGGATCTGCTCCGAGCTGCGCGATATGTTGCTAATAGTGCTGCCAAACCCGATGTTACCTTGGAACAGCGTATTTGTTGTCGCCGCCTCGTAATAAAGCGTGCCGGTGTTGTTGTATACGATATTGTTCGCCACGATGGAATCCTGCGGAGCATACGTTTTACCCGAGCCGATGACGATACCGGTTTTGCTGTTTACAATCGTATTGTTGACGATAAGCGCCCGGTAAACTTTCCATTGTTTGCGCAATTGTTCGACCGTCGGATTTGGAGGTGAGCCTCCAGTACCGCCGTCGAAGTCTCCGTTAGGCAAGTAGATTGCTTCGCCAGTCAAATTCTCAAAGTAGTTGTTATAAATCTTATGGTCATTGCCGAACATCCGGATGCCTTCCTGATCCGACTCCACACCGTCCCCGAGGAAGAAGTTACCATATACGCTGTTGTTATGGCCATGCCGCAGCGTCAGGCTGCCCTTGGACGTGCGGAATGTATTGAAGCGCACCGAATTGCTGCTGCTCTTGACCGATATGATTTCCGGCTCTCCATCGCAATTCTGAAATACATTGTATTGTATCGTATTATAGCCGTGGGAGAGCGTAAGACCCGACAAGCCGAGACGAATTGTCTCTTTGCCGTTAGCTACCCATGGGCCTACATCATGGAAATAGTTGTATTCGATAATATCGTATTGCGAAATTTGCCCTGAGCCATCCTGTCCTTCGTAAGCGATCAGCGGTTCGGTGTCGCTCTTCAGTCCGAAGTCGTTCCGGTCGATGCGGTTATGATGGCTGTTCGTGCCCCGCACTTGCAGCCACATCAAGCCGCTCCCCGAGCTGGGAAGCGCAAATGTATTACGGGTCAGCCGCGCATGGTGCGAGCCTTCCAACACCACTGCGCCATTGCTTGTGTTCGTAAACTTTAATCCGTCAAGCACCACATGCGAGGAGTTCTCGATGCGGAAGCCTGACGCTCCCGAGATGATAGCCTGACCGCGGTTTTTCGCTTTAATGACGATTGGCGCGTTGACAGTACCGTTTTTGTTTTGAACAGCAAACGGGCTTGTACGCGAATACGTGCCGTTTGCCAACACAATCGTTTTACCCGCCGTAGCGGTTGCAAGCTCGGCAGCCAACTGCGTGGAAGTGCTAACTTCGACGACCGTCCCTTCGCTACCGCTGCCGCTTGAATCGCTACCATAAATTTCGACCTCGGCAAAGCTGTTCCAGGCGTTCACCGAGTTGCCATGGCCAACAATACGAACGTAGCGGACGGGGGCAACATCGGCAAAATCAAACGTCTGCAAGCTGTTGCTCAGACTGCTGACCGCTCCCGAAAGCACTGTACTGAAGTTGTAGCCATCATATGAAGTCTGGATATCAAAAGCGAAAGTTCGCTCCGCCCCGTTGGTGAAGGCGATCTTCACGTATTCCACCCGCTTGCTCGATCCAAGGTCGTATTGGACCCACTCCCCTTCGCCACTCGCTGACCAGCGTGTGTTAAGATCGCCGTCGATTGTATATGCGACGATATTGCCGTCATCTCCGCTGGCCATAAGTTGTGGCACGGTAATCGCCAACTTGCTTGCGCCTGGCGGAGATCCGTTCGCGGTGCCGTAGAGTTCAACTTCAGAATAACTGTTCCACAGGTTGGAGGAATTGCCGTGCCCAACGATCCTCACATAGCGGGTAGAATCGACATCCGGAAAATCGAACGTTTGCAGACCTTCCACAAGGCTGCTCACAACTCCGCTGCTGACGGTCGTAAAGGTGGAACCGTCCATTGACGTCAAAATATCAAAAGTAGAAGTGCGGCTTGACCCATTCAGAAATGCAATTTTGATGAAAGACAATTTGCGATTTACGCCCAAATCGTACTGGATCCATTGCATGTCGCCATTCGCCGACCAACGTGTTAAGAAATCGCCGTCCACCGTGTTGGCTGGAACGTTGCCGTCATCTCCGCTCGCCGTCACGTCGGAGCTGCCAATTGTGAACTTCGTATCAGCCGCACTTGCCGTTCCTGGTATTAACACAACCAGCATACAGATCAAAATAATGAACGTCATACTTTTGGTTCCCATAATTCATTTTCATCCTTTCCATTATGAAATGATGGTTATTGAATCATTCCCTTCGTTCCGTCCGGCACCTCCTCTCAAGAATACGAAAGCCGGGAGGAGCTTCCTGTCCTCCCGGCTTCGTGATTACGGCCTTTGATCCCGCTTAAAAAACATTCTGGCTCCAGCCTTTGCTCTTCGCCAAAGCTTCAATATAATAGTAATCGCCGTAAATCAGCGATACGTTGATGTTGGTATTGACTGGCTTATGACCGGTTGCACCGAGCAGGATGCCTTCATACTCCGGCTTGTCGAGCGCACTGTAGTTGTTCGACAGCGAGCGAAGAATGCGCGTGGCCGCGCGCTGATATAAAGCGGCTTCCTCAGGAGCCACCTGCGACGCGATATCGATCAAGCCAGATGCTGCGCAGCTCGCCGCTGAGGTGTCGCGCGGCTCGTCCGTCAAGTCGGTCGCCGCACGGAAATCCCAATGCGGCACATCGTCTTCCGCCAACGCGCTGATGAAATAATGTGCCACCCCCTTCGCCGCATTCAAGTAACGTGCTTCTCCCGTATAGCGGTAAGCGCAGCTCATCCCGTAGAGCGCCCAAGCTTGGCCCCGCGACCAGGACGATTGCGGCGCGAAGCCCTGTCCGCCGTCATAACGCTCCACTTCGCCCGTCTCCGGATCGAAGATAACGATATGATGCACCGAGCCGTCGCCTCGGATGAATGAGCGAAGCACCATATCTGCATGGGCGACCGCAATATGCTTGAAGCGCGGATCATCGCTTTCTTCACTCGCCCAGAACAGAAGCGGCAAATTCATCATCGAATCGATGATCGACCAACCCGTCTGGTTGCGGGGCCAGGCTCGAATGAACTGTCCTGCTGGGTTGTACCTGCCCGCCAGATAGTTGGCGGCGAACAGGCCGCGCCGCCGAGCGTCCGGGTCGCCGGTCAGCTTGTAGCGGATAACCGATGTCGGCAGGAACTGAAAGCCAACATCGTGGTGGAAATGGTTGTCCCGCAAGTAACATTGCTCCATGCGTTCGTCCCAAGGCTCCGCCTCCTCCCGATAACGTTGCTCGCCGGTCATATCGTATAGAATCCACAGAATGCCCGGCCAGAAGCCTGAAATCCACTGATCCACTTTGATCTGGTCATATTTGCCCGCCGCCGAAACATGTGGCGCTTCTGTCCAGCCCGCTTCGATCATATGATCAACTTTAATCTTCACTTTATCCCACCAAGCCGTCAGCTCGGATGGTTTCAGTTTCACATTTTCATTGCTCATCTCTGAAGTCCACCCCTTCTCCTAACCTTTAATGGCACCGATCAAGGCGCCTTTCACGAAATATTTTTGCAATAGCGGATAGACCAGAAAAATCGGAAGGGTTGCTACCATAATCGTGGCGTATTTCAATGTCTCGCCCAATATGATGATCTCATCCTGGGAGGCTCCTTCCGCCATGGAGTTTGCCTCGCCAATAATCAAAATTTCTCGCAGGATCAACTGCAACGGATACAGCGAACGATCCTGAAGGAAGATCATGGCGTTAAACCATGAGTTCCAGTGGCTTACTCCGTAATACAGGCCTACCACTGCAAGCACGGGCTTGCATAGCGGCAGGAAGATGCGGAACAGAATGCCAAAGTCGTTGGCGCCGTCGATCTTGGCCGACTCTTCTAGCGCATCCGGCACTGCCTCGAACGATGTTCGCATGATAATGAGGTTAAATGCGCTTATTGCGGTAGGCAGGATCAGCGCCCACAGTGTGTCCGTAATGCCCAACCCTCTGACCAGCAAGTAGAACGGAATTAATCCACCGCTGAAAAACATGGTAAATACGATAAACAACGTAAGCTGCTTGCGATATTGCAATGTTTTTCTGGACAAAGCGTATGCGGCAAAAGAAGTAAGCAGCAAATTGAGAGCCACGCCTACAATGACAATAAATAATGTGTTGCGGTAGCCGAGCAGGATCATCGGGTTGCTGAATACCGCCTCATATGTTTCAAGCGAGAAGCCCAGCGGCTTCCAAAGAATGCCCTTATGCGCCATCATCAGCGCTGGTTCGCTGAATGAAGCAAATGCCACGTATAGAATTGGGTACACTGTTACAATCATGAGCGCGGACAAAAACAGCGTATTGCAAACCCGGAATATATGTTCACCCAAGCTTACTCGCATGCGAACCCTCCTCTACCACAAACCCGTATTGTTCAACTTCCGGCTTATCCAGTTGGAGCCGATAACAAGCGCGAAGTTAATCACGGAGTTGAACAATCCGACAGCGGAGCTGAAACTGAATTGAAAATCTTGAAGCCCGATCCGGTACACATACGAGGAAATGACATCCCCTGTCACATAAGTGGTCGGGTTGTACAACAGAATAACTTTCTCGAAGCCAACGCTCATAATTCGGCCAATGTTCAGGATGAGCAATATAACGAAAACGGGAAGCAGACCGGGTAGGGTAATATGAAGCATCTGCTTCCAGCGTCCACCCCCGTCGATCTTGCAAGCTTCATATTGCTCGAGATCGATCGCAGACAGCGCGGCCAAATAAATAATTGTACCCCAGCCTATATGCTGCCATATATTCGACGAAACGAAGATTGTCCGGAAAAAAGACGGCTCCAGCAGCATCGTAACCCGCTCACCACCGAAAAATGCGATAATATCGTTAATGACGCCGTCACTGCTCGTAAAATCTTTGATCATGCCGCAAATTATGACAAGCGAAATAAAATGCGGCAAATAAGTAATCGTCTGAACCGAACGCTTGAACAGTGCATTTTTCACCTCATTAAGCAACAAGGCGAGAATAAGCGGAGCGGGAAAACCGAAAATGAGATCGTACAAGCTAATCATCAGAGTGTTTTTTAACACCCGCCAAAAATACATCCCGCCAAAAAAGTCTTTGAAATGCTCAAGTCCTACCCACGCGCTGCCCCCGATTCCAAGCCGGGGGTTAAAATCCTTGAACGCAATAATCGAACCGTACATCGGGAAATAATGAAAAATAATGAAATATAACAAAACAGGAGTAAGCATCATGTACAAATACTTGTTCTTAACCATGTCTTTTGCAATATTAAGCGGCAGACGACCGGCATGCGTGACTTTGCTGCGTCCCAGCTTCAATTGAGCCATCTCCTACTCCTCCTATCCAAATCCAGAATTATCAGCAGGGGATGGCTGCACCATTCCCTTGCCCCACGGCAGCCTGCAGCCAGCCGTGGGACGATACATGGAGTTATCTGTTGTTGTAGCGATCCAAAGCGCCTTGATAGATGTCGATTACATCACGAATCCCCATATCTTCCAGCTGCTTCACAAAGCTGTCGAACTTGTCGAGCGGCTCGTTGCCCATTACAAATTTGATGAACATTTCTTCCAGATACGTGTTGATTGCCGTCATCGTCTGCGCTACCTTCTTGCTCTCATCTACAGTAGGCGTAATGAACGCGGGCAAAATATGTTTCGCCGCATCGGTCTCCGACCAAATCTGGACCGCCTCGTCCTGTTGTGGGAACGTATTGGTCGTTTTTTGCTCATGCATCGGAAATGGACCGTTCGGAACCGTATACTGCGCCAACATCTGCTGTGAAGTGTACTTATCGTTTTTTACGATCATATCAGTAAATTTCGGAACGCCATTGTCCATCGTGTAGCTTTCGCCTTCAACGCCGAAGTTGTACATCATGGTTCCTTGCTCGCTAAATGCGAAGTCCAGCCATTTTACGATCGTTTCCAGGTCTTTCGCCGATGTCGTCACGGCCGCGCTTGCTTTCGGGTTATATTTGAAATCGCGCTGTCCGGTGAACGGTTTTTCGCCTGCTTTCAATACCGGATAAGGAGCCGCTACAAGATCAAAAGCCGGATTTTGGGCTTTACCGGACTCCAACCATTTGCCCATGCCGCCGCCCAGCAGGAAAACAGTCGCGCCGGACTCACCGTTCAGAAGCCGCTTATCCAGCGTGTCGCGTTCGACGATCGGGAAGTCTTTATCAATCAGCCCTTCGGAATACCACTGGCGGAACAGCGTCATAACATCCTTGTATTGCGGATCTAATGGACCGTATTTCACTTTGCCTAGGTCGTCAATATAGAAGCCGTGCGATGTTTTGTATGCGCCGAAGAACGCGTCCTGCAAATTCATTTTGTTCGCGTATAGCGCCGTCAGCGGTGCTACGGCGCCTTTTTTCTCTTTGAACGCCGTCAGAACCTTATGCCAATCGTCTATCGTTACAGGCAATTGCAGCCCTAGCTCATCCAACCAATCTTTGCGCAGCATTGGTCCGCGGAAGACTAATCCTTCCTCGTTTCGCACCATCGGGAAGACGTAATATTGGCCACTGTCGGTCTTCACCATTTTATCCAGCTCTGGATTAGCTTCCAGCATCTTCTTCAGGTTAGGCGCATATTGGTCGATCAAATCGTTTAGCGGTACGATAACCCCGTCTGAAATCGCCTTTTCCGGTCCACCCGGATAAATACTCCAGTCGTACTCCAGCACATCCGGCAGCTTGCTGGAAGCCAGCAACAAATTAAACTGCTCTTCAGCTTGACTTTCGGTCGGATGGATGTAGTTCACTTTCACGCCGGTAGCTTCTGCAATCGCCTTCCCGATCGGCGCTTCCGCCAGATTCGTTGTAAATGTAATCAGGTTTCCGTTGATTGGAGCCCAGTATGAGAAAGTATCTTTTGTATCCAGCGGATACACCGGCTTATCCGATCCCTCGTTGCCTTTGCTTACGCCCTCGCCGCCCTTATTGCTGACGGCGCTTTGAGTCGGCTCTGTCTTATCCTTGTTTCCAGAGCCCCCATTACTGGAGCATGCGGTTAACAACAATGAAAGTACCATTGCGAACCCCAGTGTGAGCTGCAGTCTCTTATGAGTCTTGACGTTGCGATTTTTCGCCATTGTGCCCTCCGTTCTTTTCGTCTCGAATATGTTGGTGTGAATACGCTTTCAACATATCGTTAATCCGGTGCCGCAAGCTATCGTTAAAACCTAAAATATACTGCAATTTCTCAAAAATGAGGGTAACAAAACCGCATGTATGCCACTTTTTCTTGAAAAGAAAAGCCCTAGAGCTACTTGACTTCCCTGTAGCGCCCGGGCGTTATCCCTTCAAATTTTTTGAATATACGATGGAAGGTATTCACATCGTTGTAACCAACCTTCAGCGATATTTCGCTGACCGTATATTTCCCGCCGATAAGCAGCAATTTGGCCTGCACCAGCCGCGTCTTGTTAATATAATCGAGCAGAGATTCGCCGGCAAGTTCCTTGAACAGTTTGGAAACATACGACGGCGTCATGGAGAAGGCTTCCCCGATCATCGAAATGTTCAGGTTCTCGTCCTGATAATACTCGTTGACATATTTCATGACCTTATCGATTAGCGGATTGCTGCAGTATTCGCGGTTATTATTAACGTAGCCGCACAGAAGCTCTAGCATATCGTAAAGCTGGCTGCGCATCTCCCCTACCGTCTGGCATTGCATCAGGCGTTCGATGGCGCGCACTCCGTCAGGCATATCCGGCTTGCCTGCGATGCGGATTTCGCCGATTACTTTTTGCAGCGTAGCCATTAGATCGAACATGAGACATTTGGCAGTATGAAAAGGAAACGGCTCCTTCGTCACATTTTTCTGAATGATCTCCCCGACGAACGCTTTTGCCTTATCGAGCTGCCCTTCGCGAACCATAACGATCAATTGCTGCTCGACCTTGAGCGGATAAAAATAACCACCTGGAGCAGCCCCTAGGTTGTCGTTACCGCTCAGGTCCCCATAATGAATAATGCCCCCGCTACCTACAATGATTCGGTATTCCATCGCCTCGATCGCTTCCTGGAACGCCTGGAAGATGCCATATTCGCCCTCCTGTTGCGCGCTGATGGCAGCGGTCAACTGTACATGAGCATAATTGGAGATGAACGACATCGTTTCTTCCGCGATGTGCCCCAGCTCCCCCCGCTGTTCCGTCGGCGATGCAAGCTGATGGTTGACGATGCAGGCGAGCAACTCCTGGTCCAGCTCTACCGCATAGGCGTTTACTGACTTTCGAGCGACCTCCTCGACCACGTTGGCGATCAGGAAGTGCAGCAATCGCTTATTATGGACCTGATCCTCATCCTTCCGATGGAACTTGCCGAAGTGCTCGATGCGCAGCAAAATAACAGAAAATCCGCCCAGCGGGAAACGCAGATCATAGGCTGAGAAAGATTCGTGCAACGGGATATGGCTGTCGAGTTGCCCCTTCAGCAGCCGCTGCAAAAAGTGCGATCTGAGTGTATTGTTATGCTGATTCAGCTTGTAATGAAGCTCCTCCTTCTCATGGAAGGTGCTGCTCAGCGCCTGCTCTAGAAAGGAGTATTCATTGGAGCCGCGATCAAAGGTAAAACCCGCCTTGAACGACAAGCTCTGGATCAGTGCATGGATCGGCAGGTAGTTCCGTTTGAGGAGCCAATACGTCACGCCACCGCCAACAATAAGGCAAAGCAAGATGCTGGCGATCGTCAATTGCTCTACCACGTTCATTTTCTGGTGATATACGTTCTCCGGCAGCGTCATCACATATTTCCATCCCGTAATGGATGAGGTTGTGTAGGATGCAACAAGCCGGTGACCGTCAGTCTCGATCTCAAGTTGCCCCGATTCTTTCGACATATCGCTGTATAATAGAGCAGGTTCCGACAGCGAATCGCCCGTAGACGCAATGAACCGGTTGTCTTTATCCAGAATAAAGATCGTACCTTTCTCAGGCGCCGAAGCTTGCTCTAGCAGCTTACTGCGGTCAATCATGAACAGTAAGACAGCTCCAGGTTGATTCATGATTGTTGAGTTCACATTTTGGGCATACATGACCGTTGGCCGCCACTCATTCTCTTCAGACACAACAACGGAGTGGTAGCCTTTAATGTACCCTTGGTCAAAATATTCTCGTAACGACTGGAAGGGCATATGCTCTTCAAGGCGAATATGGTCGTATAACGCTTCGATGTTCATACGGTTGTTGCGTGCGATGACCGTATCGCTATTTTTGTAGTAAATATAAATACCTTCAAGAAAATCGTTAGCGATTTCGTATACGCGCAAATCATTAGCGATTTGGTATACATCGTAGTGGTCCGAATCAGACAGATTGGTATCGGCCGAAATAAATGCTGCGATTCGCCTGTTGAGGCTCACCTCGAGGCTTAGATTCTCGATTCCTTTGAACTGGCTATCTATGGCTTGCTCCATCTGAAGAAGAATAGATTGGTTGGCACGGTTAATTTCAGCCTTTACAACGTTCAGCGTCGCGCCGTATATAACGCCGCTGATCAGAATGGGCACGAGCAGCACCGAGACGTAAGAAAGCATCCAGGTCATGTATACACTGCGATTTTTATGCCGGAGCTGCTTCAGATAGATTGTCCACCGGTTTCGAGTTTGGGCCATAGGTTCTCCTCCATGTTAGCTTTAGTCGGAGTCGGGACCGACGTCAATTCTTGTCAGAATAGCCGGACAACGAATATCCGCGACATCCGCTTTATGATTGTTAATACAAACCGCCGGAGACGGCCGGTATTCATAGATGGCCGGCTGCTCTTTGCCGCATATTCGATTGTAAGCGATTACACATTGCTCCGGCGCATAAGGAATCCGCTTGCCGAGCGTAATGCCGTGACGACAATTGACAATCGTATTATTCACTACGCTGGCTCGATAGACGCGCCAATGTTTCCTCAGTTCCTCCTGCGTCGGCGCCTCGGGATAGCCGTCCGATCCGCCATCGTAGTTGCCGCCATCAATGAGCAGCGCATCCAACGTCAAGTTTTCCATATAGTTTTCAAAAATGTGATGGTCGTTGCCGTAAATGCGAAATCCGCCCATTTCTTCCTTCACGCCATCGCCGATAAATACATTATTATGAAAGCGATTTCCATGTCCGTGACGCGCTGTCACTTGGCCGGCGGAGTTAAGGAACGTGTTGTACCGGACTGTATTATAGCAGCTTTTTACCGAAATAATCTCGGGCTCTCCGTCGCAATTTTCAAACAGGTTGTGTTGAATGGTAATATAGCCGTTCGAGAGAGAGATGCCGGACAGGCCGAGCCGGATCGCTTCAAGCCCATTGACGACACGCGGGCCTATATGATGAAAATAATTATATTCAATGACATCATGCTGCGAGATTTGTTCACCGTCGCCATCAAAAACAACGAGCGGTCCAAGGTCGGCCTTTGGCCCGAACTCGTTGCGTTCGATCCGGTTCCAGCCGCTGCCGCTTCCCAGCACTGACAGCAGGCTATACTCCGCCCCAACCTGTCGCGGCTCAAATCTATTCCGCGCAATCCTCACATGCTGCGAACCGTCCAGAATGATAGATTCGCGCTGCCCGACCTGGAAATGCAGTCCCCATACCTCTACATAAGCAGAGTTCAAGATGCGTATACTTGATTCTCCAGCGATCGTCGCTTTTCCTTTATTTACAGCGCGAATGCTTAATATTGCGGTGTCCGATCCTACTTTGCCTTCAATAATATAATCTTCATTCCGTTCGTAAACGCCGTCTGCCAACAAGATCGAAGAACCAGGTTCTGCCCGGCCAATGGCTGCCGCCAATTCGTCGCTACTCGATACCCAATAAATAGTAGTCATTTTCCCACCTGCTTCCTATAGAATAGGCGGATATGAACCGCAGCCTCTTCAGGATCATATCCGCAACTTCACAACCTCTATTATGAAAGATACGTTTCCCATGCCATAGTGTAAAAAAATGAAGCAATCATAAAAATGTAAACTGAGGCACAAAATGAGCGGGAATTACCGCCTTGCCAGCTGTAAATCGCAACCTGCCGGTGTACAATAAATGAGAAAGGACGTATCCCGACACCAAATCGTGGATACGTCCCCATTGTTGTTGCCTGCTCTGCCGCCCGCTTACCCGAAAAAGAAGTACGCAACCTTCATCTCTTCTTCTTTCAACAGCAACTTTTGTGCCGCTTCGAGCAAAGGCGTGCGGTCATAGACAAGACTTTTCATCGCTATTTTGCCATCACTAATCGTGAAATAGTGAGCTTCTTTCGATGGATCGTCGCGACGGCGGTAGGACACGCTTCCTGGATTCAGCCACAAACTGTCGTCACTCAAATAATGAATGCATCTGCGATGTGTATGTCCGAAAATAATGCGGCGATCTTCTTTGGCCCCAATTGTCCTGACGTTGCGTTCCGCCCAGAAAGCATCGTACTTGGGCAAGCTATCAATCGTCAAATAGTTTTCGTACAGATGTTGCATTGTATAGCTATAGCCGTCCATCTCGAATGTGCGGTAGACCGGTATGCTTTCGAGGAAGGAAATTTCCGCTTCGCCGAGCAGCCTTGCATTGTAATGCGCCCACTTGATCTCATCCTCCGCCACATCGTGACCGCTATTGCCGTTTCGGTACAGGTCGATAATAATGTCGTCATGGTTACCGCGAACACAATTCGCATCGTTCTTATGCACCCATTCGATAACTTCCCGCGGGAAAGGCCCGTAGTCTACAAGATCTCCCGCGCAATAAATCACGTCACAGTCGGATTCTGCCTTGCGGATCGATTCCAGCGCTTTGACGTTGCTGTGAATATCCGAAATAATTAAAGCTTTCATAATCGATTCAACTCCCTAAGATTCAACATTCTCAGCAGTACCGTCACCACATCCGCCACGTAGCTTTATCGTCTGGCATGAAATGGTCCCGCGGCAGACGCACCTCAATGATTCCGGCGGCAGACGCCAAGGAAACAGCCTGTCTTTCCCAGTCGGGGGTGTCTCCACTGTCCTCAAACCACTGCGGCGCAGGGGCGCCGTCCACAACATTGGCCGGGACATAATTGGAGGCTGGTTGCGACGAATTGGCCGTAACGGAACATGCGTGTAACCCTATTTGACGATTCCCTTCAGTCGGTAGCCTTCGGACAATATTCTGTTGACATTGCGTATCAGGCTGTTCTCCCATTTGTCGAGTGCACTCTCCCTCCTTTATATAAAAAGATGGAACCTTGATAAATCGTCAAAAGCTAAAATCGCCATCAAATAGTCCAACTTCTTATCTCCAATTTTTGGAATGAACATCAAATCTTAAAAAAGTCACTCACATCTCACGAATATGCATAGAAACATCTTTGTAGCTATTTTTATATACAGCATTCAATGTTCTTAAAACAAAAGTATCAACAACATGATCCTTTTTATTTGGAGAAGTAAACAAAACGACATCCGACCTTAGATGTTTTAGCAAGATTTCATTTTCACAACTCCCTATGTTCATTTTAATTATTATGTTTCTTGCCCTGGTCATATATTGTTTGAAGCCAATTTTGTAGGTCAGATCTTATATGCACAGAATCCTATAGTTGGGGCTCCGCCAACATTTTAACGAAAATATACGCTTAGCCCTGAATCGCGTCCAGCTTGGTGTATTCTCATACTCTTAGGTGGTCCGGGACGTATCACGAGCGGACGCAACGAAACGTATTGGACAATCATTTGTAAACATTAACGCGGTACTGTATTAAATGATTATGATATAAAAAAAAGCTGTCGAGACTTTCTTGACAGCCTTGCCGCGATTATCGCGGTTTCTATATGTTGCGTGTTTGTTCTTCACTCCCACCAATGCTTCATTTCACTGAATCCAACGTCCCATAGTTTAGCGTTCCCAGAAACGATAATCGTAATTTCGTTCACCTTGTCATAAAATGGTATATTTAAAGGTTCTGCTCCATTATTATATTGTTCATTGTACTGATAATGAACTCTTTGGTTTCCATCTACCAATATAGTGAGTTCTCCCTTGGAATCTCCCTTGTCTGGAATGCCAAAATAAGAATAAAACGTCACATCTTTTTTGTTACCCAAGATGTAGGTGTACGATTTTCTTTTATCTCCTTCACTGTAATACACGTTCATTTTGGGTTCTATTTTCTTGCCTGCCACGGTGAAACTTGGAAGATTTTCAGTCATAGGCATGGTTCCATTCATTTCTTTCACATCGTGTAATGCTTGAATTGGGCTTTCTCTTTTCGCTACAACATAATTGATGGTTTCCGAGATCACGATTACTCCAACAAGAAGAACACCGATAGATAGGGCTGAAGCAATAAGCTTTTTATAAGAAATTTTTGAAGAACATCCAACTTTATAGGCGATAAATCCTATCGCTGCACCTAATGTATTGGATATAACATCATCTACATCAAAGCTGCCAAGATGAGTTAAAGCCTGCATCGTTTCCAGAACGAGAATCGTCAAGACAAAAAAGGATATGAACTTCCCAAAACTGGAACGATACAACAGAGGAATTACTACTCCAAAAGGGATAAAGGCAGCAATGTTTCCAAAGTTGTATACCCATGAAAAAGTTAGTTTTGGAAATCGAAGTGGAACTCCTTCTGGAACAAGTATAAATGTGTATCCATAATCGTTGTTCCAATGATCTAATCTACTGAAAGCAAAAAACATAAAATATAATATCAACAGCGTGTACAAAATTGTTCCTACAAAGAGGAGTTTCCGTAATTTCACTTCCATAATATCTCCTTTAATAATTCATCGATGGGTTTAGTGTATCTTCCCAAAATGACATTAAAGTGACATTGAAGTGACATTTTAGTCACTTAAACGCTTATTAAATGATTTGTTTGTAAAATTGAATCCGATTCTATGTTTAATAGTCGTCGTAGTATAGTCTTATTCAACTAAAGCACCCGCTAGTAGAAGAGTAACACTAATAAATTATACAAAGAATGAATAATAATTACTGACCAAAGAGAATTACTTTTCTTATATACAAACCCAAATATAATACCCAACACAAAAACTGTTAATATGGAACTTAGAATATAAGGGAATTCAAACAGACCTTTATAAAACCAAATAGGAAAATGAATCGATACAAAGAGTAAAGCTGTAACTGTATTTGCTATCCAGAATCTAAAAGAATCCATAAGCTTTCTTAATAAAAAACCTCTAAAGACAATTTCCTCAGTAATACCAACCAATAGAATAGTATTAAGCCATCCGTTAAATCCTATTTGAAAATCGATATTATTATTTAAAACGATAAGATTTATTACAAAATAGAATAGTATCAAGGCTAAGGATACCCAACCTGTCCATTTTAGACTTTTTCTAAAATTATGATATAACTGTAAATAGGAAAACGGTTTACTTTTTTCCTTAATTATAACTAATAAAATAACAGGAATGACCCAAATAACTATTTTAATAGTGGCAGATGTTATAGCTCTTGGAACGGGTTCCATCAAATCTAAATATTGAACCAACCATAATTCTCTGATACACCATAGGGCGTAAAATATTATGAAATATACCCAAATATAATTTTTATTTACTTTGAATTCTATCAGAAACTCCTCCTTTACTTCTTCGACAATCCTGCCCCGTTAGTTGAATAAGATATAATTATTTAAAAAACTAGGCATCTCGTTTACGGTAAAATACAATAGCTACTGTAATAAAGCTCAGTGTCCATAACATTGAAATACCTGTCCCTTGCATTGGTGTAAGGACACTTATTTCATCAGAGGAAGACGGCATATACATATAAGATCCTGCCGTATCCGGAAAATAATTTAAAAAATTTTTATTACTAGGTAGAAAAGCCCTCGTCAATGGACTGACAATGAAATAGTAACCAAGCAGTACCACTAAAGCAGGAGTGGTTCGTCTTAATAAAGCACCTACAGCTGAACTGAGAAGTGTGGTTAATGTTAGATAGCCCGTTGCACCTATTAATGTTGTTATCATTGTGTCTATTTCTATCACTACTGTTGAGTCTCTCATCATAATAAAAGTATAAAGTACACCAGATGCAGCAATAATAAACGCCACAGGAATGGTTATAATCGCCAATGCCAAATGCTTCGTGGATAATTGAAACCCACGCCAAGGTATCGTAATTAAAGTAGTTTGAATCTGTCCACCAGTATACTCCGAACAAGTAGCTAAGATTCCAAGAATAATGAACCCTGCTTGAAGATATCCCATAGAAGCAAGTCCTATATTCAGTATATTTTGCGTACCTGTTGCCCCTTGTACACCAACAGAAGTAAAAGCTGCGGCTAAAACTAAATTTAGAATGAATGTACCCATAAGAGTGAACCATATCAATGGTAATGTAACTAATTTATCCAGTTCAGCACCAAGGATTTGTGTTAACTTTCTACCAGATGAGACACTCATGCTGCAACATCCCTCCTATGGAATACAACAGCTGCAACAATGAAAACAACAAGTACCCAGGCAAACATGACTAAACCGCCTGTGAAGGGGGTGTGAAACCCGTCGAATAAAGTGCCTGTGGACGTGTTGTCCGTAAACATAAACATTTCAGCGCCAGCCCTATCTGGTAAGTAAAACGCCAACTTTGTAACCCTATACAACAGGACACTAAATGATACAACGGATGAATTTATTATGAGCACAGCAAGCGGGAGGATGCCATTCTTAGTTAGAAAAGTAATTCCAAGTGCTAAATGAGCAGTGAATGTCCAGTAACAAACTGCACCGATAAGTCTGGACCATTCAAATGCGGGGGCATATTCACCAAGAATAAGATGCGTTGCTGACACAGTTGTCATAATAGCAACAATACAAAGCAGTATGCTGATCACAGTCACAGCACCTGCTTTTGCCAGTAAAAAATGAAACCGGGATGAAATAACAGTTAAACTCGTTGTTATCTGTTGTCCTCCACCAGATTCACTGCTCTCTGTTAAATACTCACTGCTGACAGCAAGCACACCAAGAATAATAACGCCTTGCACACCAAGAGCTAACCCGATATAGCCAACTTCTGATAGCCTCGTGCTAACTCCAGCTATAATCTCCTCTTTTTGTGCTATGCTGTCCAAGGCAGCAATAAGCGCTGGTGCAAACGCTCCAATGAGAAAAGCAAGCCAAATACCCGGTAAGGAGAACAATTTAGATAGTTCCGCGTTAAATGCTCTCATACAACATCACCTGCAATTTCAGATGTCAGGGCAAAAAAGGCTTCCTCCAGCGTGGAATGGTTACCTATTACTTCTTCCAATGTTCCATCTGCAACGATGGTTCCATGCTTAATAATCACCACATCATCAACCGTCTCTGCAAGCTCTCCCATCAGATGACTGGATAATAACACCGTATTTCCAGACTCAGCACGTTCACGTAAAAATGTCCGAATCCACCGAATTCCTTCTGGGTCGAGCCCATTTACGGGTTCATCTAAAATCAATATTTTTGGATCACCAAGTAGCGCTGCTGCTATTCCCAGTCTTCTCCCCATACCAAGAGAATACTTCCCAACTCTTTTCCCAGCGGCATTAGTAAGACCTACTATTTCCAGAACTTCCTCGACACGTGAGTTAGACAATCCTGCGGCACGAGCAATCCAACGCAAGTGTGCCCGTCCTGTTCGCATACGATGAGCTCCGAAGCCATCAAGTGCGGCACCTACTGTTGCTAGAGGATTATGTAATTCTGCGAATGGCTTTCCATTAATGAGTGCGCTCCCTGAGGTAGCGCGGTCTAATCCAAGCAGGATGCGAAGTGTAGAACTTTTACCTGCCCCGTTTGGACCTAAAAAACCAGTTACTCTACCTGGTCTAGCTTTAAAACTGATACCCGATAAGATTTCCCCAGTTCCGCGATGTTTGACTAAGTTATTAATTGTAAGCAACCATAACACTTCCTTTCTGTTATGGTTCTAATTATAAAGAAGCAAAGTTACATCTCGGTTATCATGCTGTTTACTTCTGGGTTAACTTTAGGTTAAGATCTTCCGATAGCTACTCTTGTGCCACTATCATTTGATGTAAAATCAGCTTTCAGCTTCATTTTTTTCAACATATAATTTGAAGTCGATAAACCAATCCCCGCCCCACGCTCATAGGAAGAGTTATCCATACCTGGACCTCTGTCTGCAACAATGATTTGTTCTTTTTCTACATCAACCACAATATTTACATATTTCCCCTCTGCTGCATGACGAAGAATATTCTGAAATAAATTATCTAGAACCCGTGTCATCCATTTAGGATCTGCTTCCCAATAAAAAGTCGCCTCTGTCGGTAAATCAACCTCGATCTGGATTTCTTTTTCTTCAAATACAGGATACCACGCAGCAACAGATGCTCTTACTAAACGTCCAATATCTGTTGAAGTGGGCCTAAAAGGATGTTTCCCTGATGTAAGCAATGTATAGGAAAGTAAATCATCCATTAGATCCCCCACTCTTGTAATCGTATGATTCATTTCTGTTAATGAATTTTGTCCTTCTAGACTCATTGATTCTTTATTTAATCGGGTGACATGTCCTCTCAAAATGGTAAGTGGCGTTCGTAAGTCGTGAGATAAATTCGCTATGAGTCGATGTCGTAACAATTCCTCTTCATGTTCTCGCTTGCGGCTGTCTTCAAGCTGCTGAATCATCCAATTAAAAGAATTGCCTAACTGGTCTATTTCATCCATACGATCACTTTGAACAGATATTGGTCTAGGAAATGAGTTATGATTAGCTGAAAATGACATGGCTTCCTGTAAGCGGGTGAGACGTTTACGAAGTCTTAAGAAGAAAATCCAAGATATTACAACAAATGCGACAATAATAAAACCAAACAAAAGTAGTACAACGTAAAATAGATTTAATGCATTCAGCTCTTCTCCATTAATAGGAGATTCAATGAACGCAGATAAGAAAATAAGTATACTTGGAGGCAAAAAGATAAATAGAAAATGTCCTTTTAGAAAATGACGAAATAATGATTTAGTCTGTTTCATAGTTTCACCCGATAGCCTATTCCCTTCAACGTTTCAATAATCTCTGGGGAATCTGGATGACGTTCCAACTTTTGACGCAGTCGATGGATATGTACCATTAGTGTTTTATCGCCAGTTATATATGTTTCTTCCCAGATGGCTTCATAGATTTGTTCTTTTGGTAAAACTTGATTAGGGTGGCGTAAGAAGTACATTAAAATATGATGTTGCTTCGCTGTTAATATAATTTCTTCTCCTGTGCGTTTGTCAAATACCATTTGGCCTTCTGAATCTACTTCAATATAATTTCCTAATGAAATGCGTTCGGAATGTGTTCCGCCACTTCGACGGATTAGTACTTCTAATCTTGCAACTAATTCATCCGTATGGAATGGTTTCGTTAAATAGTCATCAGCAAATTGTAAACCTTCTACCTTATCATCTATCGATGTTCGAGCTGTTAACAGCAAAATAGGAACAGCAGGAGCTGCCTTTTTTAATCGTTTCCCCACAGTAAATCCGTCTAAACCGGGTAACATGATATCCAAAATAACGATTTCATGCTGATTTACTTCTTTTTCAGCTCCTTCACCAGAAAGCAGCCACTGAACTGAAAATCCCCGCTGTTCCAATTCTTCTTTTAGAAAGCTGCCTATTTTCTCATTATCTTCAATGTATAATACGTTTCTTTTCAAGTAACATCCCTCGCTCTAAATTGAATTCACTATTAGACAGATTAACACAATCTAAAAAATATTTGTTTAGATGCTCATGAAATCGGCAATGGGATCAAGTTCTTGTCTTAAGCAAAGGACAAGAACTTGATCCCATAAAACAGAAAAACCGCGCCAGGCGCGGATTCTAATGGGACTATGTTATTGTTCACCGACACCAATCCATAGTCCAGATATTGAGCCTCCGACCGTTTCAAAATAAAAGCCCTAATCAATCAGCAATTTTCTGGCCGCCTGCATCATTTTTTTCGGTCAGATCGGGTGCGGAGCGCTGCGCGGATGGTGCATTCTTGACGGATTTGGAAACACTGCCTCCATCGCCCGATGTAACTTTTGGCACCCCCATATATGACAATGCTTCGGATACGATCTCTTTAAACACCGGCCCTGCCGCAGCACCACCGCCAGCAGCATTAGCAGGCTCGTCAATGCCGACATAGACCACAATCTTCGGATTATTAGCCGGTGCGTATCCGAGGAAGGACGAGTGCACCTTATCGCGGTCATACCCTCCCTTACCGTCGGGTTTAATCGCCGTACCGGTCTTACCTGCTACACTATAGCCTTCAATATATGCATGGCGGCCGGTTCCATGGACCAGGTCTGCAACGACCTGCTCCAGATAGCTGCTGGTTTCCCTGGCGCTTTCCTCGGAAATAACCTGGCGTACCACCTGGGGCTGGGTTACGGTAGTCTTGCCGGTATTCGGATCGGTGGTCGCCTTGACCACGTGCGGCACCATCAGTTTTCCGCCGTTGGCGATGGCCGAGATGGCGGTAAGCTGCTGAATCGGAGTAACAAGCACTTTGCCGTGCCCGAATGCAATCGTCGCGTTCTCTGAAGCATTATTCGGAGTCGGATTGACGATTCCGCTGATTTCGCCCGGCAGGTCAATACCGGTAAGATCGTTAAATCCGAAATCATCCACGTATTGCAGCAGCCTTTCCGGACCGAGCATTTCATAGCCAAGCTTGACGAAGGCCACGTTACTTGACCGCTTCACGCCTTCCAGGAAGGAGATTTCGCCATAACCGCTTCTCTTCTGGTCATACAGCGGCTTGCCGTACCCCTTGATGCGGATAGAACCGGACATGAAGGTTGCGTCAGAATCGAACAAATTCTCCTCCACCGCTCCGGCAAGAGGTACAATTTTGAACGTGGAGCCTGGTTCAAATCTTGTTTTGATGGCATGGTTGAAGAATACCCCTGGATCAGAGGCATATTTCCAGAACTCATTCGGGTTAAAGGTTGGCATATTCGCTAGCCCCAATATCTCCATGGTGCTGGGATCCGCGGCAATTACCGTAATACTCTTGGGTTTATATTCTTCATAGGCCTTCTGCATTGCCTGCTCGATATAATACTGGATTGTGCTATCAATCGTCAGTTTGAAAGTACTTCCATTGACCTCCGGCTGGTAAGTGTCCTCCGAGTCAGGCAGCTTGATGCCTTTGGCGTCGCTCTGGTAGAATAGCTTACCATCCGCACCCTTAAGCTGCTTGTCAAAATACTTTTCGAACCCCATCACCGCGTTGCCATCGCGGTCCGTATAACCCAAAATATGTGCGGCCAGTGTTTGTTGCGGATAATAGCGCTTCTGCTCCCTAATCAGGCCAACGCCAGTCTCCAGAGTGTCATGTTCACCCTTCAGTTTCTCAATGAACTCGTTGACCTTGTCGCGCAGCTCCTGGTCTATCTTCCAGCCTTCATTACGGATCTCCCGGTTCTTCAGATACTTTCCGTTCTCGTCTTTGGCTTCCACGAGCGCCTTAAGCTCATCCTCAGGCTTGCCGAGCAGTTCATGTAGGCCGGTGATAACTTCTCCCCCGATACTGAGAGCGTTAATCGCTTCCGGATTGACCACTACTGTGTAGGCGGGCACATCGCTAGCCAGCATCCTGCCGTTGCGGTCCTCGATCGTGCCACGCACCGCTTTAAACACCGAAGTATGGGCCCATTGCTTTGCGGCCTTGGTTTGCCAGAAATCACGATCCAGCACCTGAATCCAGAACACTCTGCCGAGTAAAACAAGAAAAAAGAGGGTAATGCACCCTCCTATAAACAGCGTACGAAGTTTTATTCTCTTCACCATAAGCAAACCCCACAAACATATATATTGCAATTTTCGGCAAATCGCTCGTTAATAGTCACCGCGTTTTGTTCACTGATATGAATGGTATCGTCGGCATTCGTCTCCTGATATCCCATATCCATGGCTAGCTGAACAACCTTGGCACGGGATTACTGTTTTTCCTTGTCCCAGTAAGGCTCATTATTGTAGGCATAGGTAATGCCAGGTTTTTTATTAGTTTGATAAATGATCACCTTAATGAATACCAGGCTCGTTACACATTGTACAATGTATAACAAGGTAAAAACAACCATTTTTGTGAATCCTTTGTCACTGCGCTATTTCGCGAACTTAGGCTACATGTAATAGACAATTGGAACATCTTTGTGAATTCTCCATTTCACTGTATGCGGGCATTCAGATAAGGAGCGCTGAGCCAGCATGAGGTTGAGCAAAAATAAATTCAACGGCTGCCTGCTCGGCTTTTATCTTCTCAATTACCGCCATTTATGCCAAGAGATTAACAGCATCTATTGATGTCCTGATCGTATCCGGCGCCAGTCTGTTCACCGATGGACTGATGCTCATTTTTCTGACTATGCTATGAAACCGTATGAATATTTCTTTTTCTTTTTGGATGATTTCAGAATGTTCCTCGTGCCATCTAATCCAGTATGACCATGTTGTTTACTATAATCTGTTTAGTATAAACGCTTTTATTTTATGAACATTACTTTTTAATTTATTTTAAAGTATCTAGACACGGCGAAAATAGTTGTGTTACATTTGTGTGAATAAAGTAATGCTGTTTGGCTGGTGATTTGTAACCTGTAGGTGAAAAGTGACGTTGAGGATGCGATGATTTCCTATTGAAGCGCGTACCTTCAAATCTCTTCAGCATATATGTAAAATGTCACTTCCGCCCTAAAGTTAAAGCGCTTAAACTTTAGAAGTGTGGATAGCACTTATTGTTAAGCGGTTTACTTTGGAGATCAGTCTAAAGGGAAGGAGGATTCATTGACGTTAATTAAACTAACCATCACTAAAGGAGGAATTTTTGTGTACTCATTGAAATCGACCTCAGGCACAATGAAAGTGATGTTACTTGTCATGCTTTCGGCGGTTATGCTTCTAGCGACATTAGCCGCCCCTGCACCGCTTCAACGGAAAGCTCATGGAGCGGGTGAATTGAAACCGTTTCCTCAACAAGTCAGCTATCCGGGTATCATTAAACCAAACCACGTCAGTCAATCCTCGATGAACAGTTCTGTATCTTCCTACTATAACTATTGGAAGGCTACTTATCTTAAAAACAATTTGTCCTCGCTGCCCGGAGGGTACTATGTAAAAGGTGATATTACTGGCGAAGCGGACGGCTTCGATCCTCTCGGCACATCGGAAGGCCAAGGATACGGTATGGTTATTACCGTGCTAATGGCTGGATACGATACGAATTCCAGAACAATCTATGACGGTTTGTTCAAAACGGCTAGAGCGTTCAAGAGCTCTAATAATCCGAACCTGATGGGGTGGGTAATAGCAGATAGTACTGGGGCTCAAGGGCACTTCGGTTCAGCAACAGATGGGGACCTCGATATCGCTTACTCCCTTATTCTAGCTGATCGCCAATGGGGCTCGACTGGAACGATCAATTATTTGGCTGAAGCCAAAAAGATGATTGGCGCTATTAAGCTTAGCAATGTGACAACTAACAACAGGCTGAATCTTGGTGACTGGGATACGAAGAGCGCCTTGAATACGCGTCCCTCCGACTGGATGCTCAGTCATCTACGGGCTTTCAATGAAGTTACTGGAGATTCAACTTGGCTAAATGTCATCAACAATCTGTATAACGTATACAGCCAATTTACAGCAGCTTATTCGTCTAGCACAGGTCTGATTTCGGACTTTGTGGTAGGCAACCCGCCTAAGCCGGCCCCCCCAAACTATTTGGAAGAGTTCCCTGAAACAAATGAATACAACTACAATGCAAGCCGTGTACCACTTCGTATCGTAATGGATTACGCCTTGTACGGAGACACCCGTGGTAAGGATATCGCTAATAAAATGGTAGTATGGATCAAAGGAAAAACAGGCAACAATCCGAACAATGTGAAGGACGGTTACCAACTGAACGGTTCGAATCGCGGTACTTATGCGACAGCGGTATTCGTAGCGCCTTTTATCTCCGCAGCGACGACTACCAGCACGCATCAAGCTTGGGTCAATGCAGGCTGGGACTGGATGAAGAACAAAAAGGAAAGTTACTTCAGCGACTCCTTTAACATGCTGAACCTACTGTTCATCTCGGGGAACTGGTGGAAGCCTACCTACAGTGCAGCGGATACTCAAGCTCCCTCGGATCCAACGAATCTGAACGCAACAGCAGCTTCAAGCAGCCAAATTAATCTGAGTTGGACTGCTTCTACCGATAATGTCGGTGTAACAGGCTACCGGGTATTCCGTGACGGCGTGGAAGTAGGAGCGCCTACAGACACATCCTTCAGCGATACCGGACTTACCGCATCGACAGCTTACAGCTATATGGTAAAAGCTGTCGATGCCGCAGGCAACTTGTCTGCTAACAGTAATACCGCATCAGCAACTACAAGTTCAACTCCTGCTGCCGGTATCAACCTTGCGCTGGGCAAGACAGCGGTAGCCAGTTCTATCGAAGGTGTAGGATTTGAAGCTTCCAAGGCAACAGACGGCAACTCTACTACCCGTTGGGCGAGCATCGAAGGAAGCAACAATGAATGGATTTACGTCGATCTGGGCGCAACCCAAAGCGTAAACCGCGTCAAGTTGAATTGGGAAGACGCTTACGCTAAAGGCTACAAAGTTCAGGTGTCTAACGACACAACAACATGGACGGATACTTACGTAACAACGACCGGTAATGGTTCTATTGACGATATTACATTTACCGCAAATAGCGGACGTTACGTCAGAGTGCTCTGTACTGCTAGAGGGACCGTATACGGATATTCGATATTCGATTTTGAGGTTTACAGCTCTTAATTGAACAAATCCTGGCGGATATGACTCTGTCAGGATTTGTTTGTCTAAAGAGCAGAATGTAACTTCTCGGGGGGGGTTCGTAAGTAAACGAATGGCCTCTTTTTGTGATCTCATTTGAGATGTCTTAAACTTCTACCCTTTAATCGCCATAAAAATGCACCCCCTAGAATTTCATCGGACAAACCAGGGGGTTTATCCAATATCTATTCTAAGGGGTGCATTTCAGTTATCATCAAGACTTTTTTGATGATAACTGAAAATGAAATATTCATAATTATTCAGCGATTGCCTTTTCAACGTCCTCGAAACGAATCTTTATGAGACGCTGCAGTGCATGTTAGAGGGTTTCGTGTGTAGCTGCTATTGTTAGCGAATACTACTTCATGATACTAATGGATTTCGTAGTATTATTGAAGAATACATCTGCACCAAAATATTCAGCAATGAAGCGTAACGGGAGCATAGTACGTCCGTTTACAAGTTCAGCTGCAACATCCATTCCTGGTGCAAGTTCACCGATCGCAATGGACAAAGTCTGACCTTCCAAGGTAATCATTACGGTTTTCGTAATGTTATCCCAGCCTACATTTGCTCCTAAGCTCTCCGCAACGAAGCGCAGTGGCACTAAAGTTCTGCCTTTAACTACCATCGACTCAACATCCATACTCATTTCGATTCCGTTTAATTTATACCCTTTCTTACCTAGAGTAAGTTCTAATTTCACAGGTTCAGGCTTGGTTGTAACAAAGATATAGCCTAGTCCTTTTGCCGTGAAGGTAAATTTACCTGTCTTATGGTCATATTTGCCGCCTAAGCGTTCCATGTTACCGTCTAATCGAAGCATGACACCGCATAACATGCTAATATCGTTAGTCGACAACTTCTCTTTTGACAGATCGAAGGTTACGGGTATAAGCCCTGTATAATCCGTTACTTCCCGGCCATCCACGAAGATCTTCAACTCATATCCCCGCCCTATAACTCCGTCTCTATCATTTACAGGTTTAATGACAACCTTCATACTCTTGCCTGTATTCAACTGCTTCAACAATTCAGGGGACAATTCAACAGATACGGTGTCATTCGTAACGGTTAGCGGTTTGTTGGCTTTAATAATCGCACCGATCGTATCGTTTTGAATCTCAAGCTCATCTTTTCCGGCTGACATCGTCAATGCAATGGAATTGCCTTTCATCAGCTGCTCTTTGATTGTAGCATCAATAAGATCTGCTACCGGTGATTCTGGAGAAGGAGTCGGCGTGCTGATTTGACCACCTGATCCTCCGCCGTTATTATTTGCAGTAATTACGATAGTTAACTCTATCGTATCCATGCCAGCATGGTTAGAAGCCGTAACAGTGAATTTGTATGTTCCCGCTTCATTAGGCACCCCTGAAATAACACCCGTAGCTCCTTCTAATTTCAACCCTGCAGGTAAATAATTATCTCTCACTGTCCAGGTAATCGGTTCGTCGCCGTATACCGCTAATGTTACCGTATAAGGTTCTCCAACTTTGCCGCTTGGCAGATTCTTAGTGATAATCTCCGGAGCTGTTTCCACTGGCTTATCCTCTTTAATCTCGATGCTCAATACTCGCTTATCTATACCAAAATCATTCGTTGCTGCAACAGTGAATTCGTAATATCCTGCCTCTTGAGGCGTACCCGAGATAACGCCTGTTGCTTCATCTAGGTTCAAATCTACTGGTAAATCTCCTCCCTGGACCTTCCAAGTAATCGGTTCGCTGCCGTATACCGCTAATGTTACCGTATACGGTTGTCCAACTTTGCCACTCGGCAAAGTCTTAGTGATAATCTCCGGAGCTGTGTCAACTGAGACATCTTCAGTAATAACTATATTGAACGATTTCGAGTCACTGCCTGCGTCATTGTTAGCTTGAACTTTAAATGTAAATTGACCCCATTGATCCGGTGTACCCGAGATAACACCTGCATCTTCATCCAAGCTCAATCCTGATGGCAATTGACCATCTACAACAGCCCATTTGATCGGCTTATCGCTGTCAGTGGTAAGAACTGCCGAATAAGGTTGTCCTACCTTGCCATCCGCAAGCGATTTCGTCGTAATCGTTGGCGCAGTACCTGCGTCTTCAACCCATTTCGCATATAATTCAATATCCCTTGAAACAGGATCAGCAACGAAATCCCAGACATCGTTTAATCCTGCATCTTGATACCAACCGCCGAAAACAGTGTTTTCTTTTGTCGGCGCTGTTGGCTCGGTAATTGTCCCGCCCATATCTGCGAACTTCATCACCACTTCGCTGCCACCGTTGGAATCAAAAGTTACCGCATAAGGGTTGTGTGCGCCGATGGAAGGCGTTCTGCCGCTAAGTGGATTGCCGAAGAAGTCTGTTCTCTCCGTCATATGAGGCAGAGCGTTCGCGCGATCCACATATGGGCTTACAATCTCGGCACCTGCACCATAGGCCAGGTTATTACCGTCAGCAAGACGGAACCCGTTCATCGCACTGTAATCAAGCTTGGCATCAACTTTTCCGCTGTTGGTAATCCAATGTTCCGGCGCAGATTTATAATCATTTAATATAGAGTTAAGTTCCTCTTCCGATACATAGCGGTTGTCAGTTGCTGTTACGCCTGCACCTAGATACCCGCCTCCGCCTGCGTTCATGCTACCAAAAAGATTAGCCGGATATACAATGTTGTTCGTAAAACGTCCGGCTGCAAATGAAGCAGATGTTCCCCCGCCTTTCAGACCAACCTGGTTGTTTGCCCCAGTGTAGGCAAAAATATTATTTTGGAAATAAATATGCAAGTTGGAGGCCGTCGGATCAAATACTAACGAACTGCTATTCTTCAATGGTGTGACGATGACATTGTTATAGTATAATCCGCTTAATTCCTCGCTCGTTGAAGAACCTCCCGCAAGTAATATAAGACTGTTAAAGCTCTTGTTAAAATCCGGGCTGCGACCGTCGTTCACGCTAATGTTATAGCGAACGATATTGCCCTTGGCAGCATTCATCTGTAAGTACCAACCGCCATAGTTATTTCGGCTGTAATTGTATTCATACACATTGTCCTGACAATAGTTGTCAATGTCCCATGCCATACCGTCATTACTTGCATGATAAGGGTTGTCCACGGCTTCATTATAGCGGAAGATCGTGCCTTTACTTGCCATAATCCACGCTGCCGCATAGTTTTGCGAACCTAGATATGTTGGCGTTGTATTATTTGGCCCCCAGTTCGTAACCAGGTTGCCGCTCTTATCGCTTAAATAGCTGTATCCGCTGTCTGTGACCACATTTCGTTCCACAAGGGAGTTGTTCCCGCCGGACATAACAATGCCATCTCCAACCGAACTAGAAATCCAGTTGTTTCTAAACACAGCGTTTGATGCCCAAGGATAGCTTGAGTTACTCCAAGTAATGCCTGTGTTATTCGTCCCAGGATTGCTTGGTCCGTAGGCATTGTTACGAATACCTTCGTTATCGCAGCGAAGGGTTTTATTTCCTTCAACCAATATATCTACATAACCATTAATAATGATGCCGCCGGATACCTTACTTGCTCCATTTGCTTGGTGCAGCCCATTAACATCATGAACGTAGTTATCTCGAATGACGATTCCTTGCATACGAGCATCAGCATAATCTTGAATATTAAACTGACCTTGTCCCAGCTTGGAAATCCGTGACATTACAGCGATACCAGAACGGCCGTCACCTGCTTTATTGCCGATGTTCGTTACTTCAATTCCACTGACTACCCAATAGTTAACGTCATATAACTCAATTGTACCGTTTAAGGAAATGCCTGATGGGCTTGACGCTGTTCCTCCACCATTAATTATCGGGCGTCGGTTAGGGTCGGTCGTATTATATTTTGTAAGCGTAATCGGATTTCCTTCCTCACCATTGCCGCGCAGTCTGATTTGTTCGTTCCATACGCTATTCGCATCCAGATAAATGGTTGAACCTGGCATAAATACATATTCATTAATCTTGGAGATTGATTTCCATGCCGTAGCCGGTGTGCGTCCATCTGAATGATCGTCACCGTTATTGGAGAAATAATAATCACGGACTTCAAGTGGTAGAATGTTCAACTCGAATGTGATTTCGGCAGGATTCAGATCCAGTCTAATGGTATATTTTCCTGGCACGATATTATTTCTTGCGAATGATTCTTTGTTAATTTTCAATACATTACCGCTAACCGTATAATCCACATCCCGCTGCAGTGTTACAGCGCCGATCTCCACTCCAGCTAGATCTGCTAAATCAGGATTTACGGTGATATTATAGTCGTCCAGACCAATAACATATGTGCTGTCTTCTAAGTGGCTATACTCTTTGGGCATGAGCTTTAGCGTAATAGAAGATGTTCCGGTTTGGGCTGTTATTCCACTATCGATAACATATACGTCATCGATAAAGTGCCTGTTCTGTATATCCTTAATCGTTCCAGCCTTGTTGCCCCAGTTCGTAGCAAGCTGCAATGCATCGATCTTGGAAATATTGTTCTTAACTAGGGTATCAAAATTGCCGCCATCTGTTGATTGCCTTCTAATGTCTTTTCCATCGATTTTATAGGTCGTTCCCGTTGATGTAACGAACCATTGGAATTTATGCCAGCCTTCGCTTCGCTTGACATCTACAGGATAGAATCTCCCGGATGAACCGGGTCTGACTGCGTAATTGGTCAGATTTGTGGCCCAATCGCCATCTCCATTGCCATAATTTATTGCGATATGTTCATTGGATGATGGGGTTAAGCCAAAGACAGCGTGGTCATTGGAAGCCGCTCTGCCATCATCATAGTACCAAGCAGTAACGATTGTTGTCTTACCGGTTGCAGGGGCGTAATTATAGGTACCTGGAACAGTAGCCACCTGACCGGCGCCGCTTGATGTTGCGGCTTTTCCTCCGGTACGGGACATCACATCGCTGTGAACATATCCGTTCGCACCATTTGAAAATTTCTTCTCCCCTTCAAATCCATCGTAAAACATAGTGTCAGCCTTATTGAAGTAATCAACGCTTACTTGAACAGTGACCTCTTCGTTCCCTGTCGGAACATAACCTTTCTTAACCGTCACGAATCCGGCATCATCAACTTCAATCTTATCCTTGTCTTGATCTGCCGGTCTGAAGCTGATGTTATCAGCAACGAACACATCAGCAGTGTCAACGATTAACCGTGTTCTATCTCCTGCCCGTAAAGTATCGCTCTGGCGAATTAGTGCAATGTTGGCTGAATATTGTGCACTCTCCTCTGATTCATCAGAGTCCAAGAATCGTGACGTTGCATTGCCGTTTGCTTTTACTTTAAATGTATCATTTAAAGTCGGGGACAAAGCCGCATCATTGCTTGTTGCTGCAATCGGGCTTCCTTTAGCCACTCCATTACTGAAGAGTTGAACCGAATAGGCAGATGCGTTAGCGACGCGGTCCCATGTAGCGTATGTGCCGTTCCATCTGACATTTACCGGTACAGGCAATTTCTCGATCTTTAATATTCCGGATGCTGCAACTTCTTCACTGATGTCCCCCGCATTATTAATGACAATGGCTGTAACCGTGTAGTTGCCCACTCCCAGTGCCCTTGCATAGGGCAGAACATGATGCCTTTCGTGATTGTTAGGCTGGTCGGGTCCTCCATTTTTCGATAAATAATAACCAACAGGTCCACCGTCTTTGAACAGTGTTACAAGGGTGTCACCGTAATTGGAAGCGCCACTATAAATGCCCGTGTCCGAGTCAAGCGTCGGTTTAATTGGCGCATTCACCTGTGTATTGGTGGTTATCAACAACGGTGCAGCATTGGATTTCACCACAATTCCGTCTGCCGAAGACACTTCGCAATAATAGAAATTGCCTTGTTGTGAAGCTGCGTCCACATTGGGAAGCGTTAATAGCGCCTTATCAGCTCCGCTGACTTTTGTCCCGTTCAAGCCAGACTCGTCGTCAGATACATACCATTGATATGCTGAAGCAGCGGCTGATGCCGCAACGCTAAATGTTGCTGTCTCACCTTGCTTCACTTCTGCCGCTGTTGGCTGAGTGATTATTTCTAAATTTGGCAATCCACCGGGAGGTACCAAATTCAATGTTAATGTTCTGGTTCCTGTTGTTGTAGCCACATCTTTAACAACATAAAAATCGTCGATTAGATGTTTATTTTTAATATAAGCTTTGTTACCTGACTGGTTGTTCCATCCTCCAGCTATTTTAGGCTGAATGGTTGTACCGCTCTTCATAGCTTTGTAAATATTACTTTGCGCTGAATCGGATATTAATGTTCCGTCTATTTGTAAAGTCGCACCATTCGGTGTAATGAGCCACTCGAATTTATGCCAGCCTGTGGAACGTAAAGCCCCGCTATCTTTCCAACGGTTGCCTGCTGTACCCGCTGATGATGGTGCATATGCCCAAGTATATCTAGTCGGGTTATGAATAACATCAGCCTCTGAACTTTGATAGAATGTCCCGGCAAAGGTGGCATTTTTGCCATCTACAATAGCAAATTGAGTTCTATCCGTCGCTGTCTTCTCCTCATCAGGATACGGGTCAAAATACCATGCCGTCATCTTATAATTGCTACCTGCCGGCAATGCCACGTCTTGGGTTACATTTTCATTATTCGTATCATTCGAAGGTGTAATCGCTTTCAATCCAGAACGGGACTGAGCATCGGAAAGCGTGTATGACGAACCTAATTTGCCAGTTGATGTCATTGGACCATTGTTGTTCTCGAAATCCTCCATGAATAATACATCTGAGTCATGGTAATAACTCGCCGCGGCCGTGATTGTCACCGGGATGCCTGGAGCATCTGGCAACGCAAATGTATAACCGCTAGCTAAAGTAATGTTCCCCTGATTATTAACAGTTAAAAGATTCGCATTGCTGGAATCATAATTAACCTCGTCAATAACCGGTCCTTTCACGAGACTGCTTAAAGGCGAACCTTTATAGGTAAGATTCACCCTGCCTGCCTGACCTGCCGCTTGTGTCAATTCTAGTACAACAGAGTCAAAAGATTCGCCCCCTCCCGCAGCTGACACTTCAGATGAAGGCGCCAAGCCGAACAGACCAGGGAACACCAACGAAGTTGCCGTAATCATCGACAAAGCTTTTTGCATCCATTTCGATCGTATCATCCAAAAACTTCCTCCCTTTGAAATTAATAAATTAATACTTTATAAAAAATCTGCATCTATGGAAGCCTCAATAGACATAGATTTTTATAAACTTAAAAACATAACTATTCTAGTTCACTACTAATTCACTGAATCGATTACCGTTATATACGATCTTCAACTTATTCGTATTTGCAATTAACGCTCGCAAGTCAGACTCCGCCGATCCGTATAGAATGGAATCTTTCACTTCTTCCAGTTTAAGCTTGGTGATTTCCGGTTTTGTGGTTAATGTGGCAACGACATCCTCGCCCATATATTTACCGATTACTGTCTCACCTACAGAAGCAGCAGCTAAAGACTCCCAGAACTTAAGAGACTCGGTTTCTTCTTTGGATATATCCAAACGGTTTAGCACTTTCTCTTCCTTGGCCTGTCCCGCTGTCGCTAACGCAGCCGTCAATTCATTTGCAACACGAACATATTCCGCACTTTTTGATGCATACTCAACTTGCAACTCTGCTTCGCTCATTTTCGTTTTTTTAACCTGCGTTTCTACCAAATCCGGCCAACGGGCGCCACTTAAATATTGCATGTATTGATTTAAATCAAACTGAGGCAATCCATAGTAAGTCCCTTCTGAATCATCCATCTTAGCTCGCTTAACATTTTCATCTTCCATGTCGGATTTTAGCTCATCAAAGCTTTTGTAAGGGGCGATCCCCCGCTCATCTGCAATAAATTGCTCCTGCTTGGTCTTTAGCAATGCAGTCATTGCAGATTTTTTGGCGTATTCAGTTGGGGTTTCATGATTTTCTCCGTATTGACGTGTCCAGAAGCCCTCATCTACTTGGACCCCATAAGTTCTGAAGAAATAGTCTGCCGTTATAGCTCTTTGCTCCTTGACATAAAATTGAAATTCGTCCTCTGTTACGGCGTATCCATCTACTGTAAATATCCAATCTTCAGGTAGCTCCGCCTTTTTGTTAGTTAAACTCAACACGAGTAAAGCAAGAACAATCAGAGTGGTAAACAAAATAATCACGGTTGCTTTTCGTCTAGTAATCCCCATGACGCCCCACCTTTCAAATATTCAACCTAGCTTTGCAAGAAAGTCTATGACAGTGAAATTCATCGCCGTTGCTGGAGAAGTTCCCAAATTTAAATGGTTAGACATAATTGTAAGTTTAGCTGCCCTCTAATGTAAGCGCTTATTTAGACTGAATTAAAACAAATTTGACATGTTCAAAATACCACGTTTGGTTGAAAACACCCTGCTTATCTAGCATGAGCAGTATTATGTAAATATCACTCAGTTGTGAGCCTTGAATGATTAGCATTTTACATAGTTCAATACTAAATTCCAAGAAATAAAAAAGCCGAATGGATTGTTCTCATCCACTCAGCTCATAGGTTTATTTTACAATAATCTGTATAGTATCACTTTCCGTTGTTCCACTTCCATTCATAAACTCACAGCGATATTGATAGATGCCAGGAGATTTCCCTGAAATTTGTGTAGTGGCCGATTGAGCACTTGGTGTTTGTGAAGATAAAGATTGCGTTTCAATAAGTTCGCCATTTTCATATAATCGATACTGTGTTGCGTTCGTGCCCCACCACATATTAGCAGTAATGTTATAGTCCCCATCTTGATCCCAGTTGTCACTAGACAAAACAGGTTTGCCGGGCTTCGCATCAGTCACGGTGACGGTGTGTGGATCACATGAAGTCGTTCCATACAAATTCGATAACTCACATGTATACACATAGGTTCCATTCGGCTTTCCTTGAATAGGAATAATGGAAGTCTGGGCAGCTGGCGAAACATCGGCGAGTGACTTCGTTTGGATCAATTGGTCATTCTCGTACAACTTATACAATGTGCCATTGTTTCCCCACCACATATTCATCGTAACCTCATAATTGCCATCATGTAAGCCTGTCGCAACACCGCTATTATTCGATAGTGTCGGTTTACCTGGCACCCCATTTGCAAGCAACGGCAGACTACTGGAATGCCGTTCGAACTTGACTGCATCAGCCCTCGTATAAATCATATCAGCAGGTAGAGTTGGCGGATCTACCGTTGTCGGAGTAACCCTTGTTAAACGAACATACTCGCTGCCGTCTCCAGTAAAATCGAACGTTCCTAGATTAACCCACCCCGACGAGCCAACGGTTGCATCGATATACGTGACCTCTGTAACCGACTGATGCTTCACTTCCACTTTGACATAATTATCATTTGCCGTCGTATGGACGAGCTTGTAGATGGAGACCGTATATTTTCCCTCTGGAAACTGGCCTTTCCACGTGGCTGAGGATCCTTGAACGGTAGAGTAACGGGACTTAACGCCAATTTTGTATCCGGCTAAATTGCTTTGGCTCCAAGACCCTTCTGTCGTGTACAACCCAGTCGTATTCGTACTGTCGACAATAACCGTTAAGTCCCTGATCGCAATTGTCAAAGGCGGTGTTGTTAAGGTCAACCCGTCAATCGTTACAGTGGCCCATACCTCAATGTGATCCTTTTCCCCGTCGAGACTTAGAAGGGTCAACAAACCGCTACTGTCCACTTCAGCCAGATCGGTTCGATCAACGAAATACTGCACATTTGCCTGTGATAGATCACCAATCAGACCATTATCCAAATAGCCGGTTACGCTTAGTTGTGCGGTTTGAGTCATCTGCAGTTCGTTCCGATTCGACAGGATCACCGCAGACTCCAATTGCGGTATCTTGTTCGGGTCCACCCACATCATCGCATCGGCAACTACCCGTGACTTATTGGCCTTATTGGTTAATTCCACGTACCCACTATCGCCTGTTGCAAAAGGATAAGCACCCAGGTACACCCAAGTCCCATTGGCCGCTGTCTCATCTACGGTAACCGTCTCGGAGCCTCCGCTATAATAAACGGTAAATGAGGCATTCGTTGCCCAATTTTCACTAGCAGCGGTTATTTGCGGAAGCTTATAGTACACACTGTAAGTAACACTTTCCGGCAGCTCAGGTCGCCATTTAATTCTACTTGTCGCTGTGCCGGCAGTCGATTTGGCATACACATAGTTATCATAGTAATAGTCGTTAGCCGTTGTATCCCGTATCCAGATCCCTTCTGTCTCTGCCTCCGTATTATCCACAATGATGGATGAACCCTCCTGCCAATCCGGTTGAGCTGGAGTTTCGGTTACCTGATCAGGCAGAAAGAGAGTCCGCTTGCGAGTCTGTTTCCCGTCCGATTCCACATAATAAGTGAAGGTTTGGGATAAATCGTTTACCCGTATCGACCATTCCATCGGATAGATCTTATCTGGAATAGTTGTATACGTAGCCCCGCCATCCAAGGAATAATGGATCGTCGCTGGTTTCGTCGTTTTTGCCTGCACATAAGCATCGTAAGCCGTTTCGTCGGGCTTGACGATCAGCATGCCTTTAACCGCATCTATTGGACTGTGGATATCGAAGAAATAGCTTGCTTCCGATGTTTCAGCAGTTCTGACCTGGTGCAGCGGCACTTCAATGTTGAGTCCTTCCACTATGATAGCGGTTATTCCCTTGCTTGAAACCGTGGCTTGAATGATTCCGCCACTCATAACCGCTTGCTCTGGTGTGCCATTGTCGCGGATGATGGTTACGGTATAATCTTGTGCCGGGTTGAACCCAATGATTTGCGCATTCAATTCGATCGGAGTCTGAACTTCAGTTGCCGATTCGTTGCTTAACCCGATGTAGAATTTATTCCCGCTCTCTCCCGTTATCCAATTCAATTGAGAATGGTTGGTCTGAATTATCCCCTTAGGCATCCAGAGCCAAACGTTGGAATTACCGTAAAAATGACCTGGATTATTTCCATAGAGGTGATATTTGAACCATAGAAAATTAGTTTCAAATACAGAAGGAAATGTAATACTTCCATTCGATTTCAACGATTGCTCGCTGATCAAATAATCCATCGTTTGCCCGAGCTGTCCCGGTATATGGTGATAATAGATGGATGTAGCCCCGCTTGGGCCTTCCAGAGGAAACTCCGGTTCAAGTTGACTAACGGCGAAGCCCTTATAGTAATAACCTGGATAGCTCGAATATCGTCCGATGACTGCATTATGAGCAATATCCTGCAGCAATTTATCGCCTGTATAGAGCGACAATCTCAGCATGAATGGAGCTTCCTGAGCATTCATCCGATAATAACCAGTTGTACTTCCCGCTTCAAACGTCAATCCATTGGGAGAGACAAGCCAACTATCCGCTTGTACGCCTCCGGCTACATCTTCTGGGAGCTTGATCCGAGGATATTGATATTTACCACTTTCCGGCCAATGGAACGACTCCGCGTAATTATACGTCTCAGGCTGCGGAATCGTAACGGCACCTTCAGGAACTGGACGAGCAACGAACATAGTTGCATACCGTTTGGCTTCTTTATAAGCAGCATTCAAGTATTTGATATCTTGAGTTTCCTCGTAAAGCTCCAAGATCTCCATCCACAGCTTGCTATAATAATAAATGAACTCATTTTTACTCACATTTACGGATGCAGGCGTATCAATATGCTGCATGATATAGCTGTCGGCTGCATCCTTGGCAGCCTGTAAATACTGCGCATCTCCCGTCATACGATACATCATCAGAGGCTGAATGACAGGACCCCGGTCTTTCTGGTCAGGATCACGCACGAGGTACTCTTCCTGTGCCAGCGCCCCAATTCCTGCCGAAGTCCCCATCATCTGATTGACAGCGGCTACGCTTGAAAAATCAAACGGCAAGGTTGCCATTTTCCATAACGACGGCACACCGTATACTGGCTTCTGCGTCGGCGACCAGCCTATACCATTTCGCGATAAGCCATACTGAACGGACGGCAATGCTCTAGTATCGTAGAGCTGATCATCCCCAGTCAAATAGTAAGCCCCCAAAAGAACCGCATTCGAGCTTGTTCGAACACTATCCTCGTTTTCGATGTCAATAAAGCCCTTGGCACGGCTCCACCATCCGCTGGGTGACGGGACATAATCAACAGAGTCATCCCCTTGCGGCTCTATCTTAAGTAAATCGATCATATTGAACATCGCGTCAGTGAGCGACTGATCTGATACATTTTCCCGGTATGCGGAATAACTGTACTCATTGCGAAGAATATCCGCGTAGGACTCATACAAATTGCTTTTTTGAGCGATTAGTCCCATATGAAATTTATAAGTGCTTTCTGCGGCCATTTGCGAATAAGTCCCTAATTGAGGAGCATACAAGATTGGCTGCACGCTACCTTCGTTGTTGACAAGGCTCATGCCAAGCCTTTGTTTCGTAACACCTCCCGTCGGTTCAAATTCAACCGGAAGCTCATCCGAAGGTACAAATACCCCATACGTCAATGGATTGCCCGAACCGTCATTCTTTTCAACCAGACTCATTGGAGCGCTTAGCTCCCTTAAGCTTGTTGATTCCACCGAACCTACCATTTTGGCGTGTGACCTGAAACCATTTAACACTTCATTGACGCCAGAGATCTGCTCTGTTGTGAAAGACTGATAGCCGATCACATAATTGCCATCCCGGCGGGGTGTAAAAGCGAAGGAAACATCAGGTTTGTCCCCTGACATGGACCAGTTCACTTGTAAATCGTAATCGCTTCCATGTGAAGAATCGGTTAATATCGCCGTATGGCTGTCAGGGAAATCAATCTCGTCGAATGTAATCCAGCGTTTGTTCATCGTATCGTAGTAATTGGTTAGACTCCCCGAATTCCCATCCAATAAGACCCATTGCTCTTCAAGTCTTTCCGCCACATTATTGACAGGCACCCAGTTCCCCGTATCCGTGTCCTTGTAGAACATATCACGAACGATGGATTTGCCACCATCCCAAGCTGCTTCATGGAAGGTTACTTTGTAGCTGGCATTCTCGATGCTGCCTTTTTCCGTGTAACTGAGATTCGCCAATGTACGGCTGCGCAGCGGAGGCAACGGCGGAGCTTGCTGCCGGATATTCCCTTCAAACTTGACCGCATCGGCCCGCGTAACGATCTTTCCGGTCGTAGGTTGCGTTCGAGTCAGTCTGACAAATTCGCTATCATCACCACTGAAATAATAGGACCCCAAATCAACCCATCCGGCCGATGGGCCTGACGAGGGCCTCAGATCCATAAACATGACATCCGTAATCCCATTGTGAACAATTTCAATTTTAACATTACTGTCTGCTTTATCCGCCCAATCAAGCTTGTTGAATGAAATTTTCGCCGTCCCTGCTTCCAATCGCGGATTCCATGTGATGCTTCTTCCTACTGCATCGGTAAATTTGGAACTGGAATTATTATATCCCTTCACTCCCGTACTTGTAGTCCAATAAGGAGCGGAGAACCCGTTATTTGCGTTATCTACATCAGTGGTGACGACATCATCAATCGTGATGCTTCCATCATCAATGATGATCGTCTTATGCGGCTCTTTTTGCTGAAGATTCCCTTCGAACTTGACCGCATCTGCACGAGTAATTATCGTGCTGGTTGTGCTGGTAGACCGAGTTAATCTAACGAATTCTTTACCAACTCCGGAAAAATAGTACTCTCCCAAATCAACCCATCCCGCAGGAGCACCAAATGAAGGCCGCAAATCCATATAGAGAATATCGGTCGTTCCATTGTGGACGATTTCAATTTTTACATTGCTATCTGCTTTATCTTCCCAATTAAGTTTGTATAACGAAATTTTCGCCGTTCCCGCTTCCAATCGTGGATTCCAGGATATCGCTCTGCCTGCTGTACTCGTATATTTAGAACTGGAGTTATCATATCCCTTCACCCCTGTACTTGTGGTCCAATTTGGAGCTGAATATCCGTTGTTCTCGTTACCCACATCAGGTGTCACAACATCATTGATCGTGATGCTCCCGTCATCGATGATAATCGTCTTATACGGTAAGGGCTCCGCGTATGCGGTCCTTATTCCGACTAGGCTGAAAGGAACTAATATCGTCACGATGAAAACGATTAAGAAAAACAGCTTCCTTTTTATCATACAACTCACAGCCTCCCTTGTGTTGATAACGCTTTCAAAATAATGTTGCCCTCCTTTGTTCGAAGATCGTATAGAAGCAATTAGTCTTATCCTTCTGACTAAGCCCGCTCTGTCGGTTTTATCATAGCATGTTACAGAACTGTGAAATTTCTTTAATTTTAAGAATTTCTTATAAGATTTTAAGCAAGAAGAAACGACTTTGTCGTCCTTTAAAAAAGAGACCTACATCATAACTGCCCGCTCAACTGCAGTCAGTTATGATGTAGGTCTACCAATTGTACAAAGCCTAATGATTAATTATAATGGCGGCTGCACTAATAACAACTTCCCAAGCTGAATCACCGTTTGATCATACCAATCTGGATGCTGCCTAACGTGCTCTCTACTTCGTTCATTGCCGCATGCTTCAAACACGGCCGCTTTGTCTGTCTTCTCGGTATCGATTTCAAAGCGAACCGTATGTTTTCCATTCGGGAGCTCCGGCAAGAATACATACTGATTTCGATTATGATCGTTGTGTAGTGTGAATCGATCGATAATAAAGGGTTCCCCACCATCCACCGACACCTTCAATCTGCCAGAATCAGGCCCACCGATATCGAATAACCCGATATGGGTGCCCTCGAACTGCACCGTGATAGCCTCTCCAGGATCGACTGCTCGCCATAGGCCGGGGAACAACCAATTGTACTCGCGCACTAAAGCAGAATCATCGGGCGTCATGTAAGACCATCCTGCGGAAAAAGTAGTAAGACTATCCAGTGACAGCATGGTCGCATACTCCCAAGGATTAGCCGGAACCAACGGATTCTGAGGTAAGTGATGTACTAACCTTCCCTGATGACCTCTGAGTTCGATAATTACCTCAAATGACCGGGTGATCGTATCCGTGTAAATCTGGTGTCCTTCGGGAATAGTCGGATGGATCGAATCATGTGTAAAAACAACGGCACCAGAAATGGACACGTCTTCCCTTGAGGTAAAAACGAGTTTTCCCTCCGACACCAAGTGACTGACCGCTACGCCCAGATGAATCGAAGGAATACCATAATAGTCGGCCACTTCCTCTTGCATTAGAGCCCCCTTCTGGTATTCCCCAGACTGAAATAAGGCCACATCCCGCTCCTTCAGCGTATAAACGAACAGGATATCGGTAAACCGGCTCCGCTTGCGGATCTGACGGACAATCCCTTCGATCCGCGCCTTGGATTCGGGATCTCCGCCATCGTTACCGACAAATTCAACAAATACTAGATCAGGCCGATGACGCAGTACATCTGTCTCCAAACGGGCACAACCCAAATCCGATCCTGTCCCATTAATGCCTGCATTCACAGAGCGGATATCCGCCTTAGGATATTTCTCACGAAGCCAATCCGCCGTCATGACCCTGTAGCCTTCAGAACGGGTATTACTGCCGCCGAAATAGACGATTGTTACGGTATCCCCATTTTCCAATTTCTGAATTATATTGGGGAGCCCATTACGTGGGAATAATTCCTTCATCGTTACTTCACCTGACCTCATTTATCAATTTTAGGAGCAAACAATTTTACTGCAAACACTTCAAAATAAGGCGAACCATACGTTGCGCAGAAATTAATCCGGATTCGGGTTACATGTTTCGCATCCACCTTATGTTTATTCAACGTGAGATAATTCCCACGAGTTATGATTGTCCTCTCGGTTCCGTCTTCTAAGGTCAAGGTCATATCATAATCTTGGATAAGGGACTCGATCGGGTCGTTGAAATGCTCCAAATCCAACTGTGAATTGAAAACAAGATGGATTTCGTCTACATTTTTGGGGCTTGCAAAACAGAATTCCAACCATTCCTGTTCTTCCGTACGTTCAGAAATCCAGCCGTTCGGTAGACCATAAGGTCTGGAGAAGCCGTTGACGACATTCTCGGGATTATACATACTCTGGGACGGTAACAGATCCTTGAAGCAAATGCTCTTATTGAATTTCTTCAGCCTGGACGGCTCTTCCGGCCTATAATGGAAGCTGACCGCTCCTGTTATTTTTTCTTCATTGCCGTAGACGGCAAGGCTCGCCGTACCTTCCAATACGATGTAGATTTTGTCATCAGTCGGTTTTTCGCAGCCCAAGTTTAGCGTAATCCAGTCGTCATGACCGGCTGCAATATCCAAGCGGTAATCTTTCAACTCGCTAGTGGGAATGTAGTTTTCCTTCCGTTCCCCGGCAAACAGCTTTACATGCAAAGTTTCCGAATGCTCGGATCTATTTTTAATTTTGATCCGTACACTTTCAGCCACGGATGTCTGAATCGGCAAGACCAAACATAACCCTTTCTCCAAGGGAATCTCCTCAGTTGGATGAGGATTATCATAGCTGCGCTGAGACGAGGCACGAATAGTTAATCCGTCAGCGAAGTAAGGATTCAATTCCTCTTGAAGCCCTACAATCGTTTGGCCATCTCGAAGCAGCAGCGCCTGCAGCTCCTCCATATGAGATTCGACTATGGCCGCAGGGTCTATCTCATATTTCAAGCATAACGAAGCTGCCGTTCCAACCGCCTGCCCCATACAACCGCAGGTTGCCATTACCCTAGTAGATCCGAAAGCCACATGGGTAGCACTTATATTGCGACCAGCGAACATGAGATTAGGAATATTTCGTGAATATAAACTGCGGAAAGGGATATTGTACAATCCAGGCACGAAATTCCATGCTGTAGCTGGCCCCTCATCGTAGATGCCCTTATTCGCATGTAAATCCATATACCATCCACCGACGGATACAGCATCTTCGAAATGCGGCTTTGCTGTAAGATCGTTCTGAGACAACATGTGGTCCCCTATGAACCGCCTCGACTCCCGCTTTCCAGGAATCGGGCATACATAATCCAAGATGAGATTGTCTACATCATCAAATTCGCCGCTATTTTTGATATAATCCCAAATCCCGTACACCAATTTCCGCAGTTCCAATGCGATGTCTTCATTATTCTTGATAATATCCATATGTCCACCATATTCCAGCCACCACAATCCGCCAAGCCCATTGATTTTTCTTGGTAAAGCCCGATGGTTTAAGCCTTTTCTGATACTATCGAAAAAAGCCAACTTCGTAATATCATACGCAAAGCCAGGCCTTTTGAATGGAACGGAATATTCTACGTCACGGGCTTGAAACAGGATCGTATCGCCCATGGTGTAATGGTCCGCCACTTCAGGAGCCAATTCTTCCATGTATTCATGCTTCGCTTCTCTCCCCCAGCGGAAGAGAGCACCTGCTTGATATCCGACAACTCCATCTCCGGAGCAATCAATGTAGGTTCGGCTTTCGAAACGAAATTTTCTTTCGGAAGCCAATTGAAGGCCCTCCACCCATTTAATTCTGCCGTTCTCCATGCCCGTTTCATGCACGCATGTATTCAGAAATAGAGAAATGTTAGGCTCAGCATAAACCATATCCAACAAGACCGTATCCGAAAGCGAAAGCATAAGCTTCTTGTTGTATAACGGATTATAGTGAAAAATCTTCAACTTGAGTTCTTCCACCAATCCGCCCTCGCGTGCATAATAGGATGGACTGTTTCCGAGATATGCTGACCCGTTGATATGAACCCGGACCTCGCTGCTCGCATTTCCTCCAAGAACCGGCCGATCATTAATAAGTGAAACCTGCAGCCCTTGGCGTGCGGCAGCAATGGCAGCGCATATCCCAGCAATACCTCCGCCTACGACGGTTACATCTGCTTTAATAAGCTCCATTTTGATAACCTCCATGATTAGATCCTTCTATCATGGTAAGCCTTTTGATGCCCTTTTTTTTACATGATTTCGCGAGAAATTTATACATTTTTTGCAACCTTATTTGGATTCATACCGTGTCATTTTTATCCGATATTGCTTAGGCGTATCACCCGTATATTCTTTAAATAATTTGCAAAAATAACCTTCATTCACAATTCCTACTTCCTCGCACAATTCCAATAAAGAATAATCCTGAACATTTAACAGCTCGAGAGCTAAGTGAATTTTTTTGCGGTTGATGTAGCTGATAACGCCCTCGTTCATTGTTTTTTTGAACAAGCTGCTAAAATACGATGGAGCTAAATTCACTTCCTCAGCAATAGCCTCCAGCGTTAATCTCTGTTTCAGGTTTTTCTCTATAAACCGCATAGCACTCATGATTTCTATACGATGTAAAAGCTGGCCAGCGTGTACATATTCGAATGTGAAGTCGCCAATATAGGCAAGCTGCTCCCGAAATGTCATGAATTTTATGGGAAACTCTGATGCATCCGTGGTCAACGAGTTCCCCGATTTAAATTTCGCAGTTATGTCTCTGTACAAGCCTTGAAGCATAGGTGCCATGATGGACTTATGAATTTTATAATCCGTCACAAATTGGTTTAAAGCAGAGAGTTCTTTTTCCAGCTCTTCCTTGGAAACTTTCCTTTGTACCCATGTGAGAAAATCAGCCAGTTTCAGCTGAAAGTCCTCCTTTTTGTCATTGCGGTAATGGAACCGATGCATGGGTGTTTTGACTACTTTCTCTTCATGATAATAGAAATCCTCACTCACGATATTAGCTTCCATGTAAGCTTGTTTGATAGATTCCCAGCCTCGGTGCGGACCTCCAAAAGCGACGGATACCCTTTGATTCAAATATTGATGTAAATGGGAGACGATCTGACTACCCAATGAATGGCAAGCATATTCCGTGTCCATATCGCTGCGATTATTTTCCCAGGAAAGAAAGCCAATAAAACGATTATCGGATAGATCCGCTGCTACACCTCTGCCACCATTCACCACAGTTTCTTCGATTATATTCGTAATCGCATATTTCAAGATGTTTTGATCAGACGCTGAATAATCGTTTCGGAAACTTTCATACAAATTCATTTCAACAATGAAGCAGCAATAGTTGGCTTGAAAGAAATGGAATTGCATGCGATTGGCAAAATCCGATGCCCGATGAGAAGGAATTTCGCCTCTGATAAGCTCGTTAAAAAATTGCTTGCGGACTCTATATTTATTTTCAAGTACGGATACGTTTAACGATTGAAATTCCGCTTCTTTTTTCTTAACCTCATTTAAAATCCCGGCTGCCTTATCTAAAGCGCGAACTAAATCTGCTTCCCTGAGCGGAACCTTAACAATGTACTCCAATACGTTGGCTTGAATAGCTCTCTGGGCGTATTCAAAGGATGAATAAGCGGTCAAAAGAATGTATTGGGTATGGGGAAGCTTTGGTTTTAGCTGCTCAATCATGGAAATTCCATCCATTCGAGGCATAACGATATCAGATATCACGATATCCGGCTTAAGCTTTACGATCTCCTCTATCCCCTCCAGACCATTTTTTGCTTTTCCCACTAAATGAAATCGCTTATCCCTATGGGAGAGCTCGTTAAAAAACAATTCCAATCTCTGAATGATTAGATCTTCATCGTCAACAATGAAGCAGGTGTAGTCTCTCACCATCATGCATCTCCTTTAAACGAGCCTGCTGGGAATAAGGCTTGAACACGGGTTATTTCCTTAGGTATGCTTATGATTTGAAGCCCGAATTGTTCTCCGTAGTGAAGTTTTATTCGGTCGTGAATATTATTTAACCCGATTCTTTTCCTTTTCAATTCCACATCACTCGGTTCTGAAATCAAAATATGCTTTATTTTATCAGTTGGAATTCCCTCGCCTAGATCGACTACTTCTATGATGACGATGCCGCCCTCCCTGTACGCATGAATAGTAATAGGGCCTTCGATCCCCCCTCCGTTATAACCATGGAAGATACTATTCTCCACAAGGGGCTGCAGCAGCATTCGAAAAACTGGGAAATCTATTAAATCTGCTTCGATATTTTCAATCAAGTGGAAGTTCCTGTTATAGCGGATGTTCTGGATCGCGATATAGTCCGATACATTTTGCAATTCCTGACGTAGTGAAACCTTCTCCGAAGCATCAGCTATCCCATATTCCAATATTGAAATGAGAGACTCGATCACCACATCTACTTTCTCTATTTGTCCGAGTCGTATGACATTGCTGATAGAACCAAGCGTGTTATACAGAAAATGAGGGTTTATTTGAGACTGAAGCACTTGGATTTCCAGCTTCCGCTCAAGTTCATTATGTAGCTCTGCTCCCCGTATCAGTTCCACAATTTGCTGAAGCATACGATCGAATGCTCGGGAGAGATCTCCAAACTCATCGTTTCGGTTAATCGATATTGTAGTTGTGAGGAGGCCTTGCTCCACCCGCTTCATTTTTGTTTTGAGCGCATAGAGAGGGGTCCTTATATATTTGGCAATAAAAAAGGAAATGAACAGACTTAAGAGAAGACCTGCAGCTAGAAGCCCGATATAATAGGTTTCCAATCTGGACAAAGCAGCTTTCAAGCGTGATTCATCGTTGATCGAGATGATGGTCCAGTTGAATTTCTCAGTCGGTTTTTTCAAAAGGGAGACTGGAATACCATCCTTGGCATGTAGTTGAAGGCTTGTTTCTGTAGTATCCAGAATTTGTTCCGCCGTCGTTTCACCGATTGAAAAAGTATGATCTTGAATATTCATGGGTCCTTTATTTTCCGAAAATCCGGCAATGATTTTTCCCGATGCGGTGATTAGAGCCAAATCCATTTGTTCTTTTTTATTAATCTTGAACAAGGTTTCTTCAATGGCATTTAGATCCAAATCTACCGCAATGGCCATAGGAAACGGAGCACTGTTCAGATATCGAACCATCGTAACTGTCCAGCCGGAATATTTAGATTTGTAAGGATCACTGACAAATGTAGTCCTTCTGTTCTTGTCAGCCGCATCAAACAAAGGTTCTCTTTCAGCTAAAGGTTCATCGAATATTCGGGTAGGTGTACTCCCGCCTAGAATGGATAAATCGCTTTTGATCAAATAAATATTACTGACGTAATTACTGTTGAGTTCATACAGCTCTCTTAATTGCTTTTTAATCACTTCTGTATTGTCAATGTTGGCTTTCACCGATGTTTCGACCGAGAACAGGATCGTCTGAAAGGAGGAAAAATTAACTGTGAAATACTGATCTACCTTGTCTAGTATTTGGTTGGTGTAATAAATGTCAGTTTTTCTTATTTCCTTTTGGACATAGTGGTAAGACAATTGACTTATCAAGATTATGCAGCTTAATACAAATGCAAACACGATAAAAAATAATTTTAAAGGCAAGCTTATTCTTCTTCGCATCTATCATCTTCCTTTTAAATCTGTATTAAACAAATAATAGCATATGACAAGAAGAAACGCCTTCGGCGTCCTTTTTAAGAACGATAAGCGTTTCTTCAAAAAATAGAAGGAAAAAGTATAAAGTAAAACTTATACTTTCTTATATTTCAATAAAGAGAGGGGCTATTTATAGCCTCTCTCTTTGTTTAAGAGATAAGAATTTATATGCTTCGCGCATAAATGTTCCTTATCTTTCTCGCTGAAACGGTACCGTCCTTTAAAAGGACGGCGAAGCCGTTTCTACTTGATTTACTTAATTAAGCCCGCTTCTTTAAATTGCTTGATTACTGTGTCCTTATATTTCTGCATGTCAAACTTGGTATCCAACGTATTGAGGAAATTCTCCCAGTTAGAAAGAGGATCTTTTCCGGTCATAAATTTGACCAAACTTTCATTAATGAAACGTTGGCGGTCAGCTGCCAATGTATCGTTCGGGTCTTCAGTCAATAAATTCCCGGGCAAAGTAGGCGCCACGTATTTCTGATTGTTCTCAAAAGCTTCTGCCGTCTTAGGATTCTGGAAGCTGAAGTACTCAGCATCATCACCACGACGCGGCATTCTATAATGGTCAACCCATAGGTACTTTTCTTTCATTTCCTTTGATAATTCGGAGGTTTTATTCTTGATCTTGCCGTCCACTAAATCCCAATGAATTCCTTTAATTCCGTATGCAAAATTCGGATATGCTTCTTTGTCCGTAAAGAGATAATTCAGCATGGACAAGATCCGAATGATTTTGTCCTTATCCGCTTTTTTGGATATGGCCCATGAATTGCCTTGGAACGATTTTCTCTCTACAATTTGATCGCCATAAGGACCTATCATTGGAGGAATGACGATCCATTCCGGTACCTCTCCACTGATTTCTTTCATTTTCTGCTGATAATCCGGTTCCAGCCTGCGTGCATCTCTTATCATGAAGCCAACTTTACCCTTAAATAACTTTTGGTCCAACAAATCGGGAGTATTCATCGTCACCCAGTCTGGATCTACAACTTTGGCTTCCATCATTTTATTGATATAAGTGAGCGCCTCTTTCATTTTTGGGTCGGTATACAGGAACACCGGTTCATTGTCTTTCACATCAATGGCTGATGGAGGATTGACGCCAAACATCCACATTAAACTATCGAAGCCGTAGGTTTGCAGATTCCCTTCTTTATTCATGCCGCCTATGAATCCGTAAGTATCGTTTTTGCCATTACCGTCCGGGTCTTTCTCTGTAAAGGCTTTCATAACTTGGAATAACTCGTCAGGTGTCGTTGGCACTTCCATATTCAACTTTTTCAGCCAATCATTGCGAATGAAGAAACTTCGACTGATACCATTTACATTATCATAACCTGGAACCCCAATGGTTTTTCCTTGATAGGACATCGCCTCCCAGGAGTCGTTGCTAAAACGTTTCTGTAATTCAGGAAATTGATCCAGATACGGTGTCAAATCCGCAAGAACGCCTTGGTCATAATATTGCGCGAGATCAGCCCGGCTTTTCAAGAAAATCAAATCTGGAATATCTCCTCCAGCAATGAGCGTATTTAATTTAGTCGTTGCTTGACCTGATTGAGGAATCATCATTTCCAAGTCGATATTTACTGCTTTCTCCAACATTTGGCGTTGGATATCTTCTTCACGGGGAGGAATCGGAGCAGCAGCATTGAAAGTGCCTTGGTTAAACATCGAAATTTTCAATTTTTTTTCAAAGGGACTAGACTGGCCTTGTGAATTACCCGTAGCTGACGATGTAACCTCTTTTTTGTCCCCACAACCTGACAATACCGTTCCCACACCGACCATTGCTGTCAGAATAGCAAATGTAATCGCTTTACGTTGCATAATGACCTCTCCTTTGCTTCTATATTATCACGGTTTCCCCGTAACAACTCAGGTTGGAATTTCTTTTTAACCTTTAACAGATCCCAAGAGTACACCTTTGGTAAAATGCTTTTGCATAAATGGGTAAACGATCAAAATCGGAACTGTAGTCACGACAACTGCTGCCATTTGTATAGCGAACGTACTAACAGCTCCGGTATTGGCAAGCGAATCAGCACTTTGTGTTGCGACGTTAAGCAGGATGTTGCGCAAGATCACTTGAAGCGGCATTAAGTTGGAATCATTGATATAAACAATAGCGTCGAAATAACTATTCCAATGCCCGACTGCGTAAAATAAGGAAATTGTGGAAAGGACGGGCAAGGACAAGGGTAAAATGATCCGCCATAACGACTGAAGCTCACTTGCACCGTCTACCCTCGCCGATTCCTCGATTTCAGCAGGCAATTGCTCGAAAAAGCCTTTAATGATCACCAGATTAAATGCACTAATGAGATTTGGAATAATCAATACCCACGGACTGTTTAGCAATCCCAGAGAGCGGACTAGTAAATAAGTCGGAATTAATCCTCCCCCAAACATCATGGTGAAGACAATGAATAGTAAAAATGGGCTTCGACCCGGCAAATATTTTTTGGATAACGGATATGCCGCTATTACCGTAAAGAACACATTAAGAGCAGTGCCTACTATCGTTCGAAACAATGTAATTTTATACGCCTGCCCGATACCATGAGAAATGAATACTTCTTTATAGGCTAGAAAGGTAAAGGATTCTGGTATAATAACAATTCCTCTTCTTAACACTTCCGATTCTGGCGTCACTGAAACAGCAACTACATATAGAAAGGGTAGTAAGCAAAGTAGAGCTAGCAAAATAAGAATAAAATAAACGACGGCTTGCCAGACTTTCTCTCCGATTGTCAAATTGATCATATTGATAACCACCTCACCAAATTTGCCCATCGAATTTTTTGGCGAGCTTATTCGCTGCCAACACTAAAACAAATCCGATGACCGCTTTAAACAATCCCACAGCAGTTGCCAAGCCAATCTTAAGTCGCTCGAGCCCTTCACGGTATACCCATGTGTCGATAATGTCGATCTTCTCCTGATTAAAGCTGTTGGCAAACATGAATATTTGGTCAAAACCAGCATCCAGAATATGGCTTAATTTAAGGATCAGCATCAGAATCATCACGCCTCGAATGCCGGGAAGTGTTACATGCCATAGCTGTCTCCATTTGGAAGCGCCATCAATTCTAGCCGCTTCATATAAGCTTGGATCGATTCCTGCTAATGCTGCAAGGTACAATATCGCTCCCCATCCAATATCCTTCCATATTTCAGATAAGATGATCAGCAGTCTGCCCCAGGCAGGTTCCGTTAGGAATGAGATGGGTTCAACTCCAGCTTCCTTCAAAATCATGTTAAAAAGACCATCCCCTGGGGCTAATAATGCCACCATCATTCCATAAACAATGACCCATGATAGAAAGTGGGGTAAATAAGTGATCGTTTGTACGATTTTCTTAAACCATTGGGTATAAACTTCATTGAGCAGCAAAGCAAGTATGATAGGAGCTGAGAAACCGAACAATAGCTTATACAGCGATATGATTATCGTATTTCTCATGATGTCCCAGAAATAAACGCCGTTCATAAAATCTGTAAAATTTCTAAATCCCACCCATGGACTATCCCATAGTCCCAATGCTAGGTTATAGTTTTTAAAAGCAATAATGATTCCCGCCATAGGAACGTATTTGAATACGGCAAAGTAAAGTAATGCCGGGAACAAGAGAGCGTACATCACTTTATACTTTTTTATCGTTCTTATCCATGAATTTCGCTTTTTGGTGAGGGGAATGGCGTCCGCTGCCAATTTTGCTTGCATATCATCACCTCGTCTTTATTTATATTTGTATAATAGCATCCCACTACCCGAATAAATTTCTGTGATTTCAAGAATTTCTTATAAGATTTTAAGTAAGTACAGCCTTGGATAATTCCAATACAATAGGCATGATTGTCTTGATTTAAAGCTGTACAATAACTCTGACTCGAAAGTTTGAGTATAGACCAAATACAATCCTGAGGTCCCAAACAAAAAAAGCCCTAGAAAAAATTGGGCTTAATTCAATGAGACATGTTTTTTATATAATGCATCCACGTATTTTATTTTCCATTACTAAAAACTACATTCATGAGCAAAAAAGGCTTCCTCCAGCGTGGAAGGATTACCTTTTACTTCTCCAATGTTCCATCAGCAACGATTGTTCCATGCTTAATAATCATCACATCATCAACCGTCGCTGCATGCTCTTCCATTAGATGAATGGATAGTAACACCGAGTTTCCAGCTTCAGCCCGTTCTCGTAAGTTTAGACTTCTCATTAAATAAATCAATAGTGCTTATGACTGAGCCAAAATTCCTTTAACAAACAATGAGACACTGTGCTTGTAGAACTCTTCCTCGGTGACGAGTTGGGATTGATATTGCCGGTGAATCAGCTCGCTCATCTGAAATCCGTAGCACATCGAGAGAAAAGACATTGCGACAAGACGCTCATCCTGTCTGGCTATAACTTTTTTATTCTGCAAGCGTTGAAAATATTCAACCAGCAAGGAGTGAAGCTTCGCCGGCGGATCGGCTAGCACTCTGTCTAATTCGGGAAGCATTCCTTTGTCGCGGATGCCAATCAAAATGATGTCCGCATTTTTATGGAAAAACAAACGGTACTGCTGACTTACATTCAGCAGATCGATTTCCGGGTTATCGGTCGCGTCCTCTTTTAACAGCTTCTCAAATTGCGGGATATCCGAATGTCTTTCAATGATGGTTTCCAATATGCCTTGCTTGCTTCCAAATTGCCGGAAAATCGTAGATTCATTGACTTTAGCTTCCGTTGCAATGGCTTTGGTGCTTACTCCCCGATAGCCCTTCTTTTTGATGAGCTGTGTCGCGGCTTCAATGATTCTGTCTGAAGTTTGCATTGTATTTCTCCTTTTGCATATGTTAATCCTATTCTACTACAAGTTTTGCATATGCAGCAGGGTCGGGGTTCATCATTTTGATAAACGTTTTTTAAGGCAAATCGCTTCTTTTTTCCCAGCGGCTTGGTTCCGTAATCTTGACATGATCAGGCACCAATTGCGTGAGCGTGCCTAATTTATCAAATGTAATCTGGATTCGGTCAGAGGGCAACAGCCATTCTTCGGTCTCGATTGCGCAGCAATCCGGTATCGTCCCCATTCCTATAATCGTGCCCGGGAGCGGCGTGAAAACTTTGAGAACCTCCTCCATCACTTTTGCAGGGTGTGCAGAATACTCGGATGTGCTCCCCTTCCAGTGCAGTCTCTCCCCGATGAATACATTCACATCCAGTACCAGCGGATTGTCGATTTCATCCGGCGTAACCAGAAATGGCCCTATTCCTTTGCTGCGATCAAAATCTTTGCAGCGCGTCGGTCCGGTCAGCCCCTGGAAATCCGGCCATTGCACATCGCGGACAGTACTGTCATTAAAAATAACATAACCTGCAATGCAGTTCTCCATCCCTGTAACAAAGGCCAGCTCCGGCTCAATATCCAGGTAGGAAGAGTACGAAGGCCAATGAATCGTATCTCCATCGCCAATTAATGCATTATGGTTACATTTGTAATAACTGAAAGTTACTTTGTTCGGATCTTGCTGGAATTTTTCAGCAATTTTTTGTTTAAGCTCTTCTCTTTCCGGCCCTGTATATTCTCTTTGCAGCAGATTTACGCCAGCATTTCTCAGATGTCTTGGTGTCAGTCCGAAATCGATAAGCGCAGCCGGATTTGGAACTGGCGGCAGTAGTTTTACCGCTACAATCGGGCAGATTTCATTTTCATTAAATTGATGCGACTGTTCGACCGCATATTGCATTAATTCCTTAGCGGCATCATAACTTGCCGGTAAATAATGAAGATAGCTGTCCATACTTTCAAGACTGTCAACGAATGTTCCCTGCTTTTTCATGATTGCGGCAAAAGACACGACAAATTTCTCGTTAATTACAAGCCCAAACAAAGGTTCCTGAGATGTCTTGGTTTGAAAGGTTACTAGTTTCATGTTGCAGCGCCTCCATGCATGTAGTGTGATGTTGTTCTGTTACATCATATTACATGGAGCGAATGCATGCAAGTACATGCTTGCATTTATGTTTTCCACTCTCTATAATAAAGGCATGCTTTACCCCAAAAACATATACACAAAGGAGAATTTTCATGAAGTATGGACGTATTATCCAAAAACCTCGCGTTAAATTTTTTGAAGTCGCAGATGGCGTCTTTGCCGGTATTTCGCCGTATCGCGGCATCAGTTGGGCCAATGCCGGGTTCATCAACAAGGGTGAAGGGCTGGTGTATGACACGTTCTTCGATTTGTTCCATGCACGGGAAATGCGGGAGGCTTTTAAGGAAGTAAGTAACGGTGGCTCTCCCGCATATGTGGTGAACTCGCACTATAACAGTGATCATGCCTGGGGAAACAAAGTGTTTGAAGATGCTTGCATTATTATGCACAAGGAAGCGTCCAGAGAGCGTCTCACCGAAAATATCGCCTGGATGGATAACGTCATCAGAAGAGGAAAGGATTCTCCGGAATCGACTTCGGGCGAGCGGTTTTTTGCAGCGGAATTTGAAGGATTCGACCTGGAAGGCGTAGAATGGGTGCTCCCGAATATTGAGATAAAGGACGATATCAATATCCGTCTTGGCGAAACGGAAGTTATGATTTACAACGTAGCTCCGGCCCACTCTGACAGTGACTTGCTGCTGTGGATGCCAAAAGAAAAAGTGCTGTTCGCCGGCGATGTCGTGTTTAACGGTTGTACGGCATACAGCGAAGAGGGAACCCACAATTGGGTTAAAGTGCTTGACCGCATTATTGATGAAATTAAACCCGAAATCGTTATTCCAGGACATGGCGCCATCTGCGGCCTGGACTTCGTGAAGGAGCAGAGAGACTACCTCCTGAACTTGATCAGCGAGTTCAACAAGCATTACAATGACGAAATTGATGCCTTGTCCCTGACCAAGCAAATTGATATTTCCCGCTTCCTTCATTGGATTCAGCCAGAACGCTTGTATGTTACAGTGGACATCCTATTGAAAAGCAAACGAGGATTACCACCCCTTCCAATTTGGAACGAGGTGCCTGCTAAGCTGGAAGACATGAAAGTTTTTTTGGCCGGAAAATATGGCAATCAGATCAAGCCATGGGACCCTATGAGTGTTTGGCAAGAATAGCAATTTACAGCTAACCTATGAAAAACAAAAAACGGCCCTGTCGCAAACGATGCGAACAGCGGCCGTTTTTTTGAATTGTTCAACGGAATTAAATGGGCGCTTAGAACCGATTATGATCAACCCCAACTAGATTTGGAGAAGATTCCCGTTGTTTTAATATTTATTATTCCAAATAGCCTTTTGCAATTTTCATCAAAGTTTCTTTGCTTACTTTATTTATGTCTCCACGTAAAGTATAGGCGTATTTCACCTTTTTGTCTGGGCTCTCGTATACCCATTTCAGCTCGTGCGTCTGCGAAGGAGCAAATTCTGTACGCAGCATTTCTACTCCCTTCACTTGAACCTTCTCCTGCTTAAATTCAACCTTCTCGTCAATATACATTGTAGGATCGCTCTTTCCACTCAGATTAGTGATATTAACCCCGATTTTATCTTCGCCATTTTGATACGTAGCAAAGAGAAGGAAAAACTGATCTGTCATTTCAACCGGCATCATGGCATATCCCTGATTGGATTCTTCCGCCTGCTTTCTCAGCTTTTCTGCCATTTTCTTTTTTTCTTCCGAAGAAGGAGGATTCACTTCCTGAGCATTTTTAAAGATTACGTCCGCCTTTTGGAATGTATAATTTCCATTGACTTTGTCTGCGATCTTAATGGATTTATCCGTAATCTTATCTCTCAATTGAGAAAGATCTTGGAAGATAGTCACCTTCGTTCCAAGAATTGTTTCATGATTCGGATTATTGGCAACCATATAGAACAGCCCAGCTTCCCCGTTCTTTAGCACCTTATCCTTAAGTTCATAAAATGCCTTGTAACGCTCTATCTCATCTTTCGATTCTGCTTTTCCGTAATCTTTCGTCGATTTAGTCTCATATACGACTTCGCCATCCTTATTCGTCAAAGAATGATATTGAACTGCCGCATAACCTGTGGAGGCCATTAACATCATCCCTACACACGCAGTCAAAACAACTTTATATTTCATAAAAAACCTCTCCTTTTCTTTTGGCTTAGCATGTAATATTCTCATTACTTTTCCTGTCAAGTCGGCGTCGGGAATGCGCGGGTCATCAAACAGTCTTTTCAAATCCCGATCCCTGTCCATATTCATACACTCCCACTCCCTTCACTTGAGCATAATACTTTCGAAATTTTGCAGATGCACGTTCGTATTTTTTACGAAGGCTGGCACTGTTTTTGCCGAGAATCAATCCGATCTCCTGGTAGCTTTTATCCTCGACACAACGTAAGATTAACAAATTACGCTCTTCCGCCGATAATTTTGCCATGGCTTGATGTACGGATTCATCAAAATAGTTGGCTTCAATATGCAAGTCGACTTCATTATTTTCTTTCTCATCCTGGTAAAAGAAAGGCAAATATTTCACCAACTTTCGCTTACGGATGATGTCGATACATTGATGGTAGGCAATCTTGTATACCCAGGCGCCAAAATCTATTTGATATTGGGTATATTTCTTCAAGGTGCGGAATGTCTTCAAAAATACTTCCTGTGCGTTATCCTCGGCTTCGGCGTAATTGCCCAGCATATGATAACAGTAGAGAAAAATCGGTTTTTGATAAACCTCCATGATTTTTTCGAATTTTTCTGTGTCCCCATCCAACACATCTGCAATGATCTGACTTAACTCCGTATCATTCAAGCTGTCTCCCCCCCTTTCACTCTATACAACGAAGAGCTCGACCCAAAATGTGACAGCAATTGTTTATGTATTAAGCCATAGCTAATTACTTCAAAGAGTATGCCATCATAAACCTTAGGAATATCATAACTTTGTATCACCTCATTTTCTGTAGTAGATTCAAAGAAAAAACGAATTTTGGTGTTTACCTAAATCTTATATAAAAAACGAAAGGTGCCCTAAACAGCCATAAAATGGCTTTTGGGACACCGCAAGGAATTAATCAGTATTTTGTTTTAGATATTCATCTAGGTACGATTGGTGAAATGAAACTGTAATAAGTAGTTCTTAGCACTTCATAAATCCAGATCGTCAGTTTACTCATGAGCAGCCCAATCGATTCGAAATTGTTTCTCTTGATGTCCATTTCCTTCTCCTATTAAACTGCATACTTTATTCTATTAACAAGAAGGGAGCTGAATGCAATGGGACTTAGTTTTCGTAACAATACGAGTTTAACTGTATATGTTGCCTTCGCATATTACTCCTCTGCAAGCTGTAATCAGGGCTCTAACCCCTTGATACCTTGGCCCAGCTGGTATGAAGCGGTAGGTTGGTACACAATAAATCCAGGTCAAACGGTAGAGGTATTGAGTGGGGCAGTCAACAATCGAGAGATATATTACTATGCTGAATCTACAGATAGGAGTCTTGTATGGTCAGGTGTTAACTATCTTACTCTACCGCAAAATGCTTTCAAACTTTGTGGTGGCGCAGGTTACTGTGATGCTCCGCTTTGTAGAAGGCTAGGATTGAGAAAAATCAGTATTGGTAACTTCAGAAATTACACAGTTAATATTGTATCTAGTAATACTCAAAGTCAATCTAAGTTTTTAAATGTCAACACGGCAGTTCCTGGTAAAAATAAGAATGTTGGCCGGAGTACCTCTCCTATTAAAGGTCTTCGAGTTGTACGGCCTGCTGCTGGCAGAAAATCTATCTCGAAACGTTAGACGTAAAAATGCAGAAACAGTCTTGGGCTTTCCTATTCAGTTCAAGACTGTTTCTACTTTTCAAATCTTCACACTCCAACTTCTCCGATCATTTGCTGTTCGATTTTTTTCATCTCATAAAAATAGCCTTTTTGCCCCATCAACTCCGAATAGGACCCCGTTTCGACTACCCTGCCTTGGTCCATGACCACAATTCGGTCCATCTCTTCCAATCCGGTTAGCCGATGACAAATCAGGAGAAGCGTATCATTAGCCGCCTGTGCGTAGAGATGCTTCAAAACGTGATGCTCTGTCACATAATCCAGCGATGAAGTGGGTTCGTCCAGAAGCCATACCCGTCCTTTGCGGAGCATCACTCGCGCTAGAGCCAGCCGCTGCTTCTCGCCGTCTGACAGATTCTCCCCTTTTTCATACACCATATCGGTCAACGATGTATCGGGTAGCTGCATTTTAGCTAGTACCTCCAACAATTGTTCGTCAGTATATTCTTCTCCATTCAGCAGCAGGTTGTCCCGGATCGTTCCCCGGAAAAAATGACTTTGCTGAAACACTACATTAGCCGTTTGCCAAATGCTCGTCTCATCCAGTTCCTTCACCGAAATGCCGTTTAATCGTATATCTCCAGCCGTTGGTGTTCGCAGTTTGAGCAGCAATTCGATAATTGTTGATTTTCCTGACCCACTCGGCCCGACAATCGCCGTTTTGGAGCCAGGTATAATGTGCAGGGACACATCCCTGAGCGCCGGTCTCCACTCCCCATCATATTGAAACGTAACATCGGATAGTTCCATCGTAACAGCATGATCAACAGACAATGTGCCACTTGGCTGCGAAGACTGCTCATCAAAGGTCTGAACTGTTTCCGTCAGTCGTTTGGCTGCGTGTTCGCTATCCTCTTTATACGCGGGTAATGTGGCCATAGCCGTCGCTTCTTCAAATACGGTTTGTGATGCCATAACCAACATGGCAAGAAATACGCCTGCAAGCGCTCCTTCCATAATTAAATAGGCGCCGAGCGTCAGCACTCCCCAGGAAACGAGAAACGTAACAAAAGTGTGCATCGATTGCCCGCGCAACAAGTGCCCGGCTGCTCGTTGCTGTTCAGTTGCCAATACAGCGGAAGCGTGCTGAAGCTGCTCCTCCCGCTGTGCCAATTGACCGTATACTTTTAAATCCCGGAAACCGTACAACACTTCTGTAACTTCCGTGGACAGCTGCGCCCTCTGCTCACGAACGCGTCCATGTATTCTCCGCTGCCCGAGTAACACAATTCCCGGTACAACGAATGCCGTTATCAGCATACCTAATACAAACAAAACGGCAATCCAGATCGAATAGGTAGAAGTAAACAGCACCGTAGCCAAAAACACCATGACGACCATGATCGGAGGATAAGCGACTCGCAAGAAATAATTTTGTAAACTTTCGACATCCCCAACGATCCGCGCAAGCAGATCCCCGCTTCGATTTTTGTTCAATATACCAGGCGTTAAAGGAATAAGCTTGGCAAAAAAGGATGTACGTAAACGGCTAAGCATGGAGAATGTCGCCCGGTGAGAATATAAGCGTTCTCCATAACGACTCGCCGCCCGTAGCAGACCAAGCAGTTTGACCATCGAGGTGAGTACAATTAAAGTATAAAGCGGCGGCGCAAATACCGTTTGCGAAATTAGATACCCGCTCGCAGAAAAGAGTGCCACACCGGCTATGCCGGCGATAAATCCACCCAAAATCGAAAGAATGATATCCTTACGCTCCTGAATCATCGCCTTTGACAGAACGGCCAGTTCATTCATGAGGATATCCCCCCTTTCCGCTCTACATCAATCATCTCGGCATATTGAGGCAGGCGCCCCAGAAGCTCTTCATGCCGTCCGGAGTCCACCAACACTCCATTGTCCATAAACAAAATCTTGTCGGCTTGTTGAATCGTATATAATCGGTGAGCCACCGTAATCATCGTAGCCGTTTTTGCCAGTTTGGCTATGGAGCGTTGCAGTACCCGCTCGGTGTGCAAATCCAGTCCAACTGTGGGTTCATCAAACAAAATGATAGCAGGACGCTTCAAAAAAGCGCGTGCTAAGGCAAGCCGTTGCTTTTCCCCACCAGACAGTCCCCTGCCTCCTTCACCAACAAAGGTATCAAATCCATGCTCCAATTGGGCTGTAAGCGCAGTGAGTCCTGCTTCCTCCCCCGCCCGCTCAATTTCTGCCCTGGAGATGCTCCCACGAGCACCAATCGCAATATTTTCAGAAAATGTGCCTGCAAAAATATACGGATGCTGTGTAATGTAGCTAACATGTTCGAACCATTCAGTTTCATCGTATTGCGAGAGTGGACTACCATTCACCAGAAGCGTTCCAGATTCTGGTTTTAGCAGACCGGCAATGAGATGGAGCAAAGTCGTTTTACCGGAACCACTTTTACCTACAATCGCAATATGTTCTCCCGGTTTAAACTGGATCCGACCCGTCTCAAGCTTGAATGAATCTGGAGCATATTGAAACTGAAGATGATTTATTTCCATGGATGGCGGTACTGAAAGATCATTGGAATTTGCAATTTCCAATTTGCTTCCCCTGTCGACTCTATCCATGCTGTCGATCTCGTCGAGTCCATCGGTTGTTAATGCTTCTTCAACGCTATTCGCGTCCCTGCTCTCCCCTGCCGGTTCTTCAAGCATCTGTTCCACCTTACGAACCGCACCCATACTTGTCCGGCCACTGTGAAAGGCCGTTCCCGTATTCTTTAAAAGGTTGTAAAACTCGGGAACGAGCAACAACACGAGAAAGGCGGTGTGGAACGTCATAGATTTGAAAACAAGCAATTGGATGGCCAGCTCAAGAGCGACAATGCCAATGCTTAGCATCACGATCGATTCCAGCATGAAGGTATTCGTAAACGCAATCTTCAAAATGCCCATTGTGGCATCACGGTAACTAAGGCTACTGTGTTCAATTTTCTGTTGCTGACGGTGTGCCCGTCCAAATATTTTTAACGTCACCAGCCCTTGAAGAGAATCCAGAAAAGTACCTGAAAACTCGGCCAGCTGCGCATATTTTTCTTCGGATTTGTTCTTCGTTTTCAGCCCTACCAAAATCATGAATAGCGGGATGAATGGAGCTGTAAATAATAGAATGAAACCTGTGTTGGCATGTTGGATAAATGTAACGACCAAAATCAGAATCGGGATGATAGCAGCTTCCATCATACGCGGCATGTACTGACTGAAATAACTATCAGCCTCATCCACAGCATCAAGAGCAATACTGACCTTGCCTCCCGTCTGTCCACGAAGGGTGGAAGGCATGGAAGCATGGGTCAAGTTTTGCAGCACGGCTGCGCGCATATTTGTCTTGGCAGTGGCAGCCATACGCAAGCCAACTTTACCGTTTCCATATGACAACAATGTGCGTACAGCCATAACAGCCAGAAGAATGCCGAGCAACAGGATAACCGATGAAAATGAAGCTCTCTCCACAAAAATCCGTTGGACTGCTTCAGCAAGCAGTCCAGCCTGACTCACAATAGCTGTACCAAGCGCGAGCGAAAGGATCGCGAGGAGGGCCATATTTTTTCTTTGTGAAGACATTTGTTGAGAAATCAGACTGGATTTCCTCGGCACAGATCACACCTCCTTTATATATAGGCTTGTAGAGAAACCTCATACACGCCGTAATGGATCAATTAGCTTTATTTTTTCCCTTTTACATAATCCGCATCAAACAGGAAGAGCTTGAAGACCAGAATAAGGGATGGGATCAACAGGCACAGACCGCCGATAAACACAACAACTAACGCTAAGCCCATTGCTGGTGAAGTTGCACTGCTCTGAATCGTGATATACGGATCGAGAATATAAGGGTATTGCCCAATCCCATAAGCGAAAAAGGCACAGAAAAATTGCAGCATGATGCATATGAAAGCTAATCCGTAACGGCGTCCGTTATATAACAGCCACATCGCGATCATGAAGAAAGCAACGGAAAGTGCCAAGAGCCACCATAAATCCATCATATTTTGAAAATGCCGCTCATTGTGTTGACCCAAATAGATAAATGCTGTCAGTGCGAGAATTATCGTCGGTGTGCTCCAAAACAGGGCGTAGTTCCGCATCAGCTTCAACGCGGAATGATCCTCTGCACGAGATGCGTAAAAAGTCAGAAATGAGCCGCTTATGAACAAAACGGACACGATTGCCAGTCCAACGATGCTCCACGATAACGGATTGGTAAACAGCGCCCAGTAATCCAGAGAAACCGTCTCAGCCTGCTTCACAATAAAGCCGCCTTCAGACAAAGTAAGTGCCACTGACAACGAAGCCGGAATAAGCAGACCTGTAGCTCCGTACAAAAAAAGATATACTATGTTTTTCTTGGAACCATAATTTTCAAAAGCGTAGAACGAACCGCGAATCGCAAGAAGAATAACTGCAATACTTCCCGGAACAAGCAGCGCAGAGCCATAATAATAGGCTGTGTCCGGAAAAAATCCGACGATGCCAATATAGAAAAAGATGAAAAACACATTTGTGATCTCCCAAACGGGTGATAAATAACGGGAAATCAGACGATTAATGAGATGATCCTGCTTCGTCAAACGGGCATAAAAGGCGAAGAATCCCGCTCCGAAATCAATGGAAGCTATAATTAAATAGCCGTACAAGAACAGCCAGAGCACCGAGATGCCAATTATTTCGTAACTCATCATTCAGTGCCCCCCTTTTCCACAGATTGATTAGGATGTTCCTTCATCCATTTCTCCATCTCAGCTTCTGCCGGATTATTGTTGAACAAGCGTCTTAGCACGATTACACACATACTGCCGAGAACGATGTACAAGAGTAATAAGGCGAAGAATATAATTCTTACATTCGGTGAAGTCGTGGCAGCCTCCTCTACACGCATATATCCACGGATAATCCACGGCTGTCGTCCAATCTCTGCATAAAACCAGCCCAGCTCTACAGCTAGAAAAGCGAGCGGTGCGATCAGTGCGATGATGCCAAGCATCCACTTGTTAAGCACATTGCGTTTTTTCCAGAACACAAACAGGAAGTACAGGACCGAAATCGCGAGCAGAGCAAATCCGATTCCAGCCATTAAATCAAACAGGTAGTGAACAAGAAGCGGTGGCCATTCTTCCTTGGGGAATTCCTCCAGCCCCGTTACCTCCGCATTAAAGTCTCCAAAGGCCAGGAAGCTGAGCACTTTCGGCAAATGAAGAGCCCCTATCACTTCATGCTCTGCATTCAGCCATCCCATTAGAACCAAGTCCACACCGCTACCCGTCTCAAAATGCCACTCTGCCGCTGCAAGCTTCTCTGGCTGATGCTCGGCCAAAAACTTGGCGGACACATCACCAGCTAATGTGTTCAGCAAGCTGAACAGCAAAACGACCGCCATCATGAGATTCAAGGATTTTTTGTGGTATGCGGACACTCCTTTTCTCAGCATCGCAAAGGCTGCAATCCCGGCTAACAAGGCAGCTCCTGTCAAATAGGCCGAGCTTAATACATGGAATACCTTGGAGAACGTCGCCGTATTCAACATCGCTTGCACTGGGTCAATCGCTGTGAATTGGCCTGCTTCCATGACAAAGCCTCCAGGCTGGTTCATGAATCCGTTCACCGTCGTAATAAAAACGGCAGACATGCCTGCCCCGGCGACAATCGGAATCGTCAACAGCCAATGGATATACGGATTTTTAAACCGATCCCACGTATACAAATAAATGCCCAGGAAGATGGCCTCAAAAAAGAACGCGAACACTTCCATGAATAACGGAAGTGCAATAACATTCCCAGCCAGTTTCATAAAATTCGGCCATACCAAGGCTAATTGCAGTGATATGGCTGTACCGGTCACGACACCAACCGCTACAGAAATGACAAATCCCCGAGACCATCTCTTTGCCATAAGTGTATAATGGGGATCCTTTTTGCGGATCCCGATGAACTCTGCAATAGCGATCATTAGCGGTATACCGACGCCAATTGTCGCAAAAATAACGTGGAACCCGAGAGTCAAGCCTGTCACCAGCCTGCTCCATAGCACCGTATCAATTGCCATTCTTTACTGCTCCCTTCAAACGCTGTTCATTTTTCGTCATAACTTGATGCTTATGATTAGGCCGGCTAATTCTTGGGCTGCATTCATTATCAGGTTTAGCAGGGCTCAGCGACATCGTTGCCTGTTCGTTTTAGTATGACGTTCCTCGTTCTTTGCTATGTAAAAAGAGAAAAATTTCACAAAGCAAGAGTTGGCGAGCCCGATTTACCTGATACTGAGCAGTCAAATTAATAACGTGACCTAATGATTAAAATCATCTTATCTTAAATTGCAAGTAATTCAATCACAGATATCTCTTAATCCCTAAATGTTCAAGAAAGGGTCAAATCTTTCTGACAACTCAGTGAATAACATAAAAAGAACCCAAAAGAGCTATTGATTCAATAGCGTATATATGATTTCACAAGTCTCCTCCTACTTCGATGTTAGAAAAAAACAATATTTCCTCATTTTAACCTCTAATATATACCCCCTTCTGCAACAAAAAAACACTGACTCAAATCATCAGTGTTTTTGAATTAAAGCTAATGTCATCTTCGTCATGACAAATCTTTCTCCATTTCATATTGCTCGATGTATACGTCAAGACCAACACTTTGAAGGAAACGTATAGAATTTGTATCTCTTTTGTCTACATTATTGACGGTGATGATAGAATGTCTCTCTCCCATCCAATGAAATAAGGAACGCCCAAATCCCTGGTTTCTTTCTTCTCGCAAAATACCGAACTGTACAACTGCTCCGTTGGCCGATTTTATTACCGCGTATCCACAAATCTTATTCTCTTCCCTTATCGTGACCACATCGTATAAATGCGGATTTCGTAAAATTGCATGAACAGATTGTTCCCAAGAAGGTTCAAAATTCCAATAAGAATGTACCGATGTCCAATCGAATTCTTCCAGTCGAACCATAGTAATGAATGTATGTCTATGATCGTCCGGAAGGGTGACATCAATACGCCCCTTGAAACAAGCCAATTCTCTATGAATTTGAAATCCTATGGTGGTATACGCTTTTATAGCTTTATCATTCGTTTGAATCACTTCAAGCAAACACTTTTGAATATGAGCTTCTTTAAGGATGGGAAGAGCATGACGATAAATTTGTTCGACTAGCCGTCTCCCTCTATATAAAGGAACGACTCCTGTACCAGTATTAAATGCAGTACTTTCGCCGTTACGATCCCCGATGCCATGCATAACAAATGCAACCAGCTTCTCTTGATCAAAAGCACCAAACGACATCTGATAATTTACTCCCGCACCTGCAAATTTATCAGCTAAATACTCCGAAGAAACATGAAATGGAATTACATAATCGGAAAAGGCTTCGTTAAAGCAAGTTGTAAACTCTTGTAATTCAAGATCCTTAACACTTTTGATCAACATGTAGTTTTTTTCTCCTTTTCTTTTGGTACTAAGTTCTTAATCATCAGCCAATCTCCAATTCATCATTTAGTACGGCCATAGAAAAAAGAATACCCATCTGACTTTCCAAGCTTAGTCGTCTCCGTTCCGTCCACTATCTTGACCACTTTCAGTAACGATACAATTTGCGTATGCATAAGCTTTGCATCAAATTTGTCCATCTCTCTGTTTTCACTATCTACGAGCAGATAGTCAGGCATTGGAATGAAGCCAATCACCGGTATCCCTGCTTCAAATAAAGGCTGACTCTCTCCAAACTCAAACTTGTTATGTCCATGTAATAATACAGTACGTGTGCCGTCGGTCTTTTCAATAGCTTTCAGCCATATGGACGCCATCATTTCATTGCCCGCATAGGTATATTCTGTACTTATTTTTCCAGTTGGTCTATAGTGACCCGTATCATCGTCCTTCCACTCCATACTGCCTAAATGCTCAACCGTAATTCCAGCTACAGCTTTCATATGGCCTTTCTTGCCATCCCAGAGCTCTCGATGCCCCTCCATCCAAGTGGAAGTCGCCTGAGAAGTTCCTTTGAAATCCGGTAATCTAAAATGGCCTGTCACAAAGGTGAAAATCATCGTACGTTCCGGCTGCTCCTGCTGTAAGTAACGAATCATGGACAGCATGCCCACAGCACCATTTTCCTCCACCACATTTATTCCATCCGTATGGGTATTTATAATGATCGCTTCATCTTTATTTTTCCCGTCAATTTTCACATAAAAGGATTCTGTTGGAGCATTTTTTTGTATTTCCGCTTCTAAAATAACCGTACCTTCTTTGTGCTTCTGGGCTGCATTGATTACCTTTTTCCCTTCCGTTTCATTGACCCAGATCGCAGGAATTCCAGCATAATCGGTAGTAAAAGGCACATACTGCTTTTCAACCTTATCGTCGGATACCCCTTTCCAGACAACAACAACAGCTTTCACACCCATTTCCTTCGCTTGCTCCAATTTAGCTTCTTTTAAAGCTGTAGTGAGGACTAGATCGCCTTCATTTGGGGCAATTTGGCTTTCCATTGGAGAGGAATCCCGCATGTTCATAACGATCCCACTTGGGAAATTTCTGAAATTCTCGATTTCAATGACAGCAATTTTTCCGCTGGCCTGGTCATACTCACCACGCTTCGTATATACCAGCTCCCCTGTTACCCCATTTTCGTCAGTTTCCCCGGAATAAGGAAAAGCTGAAGAGACATGAATTGATTGCTGATCAATCATTAAAGAGCTGCTCTTTTCTTCCCATCGGTCAAAAGTATAGTGATCACGATAAACTTTCAGCCCCATATCTGTTACCTGTTGCTCCAGCCATGAAATAAATTGATTATGACCCTCAGATCCTGTTGTACGGCTTCCAAAAGAATTCATTACTTCAATATCCTTCAGCATCACTGCTGCAGAATCCAATTTACGTTCATCGATCGTCACAGCCGCATCAGTTGGTAATGCCACAGGTGTTGTAATAGGTTTTGCATAGATTCCAATACCCCAAAGTGCAGTAACGATAAGAGCAGCAATGCTGATTAACACTTTACGAACCACTATCAATGGAGTGACTCTACTGCGCACCTTTTGTCCAAAGAGTCCTCTCCATATGCCCGCTACGATCAGCAGCAAGATAGAAAGCGCAAGCAGCCAAAATTCTCTTGTCAGTAAGTACAACCCTTCTGCCACCATCGCACTAATTAACACCACATGTAACTTTTCACGCTTCTTTAAAAGTAAAAAAGAGATGCCTAATTCCGCTAACAAAAGGGTAATGGTCACTATCGAGATTACCGTTTCTTTGCCAATGAATACCGTAGCACAAAGTGCTAGGATCAAAAGCAGCCCCGCTGACAATCGTCTATATAAGTTTTCTAACATGACGCCCTCCCATTGTATCTACTACTATTTTGACATTACATTTGTAATGCCTTATGGTTTTAGCATATTGAAAAGACTCATGAAAAACAATAAAACGAACACCAGAATGTACAAACGGAGGGGAAATGTCATCTCAAATCATGAATTATATAGTCCGAATACCTCTCAGCATCGTTCCAATAAAGAAACCAACCGCTTGACAAGAGAAGCCATCTGCACGGCATTAGTCTACTTGATCCAGGAACAGCCTTTTAACAAAATTACCATCACCGATATTGTGAAGCGTGCAGGGGTCTCTCGAACGGCCTATTACAACAACTATTCCTCCAAGCAAGAGATCCTGGTGGATTTGGTCGATTCGCTTATTTTCGAAATTAATCTAAAACTCTTACCTTACACCAATGAATTAACAGGCAAAGCTAAAGAACCTCAAAAATTTATCAGTGTGCTTTTTGAAGTTGTTTTTCAGCAGCGGAACATCTACAAAGCACTTCAAAGCGCAAAATTTGATGATGTAATTCTGGATTGCTTGAATGAAATGATGCTCTCTACTGCTCACGACAAAAGCGATGAAAATGTGTACCGAATATACTTTAAAGCGGGGGCCCTCTATAATGTTCTCCTCAAATGGATACAATCCGACTTTGCAAAATCCATTGATGAGATGACCAAGATTTGTCTCGATGTATACCAAACTCCAATGTCTCAGGAATAAGATTTGATAAATTGTTTTTTAAATGGAAAAAATAAAGAAACTACGGAACCAAGTTCGGCTCCGCAGTTTAATTATCAACCCTACAATTGAATTTGTTTCATGTAAGCTTTGAATTCCTCAGCGATTTCTTTGTATTTTGTATGATGCAGGTAATGAGAACCTTCCATCGGGATCATTTTTCCCTGTGCGGATTGTTTGACTTGCTCTTCATGAAGCGGAATCCACTGTTTATTGTGCTCATTATTCGATTGAACGAAGAGAAGCAACGGCAAGTCTTTTGGCATTGTGAGTTTTTCTCCATTTTTAAAATTGGAACCGAGGTGGCTAAGTTCATTCATCAACGTTGGATTGGTCGCGACTTGATTCGAAATCAAACGCATCTGTTCTTTGGTATGCTCATCGAACGCAAGCGATTCATAGGGATCTCCGCTCACTTTTTGGACCAATCTCATTAGACCTGATTTTTGAAGAAATTTCATGGCGTTCAAAGGTAATTTGACATCCATTCCGGGTTGATTGGGAACGCTGCTATCGATGCCGACAAAAGCAAGAACTTCATCCGGATATGTGTTCACATAGGTCGCTCCGTAAAGTCCCGCGATGGAATGTCCCATTAGAATGTAACGGTCTAAACCCAGTTGCTGCACTGCTTCGTGAACCTCACTTACTATATTCTCAGTCGTTCTCTCCTTCTCGGTTTCATCGCTCAAACCATAACCGAAAGGCTCGACCACCACGACTTTATAATTAGGGGTAATTTCATCGATCAGCAATTTGAAATCAAGTGCAGGCGTCGGGGTTCCTTGTCCCGGTAGGAGTACAACCGTTTGTTCTCCGCTGCCTTGAATAAGCACATTCATTTTTTTCCCATCCACATTGACATACTGGCCATACGATTCGATTTTCTTTTTCTCTACCCCATCGCTAATAGAATCAACGATAAAAACGATGCCCATGAACAACACGAGCGCCCCTACAATACCTCCGATTATTTTTAACCATAGGTTCCGTTTCTTGTGGCTCTTAGTCCCTGTTGTTTTTAATTCCACCTTATTTGCCACGTTCATCTCTTCCCTTCCTTGTCCCTGTATCTGAAGTGCCGCCTTGACGACATATTCAAAGTGTAATCAATCAAGATGTACTCATCGTGACGACAATATGAACGGAATATGAACAAGTCAAAAAGGAGGCGTTATATCTGAAAGATATAAGCACCTCCTGGATCAACAGCAAATAGGTATGCAACACCTTGGAATACTTCTTACAAGATTTAAACGCTCATCGTATTATTTGTTGACGGTTACCTTGATGATATCACTTATGGTCTCTCCCGCTGCATTAACCAGCTCCGCCCGGTATTCATAATTGCCGGAAGCGCGACCAGTGACGTCAGTCGTAGCACTCTGCGCCGAAGGCGTGTTGGCGTTTAGCGCTTGCGTGTCGATCAGTTGCCCGTTCTCATAAAGGCGGTACTCTGTGGCATTAGTGCCCCACCACAGATTCATCGTTACTTTATAAGAGCCATCTCCGTCCCAGTTGTCATGGGCCAGGACCGGCTTGCCCGGTGCGGCATCGCGGATCGTCACCGTGAGCGGCTGGCTCTTGGTTGTGCCGTATTTGTTGGTTAGCTCCACTGTGTATATATAGGTGCCATTCGGCTTACCGTAAAGCGCTGTGCTTGCCGTCTGCGCGGAAGGAGATACATCCTTCAGAGACTTGGAATCGATCAGTGTGCCATTCTCATAAAGCATGTAGCTGGTAGCGTTATTGCCCCACCAGAGGTTCATGGTGACGGTAAAGTTACCGTCACTGAGTCCATAACCGTAGCCGCTGTTCGAAGACAACACTGGCTGTCCAGGCTTGTCAGTTGCAAGCGCCGCTCCGCCAGTAATTTGGAACGTGTAGCTCTTTTCGGCAGTGTTGCCTGCGGCGTCGGTCACGACGTAGTTTACAGTATGGGACCCGGCACCCAGCTCCGCAGCATTCAGGGTCTGTCCGTCAGCTATGGGCTGTCCATCCAGCAGAAGCTGCTTGGAGGTGACGCCAGACAGATTATCTTCGGCAGCCAATACAAACTTAAGCTGGGCTTCCTCCTCCACATCGCCAACCGCATGACCGGACTCCGTCAGCTCCGCTGTCGGTGAAACCGTGTCGATATTAAGGCTCAGTGTCTTAGTTTCTTCCACCTTTCCCTTGCCCGAAACCGCATGATAAGACAGCGTATGCCGTCCATCTTTGCTTACGGCCAACGGAGTGCTGTATACGGCTTCCGCACCGCCGTTCAGCGAGTAATAAACCTTAGCTGTATCAGAGTCGGCCTTCAGGGTTACTTCGGTGGGCTGGTTCAACCAGCCGGCAGCGTTCGGATTTGCCGACAGGGTTGCCGTCGTTACCGGAGCCCCCACTTCTTCCACAATGCTGAAGTCTCCGAGACTTCTAGGCTTGAGTTGGTATACGTCTTTGAAGATCGCGGCTACGCCCGTAATATCGAGCTTCTGTCCTTCCGCATAAGGGAAGCTGTCTTTCGTGATGCCCGTCCGGGCATCCACCCGGATGTGATTGCTTGTCCCGCCATCGGCGATGGCGTCAAATTCAAAGGAACCGCTTGGAGTGGCTGTGATAATATTCGTCACTTTCACGTCTTTAAGCTTGAGCAGCTGACCTTGATTGGTATCGTTCACAGCCGGTACGTCAACGGACTCGGGCAGCTTCGCTGTGCCGGTCTTCTCGATCTGCACAACTTCGGTCAACTCTAGCTCCGAATTGTACAGCGCCGTGGACGCTGTTACCTTGACCGTATCGCCTGCATGGAATCCACTTTGGCTCTGGTAGACATAAAGTCCGCCGGTCTCATCCTGCAGATAAAAGGTTTGCCCGCCGAAAATACCCGGCTCAGTCGTTACGATCCCCTCAACCGTCACCAAGGATCCAATGATCTTGGTCCGGGCTTCGCCGATGGAAACGGTCGCCGGAATTGGATCTTCCTCGTCCGGAAGCGGTTCTGCTGGGACGTTACCGAGCGTTACTGATTCGGTCTTCAGGTTCGTTCCGTTCTGGCGCAGACGCAGATTGGATGCAGCCGTGGTGCCCGGTTTGATCTGCACGGTCAGATCTTTGTAGGCATGGCCGTTCAAGTCTGAAGTCAGGCTAAAGTTGGCGCTGTAAGCATAGCTACTCGGCCAAGTGCCGTCACTGTTCTGGATCTTGGCGATCTGGGCACCGCTACTCACCTGGTAGATACCCAATTGGAATCCTGATACGCTCGTATTGGCAGGGAGATTATCTGCGCTGATACGAATCTGGAAATCCTGCGCGTTCGGCAGCACCGTTTGGTGCGTGAAATTGTACACCGCGCTTGCAGTAGCCGCCGGTCCGCCGTAAGAGCCCGCCTTGTAGCTGGTGCGGTCAAACCATTTGTAGCCGGCATTCGGAGCGGCCCATGGCTCTGGCTGCGGCTCGGTGGAAAGCGCCGGCTCTTCGAACGGCAGCAGCTGCGTCGGCTGATCCAGCGTCAGGCCACTTACCTTGGTGAAATCCGTATAGCTCTCTTGTTCGGCGAGCCAGTTAACGGTGTTCACCAGGAGCTCAGCATCGTCAGCCTCCTTGAAGCCATCGTAAGTCGTTTTTTTGGCACCGGTATCCTCGCGCAAATACTTCGGTGTGGCATCCTCAACTGGGGAGGAGTCGCCGAGAAAGGCAGCTTTGCCGGCACCTTTTTTCGCCACGGCTACATAAGGACCTTCCGCTACGCCGCCGCCATTGTAGACACCTTGGTCCACCGCATTGCCCCAAGCATTGTTGGTTTTCGGCAGATAGACGATGCCCTTCGCCCGGGTCGGGTCGAGGATTGCCAGCGTGGAGCCGGCATGCATGGCTACACTTGATACTCCTGATGTAATACCGAAGGCCTGATCGGGAGCCACGATGTTGGTCGCGTTAATGTCACCTAGCGCATTGAAGCGGAACCGGACACCGAACTCTTCCGCCAGCCAATCGGAGCTGACCACGCCTTGCATTGCCGCGGAACTGGCCTCTTCGGTGCTCATGCCTTTGGCTGGGTTGTCCCAAGCTCCACGGCGGTAACCGTTGAATGCCTCATTGCCGTCCCAGCGGTTCTTATTGCGGTCCGCATTGTAATGATCGCCGATGAAGAAGATGCTGCCGCCATTCTCCACGTATTCCGCCATAGCTGCCTGCTCGCTGGATTTATATGGAATGTTAGATTCGGCCACGACGAAGACGTCATAGCTGGAAAGATCGCCTAGCGTAATCGGAGTGGTCTTACGAAGCTCTTTAACGTAATAGCCTTCTTGCGCAAGCGCATTGCCAAAATCGGAAAAAGCGCCATCAATAACCCAGTCGGCCGCTCCGGCCGTCTGCGCGTGGGTATTGTCAAACAGAATTTTCTGGCCTGCATGCTCGTTGACCACTTTGGCTTCAATGAATGGGGCGGGGTCGCTTGGCCCCTCAGCGTATATCGCCGAGCCGGCTCCGAATGCGAACAAATGCAGGGGTACGGCAACAGATGCAACCAGCATGCTTTTTAGCAGCTTCTTATTCAAACCTGAACGCTTCTCCTTCATATTCTTCCTCCTTAAGATATAGATCGGTGGATTTTTCCATAATTGTCCACCGCTTTCGTCTAATATGCTATCTCATAAGGATTAGGAAAAACATAGATTTTTGTAAAGTGTTGTAAATTTATACTTTCGGCCTATACAGTGGGTGAAAACAAGGTCGAATCTTGGAAATAAGCTATGAAAAAAGTCTTAGTGATACTGGAGTTTAGGTCCGGAACGTCCTGCAATAGAAAAATGGTCAAACACAAGAATCAAAAAAAATCCCCCATATATACAGGAAGAGTTCACATTCACGTGATCTCATATATTCCTGACTATCATGAGGGGATTTTTGGCTAAAAAGCAGGTTCTGCTTGATGGAGCACATACTTCATTCAATTATTTATTGAAAGTAATCTTCTCCGAACCGTTCTCAAGAATGATCGAAGTGTCCCGCGGCTTTGTTTCCGCGATTTTGCGGCCGGCTCTGAACGAATAAAGTACTCCGGCCTGTTTACGAATGGTCTCATACTCGTTCTCTGCTTCAAGAACGATGAAGTTGGCAGGTTTACCTACTTCAATGCCATACATATCCTCGATATTCAACGTTCTTGCGCTATTTTTCGTAATAAGATCGATTGAATTTACGATTTGATCGTATCCAAGCAGCTGAGAAGCATGAATACCCATGTGCAGCACCTGAAGCATATTGCCTGTGCCAAGCGGATACCATGGATCAAAAATGTCATCGTGACCGAAGCATACATTAAGTCCCGCTTCCAGCAGTTCTTTGACGCGAGTTAATCCTCTTCTTTTCGGATAAGTGTCAAAGCGTCCCTGCAGATGGATGTTAACCAGAGGATTGGAGACGAAATTTAGGTCAGCCATCTTCAGTAATCTAAACAATTTGTACGTATATGCATCATTGTATGACCCCATCGCCGTCGTGTGGCTTGCTGTCGTACGGGAGCCAAGCCCGCGTTCGTAAGCTTCTTTGGCTACAACTTCCAAGAAACGGGATTGCTCGTCATCGATTTCGTCGCAATGGATATCGATCAGACGGTCGTATTTTTCAGCGAGGTCAAACGCAACCTTCATCGAATCGACGCCATATTCTCTTGTGAATTCGAAGTGTGGAATACCACCCACCACGTCAACACCCATTTTCAGCGACTCTTCTAGTAATTCCACACCGTTCGGGAAGGAGTGAATACCTTCCTGTGGAAAAGCGACAAGCTGGATGTCAATGAACGGTGCCATTTCTTCTTTCACTTCAAGCATCGCTTTAACGGCGGTCAAACTTGGATCAGTAACGTCTACATGTGTTCGTACATGCTGGATACCCTGCGCGATCTGCCACTTCAATGCAGTTTTGGAACGCGTTTTGACGTCTTCATGCGTCAGGAAGGCCTTGCGTTCTGACCAACGCTGGATGCCTTCAAACAGTGTTCCGCTCAAATTCCATTCCGGCTCACCTGCTGTTAACGTTGTATCCAAGTGAATATGAGGTTCAATGAACGGTGGCAGCACAAGTGAGCCGTTAACATCAATTACTTCCTCATTCGCAGTTAGCTCCATTGACTGCGTGATAAGCTCAAACTTCCCATCTTTCACAACAATATTCCATAAACCTTCTTTACCCCGCAATTTTGCGTTCTGTATAATCATTTTTATTCCCCATTTCTTTGGATTCTTTCTTAGCAACGATCAGCATTATCACAGTGTATACAACCGCTGTTCCAATCAGTGCATTAAGTGGTGTTATTCCTGGAGCCAGCTGGGCGAAGGCCACGCCGATAACCCAAGCCACCATCGCGATCCAGTTTACATTTTTGAAAGTCATGTCGGCAAATGGTTTATAGTTTCTGCGCTTCACAATAAAATAGTCTGCGATGATGATCGCCCCGATGGACGGTATCGCCGCGCCCAGCACATTCAGGAAACCAACGAAATTGTTGTACATCCACATGGCAAATACGGTACCCACGATGCCGTTAACGATAACGAAAAACTTTTTCGAAATTTTAGTGATATTGGCAAAGCCCAGCCCGGAAGCGTAAAGTGCGTTATCGTTAGTTGTCCAGATGTTCAGCCCCAGTACGATGATCGCAGGAATGAGCAATCCTTGCAGGAACATGACCTCCGAGATATCTGCCAAATTATAAGCCATTGCGCCGACTGCACCGAAGAGAAACATAAGTGAGTTCCCTAGAAAGAACGAAATGACCGTTGCAGTAACCGCCTGCCGGGAGGTTCTGGCAAACCGGGCAAAATCGGGCGTCAACGTTCCGCCGCTAATGAATGACCCGATACAAATGGTCAATGCTGCTGCTGCGGTGAGCGACTCTGTTGGTGTGTAATCGAGCAACCCTTGCAGACCACCCAGCGTGTTTACTCCTTCGAACACTGAGTAACCACCGAGAATAGCAATGGCCGGAACTGCTATATAACCCAGAATGACGAGCGACTTCATGCCGAAGATGGCTGATGCCGTCATTGCGAGACCAAACACGAAGATCAAAAGGTACACATTCCAGTCCATCGCTCTGGCGACCGGTACCGCGAACATGGCTACACCGACACCGAACCATCCGACCTGTGTGAAGCCAAGCAGGAAAGAAGGAAGGTACGAGCCTTTTTCACCGAACGCATATTTTGCAAGCAAATGCGTGGAAAGACCTGTTTTGGCAGCGATATGTGCCAGTGCTCCGGTATAGATGCCGAGTGCCAGATTACCGGCAAGCACGATTCCAATGAACTCCATGAATGTCAAACTGACCCCTAACGTTCCCCCTGCCAACATGCTTGCGGAAAAGAAAGTGAATGCTAACATGACGGAGAACGTCTTTCCAAAATGATTTCTCTGCGTTTTCGGCACCGCTTGCCACGAAAACTCTTGATCCTGTTTACTCATCAGAATACCCCCAGTATAAAGTGTCCTGATACCAAAAAAGCAGAAACAAAAGAGGCTACTCGTCAGATCAAACTGACAAGTAGCCTCTTTTGTTCATCATAATCCGCGCTAAGACACAGAGCATCCCTTGACGGAATATGCCCTGCTTCTCACGTGATTATAAAAATCCGCTGTCCTTGTCAGCCTCTCTGGACTGAATTAAAGGTACCAGTATTCAATTACATTCTATTATTTTAGAAAAACCTATAGATGTCAATGTCATTAATATCCATTGATATAAATCCTCTTTTGAATGCTGCGCTTGGAATTATTATGTGGATGAGGTCAACCAAGGCACTTGCTCATAGGACAAAGCCTTATGTGGTACCGGACAACCTCAGATGTGCCATATCTATTAAATTATTTAGTAGTGCCAAGTAATAGATTAACAATCGTATCCAGCTGAAGCTCTAATGAAAAAGGGTCCTCCATAACGAATTCATCATGATAGTTATCACCATACAAATAAACTTTGCCATTTTTCACTGCAGGGATGCCTTTCCATATGTTACTTTCCATTGCTTTATTTGTTGCATCAGCATCGCCATTATAAACAAAAACATAATCCCCTAAGTATTCTGGGAGCACTTCAAGTGAAATCGATTCAAACCCCTCAGCCATATTTTTTGCACTTTCTGTTGGAGGCAGCTGCAGCATATTGTATATAGTGGAAGAACCATAGTTTCCTCCCTTTGCCGCTAAGACGTATACCGCTTTTTCTGAAAATGAAACAACCGAAACGGTTTCCCCTTCCTTAATAACACCGGCGAGTTTCGACTTTGCTTCAGCTACTTTCTGTTCGTATTCCGTAATCCATTCTTCTGCTTCTTTTTCTTTTCCGAATATCTTGCTTACACCCCTGAATTTATCAAGCGGCCCTGCGGTTGATAACCCCTCCCAATAAGGCAGAAAAACAGTCGTTCCAATCTTCTCATATTGTTCTATGTTCTCATCGATTGAACCGATAATTAAGTCCGGATCTAGCATCGTTAATTTTTCCAGGTTTAAAGGAAAATCTCCTAGATCTTCAATTTTCTCGATCGTTTCTTTCGGAATGTCCGCCTTCTCCATCCAGCCTTCATCCAGCATAAATGTTCTTGCACCGATTGGAACAATTCCTAATTTCAATAAATGCCCCATATATTGGTCAGCCGCTACTCTTTTCGGCTCTGCAGGTACTTCCACATCTCCCTTTGGCGTTGATACTATTCGAGTCTTCGAACTTTCTTCTAATACTGTTTGATTAACGGTTCCATTCCCAGTACTCTGCTCCTTCGCAGCTGTGCCCGTCCCGCTTGAGCAAGCGCCTAATAATAAAGAACCGCAAAGCAGCAAAGCTGCCGTCGTCTGAGATTTTGTCATTTTAAACATATGTAATTCCCCTTTTTCCGTATTATGATAATGATTATCATTATTAATATACTGTTGAACGATGTGTTCAAAAATAGAGGATGTGGGGAAGTTTGATGGACTTTCAGCAACTTTATGTGCCTGTATCTCTCTTGTTCTAAAATGTGCAGGGGATACACCTTTTCTTTTCTTAAAAATTCGGCTGAAATAATAAACGTCTTTATAACCAACGCTTGCTGCAATTTCCCCGACAGAAGCCTCTGTTGTCATTAAAAGCTCTGTTGCCCGTTCAAGCCTAAAACGAATTAAGTAATCAATCGGACTCATACCTGTGTACTCTTTAAACAATGATGACAAATGATAAGCACTGAAATTAAATACTTCCGCAAGAGAATCTAATGTGATTGGCTCCGCATAGTATTCCTGGATGTAGGTGATGACTTGGACTGCAACACTTGTTTGTTTCACCTCAGTCTCTTGTCTATGTAATTCTTTTAAAACCTGATCAATGAATTGATAAAACAATGATTTAACATGGAGTCTCTCTTCTTGCCTGTTCCATTTTTGATGCATCATTTGAATTTTGTTATAAAGTAAAATGGGTGCATTAGGGGAAAAACAATATTGTATTTGGAAGGGATCCTCTTCATGAATCCATGCACGGTAGTAAATGATATAGTAAACAAATTTCTTGCTTGTCGGAACAATATTGAGGGTCGCCCCTTTCCCGCTATGGAGGATTTGAAATCCTGTAAAAGAAAATTCGGCCTGATCTAACTGAACTTGAGCGCTCCCATGTACCGAAAGTAAAAATATACTGGCAGGAATCTTATATTTTTGAAGAATTTCGCTTTGAACCATTTCAATTTGGCGTACATCCAATAACTTGACGGTCGCTTGATCCCAAAGAAATATTTGATTGTTGATGTGCATAATGACTACCCCTCCGTTATCTGTCTAATGATCATCATAAATGATAGCCATTATCAATAACAGTTGTCTAAAGATAATAAAGGACTAGACTGAAGAAAACTGTTAAAATGTAGTTAATGTATAATGTAAATATCCCTCATGATCAAAGGAGAACTGAAAATGAGAAAACTCGTTCTATTTCTTCACACATCGCTTGACGGTTTTGTTGAAGGGCCTAATGGTGAAATGGACATTGGTTGGGTTTCCTACGATGCTGATTTGGAGAAACATGCGAAAGAAATTCTGAGTACTGCCGACACTGTCCTTTGGGGACGTGGGACTTATCAGATGATGCATAGTTACTGGCCATCTGTGCCTTCGAACCCATCAGCTTCGCAGCATGAACGGAATCATGCCGAGTGGATCGAAAAGACAGCCAAAATCGTTTTTTCCACGACGCTGGAGAAAGTCGAATGGAATAATTCCAGACTCGTGAAAGAAGATGTCGAGAAAGAGATCAATAACCTCAAACAGCAGCCAGGCAAGGATATGGTCATCCTCGGCAGTCCTAGGTTCGCACACCACCTCATGCAGCTTGATTTAATTGATGAGTATAAAATTACGGTTTCTCCCGTTCTGATCGGTAAGGGATTGCCGTTATTCCAAGGTCTCAAGGAGAAGATCAATCTTAAGCTAATCGAAAACAAGACCTTTGATTCTGGAGCCATAGGCCTCGTTTACCAGACGCTAAGATGACCTTGTCACTTAAGGTGATTATGCTAACGGGGAACGTTATTGGAACGACAACAGCTGCAGTCTAATACTTTATTTTCACCAAACAACAGGACAAGATATTTATCTAAATAACAAAAATCCGATTGCGCCCAGCAGCGTCAATCGGATTTTTGTATAATAAATTATTGTTCAGCCGCCAATTGCAGGAAATGATCTGCAGCTAAACGGACAGCCAGGATACTTGCGCTGTTTAGTGAATTATCAAAGATAAGAACATGATTGTTTTTTACTGCTTCCAGTGAGTTCCACGCTTTTGAAGTTTCCTTCTCCTTGATGGCCGCCTTTGCGATATCCATATCATGCTGGATAATAATATAATCGGGATTCATGCTGTATAGACCCTCCAGAGAAAGAGCCCCACCCTCCTCGGGATATCCCTTTGGTGGCAACAACCCAAAGCCCACTGTTTGATTGTAGTACATCGTGTTTTTAGAGCCTTGAGCATTAAAATTGGCTTTTCCATCGACCCGTAGCAAGGCAAAGGTCTTATTTTCAAGACTATTTAACTGTTTTTTCGTATTGGCTATCATTTCTTGTGTTTCCTTAATGGCTTGTTCCGCTAACGTCTCTTTTCCAACAATCTGAGCACACAGCATAGTCGTTTTTTCCCAGGTATCGGTGTAGTCAATTAAGATGACAGGTGCAATCTTATTCAACTCATCATAATTGCTATCAACAGAACCCTTGAAGGTTACAATCACATCAGGCTTTGCATCCATGATCATTTCCAGATTCGCATTGCTATTGCCCAAATCAATAATCTCAGCAGTTCCGGCATAAGGCTGTAAAGTAGCGAAATCTTTCATTGCTTCAGCTGCGTTAGTTGATGCGATTGGAGACGTATCTAGAGCGAAAAAGTAGTCCAAATACAAAGGATGCAGAACCGCTATCCGCTCAGGTCGTGTCTTGAGCACCACTCCATTGTCGCTGGCATCTGCAATTGTTCTTGGCCATCCCGCTTCCTCGATCTTGCCGACTTCAGGTGCAGTTGTGACTGAAGTTTCGGAACATCCAGCCAGTAATCCTGCTATTATAATTAAGGATGCAATCCATCCAAATAGTCTATTCATTTGGCTCCCCCTTGAGTTGTTATCATTACTATCTGTATAAATGCTTCATTAAATCACGGTTTTTCTGTATGAACAGGTCATTGTGCGAAGACACCATCCCGGTCGAATTTGCCTCTGGCGTGATGTATTGTTTGGCCTGGTTTACTGCATTGGCAGAATCCTGGAACGCTCCCGCTATCAGGTGCAGCTTACCTTCATGATGCAGAACATCACCTGCCGCATAAATACCCGGCACGGATGTCCCGCTCATTGCTGATCCTGAAATCCGATGTTCCCACAGATCAATTTTAATTTCACTGTTCACCAGTAGTTCCTTGTCGCGTTCATAGCCGTGATTAATGATGACCTCATCAACGGACAGCTCAAATGCTTCTCCGTTGTCATTGCTTTTTAGCAGTACTGTCCCTATTCTTTCGTGATCCGGTGTGGCAATCAATTTTTCGATTGAAGTATTTAACAAGCACACTACGTCATTGTTCGCCAAGCGTGAAATATCGGCTTCATGCCCCTTTAAGTTCTCTTTCCGGTACGTTAAATACACCTTCTTGGCAATCGGGGCCAGTTCGTTCGCCCAGTCAACAGCAGAATGTCCGCCACCCGATATTAGAATAGTCTTCTCTTTGAAGCGGGCAAGTGACTTCACCGTATAATGCAAATTTGTGATTTCAAATCTTTCGACACCCTCGATTTCAAGCTTGATCGGCTTCAGAATGCCTCCTCCAATGGCCAATATTACAGTTCTAGTGAAATGCTTCCGGTTTGCGGCCGTGTGCAATATAAAGTAACCTGCTTCATCTTTCGAGATGGATGTGACCTTTTCATTAAAAGCAACATCCGGCTGGAACGTCATCCCTTGCGCAACCATTTGTTCAATAAGCTGCGAGCCAAGAATAGGTTGTAAGCCTCCCACATCCCATATCATCTTTTCCGGATAGACATGCACCTTGCCGCCAAGTACAGGCTGAAATTCAATGATTTTGGTCTTCATTTCGCGGAGTCCACTATAAAATGCAGCAAATAATCCGGCCGGACCGCCGCCAATAATTGTAACATCAAACATTTCCTCTTCATGCATCATTCAATCGCCTCAACTCTCTTTTTTTTATATCCCTAGATGCTCACGAAAAGTGCACCCCGTATATTCACTTCGAAACAAGCCTCTCTCAACCAGCTTCGGTACCAGCTTCTCAAAAAACAGTTCCATAGATTGTTCTGAACCGCCCGGCAAGGCGATGAAGCCATCCATAGCCCCCGCTTCAAACCGCTCAATAATATCGTTCAGTACATCCTCGACTGTCCCGACAGATACCCAATGAGCAGATCCGACAACCTCCGGCCTGTCCAGGATCTCTTTCACTGTAGGCTGGTTTTTGATAATATACCGCCGCAATAGTTCGGCATGTGTCCGACTGCGGACGGCCTGATTTGGATCGGGTAACATATCGGCAGTTACGCGCCTATCTATGGAATAACCGGTTAAATCAAGACCTAACACCGATTTAAGCGAAGCATGTCTGCGCTCAAGACTTAAATTCGCATGTGCGGTCTTATGTAATTCAAGCGCTTCTTCACGCGTATCAGCCAGAAAAAAATATAAGCCCGGCAAAACTCTGATGGCATCCGGATCACGTCCCTGCTCTGCCGCTCTTTTTCTCAGATCATTTCTTAGCTCCACTCCTGATTCGATATCCGGCATTGCTGCAAAAATAGCATCTGCAATGGAAGAAGCGAAATTCCGTCCAATATCCGAAGCGCCGGCTTGAAATAGCGGAGGCGTTCCTGACCTGTGAGCAGGCAAAGTAAGCGGTCCTTTTACACTGAAAAATTCACCGGAATGATTTATAGCAGTTACTTTATCCTTATCCGAGAACATACCCGACTGACGGTCGATAACAATCGCTTCATTCGGAAAACTCTCCCACAGCTTGCATACAACATCCGTGAACTCTTTTGCCTTGGCATATCTCTCTTCCGGTGAAGGCATAGGTGAATCGCTGAAATTATCGGCGCCTTCAATAGATGTGACAATATTCCAGCCAGCACGTCCATTGCTCAGCCAGTGTAAAGACTGAAGCTGTCTTGCTACAACATAAGGCGGATTAAAAGTGGTAGAAATCGTCGTCACTAGTCCGATCCGTTCGGTTTCACGGGCTATCGCTGCAAAAAACAATGCAGGGTCCGGGCTGCCGAAATTAGAGGAATCCCCTAACATCTGCGGGCTAACATACAGATAATCAGCCCTGAATAGAAAATCGAGCTTAGAATTCTCCGCCATTTTTGCCAAATCAATATAATATTCGATAGACCCCATCTTTTCGACTCCGCTATCCGGGTGCCGCCAGCCGTCTCCTTTCATCCAGGTTGCATTTAAGGACAACCCAATACATAATTGTCTGTTTCCTGTCATATCTACCAGCCTTTCATTTATAAATCAATTTACTGATAATGATTCTCAGTTACAAGGGTGAGTTTATCAAAAATTTAAATGAATTCAAATGTACAAATCTCAAATTCTACATGCATCATTATTTAATCTAAATAAAAAAAATCTGCACTTCTGGTTTATCACCAGTAGCTACAGACTTAATTCAAGTATAAGAAACTCGATATGTATATTATCTAATTATCTATAGGCAGATGGAGAAACACCGAATTTCTTTTTAAATAATCGGCTGAAATACAGCGGATTGTCATAACCGACACGGTCCGCAATCTCGTGGATAGGAAAATTGCCTGCTTTGAGTAAGTCACAAGCTCGTTCCATACGATAATTAACGACATAGTCGATTGGGCGCAGCCCCGTGTATTTGTGAAAGAAGTAAGAGAAGCGGTTCGTACTCATTGCATGCCGTTCCGCTAACTCACCGAGTGTAAGTGAATTCATATAATGGAGTTTAATGTATGCGAGGGCTTCGTCTACCATCCTTTGATTCGGTGAACTGTCGTTCTCTCTGTAACTGCAAGCAATCAGAACCTGATGCATTAGGCTTAAGAACAGCTCTTTGATACGCAGCTTTCCAATCTCTCCGGATGGATGAGTATTCTGATGAAGCATGATTAGTAATTCAATAATTTTTAGATTGGCTCCTGGCTCCAGCTTGAAATGAGAGTCAAATTCGGTAGTACAATTCATTTCTTCTGGCATATCCAATTTATAAAAAAGGGAGTAATACTCAAGCTCTGATTGTCCTATAACCTGCGAATCCATTTGCATACCTGGAGCCGCATGAAAAACTGACCCTGGCCGTAATTCATATACGGTTCCATTCACACGTATTCTGGCTCCCCCGCGAATGATAAACAGAAATCCATGCTTAACGGTGGTAAATTCACTTAATAAACTTTTGGGCTGGATAACTAATCTGCTTCTATCTTCTATATCATAGACACCTTTAGTAAATGCCTTTGCTAATTTGTCCAAATTTATCAATGTTCTGCACCTGCTTCCTAGCACCATGCTTCTTTTAAAATCAGATCCAATTCTGATATTTATTTAAAATAGTATAGACAATAGTGTGCAAAATTGCTAGAAGTGTAGTAGATATTCTACTGTACATTGCACCCAAGAAGATGCTCAGGAGATTTTGGTTGAAAATATGCCGTCTTCATTACAATCAATTTGAAGAAGTTCATCCTGTAAAATCCAAACATCAGTGTTTTCAACAAAGAAATGAAATCCACCAATGGATTGAACCCATGCTGGATCGATCGGTGTAGCACTTGCATTTATTCCAACATTGAAAGCATCTGAGCCTCCACCGGCATATTTTGCATAAATTCTTACATATTGACCCTCTTCCAAATCCCATTCATTCTTAAATGAATCCAATGCTTTTTCGGAAACTGCAAATGATATCATTCCTCTTCTCTCCTTTCTGCTGTTTAATCACATTTTTTTATTTCGCCACGATAATTGGCCATTCTGAAACTGGCTCCGCATCCACATGAAGCTTTTGCATTAGGGTTATTCATAGTGAATCCGCCTACCATTCCACTCTCTTCATAGTCAATTTCAAGCCCGTCAATATATGGAATACTATTCGGGTGAACCAAAATACTAAAATCCTTTTTATTTAATACAATGTCCTCTTCTGCCTGCTGTTCATCTACGACTAGGGTGTAGGATAATCCACTGCATCCCCCTTCATCAACACCCACTCTAAGAAATGGATTTCGGATATTCGCACTTAATAAGATTTCGGTGATTTTTTCTGATGCCTTATCACTGACCTCGATGATCATTGTGAACTCCTCCTTCGGTTATTTGTTTTTCAAACCTAAAGATTGGATACCCGTTCCTATCTTGGTATATGTATCGTCTGATGTTGAGGCAGCGATCAGCCCAACGATAAACAAAAGAAGTGCGATAGTGTACGGTACTGCAGATCCTCTTCTATCTATGATTCGACCGACGACCAGAGTCCCGATAATCTACACAAGCAGATACGTACTTAATACATGCTAAGGCTGTTCAAATCTACAACACTTGAAGAGGCAATGGTGGTTACACAGACCTTCGAATCCAATGGCCATCACTGACATAATAATACCTATGGATAGTACAAAATAACGTGGGCTGAAAATGCTTTGATGATTAGACGCATGAAATGTGACCTCCAAGAAAATTGGTATGTATACATCGTATCCGGATACTTAGTAAACATTTTTGTTTATAATGTCTAAGCTACAGTTCAGCTTTGACTTTGTCAACATTTTTGTTTAAAATGTAGTCTGTGATGTAGATTTAGTTGCTTCAAAAGGAGGTGCACCTTGAGCCGAATTCATACCAAAAAAGATGTCTCAACCAAGACCCGAAGAGCGATCATTGATCTGTTAAAGCAGCAAGGGGGAATGGATGTTATGGCACTCTCCTCCCAGTTTTCGCTATCTGGAATGGCTATTCGTCAACATTTGAATGCGCTGAAAGAAGAAGGGTTGGTAACTAACAAAGAAGAGTCCCGTCCCATGGGTCGACCCACCAAGCTATGGATCTTAACACCCGCGGCCGATCGGTTTTTTCCAAGCGGATATTCGGATTTATCCGTCAGTTTGATCAATTCTATGAAAGAAGCTTTCGGAAATGAGGGGCTGGACAAGCTGCTGGCTGTTCGAAATAAGAATATGCAAGAACAATATCTTCAGCATCTTGGTGATACAACAGACGTTAGAGAGAAACTGGAGAAGCTGGCCGAGATTCGAACAAATGAAGGTTATATGGCCGAGGTTAAGGAGCAGGAAGATGGCAGTCTTTTATTCATTGAGAAACATTGCCCGATCTGTGAAGCTGCTGCTGTGTGTACCGGGTTATGTAAGAATGAGTTGCATCTATTTAAAACTGTTCTAGGAAATAATGTTCATATTGAACGAGGGGAGTACATTTTAGCGGGAGGAAGAAACTGTGTATATACGGTTAGGCAAAATAAGCTGCCATTTTAACGACTTTTAAAGGGACTATGTTCTTGTCCCTCGATCTTAAAACTGGCGGTGCGACGGATGAAAGAACCAGCCGCCTATGAGATTTATGGGAAGTAGCTAATTTTTTCAGATTATCGAATACACTAGTCCATTCCCAATACCTTGAAAATCTACAAGCTCACAGCCTATCTCCCCCTATACACATAGTTAGTAATGCCACCATCGCACGATTACATACAAAGGTAACTTCTCACGCTTCTTAAAAAGTAAAAAGAAGATGCCTAATTCAGCTACATAAATAGAATTGTTTAAGGAACTCACACCTATTCCCGTTGGAAAAGGAGAACCGCCGGCGGGAATAATGGTAGTCACCACAGTGTTTGTTAATCCGTCAATGACAGTAACAGTATTATCATTAAAGTTGGCAACATAGATAGCATTTGTAGAGGTATTGACCGCGACTGCACCTGCTCCATCCCCGGCAGGAACGGTGGCCAGCACAGTATTGGTCGCTCCGTCGATAACGGATACGTTGTCGCTGTTCAAATTAGCAACATAAATACGATTGGTTAACGGGTTTATGGCTACCCCGGAGGATTCACGCCTACAGGGATGACTACTATCACCGCACCTGTTACTCCGTTGATCACAGAAACATCATTGCTATTGAAATTGGAAACATAAATGCGTTTAACGGAGCCTGTGTGTCTATACAGAAAATGAAATTCTAGTTTTTAAAAATTGTTATTTCGATGAATCTTGGTATTCAGTATCTCTTGACGAAAGTACGCTAACATAATCGGATCCGATAGTAAATTATCAGCCTATGTGAATGCACTCACTAAAGTGGGATTTGTCATTGAGCAAATGATTGAGCAATCTGATGATAACTTATGTAGTCGCGGGACGATAAAAGCGATTTTTCAAAAAAAACAAAAATACTTCCTGTAACTTCTGAAATTAAAGCAAGAAAACTCTAGCATCCGATACCTATTGAAACAACACCTTACAACGTAATAATTATTAAATAAGCCGATCCAGAAAAGGATCGGCTTATTTAATAGCTTTTAAGGTCAATCTTGTCTGTTCTCAACAGATTTCATGCGGTTTTGATCGTCAGGCACTCGGTCATTACTGAATTCCTGGCCTGCTTCTACTTCACCATGACCGGAAGCACTTCGGGCAAAATTTGTGAACTGCCTTTTCTGCTCATCTAGCTTGTGTTTACTCTTAAGAAGCTCCTGCGGATCCTGATTTGTCATAATGCTATCCTCCCAAAATGGAATCATGCAGTTTATTCGCACTACAGAAGTTTTCCATAATAGAGCGGTGCTTATGCAAGAATTTCAATAACTTTATTCAAAACAAGGTATTCTAAAACAACGATCCCAACGCAAAGAATAATAAAAAACTGAAGTCTTGCCGTATTCATTCTATCCTTCCAATACTCTCCTCGGAATAATGAAACGATGTTAGGTGTAAAAGTATGTCTGATCGTTTCGTTATAATCATCATTATCCACAAAGAACACGCGAAACAATACTTTATATACTGGAATATTTAAGAACAGTAGAAAAATAATCATCACAAGATCTAGACTCAATTTACTCGCCTCCCAAGATTCACTTATCCTAATTTTACCACATAAATAACTCTAGACATTGGAGGTCGATGACAATTTTATAATTGCTCCATTCAATAAAAAGACCACCATTCGATACTCTAATTGGTAATATCATTGTATCCACCGAGAGAAAAGTTTCTTTTATAGAAACTTTCTCTCTTTATTTGAGCTTATTCAAGTTCTCTCTTAATATTGACCTACATAAAGGAGGTGAAAGTATGAATTCAAAAATCCTAATAGCACTAATGTCACTTGCACTAAGTGCTTTTGCCATTGGAACAACAGAATTTGTTATTGTTGGTATTCTGCAAGAGGTAGCTTCAGATCTTGGCATATCGGTTACGCAAGCTGGGACTCTGGTGTCTGGGTATGCAATTGCCCTTGCTATTGGAACCCCGATCATCGTTGTTATTACAGGTGAATTTCCTAAAAAAGGATATCTACTGTTCCTCATGATCGTATTCACTGCAGGGAACGCTCTGGCAGCATTAGCTTCTACCTATTCCATTTTGCTCTTAGCAAGGATAATTACAGCTGTTGCACATGGTGTGTTTTTCGCTGTTGCAGCTACAGTGGCCGCAGATATGGTCCCTACTAACAAAAAAGGCACCGCCATCTCCATCATGTTCACCGGGTTAACCGTCGCTACCATTCTAGGTGTTCCCCTTGGGACATATATCGGTCAGGAATTTGGATGGCGGATGTCATTTGCGGTGGTTGCTGTATTAGGACTAATAGCTTTGTTTGTCACTATTATTGCCGTGGAAAAAATTCCGCGTTCAATTCACTCACCGAGCCTTAGAGATGTTGGTAGTCTGATTGCCAACCCACGTATCATCGCTGCACTGCTAATGACAGTACTGGGTTTCGGCGGAACCTTCGCCTTATTTACGTATATCTCTCCTATCCTTAAAGAGATTAGCGGATACTCAGCCTCGTCTATTTCATGGCTGCTGTTGGTTTACGGAGTTGCTGTGGCATTTGGGAATATTATTGGAGGGAAATTAGCAAATGGACATCCTGTAAAGTCGCTCCGATTTGTATTCCTGTTTCAGGGCATTGCTCTGCTGTTGCAAATATGGCTGCTACCCAACAAGACGTTCACCATTTTATCCCTTATATTAATGGGCTTCTTCGCTTTTATGATGTCTTCCGGCGTACAGGCTTACATTCTAATGCTTGCAGAAAAGCTGGTACCTTCTGCTAAGGATGTCGCCTCTGCATTAAACATCTCTGCATTTAATATTGGGATAGCTGCTGGTTCTACACTAGGTGGGCTTGCAGTAGACCATTTGTATATTATGGATACGGCCTGGATCGGTTCAATTATGGCTGGATTGGCTTTTTTACTCGCAGCTATAAACTACAAAATGGATAAGAAACAGAATCTTTATGTTGAGGAGAGAGGATAAATGGATTTAAAAGCATTAGACCTATTAGAGAAGGAATTGGAATTCACAAGTTTTAGCCATCAAGATGCACTCGCTATTGGCAACCGAATTGTGCAGTGTGCCCAAGATAACAAAGTAGCGGTAGCCGTGCATATTGAACGTAACCGAGTTCCCGTGTTTACGCATCTAATGGATGGTACTTCGGAAGAAAACTACGAATGGTTATTTCGCAAAAAACGGATCGTTGATCATTATAACCGAAGTTCTGCCTACATTGAGCAACGCTTTATCCAAAGTGGTGCTTCTCACACAGAACACTCCCTGCTTTCCACGTCAGAGTATCAAGCAGTGGGTGGTTCTATTCCCATCCGTGTCAAAGGTGTTGGCGTTGTCGGGTCCGTAACAGTCGGGGGTTTGACCGGCGAGTTAGATCATGCTTATGCAGTTGAGGGCATTCACCTGTTTTTAAAAGGCGAATAAGTGTCATAGTTATGGTCATGACCATAACTACTTTAATATAAATGAGAGGGTTAGGCGTAAAGCTCAACCCCTCTCATTTTCATTCATAATAGTTCATCAAGAGCCATTTTCGATGTAATCTTTGTGTTTCCCAAATAACCCCTTTGTAGAACAGACTAATTCATTGAAATGCGTTGAGGTTCTCTGGCGAAAGAACTAACCAGTATAATGTTACTTTATATAAGCTAAAATGGAATTAAATGTTTTTATTTGTATGCCAATAATTCAATTATAGTTTTGAGGTGAATCAATGGATCAATATGAGGTTGCAACCCTAAAAAAAGGTCTACTCATTCTAGACGCTCTGCAGCAAGGTGAACCCATGAGATTGACTGAGATTATGCACCGGTTTAACCTTAATAAGTCAACAACTTTTCGTCTGCTTTATACGCTGGAATTGACAGGTTTTATTCAAAAAGAAGGTCACACGTACAAAGCTTCTGAATTAAAGGGGCACCATTCATCATCTGCTAACACTCGACTTAATTGGTTAGTTGTTCCATCCCTGCATCAATTAGCGAATGAACTTGGCGAAACCGCATATATTGGGATTTTAGATGGTATGAAAGTCATGACAGTACAAGTGGTGGAGAGCAATCATGCCATCCGTAGCCATACACACGTAGGTGATTCTGCTTATGCCCATCTCAGTGCCTTTGGAAAAGTAATCCTGGCGCATCTAAGTGATGAACAACTAAAAGAAATGCTTACACATCTTACCCAGTACAAAGCAACAAAGCAAACTTTTGACGACAACCATTTATTAAAAGAGCATCTTAATGTAATCCGTCAACAAGGATACGCCATTGATGATGAAGAAACAGAAGTGGGTTTACGCTGCGTTGCTGCACCTATATTTTATAATAGTAAAGTGATCGCTGCATTGGCTATATCCGGCCCTGCTGCACGATTGAACCGAAAGAGAGACCGTGCGGTAAGTAAAATATTGAAGGAATGCAGTGCACAGATTTCCAGTCAACTTTGACACGCTCAACTATTCAAATTTCAATAATTCACACCAATAACACCATCTGACGCGAAAAAAAGGAGTATCCCAAACTGGGACACCCCTCTTTAAGCTTAGCTTAACGTTTCACTCTTCGAGCAAAATCAACGAACTGAAATTTATCCAGTCGATGCCTGGACTCGGTATATTGGAAAAGCACCGTGTTCTCCAAATAAACATAGTTTCGTACTACTACAATATGCGTGTAACTCTTCAAATCAAGCAGTCTATGATCCTCCTCAGTAGAAGGCTCAACGGATATCAGCTTCTTCGCATAACTAATTTTAAGACCCAACTCCTGCTCCAGATAATCATAGAGTGAGCCTTCCGCGATTTCCTCGCTTAGGAATGGAACAATATCCGCCCGGAAATAATCCTTATCCAAAATGATCCGATCGCCTTCAATCTCTCTGGCACGAATAACTTTCCAAACCAGGGTTTCAGGCGGAATCTGTAGGTGTCTGGCGAGCGCGGAGCCTGCCGGCTCACTTATCGTCCGCTCTACCAGTGTCCGCGAGGCAGTACCCAATGTATCGGCCATCTCTTTAAATGAAATCAGACCGGTAACGGGGAAATCCATTCTCGTCATATCAAGCACAAAGGAGCCTCTGCCCTTAATTTTGTGAATGTATCCTTCACGGAACAGCAGGTTCAGCGCTTTGCGAACGGTCTCTCGTGAAGTGCTGTAAGCTTCAGCAAGTTCACTTTCAGAGGGCAGTTTGGTTCCCGGCAGCAGTTGTCCAGAAAGAATTTGGTTGCTGTACTCATTATAAATTTGCAAATATTTATTTTCTCTCAATTTTGATCACCGCCCTTTATTGTATCACGTCATGCCTATGGAAGCATCGATTCAATTGGAGGGAAATTTATAGCGTGGACATATGAATTCTTATATTTACAGAAAAACAGCCCCCAGGGGCTGTCTTTCTGTAATATAAAGTCTTTGCCAATATAGCCTGTATCAACCCTTGAGATGAATAGTCAAGATGCTAGATTGTCTAGCTGCAGCTGGTCCAGTCTTCTCCTCAATCTTCTCCACCATATCCTGACCTGCAGGAATGATGATAGGAGTAATCAAAGGGTAACCTGCTGCGCGGATAGCTTCCATATCAAATTCTAGCAGAAGCTCGCCTGCCTGCACCTTGTCGCCAATATTCTTATGGGTGGTAAAACCACTGCCTTTAAGCGACACCGTATTAATCCCAACGTGGATGAGTACTTGTACACCACTGGCATGCTCCAATATAAGCGCATGTTTGCTCTTGATCACATGAGCTACTGTAGCATCAAAGGGTGCATATACTTTACCCTCAGAAGGTTCGATTGCAATGCCTTCGCCCATCTGCTTCTCTGCAAAGGCAGGATCAGGCACCTGTTCTAGAGATACTGCAGTTCCACTGAGCGGAGAGATAAGCTCCAGAATATTCACGGAGTCCTGTGACTCTTGAAATGTAGGGCGGCTGTTCAAATTGTCTGTCTCGCTCACAGTACTAGTAGCATTTGTAGCTGAGTTCTTTTCGGAACGCCCAACCACAGAACGGCCGTAGAGTACAGTGGCGACAAATGGCACAATGAGAACAATAAGCATACCAATGAAGAACACGCCCCACTGGTTCGGGAATATCGAAAGGAAGCCGGGAATCCCGCCTACGCCAATGGAAGAAGCGCGAACCTGATTAACGGTAAGAAGCATACCGGCAATCCCTGAGCCGATCATCCCGAAGATGAAAGGATAACGATAGCGGATATTCACTCCGAAGATCGCCGGCTCCGTCACACCGAGGAATGCAGAGACGGAAGATGTAGCCGCCAAGCCTTTTGCCTTCTGTTCTCTGACTACGAACATCATTGCCAGTGCCGCGGCACCTTGTGCAATATTGGATAACGCTAACATCGGCCAGAGGAAAGTGCCGCCCTCGCTGCCGATGAGCTGCACATCAACCGCCAAGAAGGTATGATGCATACCGGTGATGACCAGAAGCGCATAGAATCCGCCGTAAATCAAGCCACCAAGAAGCGCAAAATGATCAAATACAAAGATCAGGCCGGAGGTGATGGCATTGGCAATGCCAAACGTAACCGGACCGATAATGGTGAAGGCCAGAAAACCGGTAATCAGTAGAGTCACTGGCGCAACAACCAGCAGTTTAATGGAATCATGCACCCGGCGGTTGAGGAACTTCTCCAGCCTCGCTAGAATGTAGGCCGAAACCAGCACTGGCAATACTTGTCCCTGATAACCGATCTTCTCCAAATGCCAGCCGAACAAATTCCAGGTTGGAACAGTACCCTCAGTGGAAGCACTTGCATAGTTATAGGCACTTAATAGATCTGGGTGCACGAGAATGAGACCCAAAACGATCCCGAGCAGAGGACTGCCGCCGAAACGTGTAACAGCTGCCCAACCGATAAGTGCTGGTAAAAAGGTAAAAGCTGTGCTGGCAATCGTATTAATAATCGCAGCAATGTCTTTCCATGCGGGATAGACATCCACCAGCGACTGATTATCAAAGAAGATACCAGGCCCGGTCAAAATATTATTGATCCCAAGCAGCAAACCTGCGGTTACGATAGCCGGAAGAATAGGAATAAATATATCAGCCAGCGTCTTGATCGCACGCTGCAGCGGATTATGTTTTCGGGCAGCAGCGGATTTCACTTCATCTTTGGAAGAACGAGAACCGCCAGTGATCTGAATCATTTCATCGTATACTTTATCTACAGTTCCCGGTCCGATAACGATCTGAAACTGCCCCTGGCTAGAAAATTGTCCCTTTACTAGTTCGTTGCGGTCCAAGGCTTCCGAATCCACCTTGCTCTCATCATACAGCGAGAATCTCAGCCGGGTTACACAATGTGTCGCAACCTCTATATTCTCCTTGCCCCCAACTGCCCGTACAATATCCTCAACATTTTTGCGGTCTATAGCCATATTTTCACTCCTTACATAATTGATTTGTGCTCCTTCTCAAGTACACCTCGTTAGCGGATTAACCACATGTAGGAAGCATAAGGACTAAGCTGAAGCTCTTGTGTTAATTCAGGTGTTTCTGTTGTATTTCCAATCAGAAGCTCGTCTTTACCACTTGATGATAACTCTGCCCAGTGACTATCTTCAAAGCGGAAGGTAATCTCTTTACTGCTGAAGTTCGAGACCACTACAAGCGCCTCTCCATCACCTGTTCTGGCGTAAGCGAACACTTCAGGATGACCATCATCGAGTCTCTTGAATACACCTTCAATGAATATCCCATACTCCTTGCGTAGTGCAATCAGCTTGCGGTAATGATGGAAGATGGAATCGGGATTGGCTAGCTCCTTCTGCACATTGATGTCCGAATACCGCTCATCAACTTTCAGCCATGGAGTACCTGTGGTGAATCCGGCATTTCGGCTGTCATCCCACTGCATCGGCGTACGGGAATTGTCCCGTGAACGTTCCTGAAGAATACTCAGGGCAGTCTCAGGGCTTTTCCCTTGTTCACACAAAATACGGTACATATTCAGTGACTCAATGTCACGGAACTCATCGATGCTCTTCCATACCGGATTTGGCATCCCGATTTCTTCCCCCTGATACACATAAGGTGTTCCCTGAAGGCCATGCAGAGTTGTTGCAAGCAGCTTGGCACTCTCTATACGGTAGACCTTATCATCAGTGAATCTGGAGAGGGCACGCGGTTGATCGTGATTGTTAAAAAATAATGCGTTCCAGCCCCGACCTTTCTGCATTCCGGTCTGCCACTCTGTGAACAAGCCTTTCATCGCCTCAAAATCATAGGGCATTAGCTCCCACTTCTGTCCATTCGGATAATCAACTTTTAAATGATGAAAATTGAAAGTCATAGAAAATTCTCGCTCTTTAGGACTCGAGTATCGGATGCAATGCTCCAATGTAGTTGAGGACATCTCTCCGACCGTCACCATCTCATACGGACCAAATACCTCTTCGTACATCGCTTTGATGTATTCATGAACCCGTGGACCGTCAGTATAGAACTTGCGTCCATCCCCCGGTGGAACACTCCCGTCATCGTTAGGGAAGCGTTGATCCTTGGAGATTAAATTAATTACATCCATGCGGAAGCCGTCGACACCCTTTTTAGCCCAGAATAGCATCATATCATTCACTGCTCTACGTACCTTCTCGTTCTCCCAATTCAGATCGGCCTGGGTTTTATCGAAGAGAGTAAGAAAATATTGTCCCGAAGCTTCATCAAACTGCCAGGCAGGACCTCCGAACTTCGACTGCCAATTGTTGGGTAAGCCACCGTCCGGAGCCGGGTCCTTCCAGATGTAGTAATCACGATAGGAATTGTTCCTGCTTGAAATGGACTGTTTGAACCACTCATGTTCTGTTGAAGTATGGTTAACCACGATATCGATCATTAGCTTCATTTCACGTCTGTGCAGTTCCTGTACTAACTCTTCGAAATCCTCCATCGTACCAAAATCCGGGTTGATATTTTCATAATCCGCAACATCGTAACCGTTATCATGTTGTGGCGAGACATAGACCGGCTGTAACCAGACAATATCAATTCCAAGCTGCTGCAAATAATCTAATTTTTCAATAAGTCCTTTAATATCTCCTGTTCCGTTGCCTGTAGTGTCCTTAAAGCTCTTCGGGTACACCTGATACACCGTGGACCGGCGCCACCACTCCGAATACTGGGACTGACTCAAGTTGAACACCTCCAAAAGAATTACTTTATGTCAAATATTAAACCTGTATATACAAGTTCAAACACTTCACACAGTTTAAACCTGTATATACAGGTTGTCAATACTTTTGCTATCTGACTCGGAAAAAGAATAAACACTGGCGGTTCTTCTTTAATTAACCCATTTGATAATCAATTATTCTTATTACTATTTCCTATCTTAATAATTGTTCTATAATCACAACAAAAAAAGCCGCTAAGTAAGCGGCTTTTTATATACAAAGATGTCTTGTGCAGAATTCATAACGATGACGAAAATCCGCTAAGTTTAACTAAAAAATGATACCGATGATCAGAGCGGATAAAACGCTTACAAGTGTGGCGCCAAATAACAGTTTCAATCCAAATCGAGCCACAATATTCCCTTGTTTTTCATTTAAGCCTTTCACTGCACCCACAATGGTACCAATGGACCCAAAGTTAGCAAATGAGATTAGAAAAACCGAGACAATGGCTGTAGTACGCCCACTTAAACCATCTTGGATCTTAACAAAGTCAAGCATAGCAACGAATTCATTCGCAACAAGCTTTGTCGCCATGATACTGCCTGCATCAACAGCTTCATGCCATGGGACACCGATAAGAAAGGCAATGGGTGCAAAGACATACCCTAAAATTCCTTGAAACGAGATACCGAATACTCCGCTGAAGACCCCGTTAATTAATGCAATGATCCCAACGAAACCAACCAACATTACACCAACTACTATGGCTACTTTAAAGCCATCCATAATATATTCGCCTAGCATTTCAAAAAACGTTTGTTTTTCTTCTACCTGAACTTCAACAATATCTTCTTCAGGTGTAACTTCATACGGATTAATGATGGATGAAATGATGAATCCACCAAATAGGTTTAATATCAATGCAGCTACAACATACCGAGGTTCTAGCATCGTCATATATGAACCAACAATTGACATGGATACCGTCGACATTGCAGACGCACATAATGTATATAAGCGATGTTTTGGTAATAATCCAAGCTGGTTTTTCACCGAAATAAACACTTCATTTTGTCCTACAATTGCGGCTGCAACTGCATTATAAGACTCCAATTTGCCCATGCCATTAATTTTACTTAGTACCAAACCAATATACTTGATAATGAACGGGAGAATTTTGTAATGCTGCAATATCCCAATTAATGCCGACATAAAAACTATTGGCATCAAAACATAAAGGAAAAATGTATGGGCCCCTTCATTTGCAATCCCACCAAAAACAAAGTCAGTCCCTTCATTGGCGTATCCAAGTAATTTTGCAAAACTATCGGCAAACCCTTTAATTAAGAATTCACCTATACTTGTTTTTAGTATAATTAATCCCAAACCGATCTGAATAGCAATCATTACAATGATTGGTCGATATTTAATCTTTTTCTTATTGTTACTTCCTAGCCATGCCAGTAATAGAACAATAACCAAACCAGCAATAGAAATTAGATAATGCATTTTTAGCCCTCCAAATTATCGGTTAATTTTCTTGGAATCCTCATATCGAAATGCATCTTTCCACATTAACCCTTGTTCCAAAATAATCGCCAACAGACTTCCGCATATTAATCCATTATTTAAAATGGCTATCACGATCGGAGATAAATGGGCCGTAGCTGATGAAGGGATAAACATTAATCCCACACCCACTAAAAGGGAAATTCCACTAACGATAAATGTTCGTTCTTCATGAATGACCTTCTTCAATTCCTTTAGCGCTAGTCCGACCATCTTCACAAAAATGACGAAGGTAACGGAATAGCCTATGGGAGCTGGAATCGCTGATATAACATTCATCATTGGCGGAAATAAGGATATTGAGATCACAAAGCAACATCCAATTAAAAATGATCTGCGCTCCTTCATCCCTGTTTGTTCAACATATCCCGCCGCTCCCGAGATAGGGACAGAACCGACCGCTCCTAAACCGCCACTAATAAGATGCGTAATTCCAGAAGTAAACCCGGCGCGCAAATAACGATGATGATCCACTTGCTTTTGTTTCATAACGGTCTCCATCAAACGGATCGACGCAACTGCATTGGTTATTAATAACAGCGTTAATAAAAATGCAGTAGTGATTGTCCCAGCATCGAATTGAGGTCTGCCAAATGGGAATATTTTCGGAAGCTTAAATAGAGTATCCGCATGAGAAAACACTGGTATATTACCGCAGATAATAAATAATAGGCAGCCTATCAATATACTGAAAATGATTGAAAACTGGCTGAGTACTACAAAGCGACTTTTTCCTAACCAAAAGGTAATGCAAACCACAATCACACTAAGGATGAATACTTTAACATCTAACGTGGTGTGGGCTATGGTAATCCCCATCATCCCTTTCATAAAAGATCCACTTAATTGAAAGATCAATAAAAGTAAATAAATAAAAGTGATGGTGGGAGTAAATAGACGAGCGATTTTATCCATTAGCTTAAATGCTGAAATTAGGATAAATAACACACCGCTAATGATCATTGCCCCACTTAAAGCTTGTAAAGCACCATTGTTAGAAGAATAAAGCCCCCCCACTAAACTTGCGTAAATCGTAAAAATGCTCCACCATAACCCTGCCGGACCTTCATGGATAGGGAATTTATGACCCATCAGGTCTTGTAAAAATCCAGCTATCCCTAAAGTAATCATTGTGCTCTGGATAAGCCCGGAAGTCTCTATGGGTGTTAAGTTATATAAATCTGCGATAGCAATGGGTGCAGCAATTGCACCAGCGATCATAAAAATCATCCACTGCAATCCTGACAGTATTACCTTCATTTCTTTCTCACTCTCTTTTCTAACAACACTGCTCTTATCCATAAATCAGCCATCAATGACTGTGTTAAGGGCTATTTCGACCATTTCATAAAAAGATTGTTCACTTTCTTTATGAGTCAGGTGTTCCTGTCTTAGCAATTGACTGCCGACTGTTAAAATCGATAACGCTTTTACACCATATTTAGCGGCTAAAGTGTATAGGGCTGTACTTTCCATTTCTACTGCTAATACACCAAAATCCATAAACTTGTGAAGTCGATCTAAATTTTCACGATAAAATTCATCAGAATTATAAATGTTACCAACAAAAACATTTGCATTTTTAGCTTGTGCTTGTTGATACGCTTTCATTAACAATGAAAAATCTGCTGTAGGTGCAAAATTACAACCATGAAAGATCTTCTCCGTCATATTACTGTCTGAAGACACCGCTTGGGCTATTATAATATCGCGGATATTAATTTCACTTTGCATCGCACCACATGTACCAATGCGAATCAATTTCTTAACTTCATAATCGACGATCAATTCTGTAGCATAGATACTCATCGATGGATTTCCCATCCCTGTCCCCTGAACCGACACCGGTACACCCTTATATAATCCAGTGTATCCATACATCCCTCTTACTTCGTTATAACAATTAGCCCCCTCTAAAAAGTGTTCTGCTACAAATTTTGCACGTAAAGGATCTCCTGGGAGCAAAACGCGCTCTGCTATTTCTCCCTTATTTGCACCTAAATGCCTACTCATAGTTCTTCCTCCAACTTCTAATAGTAAACTGAGGTTTACCGAAATCGCTTTCCACTTGGCCTCAAGTAAAATCAGTTTCGAAACTAGATTGAGCATAAGGTTTTTTAACATTACAAACTAGACCAAAAACTTACGTAGGTAACGGAAAATAATTGGTCAAATTATAAAAGCAATTCTTTACGGATATTGTCCAAATCTCTTTTAGAAGGGATCGTAGAAATAATAACAACAGGCACGGTCTTTAGTGCAACCGGGATATTACTAATGACAAGATCAATATTATTTTGCTGCATGATCTCGTCGGTTAGCCCTTTCATAATGGAGGTATTAAGGATCAACTGATCCCCTATTTCCTTCTTTATCAAATCTGCTATGTAATGACGAATTGAAAATTCCTCCCCGATCACTAAGAAAGCCCTCTTACTCTTATAACGTAAACTCGAGCGGACAATTAAGGTTAGTTTTGTTAAATGAAAATTATTGAAGAGAACGGAAGGGTAAGTTTTATTCCACGTTTGCATACAGGTTTGCATTTCTTGATAAATCTGCTGGCACTCCTGCTCTACATATGTTGTTAAATGACTTTTCGAAATCATCATCCATTCCGGAATGGCATTTTCGATTAATAACTTGTCAAAGAACCCGTAAATCTCCAAGATAAATCGTTCATGCATATCCAAGTTCGGGTATACCTTTGCCAACAACATTAGAAGCAGATTCCCCATTTGATATTCTTCTTTATTCTTGTGTAATTCGACTTCTTTAATCGGAGTGATCTCTGACCCTTCATAATAATGATATTGGCTGAGACTAACCATGGATTGCATAAAGAATATTTCACTCTTTGGAAATTCGATGGACAGCTTTTCTTCAAGACGCTCTGCTATGGCTCTCACTGGTATATAAAACATTCCCTTTTCCCAGGGGTATGCATTTTCGTCGATGGTTACACAATTTCCTTTCCCAGCTCTTTCTATTACAATTGCCAACAAAAAGGACAATTTCCTTTTGGAATTGATAAAATATACAATGTTATTCTCAATCTCTATATTTGTGATCAACTGATTTATATAAGCAAAATCGATATTCGCAAAGGGCCATCCTGTAAACTCATACGCATCACAATATAAATTCCAATAAAAATATCGAATATTCATTTCATTCCCTTTGATCACAGGTGTAGAGTAACTAATGCGTAACTTATACGCTTTTAGATCATTATTATTTAATTCTACAATTAGCTTCTTCAAAGACGAGGTACTCATAAACATGGCTTCAGAAAGCTCCTCCACAGACATTTGACCAGCATTCGTAAACAATAAATGCATCAGCCGATAAAAAATGGTTTGTCTGAACATAGAAGAAATCACTTCACTTATCGTACTTTGCCCATCACGTAGAAGAACGATTCCCTTACCTCTAGAAACTTCAATGGTTACAGTAGAGGGTAGTTGCTTACTGATTTCCTCCACCATCTTCCGTATTGTCTTATCTGAGATCCCTAAACTTTTTTCTACTTCGGCTAAGGTAAACCATCTTTGTTCTGTATCAAGCAGCGTTAATAGTTGGCTAGCTAAATTAAATCCCTTATCCATTGTTATCCACCCTATTTCAATTTCATTTTAATTTTTATAGTATAAACAAATTCACATCTATAACCATATTATTTTTCAATAAAAAAACTCGGGTTTCATTTACCCGAGTTTTAAATCACTTTATATTTGTGTTTTTTCTTCAATAGGGCTAATTGCTTTCAGCTGCATCGTTATGACGGCTGCTATAACGGCTTTGATGATGTCCCCCGGAAGAAAGGCTAACGCTCCGACAAGTCCAGCCCAGATCGACGTATTGGTTATTAATGCCATGACTGGTGCACCAATCAGACTCACTAGTAATACACCAAAGATTATGTTGATCGCTATCAGCTTCCAAGTTCGGACCTTCGGCCAGATTTTTTCAGAATACCAGCCGATAAGGCCGGCCGCGATAGGGAAGCTAAATATGTATCCTGCAGAAGGACCAATGAGCACTGCGATTCCGCCGCGGCCACCAGTCAGTACAGGCAGTCCAATGGCTACCAGAACGATGAAAATGACTAGACTGAGGGCGCCCATCCGTTTCCCCAGAAAACATCCAGCTAACATGACGCCAAGCGTCTGGGCAGTGATCGGAACGGGGATGAAGCCGAGGGGGATGGGTGGAATCATGCCCAGCACCGCGATAAGTGCTGCGAATAATGCAGCATAAATAAGTTCTTTTGTCTTCAAAAAATTGACCTCCATTGGATATAAATAATTGTATTCTGGTTAGTAAATACGTCCAGTAAGCTGAATTATAATGGAGATATTCATGATTGTAAACCAAAAATTAATTTATAGTTCACAATAGAATGAAATACCAAGCTTGAGTTTTTCCAATTGTTATATAGAATTAGAGTATTCAGTCGCAATCGTTGGATGTTATTATATTCAATGGGTTTTGGTCGGAGAGTTATACTTTTGGAGGTTTAAGTTCATGACAGTAAAAGAACATATTCTTGCCTTGCTCGACAGTAATAAGGGTGAATACTTTTCTGGCGAGGAAATAGCCGTTCAGTTATCCGTGACGCGCAGCGCTGTCTGGAAAGCCATAAAATCGTTACAGACTGACGGATATTCCATACAAGCTGTAACTAATAAAGGATATTCCATGTCACCTCAAACAGATATCCTATCTGCAAGTGCAATTTCAAAATATCTGGATACCCAGGGGCAAAAGTTACGTTTAGAAGTCTTTAAGACACTATCTTCAACGAATGAAGCAGTAAAAAGTCTTGCCTCAAATGGAGAAGCTGAGGGTAAGGTGATCCTTTCCGAAGAACAGACCGCTGGACGCGGGAGAATGGGCCGAAAATTCTTTTCTCCACCAGGAACGGGTATCTATATGAGTATCCTGCTGCGTCCCAAGCTGTCAGCAACAGATTCCGCTCTGCTGACTACTTGCGCCGCTGTTGCAGTCGCCCTTTCCATCGAGAGCGTATCCGGTAAAGAAACGCAGATTAAATGGGTGAATGATGTTTTTATGGAGGGAAAAAAGGTATGCGGGATCCTTACCGAAGCATCCGTGTCGCTGGAAAACGGCTGGCTTGATTATGCCGCTCTTGGTATTGGTATCAATGTAGCGCTACCTTCCGACGGCTTTCCTAACGACCTTACTGAGATTGCAACAACTGTAATTTCTGAAAACAGTTCTTATGGTGATCTCCGCAACCGACTGGTAGCAGAAGTACTGAACAATTTCATGGGATATTATGAGCAATTAACGGACAGATTGTTTCTTTCCGAATATAGAAAACGGTTAATTTCACTTGGTAAACCCGTAACAGTGATAAAGAATAATGAACAGCTTAAGGCAACAGCCATTGATATCGATAACGATTGCCATCTGAAAGTCAGATATGAAAATGGTGACGAGGAATATCTTTCAAATGGAGAAGTCAGCGTTAAAATTTAGCTATTGTTCTTTTTAAGATAGGCTAGCTTATGACGTTTTTCGCAAAAGAAGCCACCTAGTAGGCGGCTTCTTTTGCGTATATGTTATTCATGGTAATCTTCAAATTTAAACATGGAGAAATCATTTTTCAGTGGTTTATTATTGCAAATTATTTTTTATCCAGCTAAGCAGCGACTCTTCCTTCGGAGCCCAAGCAAGTAGATTTCTTGCATGGGTGGCACGCACACGGCTGTTCGAGGCGATAGCAAAACGCGCCCAGTCTCCAAGTTCTGCTATCGCTTCGTCTGCGGGCCAGCTTATGGTCTTGCCCCCAAAGCCTAACGCCTCGCTGACAGATTTGGCGATGTCCCCATAAGATTCCTCCCCATTTTCGGCAAAGAAATACGATGCAGACGGTGCTTTTTCGAGTGCCAATACATACAGTTGTACCAAATCTTTGATGTGGACATTAGACCAGCGATTTACGCCTTTACCTACGTGAACGCCTGCCTGTAGCTCTCTCGACTTGCGAATAATTTGCGGCAATTGATCGCTTTCCACAGGCAACGCTAGTGCATCACCATAAATCATAGATGGGACTATCACGATACTTCTCACCCAATCCTCAATTCCAGCCTTGCGTACGAGGTTGTTGATCGCTACGCGGTTTTCTCTAATATCCATAGGCACAAATGGTGTTTCCTCGTCAAAAATTTGTTCGCTCGCCGTTTCGCCACGGGCATCATCCCCTACCACACTTGAACCCGATGTATGCAAAAATGGTTTTCCACTTCCACGTAGAGCAGCTATAAAAGTTTCAACTGCCAGCAAATGATCTGAATCGGCTGTGTGAATTACTGCATCGCTGAGCTTAGCATATTTCGTTAGCGTATCCGTATCTTCCAACGTGCCGAGTATAGGCTCTATACCAATATCCCTTAATGCTTCCACCTTATCGGGATTGCGAATCAGACCGAAGACAGTATGCCCGGCATCAATTAAACCTTTAGCCACCGACCCGCCGATATAGCCTGAAGCTCCTGTGATAAACACTTTCATAATAATATTTCCTCCTCATCTATGCTGTTGATGCTTGTCCATTCGACAAAGTGTGGTGCCAGTCTCAATTATTTATTAATTTTGCTGCTTCTTTATTGTAAGCTCCAAAACATAAATAAAACAAATTATGAAATAACCATTTATTCATAAATTATTTTATAAATAATACTAGCTAATCCATCTTCTTTTCTCTTAGGATAGATATGATCTCATGAATCAGAGGCAAATGCTTATTCTTTAACTGATAAGCGATATATAACTCGTTTTTTACTTTTAAATGCTTAAAAATAACTTTTGATTTGCCTTCTTTTAACGAGTTTCGCAAGAGGTATGTAGGTATGACACTCAAGCCCACCCCGAGCTCAACTGCCTTCAGGATCATGTGTAAATTAGGAATGATATGAATAGGTCTAATTTCAGGACGTTTCTTAAAATGTTCTCTCCAAATTCTTCTTATTATCGGTAATTCCAAGCCATAGCTGATCCATTTCTGTTCAGAGAGCCATTGCTCTTCAAGCTTCAGATTATCAAATTCAAGGATTTCATAATTGCTTGGAGCTACTATAACAAACTCTTCATCCATTAATTTCAAATACTCAATACCGGGAGTTTGGAACCTTTTTGACATAATGAGAATGTCTAGCTTGTCTTCCTTCAGGAGCTCTAGCAATTGCTCGGAGGTTCCAAAATGCGAAATGGTGCAAGTATTAAAATCAGTAAGTTGTGGCAGTATTTTTTCACTAAAAAACTCATGCGCAGCTCCCAGCTTGATCACACTCAGAGTAGGCAAAGAAGCCGATTTAAAGCTCATTGTCGTATTCTCTAATGATTCTATAAGTGGAGCGAGCTGGGAATATAACTCCTTTCCCCGCTCTGTTGGGGTGATTTTTCTAGTCGACCGAATAAATAAAGTTTCTCCCACCTCCGCCTCCAAGGCGGCTAAGTGCTGACTCATGGCTGGCTGCGTCATCATGCGGATTTTTGCGGCTTCAGAAATCGATTGATACTTATATATTGTGCAAAAGCTTCTATACCATTCAAAATCAACCATACTCTAGGCTCCACCTTTATACTGTAAAATTTATATTAGAAGATGAACTTAATATATCAACTTAAGACTCTGTATTCTACTGTGCTAAAGCATTTAAATCCGGCTGCATCTTGTTCCGCAGAACATACAGCATGATGGCACCAACAAGGAACGCAACGGCATCCGAAATGACGAGCGACCAGACCACACCATGGAAACCATTCATTCGATTGGCTATATACAACACAGGAATCAGAGTAACTCCTTGAATAATTGACATTATAAATGCAGCAGTTCCTTGCGCTGTAGCTTGGAAGATCCCGGTAAACAACGAAGTCATTCCTGTAATGAACAAGGATAAGAATGTCACATGCAGAATGTAGCTGCCCATTTCAATTAATTGCGGGTCATTCGTAAATAAGCCAATTAAGTGGTCGGAAATCAGATAGACGATAACGCCGAACACGACAGCTAAAGCTATTATCGCTTTGATCGTGAATCCGATAGTATGCTTCATGCGTAATTTATTTGCTGTAAAAGAGAAGGCAATGAGCGGCACGACACCTTCGCATAATCCCATCAGAATACACTCAGGTAATTGTAATAAACGTGATGAAATTCCGAACCCCGCTATGGCTTGATCTCCATATTCGACAAGAAAATGGTTCAACACGAGTGACATTGCACCCAAGAAGATGCTCATAATAAAGACAGGGATTCCAATTTTGAATACATTGCTTAGTATATCCTTGGTAGCTTTGAACCATTTAAAAGAGACAGTTAAGAATTGGCTTTTATAACCCAAATGGTAGGCGTAGAATGCACTCGCAACCAAGTTAGAGATGACCGTAGCAGTCGCAACGCCAATCACGTCCCAATGGAAGACGAAGATAACTAGCGCATCGAGAATAATATTCACGACAACACTTAGAATCATCCCGATCATCGATGTGATTGCTGAACCTTCCGAGCGCACGATATTCTCCAATGTGAAGCATAATACAACGAATGGTGAGCCGATAAACATAATCGTTACATAGTCCTTAGTAAATCCGAAGGAGTCGGGCGTCGCTCCCAGACCATGAACAATTGGATCAATCAACGGGAGGCCAACAGCCATCACGATAAGACCGATAACTAAACTGCTGTAAAAAGCGAATGAAGATACATGCTTAACATCATCATATTTTTTCTCCCCTAGCAAGCGGGAGATGAATGTACCACTGCCCATGCCAATCAAATTTCCTAGCGCCATAATGATCGCGAATAACGGCAAGGTTAGTGCAAGTGCGGTTAACATAGCCGTATTGCCCAGTGTGCCAAGGAAATAGGCATTCAAGATGGAATATATGACACTCATTGACATGCCTAACATCATCGGTATACCGAAGTGAGCTACGGCTTTTGAGATGGGTGCTTTTTCAAAGTAATGGAGGTTTTCTGCATCCATGTGGGTCACCACTTCCTTCATCTATTTAGTATTCAAATTACTTAGAATTCTAACTATTTATTGAATATGAACCATGACGCAGCAACAACCAACCCCGTACCGTAACATCGACTTTACGGGGTTGGTGTGCGAAATTAACTGTTCTTCAGTTTCCAAGAAAGTACGTCATTGCGCCGCCTTTGCCGTTCAGCTTTCCTTTGTAAAAGGCACGCCACTGCTACTGTTTGACGAAAAGACTTTGCTTACTTATCGTCCGGATCATGTGACTGGTCTGGTGACGAATTTCTTCCATCTCTGGAAGGCCAGCCGAATCCGCGCATATCACGATGCCCTTCCCCGCCAAAACCAGGGAACCTTCCGCTAAAGCGTTCGTCCCTAGAATTCCCCCACATTTTTTGCATTTGTCCACGCATGGCCATTAGTTTTTCGAATTCCTCTGTTCCCATACGCTCCTTTGCAGCCTCCATCCACATAGCCATTACATCACGTTCTCCGTCCGTTCCAAGCTCTTCTTCTAAAGCCATAATAACGCGGGTTAAGTAATCCCCGAAAGCAATCTGCTCTTCTGAAGATAGGCTAGAAAATATGTTGACGCTGTCTATCTCATGCCCCTCTTCCTCTTGTCCTTTTTGGGTTAAGTAAATCAACATGATACGTTTGTCTGTTTCTGATGGCTTACGGGTGATATATTCGGCTTTTTCCAATTTTGCAAGCAATTCATTGAGGGATGATACACGGATGTCCAGCATATAGGATAAATCTTTGGTGCTGATACCATCTTTCATCCGGAGAAATGCCAGTATCCTTCCTTGCCCGCGGGATGTGTCGGCCATAGGGCCAACAGCAGCGTGTGTTTTTAAGTGTTGTCGTTGCAGCAGCCATTGCAGTTTCGCGAGTTTTTCGTATAATTCAGTATTCATGTCCATATTGAATCCTCCATAAAGTTTGTATGGTACCTGTTAATCTTTGTGACGGTACCTGTTGGTTTTTATTATAACGGTACCTGTTAGACATGTCAAAATGTTTTTTACAGGTACCGTTAGTATGTTGTTAATTGTTATCGGGACAATGTAGCGGACAAAATTACTTACATCCTTATTACATTTTTTATCATATAATTACTGTAAGTTCGCTTGCACGCTATTATAATTGGTGTTTATAACAGTAACACTTATTCGGGTTTGTTTTAAAAATATCTGGAGGTGACTTGATTGAAATTATTACAGCTCAGTTTAGCTGTTACTTTAGCGAGTACCCTATTATTTGGTCCTTCGTATCCATCTTTTGCAGCGTCTACTACAATAAACTCCCCAGTTCTATTGCAAATCAATGAGTACAATATTCTCTACACTTATCCAAAGCAACCTTATATTGATAGCAAACAAAGATTAATAGTTCCCCTTCGTGCAGTAAGTGAACTACTAGGAGCTTCAGTGTCGTATAATGCCGAATTAAAACAAGCAATAATTGAAAAGAATGGTAAGAAAATTATTTTAACAGAGAATTCGAATAAGATAATAGTAGATGGTGTAGTGAAAACAATGGATACTGTTCCAGTAGTATACAAACAATCTTTTATGTTACCTATTCGTGTACTGTTGGATAATATGAATTTAAGGGGAACTCACGATAGCCAAACGGGTATTTTGCACTTGGAAGATGAAGCGATCAACGGATTTAATATTGTAAAGTCTATTAAGGAATCGGACATTCCTCCTGATAGAATTGCTAATCAGAATGGAATTTTACCAACCACTTTTGATTTGACGCTGAGTGAACTAATTGAAAATAAGCTTCAGCAGGGAAATATCAATTTAAGCGCAAAAAATATTAGTGGAATTTCTATACCTAAAGGTAAAGAAGATCTACATGTTATTGTTATATTTAATAATACCTTTCAAATGGAAGCTGATCTTAACCCAACAACAGAACAACTACGTCCTCGTCCAGCCCTCATAAAAGATCAAGTATTTCAGCAGAAAACGGAGTTTACAGCAGGCAATTATGGCGACTATTTAAAATATATACTAGTAGTGGGCAGGATTCTAAAATAAGTAAATACAATTCACGAAACGCAAAACGAGCCTAAAAGTGATTTTAGAGGCTCGCTTTTGTCTTATTTTACAAGGAGGGGTATTAATATATGAAACACCCTATTCTAAGTAAAAAATCGCTCATTCTAATAATTTTTTTGATATTCCTTATAGGAATATACTTTTTATTCTTCGGATTACCATGGAAGTCCATAACTCATAAAAAACAATTCGAAGTCTATTTAGAAGATAAGTATCAAATTGACTTCAAGTTAAAAAAGATGGACTATGATTTTATGCACAGAACATACCTTACTTATGCATATCCCGTGAGTGACCCAACTTTAGTTTTTTTTGTAGGTCAAGATATTGAAAACAAAGAAATTCATGATCTTTATCTATATGAACTAGAAAAACGTATGTTCAAATAGGTTACTAGAATAACCGTTGAGCTTTGATCAGTTTTCTTTTTTTATATCTTCAAGCAAACCTTCAAACCATTGAATATTTACTATATGGTGGGAAAGTGAATTTTCTAACATTTTTTTAAAATAAGCAGTGATATTTTCATCGTTCTCAAGAGATAGCTGTATTAAAGAAATCTTATTTTTAGTTTGTTCGATTTGTATTTCTATTAATTTAGTTAGCTCTTCTTTTTTATATTCATCTGAAAATAACATTGCTACATAAAAAGATAGGTTTATATAGTCTGTCTTAGACCCATATTTGAACATCAACTTTTCAAACTCTTTTTCCCCTAATTCCGTGATGTTATAATTATGTGTCTCTCTGGTGCTGTCTCTTTGGTCAACTTTTACAATATACTTTTTCTCTACTAATTGCCCAAGATTATAATAAAAGGACCCTTTGGTGAAATTCACTATATATTTATAGTGTTTTTCTTCCATTAAGGATAACAATTCATAACCGTGAGCCCCTGGATTTTGTTTTAATAATCCTAAAATCAGTAATATTATCAACTCAACGCCTCCGTCAAAATGCTACTAGGTTTAATCATTGTTGATTTGTATAAACTTGGCTTGAAATTCGTCAAATGATATTTTTCCTAAAGCAAAATCCATACTCAATATATACATTTTTTCCGCTTTAGTGTGTGTTCTTGCATTATGGAGACTTAACAACTCCTGTTCATTAATTAGCGGCTCAAGTACATGTTGCTTATTAATAAAAGCTTCAAAATATCGCAACCCAAATTTTCTTTGAGATATTGCATCGATATGAATACCATCCGGATTAGAAGTTAAACCTGAAGCTGTAACAAAGTAACAATCATCTTGTTCAAAAGCAAATTTTTGTAACTCTTGATTCATCAACTCGTATTCAGTGCAATGTTTCCCAAATCCTTCTTTGCCTAAAAAATCCCCTAAACCACCAATTATAAATGGAATATTTGTAGCATCTAACTCTTTTCTAAGCGTCGTAACCATTATAAGTAATTTCTGATAATAGACTTTATAGTTGCCATTACTACTATCACTTTCTCCTTGATGCCATAAAATCCCCGATAATTCACTATTTTGCATAGCAAATTTAGTTTCTTGTAATGCATGTTTAAAAAGTGCCCCATCTACAGCCCATTCATCAATGGTGCTCCCACCCTCAGCACAAGGAATTAAGCCAATGATGTCTTCTTCATTTTCACGACACCATGCATCCGAAAATGATCCTGCCAGACTTATTCCAGAAACAGGACGGTCATAATTAATAGGTTCAGCCATCATTTGCCATCTGCCATTACGTAGCATTTGGATTCTCTCGTTATAAATTGGGGGTACTTCATGTATAAATCCTCGTCCAGCCATATTTGACTGTCCAATCATTAGAAATGATTTGATCATTATTCTCATCCTCTCTTCAATAGTCTAATTAGACTGTTTATATTATTAGTCTAATTAGACTATTTGTCAACAAATACGCTTTTATTCTCTCCCTCTTTATGAAATCAAAAAAGCTGATCTTCAAAAAGATCAACCTTTGTATTAAGTATTAACATATCAGAAGTGAGGTAATACCATCTAATTCTGATACGATTTCATATACTCGCGTCCGTCTGCCTTACTTTGAATAGGGTTCCAAACCTGAGCAAAGAACGGTTCACGCTTCGCACGTTCTTTGTAATTCCAGCTTTCGAGCTCACACTGCGGGCAGAAATGTCCACCTTCTAGCATAAGCTTGGGGCTAGCCGTAAAGGTATGGTCGAACGCACATTTGAAATCAAGTTTGCCTGCCCAATTCCCCGTTTCCATATCTGTTGAAAGACATTCACCACCACGAAATTTCGCAGCACCCTTGATATCTTCAAGATTTAATTGCGATGTTGGCTTATTCTCATCATACCCGTGGTCAAGTTTGATGACTTTATCCCAATCCGCGAATTTCTTCATTTCAGACACCTTTGCAGGAATCGCCTCCCAGTTGTTCTTGCTGCCCCAATAAGCGTCTATTTTCTCAATGTCATTTTCCTCGATAAAACGTATCGTTCCTCGCTCTTTTACTGCTTGCTTTTTCATCGTCCGCTTAATCATCGCACCCATCAATTTTTGACCTCCGGGCAATTTAGTGATGACTTTCGCAACAGGCACAAGTGCGCCTAGATTATCGAGGTAGCTTTGATAGAAATAATCTATTGAATCTCGGCGAAAGTGAAAATAGTCCTCCAGCTTATCAGAGTCCAGATAATATTGTCCGTGAAAATTCCGTGTTGCATACCATTTAGGATCTATCACATAATCAAGATTTGTTAAACCTAACTTACCATAAAGCACCTGATACATCTCAAGCGTGCTGACTCGACAGCTCTCGCCCCCGCCAATGTTGTAAATATGTTGCCAAAATCCTTCATTTAGTTCTCCGTCTATATCCGAGATGCAGAGGTTTCGCATTAAACGTCCTGAATCCCGATCTGATACGTATTCAAGCACATTTTCTAGGCAGCTATGGAACATAATAGGGTCTTCTATCTTGCTCATCGCTGGCCCCATAATACCTGTTTGGCGGAGGCTCACCCAATAGCTTAGTCCTGATTCAATTACCATACGCTCGGCGGCAATTTTCGAAACGGCATAGTAGTCATAAACACTTGGTTTGAGAGGGTCGCCCACACGTCCCCAATGGATTGGCGGCATACGGTCACCCGTTTCCGCAATTGTACCGATATTTACGAAACGCGTTACATGGGCACGAACACTTTTCTTGATGGACTCGACGATGTTCTTCGCTGAACCATAATTAATCTGCATCGTTCGTTCGGGAAACTCATCTGCAGCAGGAGATACAAAGGCTGCTATATGGAGCACAATGTCGGCATCTTTCACACATTCATAGACAAGGTCGCAGTCTAGTAAATCGCCATAGACTACTTTAACACCACTTAGTCTCTCATATTCTTTCAGCTTTTGGCGACTGGTTGAATTGTCTAAATCAAAGAGTAACAGCTCGCATTTCGCTAAATCGTTTCTAAGAAATTTCAATGTTTCGCCACCCATATTGCCCGCTGCACCTGTTATCATGACTCGTTTTTTCTTTACCATATTCTTCACCTGCATTATAAGATTATTGACAAGTCATTCGTCTCCCTTCAGAATACAGACACAGTGTCTATTTCACAACCACCAGTTGATTATCAAACTGATGTAATATAGACAGTCGAAGATATTCTGTCGATTAGTTTAAAAAAATTTTTATAGGGGGTGAATCAACAATGAATCAACGTGAACGGTTAACCAAATTGCTGCTGAAGCAAAGCTTGATTCGTCTGCTCAAAGAAAAAAATATAAGCCAAATCAGCGTAAAAGAATTATGCGCTTCAGCAGGCATCAATCGCTCTACCTTTTATTTGCATTATGCAAATGCATACGATCTGCTTGAACATGTTGAGCAGGAGATTATTGATAACACAAATGCATATCTAGAAAAAATCGAAGCTAATGACAATGGCATCACTTATATATTGACCTTCTTAGACTACATCAAAAAGAATGATGATTTATTTGCCATCATGCTACTCAAATCAAATGATAACGAGTTGTTTTCAAAACGTTTGCTTAATGAAGTACTGATGAATATTGACACTTTCCTTCAGCTTGACGTTCCCGAAAATATGAAGCGTTTTACTTACGCTTATTTGGTTAATGGAAGCTTAGCAATTATACAGGAATGGATATTAGAAAATTTCATTATATCAAGCGATGAATTGGCTCAACTTATTTTCTCTTTGGCGGATCATTCCTTATTAACGTTTAAGTCATCGGAAACTTGAAGTAATAGTCACCAGACCCAACTAGTAGTTTAAGGCCTTCTGACATTTGTTCCACACTGGATAGACCTATGACTTGTTCTATTGGTGTCCCAGACTCCAAGATACTGTCCTGATTCATCGTTGGAATAATAATCTCAGCTGTTGTATTGGATGGAATCAGCACTTGCATTTCTACTGAATCTTCGTTCTGTTTTTCCAAGTTACCTTGATCGTTCCATGGACAGATTCAAGCGAAGCATCAACCCACGTCAAATGTTCCCCGATCTGCGGCTGGATCCGTATTTTTTTATAGCCTGGTTCTAATAGTTCGATGCCACCGGCAGTGCGATAGAGCCAATCTCCAATAGCACCGTAAGCATAATGGTTTTAGGAGTTCATATCATCGCTCCAGAACGAACCGTCCTGTTTTATTCCATCCCAATGTTCCCAAATGGTTGTAGCCCCTTGGATTACAGAATATAACCAGGAAGGATACTCTTTCTGCAGTACCAATTGGTAGGCTACATCCGTATAACCGAATCTAGAGAGGACTAGACACAGATAGGGAGTTCCCACAAAGCCGGTCGTTAGGTGCACTCCATTTTCTTCGATATGGTCGGCTAGCATCTTGGCCGTCCGATGACGATCCTTTTCCTCTAATAAGTCAAACATAAGGGCAAGTGTATACGCAGTTTGTGTCGGTGAGGCCACCCTACCATTTGGCGTTACGAACTCTTGACGGAATGCCAGAACAATCTTCTCATGCAATGCTTCATATTTTAAGGCATCTTCGGGTTTTCCAATGACAGCCGCTGTCTTAGCTAGCAATTCCGTTGAATAAGCATAGAACGCGGTAGCGATCAACTCTTTTGGTGTTGCTCCGACGTAGCTGTTTTCTTTGGCATCCAGACCTAACCAATCTCCGAAGTGAAAACCTGTATTCCATAGATATTCGTCTTCACCTTGCGCCCGAATATACTCGACCCATGCTTTCATACTTGGATATTGCGTTTTCAGCACACGAATGTCCCCATAACATTGATAAAGCGTCCAAGGACAAATCACCGCGGCGTCTCCCCAAGCAGCAGAGCCGTATCCTGCCGTTGGCACATCGGGAATAACATGCGGAACTCTTCCGTCTTCTTCTTGATCTGCGGCCAAATCCTTTAGCCACTTTTCAAAGAACGGAACTACATTCATGTTGTAGGCAGATGTGCGAATAAAAACTTGAGCATCCCCCGTCCATCCCAATCTTTCGTCTCGTTGAGGGCAATCTGTCGGGATATCTAGAAAATTCCCCTTTTGTCCCCATAAGATGTTGTGCTGAAGCTGATTCAAGAGTACATCTGAACAGTTGAAGTTTCCCGTTTGCTCCAAGTCCGTATGGATGACGCAGCCGATGAATTGTTCCAATAATTGATCTAGCGGTATGCCAGTCACTTTTACATAACGGAATCCTTGGAAGGATAAATAGGGCTCAAACGTTTCTACCTCCCCGCCATGGCATATATAAGTAACAGTTTGTTTTGCAGATCGTAAATTTCCGATGTAGAAATTCCCCTCGCGGTCCAACACCTCAGCATGTTCTAAAGTAATTATTGTTCCAGCTTCAGCATGAACCGTAAATCTTACCCATCCAACCATATTTTGTCCCATATCCAGCACGTGTTCGCCTTTAGGTGTAGTAATGACTGCAATAGGCTTGATGGTTTCTATAACCCTGGTCGGTTCGTTTTCCTGAGCAACCAATGAAGTCTCTGGACGGTCCTTGAGAATAGTCTTTTGCCACTTTACATCCTCAAAACCGGGAGAAGACCAACCTTCTACCTCGAGCCTCGCATCATACGTTTCGCCATGATACAATTCTGACATCAAGAGTGGACCTGTAGAAGTACGCCAGTTGTCATCCGATACAAAGATTTGTTCCGAACCATCAGATAATGTGACGTGTAGCTGGATAAGCACAGCACGATCCTCACCAAAGATGTCTTTCTTTCCTTCCCAAGCTAAATATCCTTTATACCACCCGTTTCCCACCATGCAACTAAGAGCGTTATTGCCAGCAGCAATCAAAGAAGTCACGTCATAGGTCTGATATTGAAGCCGTTTATTATAACTGGTCCAGCCAGGGTTAAATAACGTGTTATCTGCTGGTTTACCGTTTATATATAAGCGGTACATCCCAAGAGACGTTGCATACACACGCGCTGATACAACATTATCAGGGATTGAAAATTCCGTACGAATATAGTCGCAAGGATCAGCCCCATTCTCTTGGTGATTCGGAGGTGCTGCTATCCATTTTGCCTGCCACTCATCTACCGATAACAATGCCGTTTCCCAGTGCGCAGGTTCACTCCATTCTGAAACTATCCCATGATCGTCCCAAGCTCGAACCCTAAAGTAATACCGGGTGCGGGATTGTAAGGCGGGACCTTCGTATTCAATATGCACATTGCTATCCGACTCTACCTTTTCAGAATCCCATATGATTTTTGAAAAGAAATTGTGATCATTTGCGACTTGAACTTGATAGGCTGATTGGATAAATCCCCGTATTTCTGTGCTGATCCACCAACTAAGCCGCGGATGTAAATCATCAATCCCCAACGGATTCTTTCTATAGTTCACTTTAAGATTTGTAACTTCAAAATTGGACATTTGTATCAACCTCCTATATTCATCCAGTAACCTGCCGGAACACTTTGAACTGTATTCATAGATCTTTGATCCGGCAGCTATTTCTATTGTATGAGTTGAGAGAATTTAGAATTGGGGGTATTTCAGACATTTTTATAGGTGGATCTAGACATTCATTCATTAGTTTCGTACGATATGTCTAGCCTTAGCAATTTGAAAGGGGCCACGATTATGAGTATCAGACGCAGCACTTTTGTCATGTCTGGAGATAGCTTTTTCGAGCCTGGTGTGCCAATTTATGTGAACAGGGCTTGCGAAACGTTCGAATTGAATGCGCATTCCCATGAGTTTATCGAAATTACTTATATCAGTGTAGGAGCAGGCGTTCACTACATTGACGATGAGGCTGTTCCTGTCGAGCACGGTACGTTATTTTTTATCCCCATTGGACGCAGTCATGTATTTCGACCTAAGACCCCGATGAAAGACCGCCCGCTCATCGTTTATAACTGTTTATTTCCAGTAGAGTATTTATCAGAACTTCAGGCTACCTTTCCTCACGCTACAGATATTTGTGAATTTTTCACAGACATGCAATTGCTATGGTACTCTATGAAAGATGTCAATGGCGCATACCATATAATGTTTCGTGAACTGTTTCGTGAATTCTCGGCAAAACCGCCAGGATATCTAGCTGTACTCGATGCTCTAGTCGTACAAATATTAACAGGCTTGTTTAGACATCGATTGCAGATTGTTGCGCCATCAGGGGATAAGCCGCAATGGATGGCAGTGGATGATGCGATTGCATTTATAAATTACAACTATGCCAATGGGCTTAAACTTAGTGATCTCGCCAGTAAAGCGAACCTTAGCGAACGGCAATTCAGTCGCCTTTTTCAGCATCAGACTGGAATGAGCTTTACAGATTATACGCAAAGTATTCGAATGGATGCTGCATGTCGTATGCTTTCAGGAGGTCATAGAAGTGTAAGTGAAATTGCCGCTGCAGTTGGATATGCTGATCTCAAATTTTTTCACCAAATATTTAAAAAAAAGATAGGAATGAGTCCCCGACAATATAGTAATTCTATTCGAAGTGAACACTAGCTTCTAACATTCAAGATAACAAAAGCTGCCTAGCAATTGCTAGGCAGCTTTTCCTACTTATCACCGGCAAGTGTAAGCCACTTGCGATTGTGATGCTCCTGAACTTCAACGGGGGTATCAAAGAAATCGCTCAACACATCCGACTGCAAGCAGTTTTCTGTCTCATCCCCTTTGTAGATTTCTCCGTTCTTCACCAGCAAAGTATGTGTAAAGCATGATGTTATCTCCTCGATATGATGCGTTACATACAGCAAAGTTGGTCCGTTCGGTTGCTTCGTAATCTTCTCAATCATTTGTAACAGCTGTTCTCGGGCAAAAATATCGAGTCCTGTGCAAGGCTCATCAAGGATCAATAGATCTGGATTGGCCATAAGTGCGCGTGCAATGAGGACCTTCTGACGCTGACCTTGCGACAAGGTATCGTATGTACGAGCGGCTAAGGAAGAGCAGTCTAGAAATTCCATCAGCTCCTCGGCTTGCTTTTGATCCTCTTCATTCGTCTTGTCATATAAACCGATAGTTGCGAATTTTCCGCTGAGGACGATGGTCAGCGCAGTCTGATGGCCGTATAGCTTCTGTTGCAGCGAGGTGCTGACCCAACCGATTCGCTTCCGTAACTCTCTAAGATCCACATCGCCAAAGCGGTGGTCTAGCACTTCGACTTGCCCAGTCGTCGGCCATATATAGCCGTTTACTACGTTCAGCATCGTCGTCTTGCCTGAACCGTTTAGTCCGACGATACACCAGTGTTGCCCTTGTTTCACTTCCCAATTCATATCGCGTAAGATCATTGTTGTATCACGTTGCCATGATACATTTTTGAGTGATATAATCATGCCCAAATTCCTCCTCTACATGAATGTCTATATTGAACTTAAAGCTCAGAAAGTGTTCCATTTAAAATTTTGAGCGTCGATTGTACTGCTTGATCTGAATCCCCATTTTTAATAGATTCATATACTTGTTCATGGTAATCGGATTGAGGATCATGGGAACTATAATTACGGTTTAATTTACTCATTGCATCTGACAAAATATGAGTAAACGTTCTATATAAGTCAATGATTACAGCGTTTTTACTTGCCATTGCTACAGCCATGTGGAATTCAATATCCGATTTGGCATACAGTTCACGATCATTCTGCTTTAGAGCCATATCTCTTGTATCCAAATGTTTTCGCATGTTGAATAAGTCAGTGTCATCATGCCGTAGAGCTGCTAATCTTGCGATTTCTAATTCAATCATTTTTCGAGCTTCAAAGACCTCAATCAATTCTGCACGAAGTAAACGATGGGTAAGTGGTTCTTGAATAATAGGACTGGATTTTAAGTAAGTTCCAAAACCCTGCTTTTTCTCCAATAGACCAGCATGAACTAACACACGGACTGCTTCTCTTATCGTTGATCGCCCTACATTAAATAATTTCATTAATTCAGGTTCTGGAGGTAATTTGTCTCCTGGCAGGATTGTTCCTGTTGAAATTTTTTGTTGTATTTGATTAACAACATCGTCCACTAACTTAGTGGCTTGAACGGGTTGGAACGACCCCTTTTCAAACATCTGATCATCTCCTCTTTTTGCAGAATAACATGATATTCTTTACTTAACAAGTAAGATTTTGAAGTTTATAACGGTCATAATGGGAATAAAAAAGCAGCTAATCATTTTGATTAGCTGCTGACGTAATTTATTTAACTATCCCCTTATTGCATGTTCACTCAATTTTATTGCCCTTTTTCCATTACCGCAAAGTAGTTATTTTCACCGTCTGCGAAATTGAATACTCTTCCACCGGGAATTTCTACAATATCTCCAACCGTAACATTTTTGTCCTTCAACTCTCGATTCAATTGATCAAAATTATCCGAAAAGAACATTAAAGAAGGTGTTCCGAGATTCATTTCAGGATTCATTTGGGCAACCAACTCTTTATTATGAAGAACAATACTAGTCGCTGCACCTTTCGGAGCAAGCTCGATAAATCTCATAGGGCCATTTGTTTCGTCTAAAATCACCTCAAATCCTAGCTTTTCTGTCCAGAATTTTTTGGATTCCTCTTGGTTATTTACATATAACATAATTTGTCCAATTTTATTAATCATAAGTTATACTCTCCTTCTTAGTCGGGATAATTTATTGCTTTTACAATATACCTCATGAAGAATATTCACGTCAAGGAATATTAATTCGAACTCCCCTTTTGCAAATATAAGTTGGCTTTGTTTCCGGAGGTTGTCCATATCCCCATATTATTTACTTTCTTTTCCTACATTAAACCGAATTTCAGACCAGCGAAAGAGAACATCGATAATTATTTTTATTTTTAAATACCTCTACAATATTTCAATATAACCTTCTGTTCCATTCACACGAATTCGTTGCCCGTCTTTTATCAGCTTGGTGGCATTTTCCACTCCGACAACTGCTGGCAAGCCATATTCACGAGCGATAACGGCTCCATGGGTCATCAGTCCGCCAACTTCGGTGACCAGGCCTTTAATAGATACAAACAATGATGTCCAGCCAGGGTCAGTAAAGGCGGTGACTAATATATCGCCATCTTCCAGATCTGCCTCTTCCATGTTTAAGATGACACGAGCTCGTCCCTCTATTACTCCGGTAGAAACAGGGAGACCTATAATCGCTTTGTCTGGCAGATTTTCTCGTTTGTATTCACCTGTAATAATTTCACCATCAGATGTGATTACACGTGGCGGAGTAAGTTTTTCAAAAAATTGTAATCGTCTTTTCTTTTACTGATGATCTGATCATCCAGTTTATTTGTGCGTACGACTTCGTGAAGTTCTTCAAAAGTGAGATAGAATATATCTTCTTTTTCATGAATAACGCTAGCTTGTACAAGTTGTTCGGCTTCTTTCAGTAAAGCCTGCTTATAAATGAAGTAGCGGTTAATCATTCCGTATTTTGGATATTCACGGTAACCGATATAATTCCGGATAAAACTGATTACTCGTTTTGTCTCTTCAGCTTTTAGTTCTCCATCCGGTAATTGCTTCAATCGATCTAATAACTCTTGTTCTTTTTCTAAAGCCTCCTGTCGGCCTTGCTCAAATTTCCGATTGCCAGCATTAGGCTCAAAGTTTTTGATATTACTGAGAATCATGGGGACAAGTGTAATCGGCTTTTCACTCCAACGAGTTCTCGAAATATCGATTTCACCGGCACATCGCATTCCGAATTTGTTGAGATAAGCATAGATTGCGTCTTGAGTTGCTTGTCCACCATCAAACTTAACCAGTTTATCCAAAAAACCATCATCTTTTACATGTTGTAAATAATCAACTATTTCCGGGTAAGGACGAATCACATCTGCAACATCCAAAAGCGCCAGACCCATTTCTGAGGTAATGTTGTTTGGTACAGATTGAGAAAGCATATCTGCTGCGTTTTTTTCACCTAACCACTCGTACATTTTTTCATTAATCCATGACGAAGCGTTCATAGCAGTCATAAAAACCTTTGTACTTTGTGGGTCAGATAAGAACTTCTTTAACTCCTGGAGATCTTCAAGAATAAAATCAAATAGATCTGCTCCTGATTTCGTTCGGATGTTTTGTCTTAATTCTTCTATCGACGTTTGACTGTTCTTAATCAAATCAGAAACGATTGCCGGATCATTTTCGATTAATGCTTGAAAACCTTCTGACGAACTATCTTTACTGCTATTAACGGGACTCTGTTCTTTTCTATCATCTGGTAACGATTTTATATATTCTCGTTCTATTAGGGTCATAAATGCGTCTTTTATGAGCGGATCGGATTTCCCAAGGGTATTTATGAAATTTTCTCTGCTGACAGGTGAAGCCAGCATATGTGTAACATCAACAAACAACCTTCCACCGGCCTTACGCATGGGTGCAGGAGTGATTAATAGGTAAAAAGACAATCCTAATGGTTTCATGGGATCCGTCATCATTTGTTGATGACCGACAGATACGTAAACGTGATTTTCTTGATCATTTACTTCAGGGATCGGGTATAAAGTAGTGATTGGCCGGCTTTGAACAATATAAAAAGTATCATGATCCAAACACCATTCGATATCTTGTGGACAACCAAAATAAGCTTCAATCTCTCTACCTAAACGTGCCAGTTGTAAAATTTGTTGTTCGGAAAGGGTTTGAGTCTTTTGCTGATCGAGATCGATTTTCAGGGTCTCTGTTCCACCTTCTTTTAATCCATAGATAGCCAATTTTTTGGTTGCTATCATCATATCGACGATTTCCTCTTCCTGTACTTTATAACAATCGGCAGATACCAAGCCAGAGACCAGAGCTTCGCCAAGCCCAAAACTGGCATTAATAGATAGCAGCTTTCGATTAGAAGTCATCGGATCCGCTGTGAATAAAATCCCTGAAGCCTGAGGGAAAACCATCTTTTGCACGATAACAGATAAATATATCTGTCTGTGGTTAAATCCATTTTGCATGCGGTAGATTACCGCGCGATCCGTAAATAGAGATGCCCAACATTTGCTGATATGCTGCATGATTGCTTCTCTTCCGATGATATTTAAATAGGTGTCCTGTTGACCGGCAAATGAGGCATGTGGTAAATCTTCAGCAGTTGCACTAGAGCGTACTGCATAAGCCTGTTCTTCACCAAGTTGGGAGAGATAGTGAGTAACTGCTGTCACAACATCGGAAGGAATTTCTACTTCCATGAGGAGTTGTCGAAGCTTCTTACTGATTTCACCAATTTGCTCTCGATCGTCTACGTTTAATATGGATAGTTGATCCAATAAAATATGATACTTTTCGTTCTTTTCGATGGCTTTTTGGTAGCCCACTGTTGTAACACAAGATCCTCCTGGTACTTTTATTCCTTCGATAGTTGATAATCGCCCTAAATTCAACCCTTTTCCGCCCACGAGCAAAAGCTGTGTGGTTTCTATTTCCTGAAAACCAAGAACCAATGAACTCATACAATATCTCTCCTAACCATTAAAATGAGAAAAAAATTTGACAAGATTTTGGCTGCATGGTATATTAATAATATAAGATGCATTAACTATACCTTTATATTTTTTATAGTCGTAATCCGATTATATCATCGTGTCTTTTTATATGCAATATAAAAGAACCTGAAAGCTATTCAGGTTCTTTTTTGTGTTTCCCGCTATTATTTGTTATTCAAAAACCATGGTTTGAACCGAACTACAACCCATAGACTTCAAACTCATAAATTCGTGCTGCTGTATCGGCTCCTTGGGTGGGCTTAAGAGTTATTAATTTTACATAGCGAGCTTTCACCAAAGCAATCGCGTCTGTCGACTCAGCTGCCGAGTTTCCTTGCACGTTTACAACATCCGTCCAGTTCGTTCCGTCGTTACTCACCTGAATGGTATAATCGCTTGTATTAAACCCGGACCATTCTCCTCCACTCTGAGCATGCTTGATGATAAAAGTGCTGATTTGATGCTCGGCTCCTAGATCGACTTGTAGCCAATGAGGCAGATTTCCAAGTGCACACCATTTGCTATTATCCGTCACTTTACCGTCAACTGCGTTTGGTGCGCCTTCTTTGTCTCCACATGCATGATCGGCTGTTGCAGGTTATCCAAGTGCTAAATTCTTCACCGCACCAGCTTCCTTACTCACTGTAATGAGCGCCTTTTTCATAATTGTGTCTTGGCCCGAACTGTTGGTTGCAGTTAGTGATACCTTATATATGCCCTCCTGATTGAACGTTACAACCGGGTTTTTCGATGTGCTGACAGCTGGGCTACCGCTTTCGAAGCTCCATGACCATTCTTCTGTCACTTCGGTCGACAGGTCGGTGAAGTTTACGCTCTCACCTGGAGCTACCAAGGTCCGATCTGCCTTGAACTCTGCAATCGGCTTCGGATAAGCTGGCCAGCTGATCTTCGCGCTGGAGGCCTGACCTTGCTCGTATCTTCCATTGATTGCAACGACCTTTAATGCTGTTAGTGTTTCTTTGTCTATTCTTCTCATCTCAGGAACGTAAAACACATGATTTGGCGTTGCGCCCAATAAAACCTCACTACCATCTGGAAGTACTCGATAGATTTCGTATTGCTTCACCTGCTGATCAAGTGCTTTCCACTCCAATCTAGCATCTCCATAAATTCCATCGCGGAAATCGGATTGAGTAACCTTCAGATCGCGAACCGCCGGCAGCGTTTTGATCGGGTCGTTGGCATTTTGGATGGAGAGCTGGCCAATTTGAATACTATAATTACTAATCGTATCCTTGGAATCAAAATAAAGTGATACTGCTACGATTCGTTTCCCTTTGTATGGGGTCAAATTCAAAGTTTCGGTAGTCCAGCCTGGTGCTGTCTTATCCTTCACATTAAGAAAGATAAATTGGTCTGGTTGGTCTGCAAAAGCAAGACCTACCTTCAAGCTAGGCTTGTTCAGCGTTTTATAAGTAACCGATAGCTTTGTGCTTGCTTCGATTTTAAGGTCTGTCTTGTAGAGCTTCAGATGCGTTGCATTGTTATGGCTCAGATCACCTGAAACCTTCAGCGAACTGCCACCGTAATACGCATCGGACCAATCGAGCTCTGGAGTAAGTGAAGTTCCTTTGCTGTCTGCGATCCAGCGCCATGTTGGCAGGATATCCTGCAGGCTCCGGTTATTCCATCCCTTATCTCGTACCTGCTGCCCTCGGACATAATATTTCTGCCCGCTTCCTGTATTGAAATTGGTGATGAAAGGTAGCTTATTTACAGGGGATGATTCTGCCACATTGTTCGCGATTCCTTTCCAGGCCTGATCGCTCACGGTGTTACCCGGATTCCCGTTTGGCCCCACCCAGAATTTGTTCTCGCGTGCGAAGAAATCCTCCATGCTTTCTGCGCTGTTGAAAGACCAGTCTGGACGGTAGATACCAAGGGAAGTGACGGCAGGTTGACCATCCGGAAACAGCAGATTCCAGTTCACATTCGTATCGTAGCCCTTGGCTTCAACATCTATCCCTGCATACAGGTCATACGGACTTCTATCTAAACTTTTGGCCTTCTCTGCCGAGCTTTTAAGATCTTTCCACCAGAAGTTCAGGAACATATTGTCTGTTATTTTCTTATTATTGTCTTGCAGGAACATTGCATTCTTGTCATTTAGCGCATTTTGCCAACTGATACTGCCCTCCTTGGTCATGGAGTCGTACCATACGATTTGCATAGATGCAGATTTGTGCGATTCTAGATAACTTAGGAAAGCTTTCATTTTCTGGGCATCAGCTGGTGTTCCACCCTCAGTCTCCTGGTTAATAAACCAACCGTCAAATCCGTAATACTTCGCAACCTGGATCAGCTTATCTGCGGCAGGAAAGGAACCGTCGCTGTTCTGCTGAAGCATTTGCTTCACCCATTCAAATTTCCCTCCATAAACAGTTGGCGGGAAGAACACCGTTCCGACGATCGGTACCCCATTTTTATGTGCTGCGTCGATCGTATCAGCGCTTGGTGGTACGATAATTCCTTCACCGGCAGATCCGCCCCAATAGACCAGCTTGTCAACATATTGCCAATAAGAAAACGTATTAGCTCCAAATTTGTCTGATCCCTGTGATGGCACACCACTTGTTCCCGAGTTCAGTGCTGATAAAGCCATAACTTTTGGCGCTTTTGTCGCATGAGCATTGACTCCATCTGTCACAAAGCGGTCTTGCAGCGGAATTGTACTTCGGTTGAATACCGCATCCGGGTCGGATGCAGGACTCCACTGAAGCAATTGCTCTGGAAACCAGTAGGATGAATAAGGCTGTTTAGCGAACGCAGTAGTGGATAATGCTACGCACATCACAAATAAGAATATAAAACCTGCACCAATCTTTTTCATGCCGTACTCCTCCAATCGATTATTTTATGATTGCGCTTACATTTTATCAAGTTGGACAAAGCTCTAGATAGTGGATTAATGACAAGTCCAGGTGCAAATATTACAGATTGTAAGTCTGAAGCTAGTATCAGACAGCACTCCATAAATAAAAGAGCCCTCATTTAAACAAATGGGGGCTCTCAATCTTTTTATGTCATTTAGAATCAATACTGGACTTGTTTGGGATTTCAAGTTATGTATCCTGACGTTAAGGATTCAGATTTAAAAGAAATTGCCGTGTGTTCTGATAAGCATCGTTCCATCCCATTTTAGCATAGAAGCGTAGTCCGTCGAGCCCCTTGAAATAATAAGCTCCCATTAGCCGCTCTTTAAAATAAGGTATCTTTATGCTGGCTTTCTCTTGATTGATTTGATATGTCTTAATGACATCACTCCACGGCATATGCCGATCGAGAATCGCAAGGTCTATGAGAGAATCACCGTACATGCAATTCCCATCGATGATGCCGGTAATTCGTGTTCCATCGGACAAAATATTCCACTGTTGAAAATCTCCGTGTATAAAGCTTCTGTACGATTCATTATAGGGTACGTAGTCCATCAACCGACCGTATATTTCTTCATATACATCTCTCTCCAAGCAAGAAGTACGGAAGAGATCATGCCAGTTCTCCCAGAATGTTCCCCTTTGATCCTCTGCATTTACGGCAACGACGAAGTCTTTCCATGATACATAGGATCCGTTGCCGTCAGCAGCGATCCACCCATAGCCGTTAGTTGACCCAATATCTGCTTCAGCCATTTTTTTCAAAATACTAATAATCTCAGGCAACTGATGAGTTTGTTCCTCTGCTGTGAAATCGGATAGATTCCGTCCTTCCATTCGTTCCATGATTATATAGGTTAACTGGTTAATTCTCCCTATCGCCAAACATTTGGGGAAAGGGATGTTTTGACCTGAGAGCAAATGGGATACATAGTGTTCCGTTTCATATGCTCCTTCCAGATTACTGAATTTCACAACATACCCCTTCCCTTCGTGGTTGAATGAAAACACATTACTTATGTTGCCGCCAGAAAGCGGTTTAATCTCAGTTGAACCAGGCCCAAGATGATTCTCTAATACTTTTTCAATTTCACTTATGGCCAATTTGGGTTTCTCATACATCACCATTGCTTCAACTCCTATAAATCGAATAGTCTCAGATCTGTATCCTTTGAGGACTACTTCAAAATTTTCTTAGCCTTTCGTTTCCTAATACGATCAATTTACGTACAGCTTACCAGATAGTATTGATAAACTGGATAGTAAAAACAATTATAATTGAATTATCCGCAACTGAGCATTATTGAACAGAGGGGACATTTTTAGGGGACCAACTAGTTAAGTATTAGACTTAATTATATTTCTGAAAAATCATCCTATGGGTGTTCCATTAGGCAGTTTCATATCTGGCTTCAATAGAATTACATCACCCTTTTCAGGTACACCTCCAAGGACTAATACCTCTGACTTAAAGCCTGCAATTCGTCGAGGAGGAAAATTGACTACCGCAATTACTTGTTCTCCGGTAATATCTTCAGCCACATATCTTCTAGTAATTTGTGCACTAGATTTCTTTATTCCGATCTCATCTCCAAAATCAATCTCAAGCTTGATCGCAGGAACTTTTGCTTCGGCGAAGAATTCAGATTTAATTATTGTTCCAACTCGAATATCCAGTTTCAAAAATCATCAATAATAGCCATATAGCATTCTCCCTTTAAATGATATTTTCTTAATTTATTTGCTTATCTACTTTGATTCTGATATTTAACAGTAGTGTAATTGACGGCTTTTACCCAGAAATACATCCCCATGCCGAGTAGAGTCATCATCCCTCCTATAAATTGAAAGCTAGTGATTGTTTCTCCCAAGAATAGATAAGCTAGTATTATGGCGAGAACAGGCTCACCAATAATCCCTACAGAAATAGTAGTTGCACCTAAAGATTTCAATAACATATTAATAATAGATTGTCCCAAAATAGTTGGGATTAATGCGAGTAAAAAGAAATAGATCCAGTCCGAAGAGTTATAATCTATCAAAGAGAAATCGTTTGACAAATTGTAGATTAACAAGACGCTTCCGCCAAGGAAAAAAACAATAACACTGTATAAACTTGCTCCTATTTTATGACTTACTTTTTGTCCTGCCAGCATATACGCTGATACAAAAACGGTTCCTAATAATGATAAGCCATCTCCTATTAACGCCACTCTAGAAACTCCAAAGTCTCCCCAAGCAATAACTATTGAACCCAGAAGAGCAATCACTAAACAAAGAATGTTTACCACATTTACCCGTTCTCTGAAGATGAAGTATGAACCAATCATTACAAATAAAGGCTGCAATGATAATATCACCATAGAGCTTGCAACTGAAGTATAAACTAAAGACTCCATCCAAAATAAGAAGTGTAACCCAAGAAAGAGACCCGCTAAGAAAACAATACTCCAATCTTGTTTACTCATCTCCAGACAGCGAAGCTTTTTCCATGATACAAAAGGAAGCAATAAAATTACAGAAGCAAACAATCTATACATGCCGGCTACAGAGGTGGGAGTATTTGAAAATTTTATCATGATGGAAGAGATCGAAATAGATAAAATACTAATAAAAAGCAAAATGTACGGATATGACGGTTTATTTGATTTCACATATAATCCTCCAAAATGTTCTATCTACTTCCTGTGCACAGAGTGATAAAATCAAGATTGGATATAATAATATCATCATCATTGTTTAAATTGTGTCATTATATCGTTGTATTATATATAAATATCATCATTTTAGAAGGGACGTCATTAGATGTCAAAACTGCTGCACGAGAACATTCTTTTTCCTGATGCTTCATTTCCATACATTATGTACACAGCTAACTCTCGGAAAATTATCCCTGAAGGACGAGGATTTAATGACTTACATTGGCACGAAGAACTTCAGATCACTTTGGTTACTCAAGGTAAACTAGTTATACAAGTGAATGGTATTGATTATGAATTGAAAAATGGCCAAGCCATTTTCATCAATAAAGGTGCCCTTCATGTTACGACGCACCTGACTCCTGACGGTCAGTATGTGAGTTTCAATTTTCCTGAAAAGCTGTTGGTCTTTTATGCAGATAGTGCTATGGAAAAAAATTATGTATCACCTTATACGAACTCTTCCTTACTGTCTCTAGTAATTAAAGGAGATGCTGAATGGCAAAGAGATGTACTAAACATGCTTTTGGAGCTGAAGAATAGATTTGATATGCCAAAGAAATGGGGATGGGAATATGAGGTTTCTATCAGAACCGTACAACTCTGGTTAACCTTGATATCTAATATTTCTCTCTCCTTTGAGGACACAGCTAAATACGTAAAAAGGCAGCAAGAACGACTTCAACTCATGCTTTCTTTCATCCATCAGCACTACGCAACTAATATAACTTTGCAAGATATTTCTGATGCTGCTCATTTAAGTGTTTCAGAATGTACCCGTAGTTTCAAAAAGACCCTTCATATCACACCGTATGAATATTTAATAAAGTACCGGATTAAGAAAAGTATGGAGCTATTAATTTCAACTGATTATACAGTAACTGAAATTGCCCATAGAGTTGGTTTTAATCATGTTAACAACTTCATTCAGTCCTTTAAAAAACATCAAACAAGAACACCTAAAGATTTCCGGAAATTAAGAAATGAAATCAAAATCCAAGATACTTTGCCAATAGACACTCCTGGACGGGGGCCGGAATTGTTTTAAACTATATAAAAAAAGTGGCAGTCACGAAGGCTTTTTTGCCCTGTTTGACTACCACTCACTGTTTAATATCCCATATCCTTTAATATTTTGGATAACGTGCTCAGACGCTCACCGATCATTTCATCGTCATCGCTAAGAGCTTGATTAAATAGCTTAATATCTTCATTAATTCGCTCATTATCTGTACATACCGCTACAGTCATCGCATCCCCTTGCAAGCCAACTCTGTCGATGACGGGCTGCTCCGGGTCATATAAATTCTCATATCGATACGCTTCGCGGAAATGTTCTAACGACCGGCAAATTAGAATGGACAAATCAAGCACGCGATGAAGAGGCAGTTCTTCTGATTGTCTGGACCATTTTTCCCCGGTATATCTCCATACCTTAGCAGAAATATCGACCTTTCCTCGATCATTCCACTGCGCCAATCCTAAGGAAAGACCTTTCGCATCTGTGTTTCCAGCCATTCGGCCGTCAACCTTCTCATAATTCTCCGATACGACAACAGGCTTATGTTTTAAAGTTGTAGGTATTTTCATGTTTTTTTTCTTCCTTCCAGTTACTATTTTACTAATTTACTAAACGACGGTTTCATCTTATCTTGGATTTCATCGTTAGTCAATTCGTGGTTTGTTATAACCTTTATCTCCGTAGGGCTGTAACTTCTCTAACCATGGCTTTAAGATTTTCTTCCGTTCCCAGCGCATATCAGTTACCTTATCTATCTCCTTCTGTTCTAGTACCTCATAAGTGAACGCATCCGCACCGAATTCTTTCCAATCCTTCTGGAGCTGGGCATTTGCAAATCTCCCTGAATCCAACTGCATTTGCAGGGTAAGCCATTTGTTTTTCAAATTAGGATAGCTGTCGATAAATATTTTGCCGTTGATTTGGTTTTTGATTTGAGCAACACCCATATAAATCTTAATCTGTTTGTACTCCTCGATCAGCTCTTTGCGTTTATTCATATCCATATCTTTCTCTCCTTATCTTAGATAATAAATTCATGGAAATTGTAGTTGGATTTTCATTTTCCCAGCGATTCCAGCTCCACATTGCTTCTTATCTTAACCACAATAGGAAGCAGAAAAAGCGCACCGATAATCACAAATACACCACTCGCCATAAATACGCCCATCAAGGAGAACGTATCCTTAAGGTAGCCGGAAATGAACATGCCAACCACCATCATTCCCATAAAAATAGGCATGATTGCTCCTGAAACTCGGCCAATAAAGGCCCCTTCGGTATTTCGCACAAGAAGTGTCTGAATCCCTCCTTGAATGCAAGGGTAAAACAAACCACTGATCACCAAGAAAATAATCGTCAGCCAAATTTGCTTAGAAGCTCCCATTCCAACCGTACAGACGGCATTGACGAGTAAGCCTATCAAAAGCAATAGCTGTGGCCTTACTTTTTTGGCTATCCCGATTATTGCAGTTCCGCCTACTAACATGGCTGCCCCACTAGCCATCACAAGCCACTGAAGAAATTGTTTGTCCTTACCTAAATTCTCGATGACAAGAAAAATCTGAAGCGGCTGAGTTAGCCCTGATGCCAATCCCACCGCCGAGAAAGTTAAACTAAGTGTTCTTAAGGGTTTACTCGATCCGATGTAACGCAAGCCAGCCGTTAACTCTTTGATGAAGCCGCTGGCTTTACCTGACTTCGGTTCTTCTTCATCCCGAGGAAGGGAAGACAATATAAGCGAAGAGCCCAGAAACATAACGGCTGTCAGGATCAGAGATACGTGAATTCCAAACTTAATAAAAATAAACGTACCAATAATGGGTCCCAAAACCGTAAAGACAGCGACAAGGGTTTGGGACATCGCCATAACGCCTTGCAGCTGTTCAGCTGGCACATGTCTCTTGTACAGTTTCATCGCCGAAGGCTGAGAAAATTGAGATAAGCTGGCAGATACAAAAGATCCGATAAGAAGCGCAATCCATTCGCCATTCATGACCGCAATCAGCACCACCCCGACGGACAAGCCAGATAACAAATCGCTCCATACCATGGTTCTCTTCGGCCGCCATCGGTCGGCAAAGGTCCCACCAATAAGACCAAAAAGAAAGATCGGTGCAAATTCGGCAACTGATATCAGAGATACATCTACCGGATTATTATTCGTCAATTCAGATACATAAAGAAGGACGGCATAATTCCGGATCCATATTCCGAGCTGCAATAACACACGGGAGAGGATAATTGTTCGAACATAACGATTAGAAAACATTTTAATTCCCCATATCCTTTACTATTTTTTACACCTTCTCAAAACTCTCCAACATGACAACATGATTATGTTTAAACGTTGTTGGTATTTTCATTGCACCACTCCTATTTACTAATTTACTTATTTACTAATTTACTAAATCACTGCTTCATTTTATACAGGATAGTGTCGTTCGTCAAGCCGTTTTCAGTCTCGATATTCCACAATCCTTTTTTTAAAGGTGTTAATTGATTCTGTAAACAAATAAAAAAGTGGAGCAACTGCCGTAGCATTTGCTCCACTTTTTTATGTTTATCTAATTTCAAAAAATTCTTTAGCGTATTCGACAACGCCATGGACATCTGAGAGACCGTCATCTATAAGCTCAACGGCCATAAAATTATCGTCTGAAACTTCGAAAGGTGCTTCTATACCAAATTGACTAGCTTTTTTATAACCAAACTTCGGATAATACTTATCATGACCCAAAACGACAGAGCCTTTATATCCAAGCTGTGTTGCGATTTTGTGGCCTTCAGTAATCAGTAGCTTCCCTATGCCCTTGCTTTGCATTTCTGGTAGTACTGCAACAGGTGCAAGCGCAACCAGAGTTTGATCACCCACTAGAATTTCTGTAAAAAGGATATGACCGACGATCTTATTCTCATATTCAGCTACAAGAGATAACTCCGGAATAAACTTTGTCGAGCTCCTTAGTCTATTTACCAAATTGTGCTCATCATGATCTGAATGTTCCGCATTTTCAAATGATTTTTGGACTACATGGTAGACTTCGTTAATATCTTGAGCTTTTTCTTGTCTAATGATAATGTTCATTGATTTAATCTCCTGATCATGGATTTGAGCTCATTGCTTTCTATTCTGGGTCTTGGATAACCGTTAATAGTTACCTGAATCATAGCTCGTCCCAATTGTTCCGATGTAATGACACTGTTTAACTTCTTTAGCAAGGGATAAAGTGGCTTCATCACATCATAAAAAATCTGATACACTTTTGTTTTGGATTGTACGCCATATAGGGGTAGAATCACACCTGGTCTGAACATATATGCGTCCTTAAAAGGTAGCTTCAACAGATCGTTTTCTGTCTTCCCTTTCACTCTCGCCCACATAGAGCGTCCTTTTTCCGAACTATCCGTCCCACTTCCAGAAACATATATAAAGGTCATTTGAGGGTTCAATCTTGCTAATGTTGTTCCGGCGGATAGCGCGATATCATATGTTACTCTTTTATATTCCTCTTCCTTCATACCAGCAGAGGAAACCCCAAGGCAGAAAAAGCATGCATCATAACCTGTGATTTCATGTTCTATACTTGATAATTCAGCTACATTGGAAAGTTGAATTTGTCTTAGTTTTGTATGTTGCTGCTCTGTCTTTTTACGCCCAATCGTAAGTATTTCTTGAACTCTATCATCCATCAAACATTCACGTAACGCGCTTTGACCAACCATACCTGTAGCTCCAAAAATAATGACCTTCATATCATTGACTCTCCAATCTAAAAGATGATTCTATTTCCAATATTAACAGGCATTTTCGAAGCCAACAATCTTTTGGCGTAATCATGGATTGTAACAATGTGCTTGCTTCTTCATCCTTTATAATCATGCAACAACAGAAGGATTCCCAATTTCCGCTTCACCTAATATAAAGTCCTAGAAAGCTATACTATAAATCTATTAAAGTTTGACCTTGTTTAGGATCAGTGAGACGAGCATATTCTATCGAGATTGATAATAGAATGAATGAAATGAAACTCACTCCAAGCCCTTCAACTTAACTATGATGCCCTAACCCCAGCTAGTGGCCTGGGAGGAATAAGTGAAACGATTAACGGAGGTGTTTTTTATATGCAATGTATTTTGTGTGGTCCTTCTCCAGCCATCAACGTATTCCATGAGTATAGTTCGTTTACACTGATGCGGTGTAGCAACTGTGGTCTTATCTTTAGAGCGAATATTGCGGAGGTTGATACAACCGGCTTAATCGCAGATATTTATAATACAGAATGGATTGCAATGCGTGAAAAATATGCTCAAGCTACCTATTCTGATCATGCTCTGTTTAATTTAATGCTGCTGGAAATGTTCAGTCCAGAAAAAGGAGCATTGCTAGAGTTTGGTTCTGGAACAGGTGAATTTTTACATGCAGCTGAAAATGGCGGCTGGAGAGCGGTTGGCATTGAACCCTCACAAATGTCACGAGCCTATGCCAAATATAAATACGGTGTGGATCTGGTTAAAGATGAATGGAAAAGCACCCAAGACGATGACTCGGCTGAAAATCCTGATCTTCCTCGTTATGATGCGGTAGTGTTCTGGCATGTGCTTGAGCATATTTCCGATCCATTTGCATTTTTGAAGGATATTCGTAATCTTTTGACAACGCAAGGGAAAATTTATTTCAGTATACCCAATAGCCATTCATTAACCAACGAAGTCTACGGACCTGAATCACCGTTATTTATTGAACCCGATCACCTGTATCATTACACGGACGCTAATGTGCGTGAATTACTCAATCAGGCTGGATTTGAGATCATTTCGATATTCACGCGGCAGCTGGTCTCTGTTTCGGATGGATTGATCGATGCACATCCTCACTATGGGCCGAATACTCCATTTGTAGAGCGAATGGCATTATTGGCCAAATGGCAAGGCGAACGTCGCGGACATGAGATATGTTGTGTGGCCAGCCTGAAGGAATAATTTATTATACTTGCAAGAAAAAGAGCTGGAGCCAAATACACTAGGCTCCAGCTCTTTTGTGATGATTACAATCCCATAATTCTATAAATCAAAGCAGCAGCCTCCGCACGGGTGGTCAGATTCAGTGGTCTGAAGGTTCCGTCGGAATAACCATTGATTATCCCTGACTGCTGCAGGTACTCAACTGCTTCCCTGGCATAAGCTCCGATTTGCTTCTGATCAGCAAATACTACGGTATTGCTGGAGTAATCCGGCTGAAGAGCAGCTAAACTCCGAGCGCGAAACAAAATAACAGCCATTTCTTGGCGAGTAATCGGTTCTTTTGCGCTAAATAAGCCTTCGCTGCGTCCGTTAACCAGCTTCAGTGCCTGAGCCGTTAAGACAGCTTGGTAATACCAAGTGTCAGGACTCACATCTTCGAAAGTACTGCTGCTATCGGCCTGAAGGTCTAGAGCTGATACTAGTAGTTGAACAAACTCAGCTCTGGTGATTTGGCGGGCAGGCTCATATTTGCCATCGCCTGTGCCGTGCACCAGGTCACGGGAAGCCAACGCTTCTAGGATAGCAGCGTAGTCCGAATTGACATCAGAGAAGTGTATATCTCCATTCGCTGCAGCGTATAATCCGAAGTTCCGTGTTGTAAAGGTGATGCTCTCTGTACCTGAAACGTATTTGGAGTTCTTGACCACTTCCGCCAGCCCCTCGCGGGTAATAGAATAGACGATGGCTTGATTCGGCGCTTCACTAGGATTCAATTTATATCCAAACGATACCTTCATTGCCGCAGTTTGACTTAATGTTTCTATTTGCTTTCCGTCTACCATCAAGGAGATCCGGTACACGGCATGCGTTTTCCATTTCTCTTTTAATGAAACAGAAAGGGTTGAAGGATCAACAAAATGAATGGACAGCTCCAACTGCTTGGAACCTTCCGGAATATTGCTACCCATCTTGTCAATTGGGAACGTCACGGTGGTTTCACCTGCTTTTATTGTAAGAGAGATAACATTATCTTTCAGTTCGGTAACGGGCAATTGAAAGGTTACTCCCTTAGCTGTGGCATCTAATTTAGTAAGCTCAAGTGCCAATGCACCATCTTGCACACCCTTCATCGCTTTTTGAATTTCTCCAGTAGGAAGCTGTGCAAGGCGCATTCCTTCAGCATCAGGTGAAGCCTGAATCTGAATACGGCCGGCTGAGATTATATTCACTGGATTAACTATTTTCCCTCCACTGTTACTATTGTTACTGCCATTATTGCTGCCGGACGAACTGCCAGGCGTTTCTGTTCCCCCGCGGTCTTCACTCCGTACCACTTTCAAAGTGTAGGTCTTTGTTGTTGTTCCATTTGCGGCGGTAACTTTGATGCTGACGCTATTTTCTCCTACTTTTAGTTCACTTCCGCCAGTTACTGTTAATTTGGCTTTCGGATCTAAAGGTATCCCTGTAACAGTCACGGCTGTTTTAGAAAAGGGTACATTTATTGTATAGGTCAATGTATTACGGTCAAACCCGGGAATATCTGTACCCTCCATACTCAAAAAGCTCAAATCAGCATTATCACTCGGTTGTGTCTCCTCCTCATCTTCGACATTCATAAACTGGAAGGTGCGGAAAAGTGCCGGATCCTTCGCAGCGCCTATGCCTGATCCCCACTCAATATACCCTTTTCGGCCCGCACCATCATTATCGTTAACCAACATCGAGAAGCTCAAGACATTGCCTCCCGCTCCTCGAATTGGACTTACTTCACTCCAAGGTAGTGCCAGTGCATATGAGGTAATCTTAGTCGCTTCATCTCGGGTTACACTTAGAGTTCCTTTGGTCAACACTCCAGTAGCAGCACCTTTCATGGACAGCCAGCGGTATATTTGCGGCCCCTCCGGCGTCTGTGAAATTCCGTATTCATACCAGGATTGGCTATCGCCCGGTACACCGGGAGCGAGGCTGAATTGAATACTGTCATTTTGCCAAATATTAATCCCGGAAGCGTTATGGCTGAATACATCATCACGGATGTCGGCAGTCAAATAAATGTTATCCTTGTCCCAGCGTAGTTGTGCTGTTCCGCTAAGATCATCCGCACCGTTATACCCGCTCAACAAAGGGGTTCCGTCTGCAAGATCAATCAGCGCGGGAGTTCCTGTGTCTGACTGATGCTTCATCCGGTTAATATCTATGTTTTGCTTGAGGTGAATTGTCTCATAGCCTTCAAGGTCAACGGTCAAGTCAAGAGGATATTTGACACCTTCAGAGAATCCCGGCAAGGGTATTGGATAAGTAAATTTGTTATTCGGAGCGATTTCTGCTAGTTGCGACTCGCTACCGCTGAGTTGGCCACTTCCTTCCCCTATTTTCCAGGAAATTTTGTTAATTTTCAGAGGGTCTACTCCAGAACTGTTTGTAAACTGAAGTTGAAGGGATATGCCTCCGTTTCTACCATCTGTAATATGAGGAGCAATTTTTAAGCCTTGAAAATATAATCGCAGATCATCTACAGGTGCTTCAGGCAGTGTGGCAGGATCAAGTCCGGGTCCATTATAGGCTCCGATATTCGGTGGATTTTCTGCTGAAACAGCATTTCCCCAATAGTCCCGACCGCCATTATCTGCAATAATAGCACCAGCACCAAGTGCAGGAGAACCTTCTCTCAGTTTGTAACCGTCCACTGTATTCCAGCCAATTCCACCGCTGCCCTGAGCAACCAAGAGCGGATTCGCTGTGACGGAATTCGTATTTTCCGGCTCGCTTACTGGATGATTTCCATACAACAGGTTGTGGTCGAAGCTGCCATTTTCCCCGGGCAGATTATAACCTCCCTGTCCAAGGTTGTAGACCAGATTGTTCCTGAACGTATAGGGAGCGTTGATATTTCCCGCGTCGTCCCATTCATGGTCGATTATTTTGGTGTTTTGCCCAGTGCCGATATAGATCGTATTGTTATAGATTTGCGTATCCGGCGTAACCCCGCCTGCAAAATTAAACGTATGCGTCAGATCATTCTGGCTGATGTTGTATCTGACTACATTGTTAGAGGAGCCGATAAGCACTCCTGGAGTTAAACGGGCATCGACAAAAAGCATGAATCCGCCCTTATTTCCATGGCTGTAATTATATTGAACTACACTGTCCTTAGTATCGATATCCAGATTGAAGCCCTGTCCATCTCCCTCTGGTTTATTTGTGTTAAAGGACTCATTAAACTGCACGATATTATTCTTGCCCCGGGTCGGCCAGATTGCGGCTGAGCCGTTAAACTCGCCTTCTTCGGAGTAGTTCCCACCTTCTTCTGCTATGTTATGCTCAATTAACGCTCCGTCCGCACCGAAGGTGAGGATGCCGTCGCTGTCTGCTTGTTTGACATAATTTCCGCGGATCGTAACATTGACCGTAGCATAGTCGGCTCCGTTGAAACGCTGATCCCATACCACAATTCCTGTCCGTCCAATTCGTTCGACCGTGTTGCCTTCGATCCATACCCCATCAAATTTGTCCGTTCCCGTCGTTCCACCCACATATACGGAGATTCCACCGAACGCATGTGGACCCCCTTCTGCACCGGAAACTGTCGGATAACGGAAGCTGCTTGATACATCATGTATATAGTTATCCTGGATGCGGATATTTCTTAAAGTTCCTCCGTTTGCGTTCTCCACCATTATGCCTTCCCGGTAAATGGTTCCTCTCTCGGAAACATAGTTTGTGACCTCCAGATCCCGGATGCTCCAGTTTGAGGCGTTGCGCAGGTATACAGCTGCTCCGGCCATGCCTCCACCATTGATAGTCGGTTTACTTCCGCTGCCATAGGCAGTGATTGTTATCGGTTTATCGTCTGTTCCGCTACCCTTAGGATATAATTGTTCGTTCCAGATTCCACCCTTCTTTAACAAAATTCGGTCTCCAGCCTCAAAGGTGGTCTCGTTCACTACAGAGAAGGTCTTCCAGGCTGTCTCAGGTGTTTTTCCATCATTGCTGTCGCTGCCTGCAAATGAATCGACGTAATAATCTCCGTCTCCACCGCTGTTCCCTCCATCTCCAGGCAAGCGATTGGACAAGGAGACCGATCCTAGCTGCATCAGCCAAGGGGCGGAATCGCCGCTGAGCTCGATTTTTAAATAATGAATGCCTGAAGGAATCCCTTGTGCTGGGGTATAATTCGTCCCGGTCCAAGCTGCATCTCCTGTAGATTGTGGAGCTTCATGTATTGCTGAAATCTCTGTCCAGGTGGATGCATCCGCCGATCCATAGAACTTTATGCTTCCGCTAGACCCGGCAAAGGAATGCAGACGGACGATGAAATGCTGCAAATTATGCAAATGGTACACAAGTGATTCTGCCGAATCTGCTGTTCTCACTGCACGAGAATGATCTCCACCAAAAAAAGTGGGATTGCTTGTATCTAAAGACCAATTTGTACTAAATGCATACAGCTGTGAAACATCATCAAGCTCATCATTAATCGTTTGGGGTGCAAGTGATACATTGGAGAGCGTAAGGTGTCCAAGCTGCATCAGCCAGCTGTCGAGGTCGCCGCTGATCTCGATTTTGAGATAATTGACATCATTCGGAAGTGCACCGGCGGGCGTGTATACTGTTCCATACCAACCAGAACCGGTTGCTGTGGGACTGTCATTAATGACTGGAAGCTCCGTCCACGCTGTCGCATCACCCGATCCGTAGAACTTGATTACGGCTGTTGAGCCAGAGAAATAATAGGCTTGAAGCGTAAACGACTGAATTCCTGTTAATGAATAAACGGCATAACCGGTATCCGTGGATGTCCTGACCAACCGCGTAGCATCTCCGCCGAAGAATTGAGGATTGCTGCTGTCAATCAACCAATTCTCCGAACTCAGCTCCGCTGCTGGCAAAGCAGTGAAATCATCGGCATACGTCTCTTCAGCATGGGCAGAAGCACCCATTACTGGGAACACTGTCGTAAAGATCAGAACCATCATTAGCAGTGATTTTGCGAGTTTTTTTAACATTGTTGTGTTATTCCCCCTTGAACATTTATTGAATGGCTTGGTTTGCGAGTCTTTCAGCCATTGGGTAATTCCATTCTGGGACAGCTTTGGATAGCTTATCGTCCACCAAGGATCTAAACTTCTGTTGCGCCAAATGAAGTGTGATAGCATCCTTCACTTGATCGAAAGGTATAACTCCTGCATCCTCTACCGATAGACAGTAAAGTAGATGGATGGCCCCATTTTCAGCAAACAAGCCACTAATCTGTCCAGGTGCAAGCTGATCTGCAGCAAGCAATACCTTAGGATTTTCCAGCGCTGCTGTTCGCCGGGAAGCACTTGTTATTTTGACTTCGCCCACGTTTATACCCAGCTCTTTTGCCTGCTGATGGATGCCTGCGTCTGATCTTATTTCTGCTGTTGCTGCTGCCCGGAGCAATTCCATTTTCTCCATGGCCTCCTGCTGATCCTTGTATTCTGTTTCCGGACCAAAGGGCAGTGATGCCCATTCAAGATGTATAGCTCCCGGCCGAGAATATTTAGCAGCTTGCTTTGCTTCATATTCCAGCCTTACCTGTTCATCTGAAATCACGATGCCTCCGTTGCTGCGCATTGCTTCAATCGTGGTATCCTCAAGGTTGCTCATGTAATAACTGTAATAGGCCTGCGCTTCCAGATGAAGAGGACCATACACCACTTCCTTATTCGCTACCGCCTGACTCCGCCGTTGATTCTCACGCCCCATTCCTTTTAGAAAACCTTCATAGCTGATATCCGATATCACCCCTGCTTCTTGAGCAAGCTGCAACTCCATCCGCTTCGTCAGTAGCTGCGTCTGGGATTCTTTTATCCACCTGTGGATTGGTTTTTCGCCGGAATAGTCGGTAGACCAGAATTTCTCTGAGTAGTCGGCATCGTAGGTCTGTTTGAAGTAATCAGCAGTCAGTGCCCGATTCATTTGAAGATGCCAGTTGAACTCCGCTGCAGTGACCTCCTGTCCGTTAAGGGTCAGAAGTGGTGCTTCTGCTTGTGGAGCCTGCACATTCATCGCGCCAATCAGCAGCAGGCTTCCCGCAATCAGGGCGAATAGAATAGTGATAAGTCGATTTCTTTTGGAATAAAGCCTTAAAGTCATAAGTTGCTTCCTCCTCTCCGCATTCTTATTAAGCGCTTTCATTCTCTTCGATATTAGACATGTTACCCTTGAAAAAACAGGCGGGAATGCTGCGAAATGGTTTGCCATTTCACGATTTGACCAAAAAGAGCAATTTCGTTCCATCCAAAAAACAAAAACAGCCCGAAATATTCCGGACTGCCTTGCATTGCTTTTAGGACGGGACTACCCCCGGACACATACTGAAGTTCAGGACGCCGCCTTTAATAATCTCTTCATGAGGCAAAGAGTGGTGCTCCCAAAGCGTATGGTTCCAGTGAATTGATTTACTGTACACATTGGCAGGGCTGTTGTTTTGCGCTTCAATGACCCACTGCCGCCCATTTTCAAGCTGGATCGTTACTTTATCAAATAGAGGGCTGCCTAGCACATATTCGGGAATCCCGGGACTTAACGGATACAGTCCGATGGCGCTCCAAATATACCAGGCACCCATGCTGCCATTATCCTCGTCGCCGGGTAACCCCTCCATTCCACTGTTGAACAGTTTAGCCATGGTTTTGCGAACCCAGTACTGTGTTTTGGACAACGCCCCGAGTCGGGCGAAAATATAAGGTATATGGAAGCTGGGCTGATTGCTGATGGCAAACTGCCCTAGATCGGCCGCAGCCATTTCCGACATTTCATGAATTTCCAAGCCATAAGACCCCACTTTGAATATCGGTTCCTCGGCCATTAACTGGGCCAGACGCCGAACAAAAGCTTCCTCGCCACCCATCAGACTGGCTAATCCCGGGAAGTCATGGGGAACCGCCCAGCTCCCTTGCCAAGCTCCACCTTCACAGAACGGATCACCCCACGCCAAAGAATCAAATCCTTCCTGCCAAGTACCGTCCTCGTTACGGCCTCTCATAAAACCAACCTCTGGATCAAACAGCAGCTTGTAATTCTGCGCCCGGTCCATAAAACGCTCATAATCATCCATTTTGCCGAGTGCTTTAGCAATCTGGGCTATACAGAAGTCCCCGTATATATAATCCAGCGTGTTACTTACACTTTCATGAAAACGATCATGCGGCAGATAGCCGTGCTGCAAATACAATTCTAGCCCCCGTCTACCCAGCTTCTCGTCTGTAGCCGGACGATCTGCATGTTTCAGCAAACCTTCATATATTAGCTCTACGTCGAAGCCGCCGATGCCCTTAACCACGGCATCCGCAGCTGCCGCATCGATCAGTGTGCCGGGCATGGCACTGCGTTCGCCTGGTGAAAGCCATTTTGGCAGCCAGCCGCTTTCACCGTAAGCTAATGTCCAAGCCTGCATGATCTCACCGAGCAAGGATGGAAACAGGATACTGTATAACGGGAAGCTAGTCCGGTATACATCCCACAGTCCGATATCTGAATACATTGGACCCCGGCAAATTCTGCCGTTAAAAGGACTGTAATGAATTTGCTCGTCCTGCTCGTTATATTCATGCCATGTTCTAGGAAACAGGCAGATCCGGTACATACAGCTGTAAAAGGTACTGAGGTTCTCTTCATCCGCGCTTTCGACAACGATGCGGCTCAGCCGTTCTTCCCAGCCTGCCTCTGCTTTGCTCAAGATCTCTCCGAAGCTGTTCCCACCAACCTCCCGATCGAGATTCAATTGCGCTTGCTCCCCACTAATAAAGGAAGTGCCGCATTTCACTTCTATTACACCGGATTCCGGTAGGTTTAATTCTACGTATGCACCCAGCTTATCGCCGGTTCCTTCATACGTCCCTAAAGGTTGGTACTCCCCGTCAAAGATTCCCGAATCCTCCATGAGAATGTCTGTGTCGAATTGGAAGACGAAATACATCGCGAAATTATCGGGTACCCCGGCGGTATGGCCTCTTGTAAAGCCGATGATCCTGCGTTTCTCCGGTTGAAAGGTGAGTTGAGACTCGCCTTTAAGCGGTGCTATTATGAGCCTGTTCTGCTGCCCCTTAGCGTATGTTATTCTAATCACCGCACAGCGCTCTGTAGGGGTCAGCTCCAGTCGGGTACGATATCGTTGAAGAGACACACCGAAGTAGTGTGGGGACACTTGCATCTCTTCCGGTTTAAAGGAAGATGAGCGCGAATCAGGACTGAGCAATAACGGTCCAGTCTGCGGCAACAGTGTTAGATGTCCATAATCTCCGATCCAAGGACTGGGCTGGTGAGTTAGTCGTATGCCCTCCAGGTGGCGATGGTGCGGATGGAAGAACCAGGTCCCCCCTGCTTCGTGGGTTTGCGGGCTCCAAGCCGCCATGCCAAATGGCATCGCTGTAAGCGGCAGCGTATTGCCGTGTGAGTAGCGGAAATCCGACTTAGTCCCCTGTAATGGATTAACATAATCTAACAAACCCAAATGGATACACTCCTTTGGCTGGCTTACACCAGCTCTATAATCTCCGACCTTAACTGCTGCCGGCTAAGATAATCGAAATACTTGAACATCTCCAGCTTCTACCCGTATAGACAGTTGAGTTGTTGAAGGTTCAAACGGATTTATTGGCTGAATTTTGGCATTCCCATCGTCAAACCATGGCTCTGCTGAAGTATAATTGGCAGGCAGCGTAACTTTGGCTTCTGCCAACGTCTTCCCTTCATTATGCACATAGAGGAACGCACCTCTGTCTTCTTCAACTTCCCACTCGGAAAGATCAGCGCGGACACCTCCGCTTGCTTGCACATTCGGCTGTAGCTTCAATTCCTGCTGTAAAAGATCGCGCACCAACTGGAGCGTTCCGGTATGTCCATCCTGCCAGTAGGCAGCCGCAAGTAAGGTACCGAACCACACAGCACGCCCATTGCCATAAGCGGCGGCCGTCAACACAGGCATGTTGTCCTCGGCAAATTCGGCTAGGACCTTCACATGACTTTGCAGCTCAATATCTGATTTGTAATAGGAGCCGTGTGCCTTATCATCTGCGGCTGCTTCCCCTTCCTTGCTGTGTTTCATTACATTAAGGAGTGGGATCGCCGTCCGTGATTCGAATGCTACCTGATGATAGCTATGATCCAGGTTCTCGGCAGAATGAATCCAAGTCTCCCGAACCCCAAAGACTTCATCAAATCCGTAACCAGGAACTGTATAGCTGTGACAGCCATTCTCTGCCTGAAGCGCTCCGAAGGAGCATTCCGAAATCAATATGCCTCCCTTTTCCACCCACTCACGCAGGAGGTCACACAGTTTACGGTTCAGATACAGTGGATAAGGCATCCACAGGCAGCGGTATTGCTCCAATGTCTTTTCCGTAACATCCGACTCATGCAGAAATTCCACTTTATAATTAAGATCATGTAGCAGTTTATGGACGCCTTGCAGGGAATCGTTATAGGTGTCCAAATGATCATGGGCAGCAAAGTTTGCGATTTGGTTCTGTGGGCTGAATAGAATAGCAATCCCGTCCCCACGCCGTTTTGCCTCTAAAAGCTCATGCTTATTGTATTGCACATGCTTATTTAGTTGGGCCATATCCTTGTACCATGGGGTTGGACTGCCGTCCAAATACACACTACCCCAAGCCGGAGCCTCCTGTCCTAATACCTCCGGTCTATACTGCCAGAACAGATATCCCGTGATACCACGGGCGAGCGGGGTCAGAATATGTTGCTTCATTTCTCGCAGCTCCGGCTGGCGCGGTTTCATCGCCGTATTGCCAGGCAGCGCATGAATCTCTGAGTTGATGATCGGTTTGCCTTTGGCGGCAGAGATCAGTAGATCAGCCGACCAAGCTGAGGACCCTAGGCTATTTCCTGTCAGGTCACAGGGCTCAGCCAGCTTAAAGTCGTCTGATCCTGCTGTAATCATATTAAAAATAGGAGCTGGCACAGTATGTGCCATAACAGGATGAAGCAGATCCAGTGACTTCACAGTATCTACCCGGCTCCGCAGCTCATCTGTTAAAGTACAGGACATGAACAGCCGCCAGTCCACCAAATCATTGAATACGCCTTGCCCACGCGGTGCCTCTACTTCCTCCCAGCTTCCGTAAGTCCGCTGCCATGATTCGTTCAGAGCTACCAGAGTAATATATTTATTTTTCAGCCATTCTTGGAATGCCAGCACTGAGTGCTCGCAATAACATACCTGGTTGTCAAATGACAGCTTGCGCTTAATCCCTGTCGTCAGCTCAGGCTCATTCCATAAATCCCACACCCAGAGTGCAGGATGATCTTTGAAAGTCTTCACTGTTTCCGCCAGAAATTTCGCCTTCTCCGTGGCTGCAGCTGCATGGTGATAACAAGGTCCAGGAGCTCCGCCAATCTGGCGGCAGTTAATTGCCCTTGGTTCCAGAACGGAACCGTCTGCTGTGATCATTTTGGAATCAGGATGTTTTTTATAAAACCAGGCTGGCGCCACATCGAAAATCACGTTCAAAATGACCTTTAAGCCATTCTGTTGAGCAATATCCATCAGCTCCTGAATATCATCGAACTGGTAGATCCCTTCTTTGGACACGCTGGCGCGCCACTGCACCCAATACTTCACACAATTGAAGCCCTGCCCGGCAATATTGCTTAGGTCTTTCTCCCATTGATCCCGGAATGGGGTTGGGGAACGGTAATATTGAAACCCGAATGGAATAAATGATTTTTGTATCAAGGGTACTCCTCCTACAGCGTTCAATTTCGATGTCATGTATTTATAAAAGCGCTTACCGCTCTTTTACGGTTAAAGTCTATCACAGTACATTTTGCAAAAGTTAGGATGGAATCCTATGAAACGGTTTGTTAAGCTGTTGAAATGTTTAGAACTTCCGCTATGCGGACATTTTTGTACTTAGCCACCGGTGAACATACTGCGAAATCGTTTGTGATCCTGACAACTGAGAAATTACCGCTCCTCTAAAAGAGGTTTCATGTTTATAATGACTGTAAGACATATTAGAAACTACTTCGAGGTGAGGCCAATGTTGAAAGCGCTTATAGTAGATGATGAATATCTCGTCCGTATGGGCATCACCCAAACCATAGACTGGGCAGAATACAACGTCGAGATCATAGGAGAAGCCAGCAATGGTGAAGAGGGTTTGGAGCTTGCACTACAGCACCGCCCGGATGTGATTATTACCGATATCCGTATGCCGTATATGAACGGTCTTGAACTTATCGAGAAAATACGGGAGCAGGACATGCTCGTAGGCATTGTCGTACTTAGCGGTTATGACGAATTTCAATATGCGCAGGCTGCATTACGTTATGGTGCCTCCACCTATTTGCTGAAGCCCATTAATATAGAAGAACTCGCAGATACAGTACGAAGCGTTGGTGATGAAATCCTGGGGAAAAAGCAACTCTCCAAGCGATATTCACAGCTTAATGAGGAAATTGCCGCGATATCCAAACAATTCTGGCAGGATTTACTGCATGGCCAGCTGCATAGTGAGGAATTCATTACCAGCAAAATTAAGCTGCTGGAGCTGCAATTGGAACCAGGAAAAGCTATGCTGCCGCTGTCCATAGCCTTCCCTGCTGATAATGGTCTTCAAGAAACTGATGTAGGCAAAGCGTTGGAGGATGAAGCAGCGGTTATTCTGGAAGCGTATTCTTTTGAACAGCTCTGTCTATTCCGCGATAGTCATCTGGAGTGGGTTATGATTCTCCGAACCGATGAACCTGAGCTTGCTGGTGATTCTGCCCGCAGATTAGGTAAGCAGCTATCGGAATGGAGCCAGCAGCACTTCGGCCAGGCTCTTAGCGTTGGCATCGGCAAACCAACTGAAGAATGGAACGGAATCGTAGATTCATACAAACAGGCTGTGCTTGCTTCGCAGCGTGCATTGTCTGGTATTGAACGCGTGTTGTACGCTGAGGAAGAGGCCGGAGCTCGATGCCGGCGTGAAATCAGAGACGCCCTCGCTTTTATCCGGGAGCATTATGCTGGGAACATTACCGTGGAGATGGTTGCTGCTGCGGTGTTCGTCAGTCCAACCCATTTAATGCATCTATTCCGCAAAGATTTGAACAAGACGTTCTATGAATGTCTGACGGAATATCGGATTGAAGAAGCCAAACGTATGCTACGCAATCCGATGTACCGGGTCTATGAGGTAGGCAATCAGGTTGGTTTCACCGACTCCAAATACTTTAGCCAGATTTTCAAAAAGATGACGGGCATCCCACCGAGCGAATATGCAAAAACCTATGGTTAAGCTAACGATGGCCAACCGGATGGATTCTTGGATGCGGAGGTTCAAGATCAAAAGTCGGATTGTTGTTGTCCTGTTAGTGGGATTGTCTCTGCATCTGGTGCTGATGCTTGTTATTTTTAACTTCTATTCCTATACCTATCTGCAGAAGGATCTGTATCGCCATGTGGTCCAGACTCAACGCCAAATTGGGCTCAGTGTGGAGTTGATGGTCGATGACATTCAGATGTTGTTCCTGCGATTTCTGGTGAACAGCGACATTTACCAGATCATTAATAACGATTCCCTGCCAGCAGCAGACAAGGAATTACGGATCGGGGCTATCATCGACGGTATGCTGGCACAGAATGATCTGGTGGGCAATGTAATCATCAACACCAATGATAATATGCTTTACTCTTATCAGTCCAAGGAGCAGATGCTCGAGGTTCCCGAAGCCTTGTTCATTAAACGTATTCAGGAGAGCAGCATGCCTGTTGTCGGTGAAATCAAACGGGATGGGGACGGCAATGCCTATATCCCCTTCGGACAGCAATTCCGGAACTTCAATACGGGGCAAAATATCGGGGTCGTCATCATCTATGTCAGAGAAGCCGCCTTGGCAGATCTTTATTCCTCCAGTTTCACTGGCATTGGCTACTCCTTCCTGACCTCCAGCGACCGGATTATATCTCACCCCGACAAGCGGCTCTTGGGCAATTTTTTGGAGGAGAATGCCCCTCTTCGCCCGGGTCAGAAAGAAGGCTACCGCACCTGGTCAGATAACGGGAATTCCTATATCATTGCTACTTATCCTTTGAATCCTAGGTTGGAGACGCTTGGCGTTAGCTGGGAGTTCACCAGTGTGATTTCTAGCCACAAGTTACTGGAGGGAATTGCCAAGGGTAACCGAAATGCCCTTCTTTTCGCCAGTGTTACCTTCATTGTGCTACTGATTCTTTCCTTTTATCTGGCGGCCAAAATCACCCGACCACTACTGAACTTGAAGAAGAAGCTGAGTCTGTTTGGCAAAAAAGACCTAGCAGCTGTCTATGAGCAGCGGGCACAGGTCGATGAGATTTTCCAGCTAGAGAACAGCTACTATCAGATGGTAGAACGGATCAGCCAATTAATGCTTGAAAAAGATGAGGAAAAAGAGAAGCAGCGCAAGGCGGAGCTGACTGCGCTACAGTCGCAGATCAATCCTCATTTCCTCTACAACACGTTAGATGCGATTGCCTGGATTGCCCGGCTGAAGAAGCAGCCCGACATTGAGCGGCTGATTTCTTCTCTGGCGACCTTTTTTCGGATTAGCCTGCATAAAGGCGATAAATTCGTTACTGTCGACGAAGAAATCCGTTTGGTGGAGAGTTTTGTGACGGTCGAGCAAATGCGTTTCCCGAATAAATTCGAGATTGAATACGATATTGAGGAATCGCTGCGCAAAGTCCGCATTCTAAAGCTGATTCTTCAGCCTATCGCAGAGAATGCGATCAAGCACGGCATTAGCGAAAAACGTGGCATGGGCAGAATCTGGATTAAAGGCGAGCTGCTGGAGGATGAGATTCGCTTTACAGTGACGGATGACGGAGTCGGCTTTGCCAACGGTGCGACACTTAGCCAAGCTAAGGAAGATGTGCTGTTCCAGAGCGGATATGGGTTGCGAAATGTGGACGAACGGATCAAGCTGGAATACGGTCCTCAATATGGGCTAAGCATCTCCAGCACTCCGGGGCAAGGCACCACGGTTACGATTAGCTTGAAGAAAGATCTGCCCAATTAACTAAGATTGTTAATTAATGCGGACACTACAAAGAAATCGTTCCTTTTTTGAGAGTTGGTGGTACTTCCACTTTTCTCACAAAGAGCGATTTCTTTTTTTGACGTGTGAGCAGTGTGGGTAGATATTCTGCTCAATGCTGTCAATACTGATTTAATAAATAATATCGTGTTGTTCCCCGTCTTTGGGATCGTTAATAACAACCCACTGTTCCTCAACTATGTTTAGTTCCTCATTGCAGAATTCCATTGCTTCTTCTAATGTTTCATAACAATAGTCAGCATTTGCACCCTTATTTTCATGAGTTTCAAATAGAAATAAATAAACACGATACTTTGATTCATAAATCATTACCTTACTGATGTCCCCTATTGGTTCTGTAAGAAGAGCATACATTCTCATATTTTCACCCCATATGTTCTATTGCAGTATCTTACCATAACGTTATCCAGCCCAATAGTTGAACAAGCCCCTACGAAGTAGATTCGCTGTGATCGGTTCCCACCCAAGTAGATATAAGCACTGCTAGCCAGTGACCTTTTGCAGATTTTAGCGGGTAACCTGAAATTCCAATGCTTCATAGATTCTGTCTACCATTCTGTTGCCATTCCGACTACCAATCTTAGTCTTTCATCGTGGAGTTAATTTTCAAGTACAACTGTTTCAGCGGATTAACAATACTGCCACTAAGCATTGAGATCAGCAACCAGAACACTATGAAAACGACGATGTTTAAAACGATCATTAAATACTTAAATGTCCGCAGCTCTGCATTCATCCCGTCTGCAGAGATATAGGTGACAATCCGCTCGTCCGATTCGGGCAGCGGATAGAGCAAAATCAAGCCGTCGGCCGTTTCACGCTCCAACAAATCCATAGCACCGCTACTTGAACTATCTTGTTCTTCCGGCATAGCTGGATTATCCTTCTCCGGTGTGGTCAGCGCAGTTCTAATTTCTTGCAGCCGCTTCATGGGCACATCCGCCGCATTCAGCAGCTTTCCGTTACTTGTCAGCAGATAAACTTCATTCTCGCCGTAGATCGTATTCTTGCCTGACAGGTAGAAGCTGTACAGCTTGTCAATCTCAACTTCGAGCGAGAGCAGACCTAAAATTTGCCCCTCCGTGTTCTGAATTTTCACCTCAAGCAGCAGACGATCGCGCAGATCAGAAGGCGCGTTCATCAGATGTTCCCGGTTCAGCACCGTCCAGCGCAAAGCCTGTTCCCGATTATCCAGAAATTGTTCCATCCCTGGAACTTTCTTGATCTCTGTAAAGGGGAGAAGCCCGGATACATTGCTCGAGGAGTACGTCCCCCCTGCTTCACCCCAAATATAAATGCCGAGAATGTCACTGCTAGAGGAGCGAATGCCCTCAAGTATCGGAGAAATCGCTCCATCATATGCTGGTTTTTTCAACGCATTTTGTACCACCTGATTGTTGGAGATAAGCTTGGAGGTCTCCTCTAGCCAGTTCATGAACAAAAGAGTGTTCTTATGCTGCTGACCAGTGTATTGAACGGACAACAGCCGCAACATATCCAAACTTCTATGCTCCATAGTACGGTACAAAATGAAACTCGAAGCGGCAATGTAAACGGTAATAAACAACACCAGGACAAGGCGGATGTTGCGGCCGAATGATCTGAACATATAACTCCCTATCCCCCTCTGGTGTATGAATCAACGAAAACGAAGATCAATTGAAATCAGACTATCAGCTAAAGTGACTAAAGTCGATCTCCTTATAAAAAGAACCTGCATCTGTCAGCAGCACTTCATGATTAGGCAAGATAATTGTAATCGCCGAACCGGCTGGCCAGTTAGCTTCAAAATGGAAGCTTTTATGTCCCCCTTCTGAATGGATTTCCCATTTCACATGTATTGGACCCAGACTTGTGCTTACGATTCCACTGGCCTGTTGCAGTTCGCCGCAATGTGGCTTTATGGTTATTCCCCCTATCCCTTGCCGGACACCCAATATCCCTCTTGTGAACTCAGTGATCGGCAGCGCGCTCCAGGCGTGACAGTCACTTCTGGTTCCAACAGAGTCCATTTCTGGGAGTGTAGTGAGGTTCAAATCCAGCTGCTTCATCCAGCGTGCCCATAGTCCGAAGGAGCGGTCATACAATCCGCAATGTTCCAACGCGCGAAAAAGATAATAGCTCATCGGCAGTGAAAGCTTAGCCAGTGATGTGTCAGCCATTGTAGTCTCTAGTAGTGCTGCCCCCTCTACAGCGTCCACAGTGCCTGCTAAAATCGCCCAGACCTGCGTATGCTGGCTCAGCTGTGTTTCCGCTGTTGCCGCCGGACTGTCGCGGAACATCAAGCTGTTCGATTGGCGACAGCAATCCAGTACCGCAGCGTTGACCGCGGCTTTGCGCTGACGCAATTCAATTGCAATCTGCGTCCACCCGCTGGCGGCAAGCAATTCAGCCGCTTGCTCCAACGCGGCCGCATACATCAAGCTAAGCACGGTTGCAGGTGCATCATCCGTACAATCTGGTGCACCGAGTGGCCATTCTTCCACCCAGTCAAAATAATTCCAATATTGGCGAGGCGTTCTGTCCACCAGACCTTGCGGTGTCAGTCGCTGATCGAACCAGTCCAATACGGATAACAGTGGCAGTCGGTACCGATTTATGATAGCCAGATCTCCGAAGGATCTGTAGTGGTCATGAATCATCCCGATCCAATATAAAGAAAAGGAGGGGATGACCTGTGGCAGCACGGAGGGGTAGCGGCTTTGCAACATGCCGTTTGGCAGCTGCGAAGCCCTATAATCTTCCATTGCCCTCCGTGCCAATTGGTCGTCTCCTGATAACAGGTACGTAAATTCCATCATCAGTTTGGTATCCATGGTATATTGCAACTGTTCATAATACGGCGTATCCTCGTAGGTCTCATGCATGCAGCGTTGTAGTGTTCGGACACTCAGCTCCCAGAGCTGGTTATATCGTTCATCGTTGCAATGAAAGCTTCCTTCCGGCAGCAAAGGATATCCGGTCTCCCGATAACTGAAGCCGGATATCGTCAAAGGCTCAGCTCCAGTATTCACCTCCAGCCGGACATACCGGAAAGTACGAAACCAGAATGGCTCATAGCATTCCATCTGCACCGAGGTGCCATAACCGGCTGGATAGTAGCTGTCATAACCGCCTCTTAACACATGCTCCTGCATATCATCGCGGACAGCTTTGCGGCGGATCTCGTCATCCCCAGTCTCTTCTTCGTAGCACTCGGCGTACAGGAGGGTGATCCGGCTACCTTCCCCCCCAAGAAGCTTAAGCTGCGGATAAGCTGTGATTAGCTCACCTGCATCCAACTCCAGCCAGAGTTGCTGTCCCGCTTCCACGTGTATTCCTGCTAATGGCAGGGCAACCTCACTAGCTTCATTCCGCAGCTCCAGACAATGCCCTTTTTCAAATAGGGCATCTCCTTCACCACTGCTGCTCCGCATCAGCTTCAGGAAGAGCTGCTCCCGCTCATACAGCAGCGGAATCGGACGTTTGTCCAGTTGCCATGGGGCCAATTGGCCATAATCATCCCGCACCGGCTGTACAATCCTTGCGGCTAACCAGGCGCTGTCGTCATATTCCGGCAGCGTCCAATCCAGCAGCGCTACGTCCCCCTCCACCTCTTCCAATCCGCCCATCCAGCGCATAATCGGAAACGGCTGAAGTCGGTAGCTGTGGTCCCTAATGCTTTTCCATGAGGTATCTGTATTCAGTTCCTGCACAAGCTGCCCATTGTTCATAACTTCCGATTCTACAAGCAAGCCGCCTTTTTGCGAACGCCAGATGGATAGAGGTCCGTCTTCCCCCAGCTCAAAGGGAGATGTCCCTGCATAATGAACTACCATAACAGCAATCACATTTATACCTGGTTGCAAAACGTCGTCCAAATTGAACTCCTCATAATAGTGTACATGACCATGACCCTTGCAAGGACCGGCCCATAAACGCTGCCCGTTAACAAAGAGTCTGTAGCGACTGTCAGCAGTAATGGCCAAATTCAGACTGTAGGCCCTCTCGGCTCCAGCTGGCAGCTCAAACATTTTGCGAAAATACACTCGCTCGTGTTGCTGCTCCCAACTTTCTGTCCCTTCCTCATCCAAAGGCCAGATCCATCGCGCGCTCCAGCCTCCCCATTCTTTTGCTGCCATATAATGCACCTCTCCTTTATCCCTTAGAGTAGATTTGTCAATCTACGCAGAAACGGCATCGCCGCCCTTCAGAAGGACGACGCCGCCGTTTGACTGTGTTTATTTCACCTTGTCGAGATAATCACGTTGGAATTCTTCAGCAGCCTTAGTCAAAATCTCCAGTGGATCTGCGTTTTTGTCTGTTAGGACGGTTTGCAGTACAATATCCAGCTTCTGGTACAATTCCTGAGCGTTGACCGGCTCTTCTGCCCGCATGCCTTTGCTGCCGTTGTCCATATAATCACGGAACAAATCCAAGTTTACATTGTTGTATTTGTCGAGAATCTTCTGTTCTTCACCAATCCGTTTCTCATCTGTCCAAATCCGCAGGCCGTAAGGGCCTACGATCAGCCCCTGATCACTCAGTGTCTTTTTCTCGATATCCCAACCAGTTAATGCCTCTTCTGAGGACTCCGGTGTGAAGCCGTAGGTTTTTAGCCATTTGAATCCAGCATCAATCTGCTCAGGGGTTACATTAGGCGAGAACATATATAGACCACCGCCGAGCAGAGTTACAGGTTTCCCGATCGGTCCAACTGGAAGGGCGGACATTGCTACATTATCTTTAGACATTTTGGTCTGCTGCTGGATGACTGGAGGCCAGTCATTCATGCCGAAGCTCATAGCGACTTGATCGGTTCCGAACATGCGGAACATGTCATTCGTAACATCCACCAGATTATTGTCCGGCAGGACATCATATTTCCATTTCAAGTCCTTCACATATTGCAGGGCCGCCGCTGCCTCTGGAGAATTGAACACCGCTTGCCATTTTCCATCTACCTGTTTCTCGAATTCCGCGCCGTAAGCCCAAGCAATGTTCATGAACATCCAGCCACCCTGGCCGCTTTTGGTTGGCAGGAATATTCCCGCCTTACCGGTCTTTTGCTTGATGATCTGCGCAGTTTGTGCCAGCTCTTCATATGTTTTAGGGAACTTTGGTATGCCCTTATCGTCCAGCAGTCCAGCTTCCTTGAAGAGATTCATATTGTACAGCATCCCCATCACGTAGCCGTCCTTCGGAATCCCGTAATATTTGCCGTCCTTGGTCACCATCTTCAGCAGATCTGGATTGATCGCTTTGTCATAGCCATATTTTTTCATCGTATCCGTGATATCTGCCGCGTAATTTGCCTTAATGATTTTGCTAGTTTCTGTAAAAAAGGTTTCGTACACCGTAGGAAGCTGACCGCTAGCCGCTTTAGGCAAGAAAGAGCTGACATCATAACCCCATTCATCCTTGTCCACAATGATATCTGGATAATTAGCTTTCATCTTCGCCATGAGCTGCTCATACTGGGCAATTTTGGCTTCCTCATTCGGCTTCGGCCAGTTGCTGACCTTGATCGTCACCTGTTTGTTGCTCGCTTCCTCCGTATTCCCTCCGGCGTTCTCTTCTTTGGAGCCTCCGCAGCCAGCCAGACCGGCCGTAAGTAGCAGCGTTAGCGCCAGTGTAGCTGTAATTTTTTTGGTGTGTTCGATTCTCAATGTAATTCCCCCTAGTCTTATTGTTAAAGCATTCTTCACAACATGTAAAGCGCTTTCTTTTAAATCTGAAATCATCTTACCACGCACCTTCTACAGCACCCTACGGGGCAAAACTGTGAAATGGTTTGTGATCGGGTGATGTTACTCTTTAATGCTGCCGCCCATGGATTGTCCGTTCATAATGTACTTTTGGAAAAAAACAAACAGAATAATCGGCGGCAGAATCGCAAACGTCAGCGCAATAAACTGAATGTCCTGCGGCAAAGTCGCTTTCAGATTATAGATGGCCACAATGACCGACCAGGTCGATTTATCCTTCAGCACCATAAAAGGCCAGAAGAAGTCCTGCCAGACACTGTTCATCGTTAGTATTGTAATTGTGGCCATAACTGGTCCGCTAAGCGGGAGGATTATCCTGATAAAAATGCCGATGGTGCTCGCTCCGTCAATTTTGGCCGCTTCCAGCAGCGCCAGTGGGATGGTATCAAAAAAGTTCTTGAAGATCAGAATTACCACTGGATTCACGGCAGCCATAAACCACATCGGCCAGTAGGTATTGGTCAGATTCAAGTGCAGCAGTGGAAAATCAATCAGGTTTTTGAACAGCGGCACCATACCGACTGTATTCGGAACCATCATGGTCCACACGATCAGAGCAAACAGCAGTGCACTCCCTCGAGGCTTCAGCTTGGAAAAAAAATATCCTGCCAGCCCGTTAAACGTAAGACAGAACAGTACAGAACCGACGGCTAAGTAAGCCGTATTCAGATAATAACTGAAAAAGTTAAATTCCTGCCAGGTCTCCCATAGCTTGCCAACATTGAATGAGCGAGGGATCAGGGTGGGCGGGATCGCATAGAACTCTTTGATGTCTTTAAGACTCGAAACCATAATCCAGACCGGAGGCAGAATACAGACGGCGGCAAGCACAATCATCAGAATGAACATGCACCAGTACAGCACGCGCACCCAAGGTGATCTATATTCTATATTGCCGATAATACCAAATGCTTCTTTTGTTTTCATAGCTTCTACTCCCTGTTCAATTTCTTATCCAGCCGGAAATAAATAATAGTTAGCACCATCAGAACAAGAAAAGTAATAACCCCCAGCGCCATGGAATGCCCTGCTTCAAAACTTCGGAACGCATAATAATAACTTTGCAGCATCAACGTCATCGAAGCATTGTTTGGCCCACCCTCGGTCATGACTAGAGGCTCGTTGAAAATCTGGAATACACCGCTAATCTGCAAAATCATCATCAATCCGATCATGCTGGAGATTTGCGGAATGGTGATGCTTTTAAATCTCCGCCACACATTCGCACCATCGATGGAAGCCGCTTCGTACAGATCATGATTAATGCTTTGCAGACTGGCTAGATAGAGCAGCACCGTTCCCCCGAAATTCCGCCAGGTAATCGTGAAAATAATCAGCATAATCGTCATGTCCGGGTCCTGAAGCCACTGCTGCACCGGGAATCCCAGAGCACTCAGCATAATATTCAGCACGCCGCCCTTCCCAGGCTCAAACAGAAACATCCATAACATCGAGGCAGCAATGCCGGGAACCATGCTCGGAAAAAAGACCGAAAAGCGGAAAAACGATTTCCCATGCCTGAGCTCATTGATCACAACTGCGACTATAATGGGTACAGCAAAACCGATCAGCAGCGACCAGAACACATACACGAAAGAGTTGGTCAGTGTCTGCTGAAATGCTGAATTCTGTATCACATCCTTGTAATTCTGGAGTCCGGCAAAGCTTACGGCATTATAACCCTCTGTATTGAAAAATGAGAGCACAATGCCCTTGACCAGCGGCTGCCAGGAAAAAAAGAAAAAGGCAAACAGCGTAGGGACAATTAATATCCAAGATGACCAATCTCTAAATAGACGCCGCACAGGATAACCTTTCTTTTTCTTAGTCATTAAAGGATTTAGTTCAGTGGTTCTTCCAATCATGCTCCTGTCCTTCCTTCCTCCCGAAGCCAAGAATTCACTCCGGTCAGGCGTTGTATAGTTGTTATATTTAAATGATAGCGCTTCCTACAAAACCTCGAAATCCGGTAACCCTGCGAAAGCGTTTGTAAAGCTACTTATTTTGCTGGCAAGCAATCATGCGAGAAATATAAGAGATTGTGTATGGTATGAAACTTATACTTTCTTATATTTCAAAAAAAGCGATGTACGCACCGGAATGGTCGTACACCGCTTATGTTCATGGTATGACGCTTTGTTTAGGCCTCACTTAGCCCTGAGCTAATGCATAGGACGGCTGCTTCCGCTCGAAATGCTTCGCTCGCCGGATTGGGCTGCTCCTCCAAAATGCGGAGAACCGCCTGCGGCTCCACGCCGGGCTGCGGCACACGGGATGGAGATACTACGTTCCAGTCCTGTTCACCCTTGAGCCTGTAAGATAACTCATAGAGATAATAACCCGCATGCTGCCCGTCAGCGAGTTGACTTACCCCATCCTGCCATGAGCAGAGTTCAAGAGGATGCTGTTTGTCAGGTAAAACACCGGACGCGAGGGTAATGCACTCATTACGGACTACCTGCTGCTTCTGTTCCCAAGCCTGCTGATCTAGGATTCCCAGCTCTAGGCGGTATTCCATTCCCGGCTCTCCATAAAGAGTCCAAGCCACTGGACTACCCACCGCTACGAACTTCGGTGCCTCCAGAAAAACTGGCTGATGAACCGGAACAAAACGTTCCGTCTGCTCCCACTCGCCCGCAGCTGGACTGCGTCTGCGATAATGCACCGTCCCCGTGAATTCAAGCTCCTGTTCCTGTAGTATAGCTTTTAGACACAGAGCAGCCTGCTCGTAAAGGTCCGTGCAGTTGTTATGCCCGAAGCGGTAGCCGATCTCATGGCGAAGTGGAATGCCGTGACGCCGGACCAAGGCCGCGAAGGCAAAGCTGAATCGACTGAGGGTAAAGGCATCATGCGTGCCGTGGTTTATCAGTAGCTTAGTGCCGCTCGCTTTAAGGCCGTCTAAGAAGAAATCGGATTCCAGTCCGGTCGTTTCCCGCAGACTTGCAGAGTTACCAGCTCCCGTAAGTGTCTGTAGCAGAGTCTCGATACCTGATCTTCCGGTCTGAGGATGCCGCCAGTCCTTCTTCCAGATATCCCGGTAACCGGTGTCCACCTCTGCCACATGCCAGATCAACGGGCATGCCCCTTCCGCAAACTCACGGGTAAGCCCATTCAGAATTAGCGGAGGTGCATAACACAATGTGTACCGCACCCGATACGGCAGCCTTAGAGGATTGCCTCCCGCCAGCAACGCGGTCAGCCCACCGCGTGAGCCACCTACGGCCACAACCTGCTCCGCATCACCACCATAGCTATCTTGGCCTTTGGCAATTGCCGTCCCAATGCCGGCGTAAATGGAGCCTTGCAGGGAGCGGCTGCCGATGTAACCTTCACCGTTCCAGAGAACACCAACAACACCTTTGCCTGTGCTGGCTAGAGTCTTTCCGATGATTTCCAGAAATGAGGGACCTACAGTGCTGAAGGTATTTTCATTGGCATCATAATAACCGTTGAATAACAGCGGATAGCCCTTAACATTTTTCGCACTCCAATTGGGCGGCAAAATATAGGACGCAAGGCTATGCTGACCGTTCTTCGTAACTAACAGACTGCCGCTGATGAGCTGAAACACAGGCGCATTGCTTAAAAGAGCCCCATCGTCAGCGGTTTCATTACAGAAGACCACCGGATACCCGAAGGTCTTCAGGATACGGTCGCTCAAGGAGATGGCAACTAAATCATCTACTGCATAGAGACTGTAGCGGTCACCAATATAGCGTTCAAATTGCGGGGTTTTAAGTGCTTTATCCCCTTCGTTACTGCCGAACAACTGATAATCTTCGGTATTGTATACATAAGGGCTATCTGGATCGTTATTATAGAGCACTACATGCTCAGCTACAACCTTCTCTCCAGCTTCGTCCATCCGCAGGGTCCCGATGCCGTCGGTCCCACCATAACGGAAGCCGCCTTTCCCCTCAGCAGCACTGTTATCCCAGTGTGACACTACTGGAAGCGTATTGGTCAGCAACGGGCTGACCAATACGAACACTCCTTCCTCTGAATTCTGGGTTCCATCAGCGTTCTCAGCCTCGACTGTATCCTCTCGCAGGGTTGACCAAGCGGCTCTGTGGAAAGTCACTTCACCGCTCCGCAAGCAGGCTAGCAGTAGTTCTGCGTTGTGCAATTTTAAGTAATCGGCCACAGCCCTAGTAACGGGTAGAGCAATGGGTTCAGATCCACCACTCAGAATAAAGCGACTTAGCGGAACGTATTTCCCCGGTACAAAACATAATGATTTACTCATAAATTCCTTCTCCTTCATCTGGTATCGTATCGCCATGTGCTGTCAGAAACGAGCAAAATTTAATTTCTGGCAGACCGTCGGTACTACAGTAATTCTCCCCAGCCAGAAATCCTCCCGACAGTTTTGGTGTGCAAGTAACCGTCACCGTCCTTTTTTCTCCTGGAAAAAGGGTGAGGAACTGTTCTTCTGCTTCCATCCAGTAGCGGTCCCCCTTCTCCTCTGCATGTACATGTAACAGTACTTCACTACCAGTATTATGGAGAGTGAAGTGAGCTTGGTGACTTATCTTTCCTACACCAGTAGGTTGCCATAAGCTTTCCTGCCGCACCTGAAGGTTGCCACCTGTAAGATCAAGTGCTGGGGCATAAAGATGTTGGTTAGCGGTAGAGAACACATATAAATTTTGCTGCGATTCTTCTTCAATGTTCCGGAATGACAATCTGACAAAATATAATAGATCCTCAGGCTCAGGCACGCTGAAATTCAACTCCCCAACACAGACAGCACGATCTTTGTCTCCTTCTGCCTCGAAGGTTTGCCGATATAGGCTTCTGCCCGTTGCATCTAGCACTTCTGCATCAACCTTTACCTTGCTTCCATCCACACCATGTACGAATACATTTCCATGAAATCTAGTACCAGGCGTTAAAAGTAGGCTGCGATAATCTAGCGAAGCATGCTGCGGACGGAAGGCTTGTTTCACCCAGTGGTAGGCCATTTTAGTTTCACCATAATAATCTACAAGATTGGTGCAAGACACATTCGGCCATGGCTCGTTGAACTGCCAGACAATGCTGCCGCTGTTCCGGAATTTGCGGCGACGGTTAGCCTCCAGCACGAAGCGGATTCCTTCTGCCTGCATCCATTGGCTGCAAGCAGAGAACTGCTTCAAATCATTCATGCTACCGAACATTTCTTCTTCACGGCTTAGCGTATCCCACCACTCCCCGTGATGTCTCCATACGGCGCTGTTCTCCATCGAGACAGGCTGCTGGTTGGCTTCATTCAGAAATTTCTCTAGGCTTTTGAGAGAACTCAGACCGTCCACACCAAATTCGCTATGCAGCAGATTATCGTTACTGCCATATAATTCGTAGTGATAGGGGTTGCCCATATACTTCCAGTAGCCATGAACATCATGCCCCTGGCCGTTGGCTTCCGTAATATACTCCACCGGACCAGATGCCGAGGTCGGCAGAAAGAGCCGCTGCGGATCATACTGCTCTACCAGCCCCTTTAGCATCGCCAGATTGGAATCACTGAGGTCTGAAGGCTTGTTTGGTTCACTCATTAATTCATTTCCACCGCTCCATACCGTTAGTGATACATGATTGCGTTTGTCGCAGAGTGCGGTGCAAGCCGTCTTACGCAGCAGTTCCAGGAACTCTGGCTGCTTGGATGGAATATTATCAATGCCAGAACTCGATTGGATGAACTCCTGCCAGACCATAATGCCGTTTACATCACATAAGTCGTAAAACGCTTTCTTCTCAATGATTCCACCGCCCCATACCCGAATTAGGTTGATATGTGCCGCTTTCATAAGATGGATCATCTGCTGATACTGTTCGACCGTCACATTTCCGTAGAGATGATCCAAGGGTGTCATATTTACCCCTTTTATATAAATCTTGCACCCGTTGATCACAACCGTATAAGGTAGCGCGTTGTCGGGGCTTCCTTCATTAAGGATATAATTAAGTTTGCGGATGCCTGTCTGTAAGCTTCGTGTATCGAGCTCCATATCGTCTTCGTCCATTAGCTTCAACTCAAGGCTGTAGAGCGGTTGTTCTCCGTAACCGTTTGGATACCATAGCTGAGGTTCAGGTATTTCGAGCTCCGTGTTCACAACTTCTCCCGCAAGAACAGAGTACGTCTGAACCAGCAGCGGATTCCCCTTCGGATCAGAACAAGTGATGCTCGCTGTCAGCCTTCCTGTATGTTCAGGACCAGCCATCTGTTTGATGCTTGCCTGAATAGAAATTCGACCAGACACCTGCCCGTCATTTTCACCAAGGTCCGCATCTGTAGTGATCGACACGTCTTGCCAAGAACAATCCCGGTGAACCCTCAGTACCACATCATCCCAGATTCCGACGTTAACTAACCTGGTGGAGAAATCCCATTTATAATTAAAACGGCTCTTCTGCGTAAAGGTGGCCGAAGTTTTGCCGATTTGACCCATTTCATCCGGTGCCTGCTTCAGTAGCACTGAGATTTCCAGACTCTCCCGCTCCGAGAGGAGATCTGTAACATCAAATACAGCAGGTTCGAACATTCCCTTATGTTCACCCAACAGGATATTGTCGGCGTAAACAGCTGCTTCATAGTCTAGCCCCTGAAAGACCAGTTCAACTCGGGATGCCTTCAGCTCAGGATGTTTCAAAGTCGTGCGGTAAACCCACCAACGGTTCTCTACCCATTCACAGCTTAAGCTGTTCAACTCTTCATAAGGATTGCTAATCCAGCCCTGTCTGTAGAGATCATAATGAACTCCACCCGGCACAGTAGCTGGCATCCAGTCTGTAACTCCCATCAATTCCTGCCCTAGCTCCATGCTGGTGCCCTTTAACGGCACCCAAGGCCAGTACCCCTTGACTTCCCACTTTAGATCGTTCAATAATATTTGTTTCATGTCTTCTCCCGTTCCCCCAAATCCTGCTTAATTTGGCGCTGTTCATGACTAAGAACGGATCTGGCGCCATCGGTTAATGCGCTTACAATTCTATTCATCCAGCTTCATTACCAATGATAGCATCGGGTTATCATTTTCGAAGGCCCCTAACCCTGTGAAATCGTTTGTTAATCTGCGCAGTTGCAGATAAATACAAACAACTATTCTAGAACCAAGCCGTTTGTAGAACGCGAAAAAAGGAGTTCCCTCAAGCCGTGAAAGGCCACTGGGGAGCCTCTTTCTGAGCAATAGGTTCACTGGAGTCCGAAACTCTCACAAGCTAGAGGATGATTACACTGTTGAAGTTGAAGTCTGCCTCCTGACTAGCACAAAAAGAGCAGCGGTTCTCTCGTGACTTAGAGAATCGCTGCTCTGCTGTTAAACGGTCCATCGTATATAAAGAATCACTGTCCCTGTGTTCTGTTCATCCATATGAAATACAATGAAGAGTCTTAGCAAACCCCTACTTGATTAACTCAAGAAGCTCGTTAACAGTTGCTTTGTATTGTGGTTTGAACGCTGCGGATTTCATGTAACCCGCAAGGCTTGATAAGAACTGTCTTCCTTCAGGCGTATTGCTTACCTTGTCTGCATCTAAAGCGCACACTAGTAAGTTGCCTGCTCCTACGCTGCATTCCACGAGGAAACTAAGCTTATGGTTTCTTTCAAAATTGTCGATGGTCTGCACCACGGGATTCCAACTTCGATCAGCTTCATCCATGATAATGGATTTTGAGTGCTGAACGATATTCCACCATGGATATGTTGAATACTCCTCGGTAGGGAACTCGTGGAATACAGGATGGCTGTTATCAATTAACAGCCCCATGGTACCCACAGGAACTGGCCGGTTCATGCTCTCTGAGATAGAGCGGAACATTGGGTAACACCAGAAATCTGTGCAGTAATAACCCTCGACAGCATTTTGGAGAGTTTCCGGTTTCGGCATCAGCAGCACGTTCTCACCTTGCTCCAGCAGTGCAAGCGCATCACTAGACAGCTTGTCGAATACATGGATGCCTTCCAGCATATTGCCGCTCTTTTCTGGGTAAATCCATAGATCGTAGCTCTTACGAATATCTGTCCCCTGTATCGAGAGAGACAATACGATTGTACTCATCCGGTCAACTACAGGCAGCGTTATTTCCAAATCGCAGATATTGATGTAATTCGTTCCTGCAGGAACGTTCACCTCGCTTGTCCCTTCTGCCAAAATACCGTTATCGACAGTCAGTTCCCAACGTAATTCAAGTGTATCTGGCAAACCGCTGCGGAAGCAGCTTAGCTCTACATGAGCATCGAACGGTTCACCGGAGACATAGTTATACTTAGGAAATCTCGCCAGCAGAACGGCATCATTACAGAAGGTTCGCCATTCCTCAGGGCTAATCATTCCTTTGGAATCCATAAAGGCGTCGAGGACACCTACTAATGCTGTTCCCTGACCGCTGAAATCCTGGAGATCCAGGAGCTGGAAGCCGGCAAGCCGCCGGGAGCGGAATGCCGCCTCGAGTTCCTCTTTGTAACAGGCTACGGCCAGCTGACCTGAACATTCGAAGTATTTAGCGGCTAAATGCCCCAGTCCCTTACTTTCCAAGCGTTCACGGAAAATTTTGAAATTCTCGGCCTTGAGTGGTCCGTTATATTTTTCGATCTCTTCAAAATTTGGATAGGTTGCGTATTGTCCAATCTCATGCGAAACAACAGGAATATGCGGTATCCATTCTCCGGATGCCTCATCTGCCTTCACGGTCTTGGCTTCGGTACCATACTGAATCTGGATCTCACCGCCAGCTGTATCTTCGATCTTCTCTCCATCTAAGAGATCCAAAGGTACGATTTGATCATCATAATCCTTCATTGTACTCGGCAAGGCAGTCTGTACATGTCCTAGTGGTGCATCACACATGGCATAAGAGCCTCTAAATAGTCGGTCTCTGGAGAAGCGTACCCCACTGAAGAAATCGTCATGTTCCAGAATTTCCGGTACCCATTGGTGGTTGTTGGAGCCCTGTGTATAGAGAATCCGATTATCGAACGCTTTATAGTCCTTCAGGAAAGAATCAATTTTAGCTTTACTGCCCCATAACTCATTACCAAGGGACATCATCACGAAGGAGGGATGATTGCCGAAGGCCTGGAGAATGGCATAACCCTCACTGATCAGATAATCCTGCTCTGCTTGATTATGGCCATCATCGGTTTTTTCCGTGATTGTACCCCAGAATGGAAGTTCTGGTTGCATATAGATCCCAAGCATATCCGCAGCGGTAAATGCAGCCTCCGGTGGACAGCAGGTATGGAAGCGATAATGATTGATACCATAGGACTTGGAAATGCCAAGGATTCTTACCCATTCCTCGACATCAGTTGGGGCATAGCCGGTGAGCGGGAAGATCAGGCCGTCATGTTTGCCGCGGAGAAAGGTTTTCTCTCCGTTGATTGTAAACTTGTCGCCCTCCGCTCGGAATTCCTTCAAACCAAAGATAAGCTCCTGTTGGTCAGTAATATGTCCATCCCTGTCTTTCAAAACAAGGGTTATATTATAAAGATTGGGAGCGCCTTCACTCCAGAGCAACGCGTTTTGTCCTAGCACATAATCGACGGAAAAAAGCCCCGGTGAAACAGGAAACTCACGCTCGTCCACCGCGTGTGTCTCTTCACTATTGAAGCTTTGGGCAGACACCGCAAGCGTAGTTTCACTGTTGCTGTCCAAAATTGCTGTAATACGAACCGTACGTTCAGTCAGATTCGACTCCAATCGGATATTAGTAAGCTGCGATTCCCCATAGAACTGAAGCTCCATACGACCGGTAATTCCATTCCAGTTGGTCTGGGTATCCTGTGAAGTCAAATGTCCGCCTTTGGTTGGGTAATCGATATTGTCCACACGGACGGTGATTGTATGAATTCCAGCTTGTAGCTTCGGCAATTCATATATATGCGGGGTGTTCAGACTATTACGGCTACCGATCTCCGTATTGTCCAGCCAAAGCGTCGTAAGTCTCGTCCGTTCCAAAAATAGATAGCAGGCCTTACCAGCCAGCTCATCCGGAATGAATACCTCTCTTGCAAACCAGACTTGCCCTTCAAACAAATATTCATCGGTTAGAGCGCTTACTAAAACTTCCTCGTTCTTTGGTCCTTTACGTGCGTATGACGTTGTTCCCGGCAGTGTGATAACATCTGTAAAAGGCAAGGTTAGTCCCTGTTTTGTCTCATCCAATTGCAACTTCCATTCGCCTTCTAGGTTGATCTTTGTCTGCAAAATATCACTCCTATTATGGTAATCACTGAACTCTAGCAGTATAATGCTCTACTATATAAAGCTTAGCATATTAAGCCAGATAATTCAGTAGAGTGGTTAACACTCATTTGAATGACGACAGGTCTAAACTTACAATATAGCCGGAGCATGAATGTGCCTGATGACAAGATTTAATAGTAATTTCAGAACAATAAAAAAAGCCGCAATGAGCGGCTTTTGAATATAATTCATTACACATTCTCCAGCATGAAATTCCCAATTTCAATCAAACTATCTTCCGCTTGCGGTGTGACCCCCACCTGATCGGCAAAGCCGTGAGAAAGTCCTTTGTACCGTACCGTTTTCACTTTGACGCCCGACTCCTTCAGCTTTAAGGCATATGCATCATCCTCAATCCGCAGAAAGTCATATTCGCCAAACAAAATAATGACAGGCGGCATCCCTTTCAGATCTCCTCGCAGCGGGCTCACATAAGGGATTGTATCATCGGGCACGCCCAGATATTCACCTAAGCCGACAGTTCCTAAACCACCGCTCAACAGATCCAATATAGATCTAATTTCTTTTTCCTGAGAAGGGGATATTTCATAAACATCTCTGCGCTGCATATGTTCCTGCATACCTGCTGCGTCCACGCTTGGATATAGTAGTGCCTGTGCCTTTACCATCTGCGTTCCTTCATCCCGATCTTTCATTGCGCATACCGTGGCTAAATTCCCACCTGCGGAATCACCGGAAATACAGATGCGATTCGGATCACCATTAAATTCTTCGGCGTGAGCATATATCCATTTCAACACGGTATAACAGTCGTCGAGCCCAGCGGGGTATGGGTTCTCCGGAGCTAAGCGGTAATCAACCTGAATCGATACACAGCCCGTATTTGCAACCACAAGCTTGCACATCTCCTCTACTACTTCGGGTCCTCCTGCTACGAAACCGCCTCCGTGGATGTAATAGAACACTGGCTGCAACTCTCCACTCTTCTTCTGCGAAGTGTAAATTCGTACCGGGACAGCAACATTACCGTTTTGAACGGTAGCATGCCTCACATCAACACCTTCAGTAATCGGAATGCTGTTCACGCCATTCATCATCTTGCGCATTTGGGCTGCACTTTTTTGGATATTTTTCTTTCGGCTGCCTTTCAACATCATCTTAACCAGCATTCCCTTGAAACCTTTTAGGATTGACTCCATACTTTGATAAAAGCGAGGATCCAGTACACCAGGCTCATCGGTTTCAGGAATAGGCTTAATCAGGATATCCAGTCCATTTTCATTAATTACATGTTGCCTTTCTAGCATCGATGTAAGAAGCTGTTGCGAATATTTACGTTCCATGATGATTACTCCTTTTCAAATGTTGTATGGTAAAATGATTTGCGGCGATTTGTATTGGTTGCCATAACTCAATTATAGGTTTGGGTTTGCAGAAAAAATATCGCATTATTTCTTTTGTTATATCCTTCTTTTATCATTAATATTGAAAGCGATTTCAAAAATGATGTCGAGAGCAAAAATACAATATAAAAAACAAAAAAGGACAACACTAAAGTCATCCTTGTTATACTATTCTCTATTTAACGTGTTAATCTAATCACTTGTACCTCATGTGGTTGTACAACAGCATTTACCACAAAATTTGCTGTCACTTGCAGCGAACGTATTTGAAATAACGGCAGGGACCGACCTTCAAGATAAGACCATTCTTCTGGACGCATGTCCTTAGGTGCCCCCATATTCAACCATTCATCAAAGGCGCTTCCCCCAGCCGGACCTACTGAATACCTTCGCTCTGTATAAACACCCGGCGTTAAGCCGTCTAGACGAATGTGATACTGACGGGTATTGCGTATATTGAACACGTTGTAACGTTCGGTTTGAGTCAAGTGAGTGGTATGACGGTAGCGATATAGAGTATCATAATGACAATAATTATATAGAAATATCTGTATTTCACCTTTCGAGGAAGTTATAAAATACCCATCACCTTCAGCTATCAGACCGCTTCCTGCATAACGCAACAATTGCAGCGCCCGATAACAGCTTTTGGGCAAACCTCCGCGAGTGAATAAACCAAACCCGCCATGAAAAAGATCCGACGAAGGAACAATTTCCTCCATATGGTCACTGAGCGACCAGTATCCCATAGCCTCAAAGTGGTCGTAATTCTCCAGAATATTTTTGAAAAGAAAAGCAGATTTGTAGGAGGTATCATTACACAAATCACGCTGCCATATGTTATTACTCCACTCTTCAAGAATCACAGGCAGACTAGCGAAACCACGTTGACGCAACAGCTTTTTGACCTTATGTAACGCGTGTTTCATAAACTGTTCATCGCCGCTTACCGCAAGTGGAAAAGCTTCATCCTCTGCCATGAGCTGAAGACCAGTGTCTTCCTGACCCGGTAAGATGCTGTGATAAGCACGTAGAGCCAGAGAGTCGGGCAAACAATTCCCCTTACTGCAAGACACTAGGAATTCGCTGATAAAATTACTAGAATCAATGTTGCTTCCTGGACCAACAATATGTAGCTGCGGATCGATAGCACGGATGGCGTGGCTGGTTTCACGGTAAAGCACCCAGTATTCTTCCATGGTAAACACACCATATCCTGAAAACTCTGGACTCACAAAAGGAGCAAATCTCCATTCCCGCACGGACTCAATCCCATACCGATCAATGAAATGCCTAACAAGGGAAGTCACAAGGTCGAGCCATTTGTCAAGATGCTCAGGCATAGAAAGGATGCTTGGCCTCTTAAATGGAAACACGGCTTCCCTCGCTAATGCAGAAGGCATATAACTAAATTCAACATAAGGCTTTAACTCCACTGAAAGCATGAAGTCCAGTACCTCATCTACATAAACAAAGTTATAATCTGCGCTACCAGACATTTTCCTGACATACAGCATCATGTCATCGTCTAACAGACCTTTGCAGCGCATATAGCGAAAGCCAATCTCCTTTTGCAGCTTTCGTATTTGCGCCTGTACCGCGCCATTCAACAGATCCTTGGCGTAACCTGCATTAATCAACGTCCGCCAGTTATGACTCAGCGTCCGAATCTTACGGCCAGTGTCCACATGAAGATCATATCCCTCATTGACCTGAGGTTGGACAATGGAGTGCTCGTTGTGATGCAAATGCCGCATTAGTGAAGTGAAATCGGTCGAAAATCCCGCTGTGACCATTCTGTTCTCCTGTGGATCTGTCGCATCATGCTCATTTACTAGACGGTATTGCCCTGGTGTAACACCAAAGCGCCGTTTGAAGGCGTCGATCAAAGCGTTGGTACTTGGAAATCCAACTTCTGAGGCGATGTCCGTGATCGTTCTTTCACTACGAAGAAGTGCCACTGCCTGACTCAGTCTGACATTTGTAAGGTAGGCAGTAAAAGTAAGGCCAAGCTGTTTCTGAAATAAATGGGACAGGTAGGAGCTACTTAAATAGATAGTGGAGGCTAGTCCACTCAGAGTAATATTTTCCCGATAATGTCGGTGGAGATAGTCGGTTGCTTTGCGCAATCTTTCCTTACTTGAGGATTTGGAGGGATCCTTCTGCTTGTTCTGCTCAAGAAAAGTATGCACTAGACTGTTCAGCAGTACACCTACACGACTACGCATTAGTATAGGTAAACGAGATTCGTTTTTGTAATAGGCCTGGAATACACTGGCGAACTCACTTCGGATTACATTAAAGCGAGCTTGTTCGTCCTTAGGGTATAGAAAAGACTTACACTCTATAATTATACTTTCAATCTCAGGACAAAAAGCTGCCAAAAATGCCGGCGAGATAAACAGCGATAGCGCCTTGCCCGAACCTTTCATATTTAAAGCGTGCAGTTGGTAGCTATTCAATACAATAATGTCATCCTGCTGAACTTCATAGGTAAACTGATTGTCATCCAACTGTAGTACCCCAGTTCCCTGCAAGATGTACATTACCTCAAGTTCTTGATGCCAGGAAGCGATAGCGTCTTCAGGGAGATTAATTGAAAACCTGAAATCCGAGGCTATCAATGTATTTTCTTGCATACCTAACCTCCTATTCTTAATCTTAATAGAGCCTTGCCTCATCCAAAATCCTATCATATAAACCCATGAAATCAAGTTTACTGTCTTATTGATAACGAAGGTTCAGGTTGTTTTTAGTGTCTTTTTTACAATCAATATAAAAAGCACCAGACTAATAAACCCAGATATAGCACAAGTAATAAATACCATCTGATATCCCATAAGCTGTGAAACAAATCCAAGTAGTATTGCTCCTAAACCAATTCCTAAATCAAAAGCAGTAAAGAATGTAGCGTTCGCTACACCTCTTTTCGCTGGTGGGGCTAATCGAATCATCGCTACTTGAAGCGCTGGTTGAGCTGATCCGAATCCAATTCCGTACAAAATAGCTGTAATAACCACTCCAGCAATTCCTTTAGTCATTGTTAGGACGAATAGTGCGACTATCAATATGAAGAGAGCAGGTACAATAATGACCCCTTCCCCATACTTATCGGATATCTTCCCTGTAAGTGGTCTAATTACTGTAAGTGTGACTGCATACACTAAGAAAAAAGTACCCGTGTTAACTTCAATATTTGCCGCAAACAGTGGTAAAAAAGTTGTAATACCACCAAAAGTAAATGATAAGAAAAATGTAACGATAGCGATAGGTAAAACTGTTTTTTCATAAAATGATATTGGTTTTTTTGATGTGTTTTGAACTGTTGGAATTTTTGCACCAAATCCAAGTATGAATGCAATCAAAGCTAATGCTGTGCATAGAAGAAATAGGTAATGAAATGAATAAGATTTTGTTACCCAAAGACCAATGATTGGTCCTAACGCCATTCCTAATGTCATTGCTAGTCCATACCATCCCATTCCTTCTCCACGACGAGATTGTGGAATAACATCAGTCACAGCCGTTCCTATCGAAGTTGTAGCAACTGCCCAGCTGACTCCATGAAGGATACGTAATATTACTAAAAATATAATGCCTGTTACCCAATCATAAAAATACATGGTTATAGCAAAAAATAGTAATCCGCTTATTATAAATGCACGTCGACCAAACCGATCCATTAATCCTCCAATAATAGGACGAAAAATTACTGCCGATATTGTAAACACTCCAATTATTAATCCAACTTGAGATTCACTTCCACCTAGTTGTTTGATAAACATAGGCAATGTTGGCATTAGTAAATAAAATCCACTAAATAGTAATAAAGCTGTAAGGGTCAGCATGATATAGTTTTTTGTCCATAACCGTTCCATTGTAATGTAATCCTTCTTTCTATCGACTTTAGGTAATCCCCAAAAATAGTGAAATAGGCGAATAAAAAAGCAGCACCACCGCTATAAAAGTGTTGGTACTGCCCTATATAGACTGATACACGCTTGGTTATTTAGAACGTCCTTGATACTTTAACAGCTTTTTCAAGCCCTGCGACAATAATCTCTTCTGCCTTATCAGGGAATTGGCTGTGCCCTTCAATGATAATAGTCTCTATATTTTTCACACCAAAGAAGTTCATCATACTTGTTACATATTTAACAGCCATCTCTAAATCAACTTTTGGTCCCTCAGAATACACACCACCACTTGCGTTTAATAACACTATTTTTTTATTTCCAATAAGCCCTACTGGACCTTTTGGTGTATATTTAAATGTTTTGCCTGCGCGGTTTAAGTAATCAATATATGTGTGTAGTACAGCTGGGATGGTTAAATTCCATAAAGGGAACCCAAATACGACTTTATCAGCTGCAAGGAATGGATCTAAATACTTATCAGCAACAGCTACTGCTTTTGCTTCTTCTACTGTTAAATCTAATCCTCTACTAGACTTAAATGTTCCGTTAATCATATCTGCACCTACGTAAGGCAATTCCTCATTGTATAAATCCAGCTCTACTACAGTGTCATTTGGATGTGATTCTTTATAGCTCGCTAAAAAAGCCTCAAATAATCTAACACTTACCGACTGATCTGCTGGTCGATTGTTTGCTTTTACAAATAAAACGGTTGTCATTCCTTGTTCCTCCTGATGTGCACTCTTATGTTGTTTATAATATTTTTTTGAAGCTATACTCCATTTCTCCAGCCATAGCTTCAGGAGTATCACCAGTTACTCTGTAATCATGTGTATAAATTTGTTCGAACGTTCCAAAGTTCACTTGTTTATAAAATTCAAAACAAGGAAATCCATCATGTGCTCCTTGCATATTGACAGTACCATCCTTTTGAATATGAACTATTAAAAGATAGTCAACTGGAGGTGCAAATGCATTTAATGGATTGCTAGCACTTGCACTCATTTGAAACCTAACGTCTTCAGAGCCCCACACAATATCAGTGCACAAAATACCTTCTGTAGTAGCTTTTCCTGTTTTTTTATTAACAGAACCATCTGGAGTAGTGACTCTTTCTGTTGTAATACCAGTATTTGCATATGTGAAAATATCTTTTTTGTAAAAATCTACAACTACTTCTTGTTCCACTCTGGAGCGCATAGCGTTGACAGCATAGGGTGTGAATTCACGTGAGTCACCTTCAAAATGGATTACGTTTCCTGTTTCTTCATCCTTCCTAGGATCAGTCCACGGTGTTGGAATAAATACACTTGCTCTAACTTTAACAATATTAGTCATGAGAACCCTCCATAATTTATTAATTCTGTTTCAGTAATTCCTGTTTCTTTCACAACAGAAAATATAGTCAACTTGATTGACTACTTTTCGCATAGTACAATGTATTTCGTACAAAGTCAACTAAGTTGACTTTATTTAAGGAGGTTTTATGTATGACTCAGGAAATCTTTAGTGAATTGGATCTGACAACACTTTTATCAGTATCCTTTAGTACATCAATTAATGAACTACATGATAGATTGCGTGAATTAGGATTTGCAGATATTAGACCTGTACATGGTTTTATGTTTAAGTGTATTGCTCCAAACGGAGCAACAGGTATAGAATTAGCCGAATATTTAGGAATTACGAAGCAAGCTGTAAGTAAAATGGTAGATTATCTTGAGAAAAGTGGTTATGTAATTCGCGAAAATCATCCCACTGACAAGAGAGGAAAAATCATTGTTTTGACTGAGCGAGGTTGGTTAGCAGTGAAAGCAAAAGAGGAAATACTAACTGAGATTGAGCAACGTTGGATTGAAATCATAGGTGCTGAACGACTGCAGATGCTCAAAGATGATTTAACAACACTTGTATATAAAGCAAATGAAGATAAATCTACTATGAGATCAAGACCTGTCTGGTAAGTGTATGGTGAAGATTTGGTGTATGCTGCGATTCATCAAACCAAAAAGGGTAGAAGACTTAAAGATCTGTCTTCTACCCTTTTTGAAAGCTGATTATCTGCAGCATACATTTAGTATTTGTTCTGGGAAATTACTACTCTAAATACCCTTTGACTAAGCCCAGCGGCAATGGCTTGGGCTGCTCGCAGCTGGTTACCAGTTGAGCATATTGCTTAGAGTCGGAACTTGTATGGAATGCATGCATGATCTCAAGTACGTGATTGGCGAGTTCTCCGTTTGCACGAGGAGTCTCCCCCGTGTCGATGCAGTGTGCCATATCTGCTACTCCTATGCCTCTACTATTATCTGCATAATTGTAGATAAGTGGGATCTCTTGGAATTCCGAGCTGTGTGCCGGGCGTAAAAGGATCGGCCCTCCAAAGTTGTTAGGGTCCGGTACGATCAAGGTTCCTTGCGATCCGTAGATTTCGATCCTCGGTAAAGTACTGTGCCAAACATCAAAGCTGGTAATCATGGTTGCCACAGCGCCACTGTCAAACTCAATCGTTCCAGCAACATGTGTGGGCACCTCTACATCAATGACTTTGCCAAACTTTTTGTCGCTCGTGATCGTTCTATGAGCAAAAGAGGTTTTAGTGATGCCGCATACTGTTTTAGCTGGGCCTAGCAAAGATACTAACGCAGTTAGATAGTAGGGTCCCATGTCAAACATGGGTCCTCCACCGGCTTTATAATAAAATTCCGGATCAGGATGCCAGCTTTCATGTCCATGACAAAGCATAAAGGCAGTTGCTGCCACCGGCTCCCCGATATAACCATCCGCAATCAGCTTACTGCAGGTTTGCAGACCGCCTCCAAGGAAAGTATCTGGTGCGCAGCCAAGGAACAGGTTCTTTTCCTTCGCCAGACGAACTAGCTCAGTGCCATTTTCAAGGGAAAGTGATAAGGGCTTCTCCACATACACATGCTTGCCAGCTAGCAAGGCTTGCTTGCACACGTCAAAATGAAAATTAGGCGTTGTTAGATTAACGACTATTTCAATCTCTTCCGAAGCAAGTAATTGTTCTGTCGTCCATACATGAGGAACGCCATATTTCTCCGCCGCTTGCTCTGCACGACTTTTATCCAGGTCGGAACAAGCATAGACCTCAGTATTAACGAAGGTCCCATTCAAATTCTCAAAATAAATGCTGCTGATGTTACCGCAGCCGACTATACCTACCTTCACTTTGCGCAAGATCATTCCCACCTTATCTCAGTTTTAGTTAGCCGCCCACAAAAAGCCTTTTCGCATCAGTTCCTTGGCTTCCGGTATATCGAAAACGTCTGCATGATGGCCAAGTGAATTATAGAAAACCTTCCCTTTTCCCCATTTCTTCGTATATACAACGGGCATCCTGATGACACCATTTGCTGAATGCTCACCCTCACTCATTACAAACGTAGTTGTTGCCAAGACATCCACTGCAGGATCTACATGTAAATAATATTGTTCCGATTTCACCTTGAAGTCTTGGATACCCTCCACAATGGGACTGGAGCCAGAATGTACGATATTAACTTCATACTCTACCCCATCGTTAAATGGATGTGCTACCCATTGTGACCCAGTCAAAAATTGCCACTCTGTATTGTTACGGAAAGAGTCGCACATCCCTCCATGACAACCGGCAATTCCTACTCCAGAAGCTACTGCCTTCAGAACTGAGGATACCTGATCATTACTGATTTCTCCCATGGTCCATACCGGTACAATAAGGCTTAAATCCGTAAGCTTCTCTGCACTGTTGAAGCTCTCCAGCGTATCAGACACTTCAACTTCAAAGCCTTCAGCCTCTAGAATGCCAGCAAAAATTGCGGCTACTTCATTTGGTTCATGCCCATCCCATCCACCTTTTACAATCAATGCTTTCTTCGTCATCCTGCAATCTCCTTTTCCTTTATATATGTAATCAACCTTTCGTCCATCTGATGAAATTGTAATCCAGATCAGAGAGGTGTGCTCGCCATTTCACTTGTAGGAATGGTCATTTTTTGCTAAGTTTTAGAGGTGAACCTAAAATTCAAACCACATGAACAGGAGATCTCATGAAAGCCTTTCACGAAAATAGAACTTACCATTCGACGTTCCCCTTCACTGTAATAATGTCTAATGATATTGATTTTCTAGCCCACTGGCATAACGATCTTGAGATAGTCTATGTATTTGAAGGTTCAATTCGGATGGGAATTAACTCCGAAACAAGGATCTTGAAAGCGGGAGATATGGCTATATGCAGCAGCGGAGACATCCACTACTATGACAGTAAAGACAGCAGCTCCAAGATAATGATGGTGATATTCAATCCTTCATTAATCGGTTTTCCTGGTGGATGGCCTTTGAATGTGAGGCTGACTTCCCCATTTATGGAGAAACGAGCTATACGAGAAGAAGAAGTGCGTATCAACAATCGTCTTTCTCAGATCCTGCAGGAACTTATGGACGAATATAATCAGAAGCTGGAATATCATGAACAGGTAATCATCGGCCTTTTGCACGAGTGGAGCGGACTCATTTTACGGCATGTTCCCTTGGATAAGATTAATCCACAGAAAGATAAAAGGCGCATCACTAACATGAAGATTATGCAAGGGGTTCTTGAATACCTCGACGTCAACTACATGCATCCCATCACACTTGCTGACGCCGCAAGGCAAGCCAATATGAGCCTCTTTTATTTCTCCCGCTTCTTCAAGAGTCTTTCGGGTATGAGCTATATTGCATACCTTAGCAACATCCGAGTCAACCAAGCAGAACAGCTGCTGCTGACCACAGACAAATCCATTTTAGATATCGCACTGGAATGCGGTTTCACTAATATCCGTACCTTTAACAGAGTATTTAAACAGATTAAACAACGGACTCCAAGTGAATTACGTTAAGAGATACATGGTCCGTTATCTTATTAAGCAAACAAAAAACCGATGATCTTTTGGTTTAGATCATCGGCTTTATTTTAATATTCGAATGCACAAAGACAGCGAAAAGGTCTACGTTTAAGTGACAAGCTTAACCAGTCTTCATTACTGAGCTCCAACTATTGGATGTGGAACATACAACTCTTCAAGGAATGAAATTTCTTCAGGTGATAATTTCACCGCTAGAGCATCTACTGAATCTTCGAGCTGAGCAATTTTCGTCGCGCCCACAATTGGAGCAGCTACAGAAGCTTTTTGCAACAGCCATGCAAGTGCGATATGAGTACGTGGTACGCCTCGTTTCTCTGCTAACGACGCTACTCGCTCAACAATTAATCGATCTACATCAGCAGTTGAATCATACTTTGATTTTTGAATGAGATCGGTTTCGGATCTGCGTGTTGTTTCCGACCAATCACGAATCAATCTTCCTGATGCCAGAGGACTATAAGGAGTTACCGCAATTTTTTGATCCTGACAAAGCGGCATCATTTCCCTTTCCTCTTCTCGGTAGATGAGATTAAGGTGATTTTGCATGGATACAAAGCGAGTCCAGCTATTTTTCTCGGCCACATGTAATGCTTTTTGGAACTGCCAAGCATACATAGCAGACGCACCGATATATCTAGCCTTTCCAGACTTCACTACATCATGCAAGGCCTCCATGGTTTCTTCAATGGGTGTGTTATAATCCCAGCGGTGAATGATATAGAGATCCACATAATCGGTCCCAAGTCTCTTCAAACTGTTATCTATTTCGCTCATAATAGCTTTTCGAGAAAGCCCACCACCATTAGGACCTGGACGCATCTGGCCCCAGACCTTCGTGGCAAGTACAATTTCATCCCGATTCGCATAGTCCTTAAGCGCACGTCCGATAATCTCTTCACTGGAACCACTTGCGTAAATATTAGCTGTATCAAAAAAATTGATGCCAAGCTCAAGCGCTCTTTTAATGATAGGACGACTGTTCTCCTCATCGAGCACCCATTGGTGCCCTCCAGGCAGCACTTTTCCAAAGCTCATACAACCAAGGCAAATCCGAGAGACGTCCATTCCCGTATTTCCAAATTTGATATATTCCATAAAGCAAGCCTCCATTTCTATATTTAAATGAGTTTTAGTTCTTACAGTGCTTCAAACCATTCATCCTCGACAGCTTCAAACCATTCTGTTTCGCCTGGAGTCATAGCCAAATGAACGAACCAACTATCCTTTGTCGCGCCATGCCAATGTCTCACATTAGCTGGAATGTTGACCACATCACCTATTTCGAGCAATTGAGCAGGTTTTCCTTCTTCCTGATACCAGCCATTTCCACCAGTGACTAACAGAACTTGTCCAACCTTATGAGCATGCCAGTTATTGCGTGCGCCTGGAGCAAAGGTTACATTACCAATTGCGGTATTAAGCGGCTTCGGATCTGTAAACACCATTTGCAAATAAGCGTCACCCGTAAAGTTTGCTTTAACCTTTTCCCCTAAAGGAAAAATAGTGCTGCTACTAAGTTGTTCATTTTTCATCGTTGATTCCTACTTTCTTCCTATAGTTAATGATTATTAGTGCACTGCGATCCTCTTACTCTCCCGCTGGAAAATCAGTAGAAGCTGCCAGTTCAGTCTGCTTCTCATAGTCGGCAACACGAGCTTTGAGGGTCGAAATCGTGCTTGCCAGTGCATGAGATCCAAGTATCATTCGTATCGGTGCCGGTTCTAATTCAACACTTTCTATGATTCGGGCAGCCATCCGCACAGGATCTCCAGGAGCTAAACTCTTAGAAGCGTCCAGCATGTTCAAAAAGTTATGTGCTGGGTTGCCTTCGTATTCTGTCATGAGTTTCGCTACCTGTGCGCTCCCATAACGGAACTCGGTACGGGCTCCTCCCGGCTCCACCAATGTAATACCGATGTTGAAAGCTTCAACCTCCTGAGCAACGGACTCACAAAAGCCCTCTATCCCAAACTTGGTCGCATGGTACATCGAATTTCCTGGGAAGGCGACCTGCCCACCATAGGAGGAGATCTGAATAATGCGTCCACCACCCTGAGTGCGCAAATGCGGGATAGCTGAACGAATAAGCTGGATGGACCCCGTTAGATTCGTGGCAATGATATGATTAACCTCGTCGTCAGAGAGTTCTTCTGCAGCCCCAAAAAGTCCATAACCAGCATTGCTTATGATAACGTCGATACGTCCAAACTTTTCAAAAGATCTATCGACAAGATTTCGAATGGCTGGAAAATCGGTCACATCTAGAATCTCGCAACTGAAGGTTTCGGGATACTTCTCAATGAGGTCAGCGACCTTGCTTTTGTTACGAACAGTACCGATAACCTTATTGCCCTTCTGAAGAAGCTGTTTCGTCATCTCATAACCAAAACCACTGCTCACACCGGTGATAAGCCATGTGCGATTATTCATAATCATTTCCTCCTAAACTTCTTATTCCGATTTTGCTGCTGGAATACTTAGCACATGAGTAGTTGTAACCAATATTTAATACGCATAATTACAATAATGATCACATGTCTATTATTATAATCGGATTAAATTTGGTGCCAATTGTTAATTTGATGCGATTTGTACATTAATAAACAAAACCATCGAAATTGTTTATTTCCTACTGCGTATTCGCGATTCTTTTATATAAATTTAAAACAGATGTCCCATTGATGAGCTCGTTATAGTATGTTATATAATGAATTCTTACTCTTTAATTGATGAATAAAGAAAGTTCGGTGAGCAAATTGTCTAAAGTCGATCGAAGAATCTTAAAAACACAGGAAGCCCTGAAGACAGCAGTCATTGAACTAATGACTGTGAAAAATTTTGATGATATAACCATTCAGGAACTCTCAGATAAAGCAAACGTAAGCCGTGGTACTATTTACCTTCACTATATGGATAAATATGATCTTCTTGATAAGCTTATCGAGAAGCATATCAATGAACTTCGTGAAAAATGTGAAGCAGCCTCTGATTTGGATTTTGTAACGGGGTCCGTGATTTGGACGGAATACTTTGAGAGTAACTATGCCTTTTTCTCTATGATGTTGGCTAGTAAAGGAGCCCCTTTCTTCCGGAGTCGTTTTCTGGAATTTCTTATAGAAGAGTTCAAAGACGAAGTGGATATCACAAAGGGTAAAAACGAAGGATTAAATAAGGATCTAGTCGTACAATTTGTAGCTTCTTCGTATGTAGGTGTAGTTGAATGGTGGTTTACGAACGAAAGACCAGTAACCTATCAAGTATTAGCAGAACAGCTGGGAGCCTTATTGGAACGAAATTGTACAAATAACCCCTCATCCTAAAGGATGAAGGGTGACTTGGAAAATAGTAACTAGTTTGCGAAATGTTAGCCTATTTCGATCTTTCTTAGAAACCATATTTAGCTTCTTCAGCCTCTCGAATTTTGGCATAGGTCTCAGAAAGTACATAGGTATCTTCCACTAAGCGGTCTATACGGAATAGCACATCATCATTTACTATTTCTTTTCGATAAAAATCCTTCTCTTCTATAAATACATACGTTTGAACAATTTGCGCTTTCATATAGGCCAATATCGGTTTCAATTGCTGCTCAGCTACCAGATAGTGACGTGCAGAACCTGCCGTGACGAGCATACTTACAACCTTGTGTTGAAATGCTTTTTCGGGTGCTAAATCGAATATATTCTTTAGTGTTGCTGGGATGGAAGCTTGAAATATAGGCGTTCCGATTACGATAACATCTGCTTCCATGATCGTTTGAATTACGTACTTGGTGTCCCCTTCGTATTCCAGATAATTGCGACCATCACTGAATTGAACATCATACTCCGCCAGATCTAGAAGCGTAACTTCTGCATCTTTGTATTTTTCATGAAACGAATTTATTGTGTAATTCATAGCGATTCTGGTTTTCGATCCTATCTTTGACCCTGATAATGCTACAATTTTCATAATTCTGACCTCCTGGAGTTTATTTTTTTGCCGTATATTTTTTAATAGCTGGTAGAATTTCAGAACCAATTAAATCTATGTTTTTCATTAAATTTTCAAAAGGTACGCCACCATAATCCATTTGTGCGATATATCGTTGATGGCCGAAGAGTTCATGTTGATATAGAATTTTTTCAATGATTTCCTGTGGGCTGCCAATATTCATAACATCGCGGGGATCGGCTCCTTGAGCAAACGCCTGTTTAGGAAAACCACGTCCATTGGTTAATTTCATTCCTTCGTTTATATATGGATAATAGGCTCTTTGTGCCTTCTGTGTCGTTTCATCTGCGTAAAAGAATCCAGCAGTCGCTACAGGCAGCTTCGACGGATCAAATCCGTTCTGGCTTGCAGCTTCACGATAAGCATCAATGGATCTTTTAAACAAGACTGCAGGACCCCCTAAATGGGCCAAAAACATTGGAACACCTGCAATGCCTGCTTTGATCGCACTGGCAGAAGTTCCCCCTACAGCTCTCCATATCGGTAAGTTTCCCTCAGGACGGGGAAGGATTCTTGCATTTTTGAGAGGGTTACGAAATTCTCCCTTCCAATTCATAACTTCGTTTTCATTTATCTTTAATAACAAGTCGAATTTTTCTTCAAATAATTCCTCATAATCATTAAGATCATAGCCCAATAGTTCATATAACCCCACTCTAGAGGCACGGCCAGCTATTATTTCAGCTCGACCATTTGAGATCAAATCAATTGTAGCGAAATCTTCGTACACCCTAACCGGATCAGAGGTGCTTATAATCGTAGATGAGCTACCTATTTTCATTTTCTTAGTAGCCTGTGCAATAGCTGACAGCACGACGGTATGCGCCTGAGTAGCAAAATACTCTTGATGACTCTCTCCTACACTAAAAAAATCAATTCCTGCTTGCTCCGCTAATTGAGCCAAGTCAATAATTTCACGTATGCGTTGTTTGGCAGATATTCGGCTTCCAGTTTCGGGGTTCGCTAGATGATCACCTAATGTATAAAGTCCAAACTCTAAGCCATTGTCTGCATTGATCCGATATTGTTCCATGATTACCCTCTTTTCTTTAAAAAGTTAGAATTCATTTATGATTTGTCGATTCAATATAATTAAGTAAGTCACTATAATAAGTATAGTTAAGTGCTTGCATAATGTCAAACTAATGATCCTGTTAAGAAAAAACTACTCGATTTAAGCCTGTGCTAAGAATCGCCTATAATAATCTCCACATGGTATATTTAGGATATTGATTTGATTATTAAAGTGATAAACAAAAAAAGGAGAATTGTATTCATGCACAACCGCCGCTTCATGAACGTATTACTTATTCTTTTCTTATCAGCTTCCAATTCGACTCCGATCTTCGCATCGGCTTCTGTTGTACCGAAGTTATCCGATTCTATCCAACGTTCTGCAATCCAACCCTCCGTTACAATTAATGGCATAAACTTTTCCTTTCAAGATGAGTTGCCTACTTTAATAGAGGGAAAAACCTTCGTTCCAACCCAAATTTTTGAGCATCCCGACATTCAAGCCGATATTACGAAGTTTATAGATAACCCTTATCCACATGTGTTTATTTCACATTTTAATGGAGCACTTTCTATTTATCCGGATAAAAGTGATTATATGTTTAGCGATTACAACGAAGATATAGAGGATTCTGATGTTTGGATCAATTGGAAGAGTCCTACACCTTATCTCTCCGGCAGTGATATTATGGTTCCATTGCGTGCTATTGCCGAACGAATCGGGATCTCCGTTGATTGGGATGTAGCAACTAGAACAGCGATCATTACCACGGATGATGACTTTCGTGCTGAACTCGAATCTCCTGAGGAGTGGGAAGATTGGCTAGGAATGAAACCTATCGAGATGGATGATCCCTCAGGAGAGGCAATAACAGAGCAGGAGTTAACTGAATTTGCTATTTTGAGCGGACTCCCAGTTCTGGATTCTCGGATTATTGATAAATATACAGCTGTACTCTTACATATCGAAGAGGAAGATGGCGTAGAATCGCTTACGTTGAAATACGTCGATCGTTTAAAAAACGGGAGTTTGGACTGGAGTATGGATTTAGGCATGGGGGATGATGGAGACGACGTCCAAGTGAAGAGGAGCGGACAACTCGTTAGTGTCGGTATGTTCGATCAAGGTCTTAAGAAGCAATTCAGTCATTTCGAGGTAAGTTACAAAGTTCATGATAAGAGAGTAACTCACACCTATGATATCTCGGGTAAACAAGGCATGTTTTTTGACATTCCTGAGGGCGTGACAAGCGGGGAGATAACATTCTTTGGGAAAAACGGTTACTCATTCGGAACGTATTTCTGGTGAGTTGACAAGCCTAAACAAAAGTAAAAGGTATCCCATTGGGGTACCTTTTACTTTTGTTTGCCGCTGGCCGATCCATTATGCTGTATTGCGAGTCTAACCAGTACCCTCGCACCATGAACTAGCATCGCTTCATCGATATTAAACTGTGGCTGATGGATAGCATGGAGAATTCCCTTCTCCTTATTGCCGCAACCGATAAAGGCTAAGGCACCAGGAACTTTATCAAGATACCAACCAAAATCCTCACCAGCCAGACTTGGCTGCTCCAGAAGTATTACCTGATCCTCACCTAGAACTGCACGGGCTGCATGAAGCACCTGCTGCACCGCTTCCGCATTGTTCACTACTGCAATTCCTTCACGCAGCTCCAGCTTGTATTTCCCTCCATAAGACTCAGCTATAGCTGAAGCATGGCGCTGTAAACCATTTGTAATTGCAGCTACCGTCGTCTTGGTAAACGCTCTGAACGTTCCTGTCAGTTCACTGTGTTCAGCGATCACATTAACAGCAGTACCAGCCTGCAACGTTCCGAAGGCCAACACCGCCGCCTCCTGCGGATCGATTCGATTAGCCATCATTCCGTTAATCTCTCCTATATATCGTGCCGCCATCTGGATCGCATCTACAGCTCTGTGCGGAGCACTATGATGACCGGATGTTCCCTGAAATTCCACCTTAAAATGGCTTGACGCTGCCATGGCACCATGAGGGTGAATACCAAGCGTTCCTACCAGAAGCTCTGGCATGACATGTAGCGCGTAGGCATAGTCGACACCTTCCAGCACGTTATCCTCAATGAGATCGCGGCCGCCTGAGAGTAATCTTCCATCAAGCGGACTCTTGACCGCGCCTTCCTCAGCTGGCTGGAAGACGAAAATGATCGTACCCATCAATCGTTCCCGGAAGGCTGCCAAGGTTCGGGCAGCCCCCAACAGCATAGCGGTATGGGCATCATGGCCACAGGCGTGCATGATGCCGTCATTGACTGACTTGTAAGGTAACTCATTGCACTCTTGTATCGGCAGGGCATCCATATCAGCCCTTAGAAGAAGAGTAGGCCCACTATTGCCATTGTCTGCTAAGCCTTGCAGGAGGCCGACCACTCCCATTCCGAAATGTTTGCCGCCATTTCTACGTACTGTGATCCCCCACTCCTCTAACAATTCTGCTACTTTATTAGAAGTGCGGACGACATCATACAGTAGCTCCGGATGGGCATGCAAATCACGACGGTATTCAATCATTTCATCCTGCAGCTGGCCGGCGTAATGCATCATCTCCGCAATATTCGAGTTTTGGTGGATTGCGAATACTGGATCAACCGTCAAATTTGCCCTGCTGGTTGAGAAGCTTTGGAATAACGGTTCTCCGGCAACGGTATGCCGAGGTTTCCACGCAGCGTGTCACTTTCGTATTCAGTGCGGAACAAACCCCGCTCCTGCAGAATCGGCACCACCCGATCGATGAATTCCTCTAGTCCGTTAGGGACGGCAGCCGCGATCATAAATCCATCTGCCCCACCACTTTCAAACCAAGATTGAATCTGATCAGCTACTTGCTCCGGTGTGCCAATGAAGCTGCTGCGTGGGGTAGCCGATTGTAAGGCAACCTGTCGAAGCGTCAAGCCTTTCTCCTTCGCATCCTTTTTGATTTTATCCGTGCCGCTCTGAAAGCTATTGCGCCCCAACTCACCAAGCTCAGGGAACGGCTCATCCAGCGGATATTGCGAGAAATCATGATGCTCGAAGAATCTGCCTAAGTAGTTCAGTGCATTCTCAATCGTTACAAGGCCAGCAACCTCCTGGTACTTGCGCTCTGCCTCCTCCGGCGTGTCACCGATGATTGGAGCAATTCCAGGGAAGATCAGCACTTCATCCGGATTCCGGTCAAACGAAGCTACCCGTGTCTTAACATCGTTATAGAATGCTTGGGCATCTTCTAGCGTTTCGTGTCCAGTGAAGATAGCATCTGCTTCCTTGGAGGCGTAATTCTTACCGACTTCCGAGGATCCTGCCTGAAATACAACTGGCTGCCCCTGTTTCGAACGAGCAATATTCAGCGGCCCCTTCACAGAGAAGAACTCTCCTTGATGGTCCAGGGTATGCATTTTTTGCGGATCAAAGAATACACCTGATTCCTTGTCTCGTACAAACGCATCATCCTCCCAAGAATCCCATAGTCCGCGTGTCACCTGCAAATATTCGGTGGCAATGCGGTAGCGCTTGCCATGGTCAGGATGCTCTTTTTTGCTGTAATTTGACGCAGAACCTTCCAGAGGTGAAGTCACCACATTCCAGCCGGCCCGGCCGCCGCTGATTACATCCAGTGAGCCGAATTGACGCGCTACGGTAAATGGTTCACTGTACGAGGTAGACAAGGTACCAACTAAACCGATGTTAGTGCTGACGGCTGCGAGTGCGCTAAGAATAGTCAGCGGCTCAAACCGGTTAAGGAAATGAGGAATGGACTTTTCATTAATGTACAGACCGTCTGCGATGAAGATCAGATCCAACTTGCCTTCTTCTGCCTTCTGTACCCACTCTTTGTATAATTCAAAGTTTACACTGGCATCTGGTTTGGCATCTGGATGGCGCCACATCGACGTGCTGCCCCCTACCCCATGCAGCAGTGCACCCAGCTTCAGTTGTCTTGGTTTGGTCATGTTCATTCCTCCTAAAAGTTTTGTGAGCATAAGCTTCCTTGATTTCACTTCATGCAAAACTGACTTCGGAAGCAATCATTGCACAAACGATGCATTAGCTGCGCCCTGTTTGATTCGCTCGATCTGACCAAGATGTCTCTCCACATGTCCAGTGAAGCCGTGCACGATATCGGAAATTTTCACGGTCTCCCCTTTGAAATTAATTCCGCTTTTCTCCCAATCTTCTTCGCTAAGCCGTTCAAACAAAAGGCTGTTATAGTAAAGCAGGCTGCGGAACAGCTCCAGATTGTCGGAAGCATTGCCGCTGTTGGCGTACTGACCGCTGACCCAAGCATCCTGATTGAAGACTGGAAGCTGTGCAGTCGTAGCAGCGAGAATATCACGAATGCGGAACGAAACTACGATGCTGTGATCAGCCAGATGAGTCAGTACCTCAGTCACACTCCAACTGGCGGGTTCTGCCTTCCATTTCAGTTGTTCCTCCGTTAACCCGGCGGTCGACTTTACTAATTGATGATACGTCCTTAGATAATCACTGATTTGAACTCTGCTCATTAAATCCCCTCCAATATATGACTTGTTCGCGAATGATCCGGTGGTGCGAAACGAGATAACGAAAAAGGCTGGATGTTATGAGTTGTAACTCCACCGATCGCTATGTCAGCCAGTATTTCACCCACAACACTAGAAAATTTAAAACCATGCCCCGAAAACCCTCCCGCTATCAGCACATTGGAATGGAGCGGATGGCAGTCTATAATGAAATCTTCATCAGGCGTATGCTCATATTTACATGCAGAACCTTTTAGCAATCGACCAGCTGCACCGGGCATGTAAGACTCCAGTACCTTGCGGAGGTCACCCTCATCGCTGGCTTCACTGCCGAACGGGGCAAGCTGTGTACCCGGCATCCATTCCAGCCCTGTATCATGCCGGCCGATCTTCAGGCCAGCTCCATCGATGCTGGGAAATCCGTAATAGCCACCTTCCTCTGCTCCTAACGTAAAGCCAGGGAAATTACCAGCAGCAAAAGCAGGGGAGCTCTCAAACCAGCCCACAACTTTGCGGATTGCTTTAATCGGCAAATGTACAAAAGGTGCCAATTTGCCAAACCAAGCTCCGGCACTAAGAATAGCTGCCGCTCCGTGATAATCGCCATTTGTCGTATGAACCGTAACGCTGCCTTCGCGAGCGGTGACATTCACTACTGGAGTGTTCGTCAACAGTTCCGCACCATGTCCAAGGGCAAGCTGACGGTAGGCGGAAATACAGCGTTCGCTGTACAAATATCCGGCATCTGGTTCATACATTGCCGCGAATGATTCTGGTATGTTCAATGCCGGCCAGCGCCGCCGGATCTCTTCGGCATCCAGATGATGGACCTGCACCTTCCGTTTCTTCGCTTCTTCGAGACGACCGTTGAAGGAATACACTGCGCTATCCGCGAGATTCAAGACACCTGAGCGGACAAGGAGTTCTGTTCCGCTCAACTGTTCCGCTTCTTTCCATAGTTTATCTGCCCGTAAAGCTAAATCAGTGTAGGCGGGGTCACCGCTGTAAGCATGCCGGATCAGCCGGGATTCCCCGTGATGGCTGCCCTGTGTATGTGGAGGATCGAAGGTATCCACTAGTAGCGTCTTCACTCCACGCCTCGCAAGATTGTAACCAGCGCTCATGCCCATCGAGCCTGCGCCTACGATAATTACATCGTAACTTTTATGTTCAGCTATAATTCTGCACCTCCACCGGAATTGTAGTACTCAAGGGAACGTACAGCCGCATCCGCAAGGAAACGTGCTGCCACAGGGAGTGCCTGTTCATCCAGATTGAAGGCTGGATGATGCCATTCTTGGCTTCCTTCAGTACCTATAAAGACGAACAATCCCGGTACCACGCGCTGATAGAAGGCAAAATCCTCTCCGGCCAGTGAAAGCTCTGGTTTGACCGCTCGGTAGCCAAGAGCTTCAGCCGACTCTACCCCTAACGCCGCTAAGGCGGCGTCGTTGATGACCGGAGGCGGCCCTTCGATCCAGCGGACAGTGGCTTTTGCTCCAAGAGCAGCTGCCACACCAGTCGCCACTTCCCGAAAGCGGTCAAGTACTTTGCTGCGCACCGTTTCATCAAAGGTACGGATTGTACCCTCAAGCACGGCTTTTTCGGGGATGATATTCCATGAATTTCCGCTGTGAATCTGCGTCACACTGACCACCGCACTTTGTAGGGGACTGACATTGCGACTTACAATGGATTGAAATGCAGTCACGATATGCGAAGCAGCTACAATCGGGTCTATCCCAGCTTCTGGAACGGCAGCATGAGAACTGCCACCCTGCACTTCAATCACAAACCCGTCAGCCGCTGCCATTAAAGGGCCCGCCGTAATACCGATCGTTCCGACTGGCAGTTCCGGCTTATTATGCAGCCCGATTACTGCCCGGACTTCTTCTAGCGCCCCGCTAGCAATGATCCGCTGTGCCCCTTGCGCCTTCTCTTCAGCCGGTTGAAACAACAGGCGTACCGTTCCTAGTAACTGACCCTCTCGCTGCTTCAATTGATAGGCGGCACCGATCAAGGCAGCCGTATGGAAATCATGTCCGCAGGCATGCATTTTGCCGGGATACAACGAAGCATAAGCTGCTCCAGTTTCCTCCTGGATTGGCAAGGCATCGATATCTGCGCGCAGCGCGATGACCGGACCGGGCTGCTTGCCCCCAATTTCTGCGATCACTCCGGTAGACAGACCGTAATCTACGACCCTGACTCCTGCCCGCTCCAGCAGGGAAATAATATATTTTGTTGTCTCATATTCTTCGTTCGACAGTTCCGGGTGCCGATGCAGATGACGGCGTATCCCGATTAATTCTTCTCCAAGCGCTTCCGCACTCAGCTCTTTAGCTTTACTAGTCATATACAGTCACCCTCCTTTAAACGATTTGTTGTGTGATCCTGATCCGCCCGCTTATGCCTCTGCCGGCACTTCAGCGATTGCTTCGCTCAGGAGCTCAAAGGAGCGGTACCTTTTGTCAAAAGGCTGCACATTCGTAGTTATGATGAACTCCTCAACACCGGATGCCTCTGAAAGTGCCAACAGCTGTTCACGTACAGAGTTCTTTGTTCCTTTGGTAATCTCTGGTTCCAACTCTTCAATCGTGTATGCTTCATTGCTCTGGCGGGCAAACTCCTCCGCCTGTTCCCGGGTTCCAACGGTTAGCTTCTTCCCGCTTGCCAGCTGAATCCGAATCAACTTATGTGCGCCCGCCAGTTCTTTCGCTTCCTCTTCGGTCTCAGCCACCACTAGTGCTAAAGCGATAATTGCTTGCGGTTGTCTGCCCTGTGAAGAAACAAAACCGCTTCGGTAAGCACGAATAGCATCTAGCGCTACTGTCTTATCGCTATTAATAAATAGGGAGAACACATAAGGTAATCCAAGTTCAGCAGCAATCTCTGCACTGCCTACACTCGCGCCAAGCACATACAGCTCAGGCGGAATACCAGGAAGGGGACCTGCCTTCAAACCAGCCAGCGGGTGGTTTTCTTCGAGCCGGTTATGCACATATTTCTCCAACTCGATGATTTTGTCCGTTAAGCTAGGGGATTCGGTTCTTTCCTGCTGAAGCGCTTGTGTGCTGCGCGGGAGTCCACCGGGAGCGCGTCCCACTCCGAGATCCACTCGGCCAGGAGCCAGTGTAGACAGCACATTGAAGTTCTCCGCCACCTTGTACGGACTGTAATGCTGGAGCATGATGCCACCGGAGCCAATGCGGATGCGCTCTGTTTTGGCCAGCAGATGTGAGATGAGTACTTCTGGAGAAGAACCGGCTACCTGCTCAGAGTCATGATGCTCGGAAACCCAGAATCGATGAAATCCAAGCTCCTCAGACTGTTGTGCCAGCTTAATGGTATGCTGGAATGCTTCCTCTGGCGTTTCTCCCGGATAGATCGGACTTTGATCAAGTACGCTGATTGTAATAGCCATTGTTTTTCCTCCTATATGGAATAGTTAAATTCAGGTGTGATTCGCTTCAGGAACTGCTTCGTTCTTTCTTCGCGCGGATGATTAAACAGCTCAGTCGGCGTTCCTTCTTCAACAATGACGCCTCCGTCCATAAAAACCACATGATTCGCCACATCACGAGCAAACCCCATTTCATGGGTGACTACAATCATTGTGATGCCTTCCTTGGCAATTTTTCGGATAACAGCCAGCACCTCACCCACTAGCTCAGGGTCCAGCGCCGATGTTGGTTCGTCGAACAATATAACCTCTGGCTCAAGCGCCAAGGCTCGGGCAATCCCTACACGCTGCTGCTGACCTCCGGACAGCTGACTCGGGTAAGCATCCAGCTTGCTGGCAAGACCAACCTTTTCAAGCAGTGCTATGCTCCGCTTTCTCGCTTCGTCCTTCGGAAGCTTTTTGACAATTAACAGGCCTTCCATCACGTTCTCCAGCGCGGTTTTATGACGGAACAAATTGTACTGCTGAAATACCATTGCCGTTTTTTGCCTAAGCTGATGAATCTCCTTTTTGCGGGCATGTTTGCAGTTCACTTTGAAATCGCCAATGGCGATCTCTCCGCTGCTTGGCTTCTCCAGATAATTCACGCAACGTAAGAGAGTCGTTTTGCCGGAGCCACTGGGGCCGAGAATGACGACAACCTCTCCCTTCGTCACCGTTAAATCTATATTGTTTAACACCTGATTCCGACCGAATGACTTCGAAATTTGCGCAAGTTTGATCATGCTACTCCACCTCGATTGTACAGATTAATCCTTTTCTCAATGACCGATGTCACGCGTTCGATCAGAAACGTTAGTGCCCAGAAGATCAGTGCTGCCGCCAGATATGCCTCGAAAAACTTCCAGTTCGTTGAAGCCACAATCTGTGCCTTAGCATTGATATCCACCACCGAAACCGTAAAAGCAAGGGTAGATCCGTGCAGCATACCGATTACTGAATTCGAAAGATTAGGCAGACTTGCCGCCAGCGCTTGAGGAAAAACAATCCGCTTTAGTGCTTGGGGCGTAGTCATACCGATAGAGTGGGCCGCTTCTAGCTGACCACGATCCACAGCGAGCAGACCGGAACGGACGACCTCAGACATATAAGCTCCAGCAGTAATCGAGAATGAAATATAAGCAAAACCGATCATCGGAATCGAAACCGACCTAAAGCTCCAGCCGAAATGCGCCGCCAGACCATCAATGAGCACAGGAAGCCCAAAATATATAAGCAGCAGATGCGTCAGCATCGGTGTCCCGCGGATGAACGTAACATAACCGACGGCCAGCGGATGCAGCAGTGGAACTCTGTATAGCCGGATCAAGGCTACAGCCACTCCAATCACAAAACCAATCAATACAGAGACAACGGTAATATATAAGGTCGTAGGAATTGCACTCAGAATTTGTACCAGAGCAGTCCATATAAACGATGGGTCCAGTTTCATAATCCGGTGCCTCCTTTGCCAGGTCCCAGTTCTGCAATGATGCGTCGGTAGGACCAGCTTTTGTTGATTTTAAACAATTTTTTCTCAGGCGTATTTCGTCTTTCATGCCGTAGCAGATGGTGTTCTGCTACAAGCAGCAGCTTCTCAATCGTAAAGCTGATGACCAGATAGATAAGCGCAAGCGCGATATAGGTTTCAATAAAATGCTGTGTTAAGCTGCCAAGCGTCTGAGCCTTACCTGACATTTCCATCACCCCGAGGGTAAAAGCTAATGATGTATCTTTCAGTAGTGCAATTACTAGATTAGAGAATACAGGAACTGCTATACCTAGCGCTTGGGGCAGCACGATTCGTGTAAAAGCTTGAAACCCCGTCATCCCTGCAGCGTATGCAGCCTCCACCTGCCCCTTATCCACCGCCATCACTGAAGCCCTAATCATTTCAGACATGTATGCTCCCGTATGCAGACCGTAGGTTAGAATAACAAAGACAAGTACTGGAGTTCGGGTCATATCCACATGGACCAGCTTCATGATTTCAGGCAGACCATAATAAAACAAGAAGAGCTGGATAAGAATCGGAGTTCCCCGAAAAAAAGAAATATAGATTTCGGAGAGGGTCTTTAACACAGGCACTTTATAAAGTCTTGGCAGAGCTACGAGAAAGCCGACAATAATTCCTGTCAGTAGAGAACAGGCGACAATCAGAAGCGTGGTGCTTAAAGTCCCTAGTAACTTAGGCAAAAACGAAAATACAAAACTGATATCAAACTGTGCGCCCATATATTCCCTCCCTTCCCGTGCTCACCGGCTCAATCATTTAACCGAATCCGCTGTAACATCCGCACCCAGCCATTCCGTGCTCAGCTTACCCAGTGTTCCGTCCGTCTTCAGCTCTTTAATCGCACTGTCAATCGCATCTGACAGCTTTTGTGAATCGGCATCATCCTTACGGAAAACATAGAGAATGTCCGCGGAGGACAGCTCGTCGCCCGTAGCTTTTAGCTGACTCTGCGGATCAATGATCGGCAGGACAAAATCTGCAGCCAGCGTAGCGTCCACACGCCCAGTACTAATCTGTGCGACGGTATCATTCGCTGCACCGTTCTGATACACGATATTAATCGCATTGTCGTGCTCTTTATTGTAGTTCTCCAGAATTTGCGCTTGTGCGCTTGTCGCACCGACTAATACCTTTTTCCCTTTAAGATCATCCAGTGATTGGATCGAGTCATTATCCTTCGCCACTACGATGCGGTTTCTCCAATGGGCATAGGCTTCTTTGTTAAAAGAATATTTCAACTCCCGCTCCGGATTTTTCTCCATGACATGGGCAACCAGGTCGATTTTTTTAGTTTCCAAACTCAGCAGTAAATTGCTGAAATCCATGGTTTGAAACTCGAATTCATATTCAGGCAGCTGCTTATCGATTTCTTTGAGCAGTTCCACATCGAAGCCTGTAAGCTTGCCGTTCTCATCTATGAAGCAGACCTTCGGAAAAGCAGTACCCGTACCTACGATGATCTTAGTTACCTTTGTCGAACTATTTGCCGTTGCCGAAGCTTCGGCTGCATTTCCATTCTGACTACTGTTCGTGCTGTTATTTCCGCAACCTGCTATCGCCAGTGTCAATAACGATGCAATTACTAATGAAATGGACTTTTTCATTGTTCTATCCCCTTTGAATGATTTGTGGTTTATCTATAAGTGTTTTTTTCATCAGAAACATAATGCCGTCACCATTCTGCTGATCCAGTTCCAGAAACCGTTCATACCCCCGGCGTTCATACATTTGAACTAACCATGGGTGCATCTTCGCCGTTGCCAGCGTGACCGCAGCCGAACCCAATTGTCCAGCAATAATGTGCTCTTCCACCCAATCTAGAAGCTTTCCACCATAACCTCTGTTACTGTAATCCGGATGAGCAGCAAACCATTTAATAAAAGGCAGTGGGCTAATCTTCTTAATCTCTTCTTCTTTTGAAAGTGTTATCGTCGCAACTATCGTTCCATCAACTTCAAGCACATAACACTCATTCGTAGCAATATTGTCTTCAATAAGTGCCAAGTCAGCTGTAGCCGCCGGCCAATGCAGCCCGAGCTCACGAATCAGCTCATACGCACGATATGTAACCTCAAGCAAAATCTCCGCATCTTGCAGTTCTGCCAGTCTGTATGTCTCACTCATCGCAAGCCCTCCATCCTTCCGAAATTAAATTTATAATTCCTATAGAAATAGTCGTCATTATATGCAATTAACTTTATCACTGCATGTGTCCATGCGCTAATAGAGTTTTTTAATACATCTATACAATTAGTCGATCTCCCGTTTTACCAATCCCGAGTTCAAGTAGAGTTTCTATGAATTCAGCGTTCTCCCCATTTAGTGAAATCAGGCTGGTACGTAAGGAGATGCCTTCCGTCTCCGCAATATCTACCCGTACTAACGTCCCAGCTGCTACTTCCTCTTGCACACTAAGTGCCGGAAGGAAACAGATACCTGCTTTTTTCAACACCAGCTTCTTGGCTGTCTCCAGGTTATCCACCTGATATTCAATTTTCGGTGGCTGTTCCATGCTCTCAAATACACGATGCAGTCGCATCCAATCCAAAGACCCGCATTCAAAAAAGACTAACGTCTCCTGGCGAATATCTTCCAGCGATGTACGTTGTGCCTTAGCTAAGCGATGCCCCTTCTCTACATACAGCGAAATGGGGTCTTCGCAGAAAGGAAAGGCTTGAATGGCTGGATTTACGACCTTACGGATAAAAGCCAGATCTAGCTCTTTCGATTTCAGCTTATCAATCAATACTTCCGTAGAAGCTGTCGTCAGCTTGATCGTGATATGCGGATACCTGCGCTTCAAATGAAGCATCAGATGCGGCATTAAATAATTGGATACCGAGACAGTACTGCCGATCCTCAGTTCATTTGGAATAAGCCCCTTGGCCTGAACCTGATATTTACCGTTCTGATAGATCTGGAGAATCTGCTGGGCATAGGGAAGAAATTGCTTACCTTTATCCGTTAGGCTAATCTGCTTACCTAACCGATCAAACACTCTGCAATCCAATTCCCTTTCGAGCGATTGAATCCGTGCCGTAACTGTCGGCTGAGAGATATATAGGACTTCGGCCGCTTTATTGAAGCTTCCATAATGGTTAATGTAGACAAAAGCCTCAATATTTTCAATGTTCATCCCTACTCCCCCTAAACTAATATTAATTTTACTATTCCGATGAAAAAACAATGAAATAGAATGATGCTTTCCTATAGATTTTGTTTATATCTTATGCACCCCCCTATTTTTTGTCAACTTAAATTCCGTGTAAAATAATCGGATTTCCACAAAATTTCATTCATAAATGATTAATAATTTAAAATTCGAAACTACAGAAGCTATAGTGAATCCCTTTATAATCGACTGTTATGTTTATTTCATATAGAGCTTTTCTATTCATTTATCAAAATAATAAAATACCCCTTATATAACTCGGAATTATCGTTTATAATGACTTCATTCGTATGAACTATACATTAACTGAAAGGGGATCGCGAGATTATGTCACAAAAGATTATTATCCGTGAAGCTGAGAATAATGACCGTGATGCCATCGCTGAAGTGATACTGGACGCTTACCACCAATACTCGGAAATTATGCCCGAGCCGTTGTGGCTAGCGTACCGGAAATCACTTCTTGAATCTGTCCATGGCGATGCCCCGATTATGCGGATCATCGCTGAAATCGACAAGAAAATCATTGGTAGCGCACTCTTGTTTAGCTCCTCGGAAACGGCTTACGGTAAACCAGAGTTAGGCATTCACTCCCCTATCCTACGCCTGCTTGCCGTATCCCCATCCGCTCGCGGCCTCGGTGTTGCAACCCATCTAATTCACGAAGCTGCTAGGAGATCTCGTGAGTTAGGAGCCACCACTTTAAATCTGCATACCTCAGAAATGATGGCTTCAGCAATCAAGCTCTACTATCGCTTAGGCTTCAAACGGGCGTATGAGACCGATCTTATGAACGGGGAAACCCTGGTACAGGGTTTCCAACTAGACCTACTAACCTCAGTCCGTACAACAGCAGGATAAATATAAAATTCGAGACAGACTTACTCGATGAATATAACGTCTTCTTAACCGTTGTCTTGAAATTAAAAAAAGAAGCCTCGGGAAGCTTCCCAATGATCTTATGTGATCATTGCGGCGAACTTCCGAGGCTCATTTAATTTCCTTTTTTATAGGTAATTTCTTTAAAACTCACAGTGATATTGCCTTCATTATCAGCATCATCCAGGCGATGATCTAAAATTACAGTTGCTTTGGCGGGGATGGACGAAAAGCTAGCCCCCTTCTGCTTCTTCTTTACATCATAGAGATAATAAGAAACATTCTTAACCTTCAGCCCTATAGTATCCTTGTACAAAAGTTCTACGGAATAGGATTTTATCACAGCTACATTAGCGTCCATCCATCCTACAACTTCAACCGCTGCATCTTCTTGGTCGCTTTCAGTCTTAATGGAGCCGATGGGAAGCCCATCCTGATTATAAAAATCAATTTTTTGGGGAGCGATTTTCAAATAATCGATATCGATATCATGGATTCGGTTTTGGTTCATCTCTGCTGTATCCATCCAGGCAATCGTGCCCGCCGGGTTCCACTTTATTTTCTCAGAAGGTACATATTGCTCTTGTGGTAAAGCTACAGTGCGTAGCGAAGCTCCTTTATTATCGTAAAAGGTTAATTGGCCGCTCTCATCATCATGTACAAATCTCTTAAAGGTTGGTGAAAGAAACAGGGATGGCGCACCGGTCGTCGAGTGAGGGATTACCGGATATTTTAGAAGATGCACATCGTCCTTTCCTTTCCTCAGATCAAACAACCATACATTGCCGAGGTAACTTTGCATAAATAATATTTGTTCATCCGCATTCCACTGGAATTTATAGATGTAGTCAGAATCATCAGAAAGCGGCCAAAAGTCTTCCCGAAGTCGTTCAATATCTCCTGTAACAACATTATAAGAGGACAAATGATATTTCCCAGCTTCTTTCGTCAGATCCGATTCCAGAAATAATAGATGATCCTCGTCCAACTTGATTAGCATATTATAGTTGTTCATAAATGCATTGTTCCAACGGTTATCGGTATCGATCAGCTCATCGCTCCATTTCACCATCACCTCATCCGTAGCAGGATCATGGGCTAGTAAAGCGTTAACTGCATTATGGTCGCCATAGAAAAAATGAATGGTATGATATAAGATTCCTTGTAATTCAACCACTGCCCCACCGTTTAATAGATAGTTATTTTCGGTTATGCCAATTGGTTTAGCCACCAGTTCTCCATTTGAGCTCCGTACTGCATTAAACTCCAGCCCCTTAAAGTTTGCTTCCAAGAATATAAGCTTTTTTAACTCGATAGTTGATTCCTTAGTAAGTGTGTAGCCTGTGCTTGTTTCGTTCACATTCATTAACATGCCTTGCTCGCTTGTTTCGTTAATCCATAGATGAAAGGCATATTTATTATTATTTGAAATTAGAACAATATCGTAGTTAGGCGTTGCGGTATTTAAATTTCCTGGTATTTGTACAGCGGTACGGATGGCTCGGACGAAAGTTTCTATGCTTTCATGATCTATGTATTCAGCCTTTATGTTAGCACTCACTGAACCATGTGCTAGAGATTTCGCTATTGTGATTCGCTTGATTTCCTCGTCAATTTTTAGATTATCGGCTTCTACTTGTTGCTCATTGGGTTGAAATAAGTCAAGTAAAACTACTTTTTTTGTTTCCGGCAGCTTGTAATGTCCATTTTGTCCTGATTTGGTGAAAAGACCACTATTCTCGCCCTTAATCCAGAATGAGAACTTTTCGTTTTCATTATTCTTCATTTCAACAGTAGCTTCATAATCAGGTGCTGCAATATCAAGCTTGGCGCTGTCATACTCAGCAGTATGTATGGCTTCATTGAATTGTTCTATTAAATTATTGTCCGTTATGGTCATGGATTCACCGCTATCGTTCTGGATTGTTATGGAATTAACAGAGCTCAGATCGATCAGGGTTTCATTCACTTTATCCTTATTCCCTGTATTGAAACATCCAACAATGATTACTGAAATGACTGCTAAAAGGGCTAGTAGATTTATCTTTTTCATATAGGCTCCCCCTTCGTATTCTCTCTTCTTTAACGCCAAATAGAGGATAAAGTTGCAATAAATGAGATTAGCAATTGGATCAGATTCTTATCCTGAACTATGTAAAATTGTTTGTAGCAATAAAAAAAGCCACCGTACAGGCCTGTTCTCCTGTAAGGCAGCTTCTCTTTTATCCCAAAGGTTGGATGAACTATTTAATCATTATTACTACCATGCTCAGACCCGAAAAGCCTTTAAAAAATTCACAGCCTGGCGGATATCTTCCTCTGGATTAGTGCCAACTTCCCGTTCTATGGTCAGGAAACCTGTATAACCGATGTCGTTCAGCGCTTGCAGATAATTGTTCCAGTCGACAGAACCTGCTCCAAGTGGAACTTCACGGAACGCCGAGCCGGTCTCGGCCATTTCAGCCATCTTCTCATGGTCTAATGCGGGTGCTTCATAACCATATTGACCGTAAACATCGCGTGGATCGATATCGGCAAGTTTGAGACCATCTTTAGCATGGGTGTGTACAATGTAGTCTTTTAGTGTATGAACACCTTGCACGGGATCATCACCAGTCACCATCACCATGTTGGCCGGGTCAAAATTAACAGAAACCCCTTTGGAACCCAAACCGTCGAGGAACGTCTTCAGACACGCAGCGGGTTCTGGCCCAGTCTCAATCGCAAAGTAAGAATTCATCTCATGCGCGTATCTGCTTAGTTCCTCACAGGCGATGTGCATGGTTTCATAAATTTCACTGGTGTGGTCAGAGCGAACAATACCGATATGTGTAGTTACGATATCTGTACCTAGCTCCTTGGCCAGCTCCATAATGCGTTTGGACTTTTCGATTTTGGCACGGTTCTGTGCAGGGTCCTGAAATCCATGTCCGCCTAAATCTCCAACGAGGGCAGAGATTTCGAGACCCAGTGAAGCGATGTATTCCTTCCATTCACGGCGGGCTGAAGGAGAAAGGTTAGCGGGATCAAATTCACCTTGTACCGCATAAATCTGAACTCCATCAGCCCCTGCTTCTTTTGCCTTGCGCAACCCCTCTTTTACTCCGACCTGAAAACTGTCTACGATAACGCCGATTTTGTTAGTGATAATTGGTTTAACCATGGCAATAATCCTCCTTTAAAATGAATTAGTTTTGGTTCCAAACCCGCTTGATGTATTGGAGCCCAAGTCTTGTCCCCTTACGGCACTCTTCCATTCCCTCAAATTCTACAGAGATATATCCGTCGTAACCGCTTTCCTTAACGGTTCGAATGACGCCCGGCATATCGATGTCTCCTTGACCAACGATGGCACCCCTCAACCAGTTCCCACCAGTAGACTGGAACCAGCCTTCTCCAGGTTGGCGATCCTGCGGACGAATATAGAAATCTTTGAAATGTACCATCGAAGCAAGCTTAATATTGTTAGTCACAGCAATAAGCGGATTCTCATCAGCGCACAGGAAGTTACCAATGTCGAGTGTTGTACGGAAGTTATCTCTTCCTACTGCGTGAACCAACGCCTGTACACGATCGCTGTGCTGAATAAAGTATCCATGATTCTCCACACTGGTCGTTATTCCCAAACCTGCGGCATAATCGGCAATTTCCCGACAGGCTTCAGCTAAATGTGGAAGCTCTTCCAAAAAGTGCGTAATTGATAGATCATTTGACGAGGCTACATCATGCCGCATCCGCTGAATGCCTAATGCCGCACAGACGTCTACTTCCCGCTTTACCCGTTCGACTTCACGCTGTCTTTCCGCTGTCTCCAGACCGGCAAAATTCGCCCCGATAGCATAATTAGACAACTCTAGTCCACGACCTGCTGCCGTACGTACAATCTGATCAATTAGCTCAGGATTCTCAACCAAATTGATGCCCAAGGGTACAATCTCCGCATGCTCCGCGCCCAGATCGGCGATTGTCTCAATGACTCCTTCAAGCGTAAGCTCACCTGTTGAAAAAGCTGAATGCAAACTGTAGGTACTGATTCCTAGCTTCATAGTTTCACCTCTTCGCCTTTGGCAGCGGATTCATAGATCGCGCCGAGAATCTTCATGATTGTAACGCCGTCCTGCACAGGACTAATCGGTGTAGAGCCGTTGCTGATGTTGTTCGCAAAGTGATTAATCTCATTCTGGAATGCACTGTTGAACTCAAACCCCTTATGATCGGTCTGCGGATAGATATTGACGATCGTATCCGACTGTTCTTTGACGAGGACTATCTCAGGATCAATTTCAAACCCACCCTTGTCACCGTACAGGCGGACCGAGCGCTCGTCTTCTTTGGCATGCAATGTAAAGCTAACATCAACCATCAGCGAAGCTCCATTCTCAAAACGAATTAGTGCATTTGCTAAATCTTCCACCGTATTGTTCGCTGCGTCGTAATCAGCGGCTTTATAGAAAGAAAGGTTCTTGATATTGGAACGATTGCCGAGCTTCCGGTAAGTATTGGCGCTTACTGATACTGGATTCGGACGGCCCATCAAATACCAGCATAGATCGATCACATGGACGCCGATATCAATTAATGGTCCGCCGCCGGAGCGTTCAATATCACTGAACCAGCCGCCGGGATTACCAAGTCTCCGGAACGTCGTTGCCTTCGCATAGTAGATTTCACCGAATTCTCCTTGTTCCACCAATGTCTGAAGTAGCTGGGCATTAGAGTCATAACGTCGTACAAAGCCTACTTGCAAAATTTTACCGCTCTTTTCCACTGCCTGCTGAACCTGAAGCGCTTCTTCCACCGTGCGGCAAAGGGGCTTTTCCACAAGTACATGTTTGCCTGCCTCAAGTGCCGCGATGCTAATCTCAGCATGAGAGTTGTTCCATGTGCAGATGCTGACTGCATCTATTTCGGAATTAGCCAGCAATTCACGATAATCCGTGTATACGTTCTCCACGTTATACTCAGCAGCAACAGCTCGTGCACGCTCTTCATTCAGGTCACAAACCGCATATATGATTGTCTGCGGATTATTCCGATAAGCACTTAAGTGCATGCTGGAGATAGAGCCGGTTCCTATTACGCCAATTTTGATCATATCCATAAATACTCTCTCCTTTATTTTGCATAGGTTATGATTCGTATTATAATGATTTCAACCCTAAACACCATGCAGAACCTTGCGGTTTCATTTGTACAATTGTGCTATAGGAGGTGCAGTCAATAAATGTTGGACTATGATAAACATCTACAGGAACCCATGGACATGCCGGATCCCGAGTTTCCGATTAAAGTACATACCCAGCGCTTCAACCAAGAGGGAGTTTTGTTGTTCCCACATCATTGGCATGAGCATCTTGAGTTTCTGTTTATCGAAAGCGGTGAGGCTGTTTTTGAATGCGGACGAACACCGATCAACGTACGGGCTGGTGATTTAGTTGCTGTGAACAGCAACGAGCTGCATTATGGGGTGAGCGCTTCTTCTGATTTATTGTATTATGCGATCATTGCAGATACTTCTTTGCTGCATAGTGCGGTAAGCGACGCTGCCGAGACCAAGTTCATCGCCCCGATTCAGCAGAACCAGCTGCTGTTACGTAATCATATCCGGGGAGATCAGCACATTACAGACTGTGCGCTGGCGATTATTCGGGAACTGGAACTTCGCGAATTCGGATATGAGCTGGCCGTGAAGTCCGAGCTATACCGCCTGCTAACGTTGCTATTGCGCAGACATATCGTCACCGTACTCTCACAGGCTGAGCAAGAAAGACGTATTCAAACCGTTGAACGCTTCGCACCTGTTTTGCGTTATATCGATACCCATTACCAGGAGCCCATTCAAGTTGACGAACTTGCGGCTCTAACAGGGCTAAGCCGCTTCCATTTCAGTCGTCTCTTCAAGGAATTAACTGGTCATACGATTTCGGAATATATAAATGCTGTCCGTTTAGACCGTGCAGATTATTTGCTAAGGCATACCCAGTTAACGATTTCTGAAATCGCTACCACAACTGGCTTCAGTGATATCTACTATTTCAGCCGGACTTTCAAAAAACATAGAAAAGTACCCCCAAGCAGTGTGAGAGGGTTCTAGTTAGGGTGAACAAAGGAAGCAGTCTTCTACTTGCTATCGCTCCTTAATTTTAACATCAAAAAGGTCAGGAAAGGGTAATCCCCTCTACTGACCTTTTTTTATTTTATTAATTGCATAAAAGAAACTATCTTCCATCTTATGGGTATAATTAACATAACAAAAATATAGGAGGAGATTTCATTGAGAAAAATAATTAAACTGACTATATTAGCACTTTGCATAATGATTCTACCGAGAACAATGATTTATGCCGCATCGAACCAATCAGAAGTTTCATTATATTTCAATAATGTGGTGCAAAAACAGGCAGCAGTAATATCCGAGGGGGACATCCTCTTACCTGTTGAACAGCTCTCTAAAAATTTGTTTGCTTTAATCGCTTTAGATGAAACAAGTAAAACGGTTCGAATCTACAAGCCAAATGTGAACATGGTATTGCTTGATAACAATGGAGAGATTTTCGGTAAGGTAAAAAGCCCTTCACGGTTTGCCTTTTCAACCTTATTACAAGTAGATCATTTAAAAACAGAAATTTCAGATATAAAACTTACGATCACTGATCCCGCAGATAAAACAGAAACTATCGATAATCAACAAATTAAGAAAAGTGAAGAAAACTTTTGGTTCAAAACTAACGAATTTACTTATTCGTTTAATACAAAAGGCACCTATACTATTCAAGTGTTTTTTAAAGACGTAAATTCAAAAACATGGTATCCTGTCTCTGAAATCGATGTATTCGGCATATGAATTTCCGATAGTTGAATTCCCGTTTCCGTACTTCCTCACTTCTTATTATTCTTAATCACTTCATTAAAACGGTCAGGAAAGTTGGTATGTACCCCGTCTACGCCCCAAACCACGGCTTTGTCCATATTCACTTGATAATTCACTGTGTATGGAAATACCTTTAGACCCGAATTTTTCACCTGTGCGACATAGGAGGAATTTATTCTTTGAAAGTTAGGGCTAATACCAACTGCATAAGTTTTCACCCGATTGATAAAAGACTCTGGTACTTTGTAAACCGGAATATTATACCAAACAATTTGATAAAGCGGGATCTCTGGGTTAATCGAATGAAGCTTACGTAAACTCGCCTCACTAAATGAATGTACGGAAACATGATCAGACAGATTATATTTTTCAATTTGTTCGTTTAATATGGTTTCGATATTCGGATACAAAGCAGGATCTTTAATCTCAATCATATAGTCCACTTCTTTTCCAAACCTTTCAAATACCTCTTCTAACGTCGGAATACGTAATCCAGCATATTGTTCCCTAGCAAACATGGGATATTGTTCGTTAAACCAAGAGCCAGCGTCTAATTTCGAAAGCTGCTCTAAAGTATAATTCTTAACATACCCCGTTCCATTTGTCGTACGATTAATAGTTTCATCGTGAATAACAACAGGAACACGATCCTTAGTTAACTGAATGTCTAACTCGATATAATCGGTATCCATATCAATGGCTAGTTCGAATGCAGGTATAGTATTCTCAGGAGCATATCCCGAAGCGCCACGATGAGCAATGGTATAGATTTTGTCCGCAGGCTCGAGAATTTCCTTCACTTTAGTACGAATCCATGGAGAATAGGCATACATTGAGGTACATAATAAGATCAACAAAAATATGTGAATAAATATAAAGTACATTTTAGAATTTTGAATCCTTTGCATAAAACTTCCCTCTTCTTTTCAAAAATTTATTGTTGTTTACTTGGTGCTGTTTTTTATATCTTATCCAGTTAATTACCATTCATAATCCTATCAAATCTCCTCTTGATTTATAATTATGTAAAACCTGCGGATTATTCTAAGCTATATCGCAATGATGGCTGCAATAACCGCTTTAATGATATCACGTGGAAGAAAGATCACCACACTTGTTAATCTAGCCCAAATGGAAGTATTCGTAATCAATGCCATGGTAGGCGCACCTATCAGATTAATCAACATTACACCAAAAATCAAATTTACGACAATCAGATTCCAAGTTCTGACATCCAGCGAATCATGCAGCATATACAAATTCTTTGATTTTCATGAAAAAACCTACATAGGAAAATTGAATGTATTGATTAGATTCATAAAGTTGGAAGAATCTCGAACTAAAAAAACACTGATCCAGATTAGGATCAGTGTTTTTTAGCTACACATTTTATTTTAAACAGAATAGCTTTACTTGTTGATATGTTCCTTGATTTGTTCAGCGATTTGTTCCAGCAATGCCTCTTTCCCCAATGCAAAGAATGCTTCATTGTAATTTTGTCTGCTTGTCATGCGATATATATTTTTCGATTTTACAGCTTTTAGGCTGCTCCAGACCTTACTTTTGTCTAGAACATTCCGGTCATTATCAGATAATAAAATGATGTGGTCTGGATTAAAGGTAGACAGTGCTTCTAGACTTGTTACTTTTCCTCCCCATGGGTCTGGTTCCGGTGTACCTGGCGCGATGAGTAATCCAAGATCATTAAAAATCATATCTGCAATACCTGTGCGGGAATAGATCCGGATTTCTTTCTCTGTAGCTTCGATTACCGCAAACGTTTCTTCATTAGTTATCTTTGTGATTTGATCATGCAGTTGTTGAGCACGTTGATCATAGGCCTTCAGCCACTCATCCATTTCTGCTTTCTTATCAAGTACCTCTGCAACAAAGGCAAACCGCTCTCTAAAAGCATTAAAGCCATAAGGAACCCTCACTGTTGGAGCAATCATATTTAGTTGATCATAGATTTTCTCTTGTGTAGGCCCTGCCAGTATCAAGTCAGGACTTGCTGCACTGATCGCTTCTAAGTTAACTTCCGTTTGAAACCATCCAACGGGCGTTACATTAGGCAGTTCTTTTTTTAGAATAGGTGTGATTTCCAGTGAATTAGCCATGTCTGTATTCCCGGTAATCACAGGTTTATATCCAAGCACTAAAAGTTCTTCAGTTGAGCCAGATACATCGGCAATTCTAACCGGGTTTACCGGTATTTCAACATCTCCCATGGCGTCCTTAATGGTACGTGTTTCGGAGGAATTCGTAGCGACGGGTTCAGATGTTACCGCGGGTGGGGTGTTATCCCCTTGAGCCTCCTGCCCTGAATTCCCACATCCGTACAACATCACCATCATGAATAAGGCGATTCCGACAAAAGAGATACGTTTTAAACTGAACATTTTTTCCAACCCTCTCCAATCTATTGATAATCATTCTCACTACTAGCAAGTCCGATCATACACTCTGCTGATAGGGCTAAACTACCGATAGAGGGATTGAATAACGGTTTGGCGGATATTTATTTGTTGTCTAACGTTTTTTTATTATTTCAGAAGGATTTATTCCATACTGCTTCCGAAACGCCTCCGCAAAATGACTAAAGTTGTTGTAACCTACCATCGTCGCTGTTTGACTAACACTACTCTCCCCGGAACGCATGATTTCCCATGCTTTTTCTAAACGTTTCTTCCGTAAATAGGCAAATACAGTCGTACCATACTCTTCCTTAAAACCAACTTTTAATTTGTATTCGTTAATACCCGCCAGCTTGGAAAGCTCTATGAGTGATGGAGGGTTTGCCATTTGCTCGAGTATGATTTCTCTGGCTCTCCGAATACTTTCCCGGTCAGTGCGAGATAAATGCAAGCTACGTTTAGTATGACTCTGCTCAAAAAGAAAAGCGCCCAAATATGCGGAAAGGAGTTCTAATGCCTTACCCTCTGCGTATAACCTGCGCATTGAGGTATGATATGGGCAATCTCTCAATTGAACCAATATTCGGGAGGTTTCTGGAAGAATAGGCATACGGAACATACGAAATGATTGTGTATCTAACAGCCCGGATAAACTGCAAGTATGTAGAGATCCTTGCTCTACCATCCATGAATCGAACAGTGTTACCGGTACACCAATGGACAGTAAACGGATGGGTTCAGCACTGCGATAGTGAAATTCGGCTTGGAAATCTCGCATGAGCTGCAATGAACAACTGTCGGGCACCAACTCGTGACTATTGCCTGTTACATGAACTTCTCCGCTGCCCTGTAGACAAAAGCTTAGCTCAATCATAGCTGCTTCGGATTGAACTCGGACTAAACGATCCTCAGTGAAACGGTAATCACTATCTACAATTTCGATCCCGGAAGATGTGATAACCCTATCGACGTATCCATGGTCACTAGGTTGTGAAAAATGCATTCGCTCTGTGGTGTCCCTTATAGTCGGAGTCTCAAACAATGCATTGAAATACCCGTTATAGATGTTATGAATTGATTTTCTTGTCATTAAGTTATACCCTCAGCAGAGCTGCAGTACGCTGTAGTCCCAATGTAGTGTTTTATCATGAGGAGATCACCTTTATCCATGTATTAAATGATAACGATTATCATTTAGATCATTATATTCGAGATATTAGCTAAACTGCAACGAACAGTTTATGAGGAGTGTTAGCGTATGATTCCAAATACAAACACCCCCTCATCCTAATGGATAAGGGGGTGTCGATTTCTGTTAATCAGCTTTTAACTTTCGTAGCATTATTCAGATCCGGATTCAGTTTATATTATCTCTTATCTCATCGCTTTAGCTAGCTCTGTGAAAATAACTCCAAGCGCGTAAGCTCCTGCATCCGGATAACCAATGCTGCGTTCACCTACCGTGCCTGCTCTTCCCATACGGGCGACGATATCGGAAGTCTTCTGGGCACCGAGAACTGCCGCCTCAGCAGCTTTGATAGCTGCCAGCTTTATATCTTCGCCTTGTTCTGCGCTTTGTGTCCAGGCATCCGCAAAAGGTACAAGCGCATCAATTAAAGTCTTGTCTCCAACGACAGCACCTCTCCCGAAAGACCTTTCGCCCGTATCTTGAATTCCTTTGACGACCGCTTGCATCATATTGGCAAATTCCTGAATGGATAACTCCTGCTTCTGCAGCGCAGTCTTGCTCGCAGCGCGGAAGCCCGATCCCCAGATCGGCCCGGAAGCTCCTCCACAATGCTCCATAATGATCAATGAACAAGCATCAAGGAAGTCACCGATATCGCTGTGATGATTAGCTAGAATATCTTCCCATTCTACTTTCAACTGCTTAAAGCCCTTGGCTACGCTCATCCCAAAATCACCATCTCCGGCGTGGGCGTCTAGCTCGCAGAACGGTACCTCATTCTCGATAATGACCTCACTCATTTGATCGATCAAAAATACGATATTTTGTAAGGAAAACTGGTTGTTCTTAATTATCGCTGCTTCAGCATCCGTATTATTCTTGAAGGATACCGTGCTGTCTGCCTTCTCTTCCTTGATGACTTCCGTATATTTCACAGGCTCAAATGAACCTTTAACCGACAATGCCGGTGTATCACACGGAGCAGACAACCATTTCTTCAGCGTCTCATCCAGCTTCATAATCGACACTGATGCGCCAGCCATATCGATGCTGGTCATATAGTTGCCGACAAATACTTTAAACACTTGCTTATTCTTCGCCGTCAATTCACGGATCACAGAATTATTCAACAAATAAAGCTCTTGCAGTGGTGTTCCACCAAATCCATTGATCAGAACAGCAACTTCTTGCTGCGACTCATCGTTCATTTGCAAGTTGCTCAGCAAGGACGTAACCATTCGCTGCGCCAGTTCATCCGCTGACACGGCTTTTTCTCTGCGAATTCCAGGCTCACCGTGAATTCCAACACCGTATTCCATCTCATCCTCTTCGATATGAAACGTCGGGGTTCCTTTGGCAGGAACGGTGCAAGATGTAAAGGCGAAGCCGATGGTGCGAACATGGTCAATCGCATGTTGCGCCGCTTCTTTTACTTCCGACAGGGACAGCCCTGCTTCTGCCGCAGCCCCGGCTACTTTATGAACGAGAACAGTTCCGGCCACCCCTCGTTTCCCTACGGTGTAGAGACTGTCTTCAACGGCAATGTCATCGTCTACTTTGACGTATTCCACTTGTATGCCATCTTCACTTGCGAGATGAGCCGCATTTTTAAAGTTCATGATGTCACCGCTGTAGTTCTTAATAATAAGCAGCGTTCCCTTTTTACTAGCAGAGCTACGGATCGCTTGGTAGACCTGAATCTGGGATGGAGAAGCAAACACATCACCACACACGGCTGCATCCAGCATACCGCTGCCTACGAACCCGGCATGGGCCGGTTCATGCCCACTACCGCCACCGCTTATAAGTGTAACTTTATCGGTGTTGATCTCTTTTTTAGAAATCACTTTGAATTTATCGTTGAAATCCAGCTCAGGATGCGCTAAGACAAGTCCATTACACATTTCCCGGACTAGCGTTTCCGGCTTATTCATAATTTTCTTCATCTTAAAGCTCCTTACTTAATTTGTATTGACGGCCTAATTGGTCAGCAGCCATAATCGCCGATGCTACGGCTTCTTCTGTAATTGGGAACGGCATCGAATGAATCGATTCCTCAGCAATACAAGCTTTTTTAGCAACCTCAAGAAGTTCTTCGTAAGTGACTTGCTCCACTCCGATATCTGCTAAGCACACCGGAAGCCCAATAGACAGGCAGAAATCCAATACTTCTCTTAATTCGGTACGGTCTGCATTTTCAAGCACCAATTGAGCAATTGTACTGAAGGCTACCTTCTCACCATGATAATAATGATGTGTTCCTTCTAAAGCTGTTAAACCATTATGGATCGCATGAATCGCAGCCAAACCTCCACTTTCAAAGCCTAGTCCCGATAACAAAATATTCGTTTCAATGATATTCTCCAAGGCTGGGGTTACGATATTCAGATCGCAGGCCTGCTTCGCCTTGAACCCATTTTCAAGCAAAGTGTCATAACACAGTTTGGCAAGACCTAGTGCGGTTATTGTTCCTTTAGCTTCCCCACAAACACCTTCACGAACCCCGCAAGGCAATCCCGCATTCACATTGGAATAAGAATTTGCTGTAGCTCTTGCTTCGAAATAAGTGGAGAGTGCATCACCCATCCCTGCAACAAGAAATCTTGTTGGCGCTTTGGCAATGACTGTTGTATCGATCATGACTACACTTGGGCTTTGCTTGAAATAAGCATAATCATCAAACTCACCTTCTGGGGTATAGAGTACCGCGGAGTGGCTTGTTGGTGCATCAGTGGCTGCTATCGTTGGAACGATAATCAATGCTTCACCTTCTGCTACGCATTTTGCCGTATCAATCGCCTTACCTCCACCCAACCCAATCGTACATGCACATTGATGTTCCTTAGCCAGAGCCTGTAATCTTGCGACTTCTTGTCTTGAGCATTCCCCATGGAAGCCACTTTCAACAAGCGTTATATTAAATTTCTGTTTAGTTGACTCCAATTTATCTTTCACACGTGTAACATCATCTGGATGTGCAATGAGCAGTGCGGAATCACCGAATGTTTTTACAAAATAGCCTAAATTCAAAAGTTCATTCTCACCTTGCACATATTTCGTCGGACTGATAAACGCTCTTCTCATTTTCATTCCTCCTAGGTTGTATATAGTTATTATTATAGATTGCTCTATTTCGGTATGCATGAAACAATAAGATCAGAATAAAGCGTTTTCTTATCGAGTTTTTTTGTCTTCTTATTAAGGAATAGTATTATCTTGTCCTTTTGAGCAAAAATTCGCTATAATGTTCAATATGTTTCTATAACTTACCTAGGAGAATATCGTGATGTCCAAATCTCGATTTAATTTAGAAGAAATAATTGATTTGAAAAAATGGGAGAAACTGCAGGATTCTTTATCACTCGTGACTAAAATGGCGATTCTTACCGTAGATTATAAAGGCGTTCCCGTGACTAAGCACAGCTTCTGTCAGCCTTTCTGCCAAGGCGTTCGCCAAGATTCTAATCTCTCTCCTTATTGTCAAAAATGTGATGCTCGTGCCGGCATTGAGGCTGTACGCCAGAACAAGCCTTATATTTATTTATGCCATTTCAACATTATCGATATCGCGATTCCAATTATTATTGACGATCAATATTTGGGTGCAATTATGGCCGGACAGCTTAAGCTTCGTGAACCTGATGTGTCACAGCTGGAGCAGATAGTATCTAGGCCACCTAATGTTGAGTCGAACATGAAGTTTCAAGCGCTCAAAGAGGATTACGAAGCACTTCCTGTCCTATCCTACGATGAAGTAACCAAATGCGTGGACCTACTTCTACAGTTAAGTACTTACATCGTGGAAGAAGCCATTCAAAAGCGTACCACCGTTGATTTGTACAAAAGAGTACTGACCACAGATATCGATATATCTGCTTCAGCAGAATCTTTCGAGGAGACAGACCTTACTTATCGCAAAATTCAGTCTCTGCAGCAAGAGTTGTCAGGAGCGCTTATTGAGACCAAATTGAAAAATGGAGCACAAAAGTTGGTCTCTTCAAATGCAGTGCTTCAGCCTGCGTTCGATTACATCTATGCGCACAAAAATGAAAATTTCAGCCTAAAAGAAATGGCCAAGCTTTGTCATATCAGCCCTAGTTATTTCAGTCGCATATTTACAAAAGAAACAGGCGAGAACTTCTCCCTCTTCGTTGCCAGACTCAAAATTGAATGGGCCAAGCAGTTGCTGGAAACCACAGACGCACCTATTAATCAAGTGAGCGATGACTTAGGATTTTGTGATACTGGTTATTTTATTAAAACATTCAAACGGTTCGAGAATCTCACCCCGGCTGTATACCGGAATATGTATATGAATTGATTAGTTGCATTAAGGGGAAATCTGTGATTTCGCCTAATATAGCCTCTTTGATCTTCCCCTCTCCGTTTATAATAAACGTAGCAGGAAGCGCACTAACTCCGAATGAAGTAGATATTTTTCCGGTAACATCGATGACAACTGGAAAAGAAAAACTGTGATTCTTAAGATATTCTGATACAGTCCCTTTAGACTCACCAACATTAATAAACAAGGTTTCAATTTGAGAACTAGTGGATTTGTGAATGTCATTCAGAAGGGGCATTTCTCGCACACATGACGTGCACCAGGAGGCCCAAAAGTTAAGCACCACAATCTGTCCCTGAAAATCGCTTAGTCGAACCTTTTTACCTTCTATAGTAGTAGCTTCAAATTCGGGAGCGATAGAGCCCACTGCAATCCTCTCAGATGAATCTCTTGTTTCATTATGGCTAAATACCCATACAACAGTCGTGACAGCTGCGATAATCACCAGCAAAGCAATGATTCGACGCATGCTCATTTCAGACCCAGACTATGATTAAAGGCTGTATACAGAGAACCAAATTTCGCATGAAATTCTTTGGTCGGACCTGAACCAACATTTCTTCCATGACTTAAAAAGACAATCTGATCAGCGATTTTATCAGCGATTTCTAACTGGTGTGTGGAGAAAATAACGGTATGCCCTTCTTCCTTGATTCTTTGGAGTAGGTCTACGAATTCATTCATCCAAAAAGGGTCAAGACCGTTTGTGGGTTCGTCCATAATTAGCAACGAAGGCTTGGCCAACAATGCCTGAGCAAATAAGATACGCTGACGCATTCCCTTTGAAAAGGTGTTGACCAGACGATTTCGTTTATCCTGTAGGCCTACTAAGCCAAGGACTTCGTTTACTCTCGCTTTGCGATTGGGTACCCTACGGAGAGCGGCCCAAAAAGTCAGAGCTTCCTCTGCCGACAGCCCCTGATTGAATTGATAATCATCTGGCATATAACCAATTTGTTCCGAGAATTGTTTGCGTGATTTGTGCCAGTATAAACCACCCACTGAGATTTCGCCCACCGAAGGCTGAATAATACCGGCAACCATTCGCAAAACGGTACTTTTGCCAGCCCCGTTACCGCCACATAGTGCAAGTATGCTCCCAGTGGGGATTTGAAAGCTAATCTCTTCAACTATTGTTTGCTTTTTAATAACTTTAGAGATTCCTCTTACATTCACTAAGGGGTTATCCACGAGAGCGCCCCCTTTCCCATATCCAATTTACAAACAGGATCGAGCTTAACATCCAAACTAGACAGACTCCCATAAACAACAAACTACCCTTCGAACCATTTATCCATTCTACCCATTGGTAATATTCAGGTCCCAGCACTGAACCTCCGCCCAGCTTAATTACAACGAATAACCGAACAAGCTCTGCTGGGTTGAGTATTGTGAATACGACCAGCAAGGGCTTAATCCAGAGATACGGCATTAAACCTAAAAAGGCGATCAAAAACGTCGGCCAACCTATTACTGTGAAAAACCACACAGCAACAGAAACAGTCAGCGCCTGCCAGCGGTTTCTTGATAATGAACCGATAAACAAAGCGATGGTCAAGAATAGTAAAACAAGTCCTGCGGAAAAAAACAAAAATAGAAAGTAAGTAGTAGAATCATAGGCCATGCCCAAGAATCCACTAATCATTCCCATTAAACCATAGCCGAAAGCCACAACCGTAAGTAATACGACAGCCAGCCCCACATACTTGCCAAGAATAAATGACAATGTTCCTATTGGATAAGTAGATAAAAGCTGCCAGCTACCCTCTTCCTTTTCTGAAGTCAGTGAAAACGAGCCTAGAAATAATGTCATAAGCGGCAGTAGATACAAAATCAGACTTAGCATGGAACCTGTAACTGCGGTGTAGCCTTGAATCTCATTTTGTGCATTAATCAGTAGTAAGCCAAGACTAAACGCACAAAATAATGCCAAAAAAGAATAAGCCCATGGATTCCGAAAACCCATTTTAATCTCTCTGCGTGCGACTTGCAGGATATCAACCATTATCACATATCCATCTCTTTATCCGATGTCATATCTTCCATTTCCTCAGACTTATGCTCGTCCATATGTCCTTCTCCGCCATTCATGTCCATTTGCATCATATCCGTATTTTGTTTCCATTCATGCTTGGACAGATCACTTGCTGACAGAACGCTGCCAACACCTTGTTCCTTCACAAAAGCTTCGGCTGAAGCAGTGTCTTTGAAGCTGATAACTCCATAAGCCATAGGTGTGCGTAGAGTCTCATCATATACAAAGCTGGCCTTACTGAATTCTACCCATTCTTTGTCGTTATAGTCCCGGACATAGTCCATTCCGATGTTTTTGGTTCCATTCTTGCTCTTCCATTCATTCATACAACCAATATCATCAAACTTATAATTCTTCCCGTCTTTTGTTGTTAGTTGTGTAGCAAAAGCATCGTCCTTAACCTGCATATTGCAAATCGCGCAAATATCAACTTTTTCATTTATCGCCAAAGGTTCAAACTTTTTGGGGCCACAAGCCGCCAGAATTAACAAACCCATCATCATCATCAGTACTAAACTCCATTTTTTCATAACCTTAATACCCCCATATATAGTATTGTGATCACAGCGAAGAACAAAAGCAGCCAACCCACTACCATTACTGACCCTTGCCCCTCACTAACTTGTCCAACATCTGCATGAACTGAATCCAATTGCATAAGCGGCTCTGGATCGGTGGACCATTGTTCTTTATCATTTGTATACAGATCGCTTAAAAATGTCATGCCCGGTGATTGAAAAAAGAGCTGATAAGCAGCATTTTCTGTAACTAATTGCTGATAAAATGGATTAATAGCATATGATAGATCACTTATGCCATCACCCGATACATCCAGACCTTCGAATGAATCCCAAAAATTTCTCGTCATCTTATTATTCTTAGAATCCGTTGCCTGTGCTTCAATCACATTGGCAATAAAAGCATTCTTCTGAAAGCGGTTGCCTTCAGAACCCTCAAATTGAATCCCAATATAATTTCGGAGCACCATATTATTCTGGAGAGTGTTGTCGGAGGATTGTTGCATATAGATTCCTACCCGATTTCCTTCCACGAGGTTATTTACAATCTGAGAGGTACGAACGTCAAAGAGCAGGATTCCTTGAGAATGAACATTCTGATTTTGTTTTCGAAAAGAGTTTCCTGATACCATAACGTCGCTCACTCCCATCACCATCGCGCCAGTAATGTTGTATTCTCCAATATTGTTCGTAACAGATGATCCATTGATATACATACAGTGAACACCGTATCGTAAATGATAGAGCCGATTGTGATCAACCTTTGTATTGCGACTCTTCTCTAAATAAATGCCATCTCGGAGATAAGAGATTTCATTCTCTCTGATATCTGAACCATGAGAGTTATAGATATCGATGCCATTACCTCTTTTTCCCGAAGCAGCACCTTTAGGTATAAACCAACGGATTTTATTGTTTACTATAACTCCACTATCAGCCTCACGTAGCATAATGCCAAAGCCAAATGTATGTATGACTAAATCTTTCAAAGTTACCTGATCGGCTTCCACCCGAATCGCTGCTGCTTCTCCCCCGTTATGCTGCTGTATATTAAGTCCTTGAAGCTTTACCCCATCAGCCTGAATCATAACTGCAACCTCAGCATCGGGAGATGAATTTAATAGTGTTGCCCTTCCTTCCCCGCTAATCGTCAGCCTTTTATCAATTTGAACCGGACCCAGGTAAGTACCTGGAGCTAAAGTAATTGAATCTCCGATTTGGGCCGCATTAATAATCGGCTGGAGTGGAATCGCTTTCGAAGTAGTATTTGCACTGGCACTCCCACTGTAGGCCGTGATTATTAAGAAAAGGCTGAAGAACATCATTAGCATTACTCTGAGGTGACAGAAACTTTTGCGTATAACCATTGTTCACCCCCTATCAGCAATTCATTCTCTAATCTATCATTTGCCTAATTGTAAAGAAAAGGAAGTTGCATGCCTATAGCTCAATGTAGCTATCCCTATTAATAAGATGTGTCTAAATTGTGAGTTATATCACATCGTTTGCTATCCCAAAAGTGTGTCCACCTAATAAAAAACCGCGCATAGCGCGGTTTCATTAGGTTAACTAATTATTTTCAAGGTATTGATAAACGGCCATCATTTCTTGTTTATTTAACTCCCGAATACGATTGAAAATTGGAATATCTGCTACAGCATCAATATTTGAGCTTTCAGTCACGACATCACTAACGTTACCTGTAAGCCAAGTCTGGACGTCAATGCCTTCGACAATTTCTTTACGCCCTTCATCATTAATGCCACTTGCGTAACAACTAACACATGGAATCGTTAACTTATAAACGCCATCGTGAAGTCCATCTTCGGATATGACTTTCTTTCCTTTACAGAATGGACATGGCTGACTAGCTTTTATCTTATTAATTAGAGTGACCAGTTTTTTGTAACCAAACGCTTCATAAACATAGGTCAGCTTTTTGTATTTTCCATTCGTGAAAAACTTATCAATGATGTATTCTCTGGTTTCGGTGATATTCTCAAAATCACAAATCGTAATCTGATTATTCAAGCTAATAGATTCAATACTGCCGCTAATATCGCCCCAGAATGGCAGTGCATTTTGTAATACCATTTCATAGTGCGCAAAGCTCGCTACTTCAAGTTCAAGCATTTTTAGAGCAACTTGTATTTCCCTAGGTAATAGAGAGACATCCACTGTTAGAACCATATCACCGCCGACAATAGCTTTCATTTTTTCAAGCACCGGTAATTTGCCAACGGTACTGATCACTTGATCAAGAGGTAGTCCAATGATCTCACGAATATCTGTGTCGCCAAACTTTAGCTTCTTATGATGATTTAGTACGGTTCCTTCACAGATTGGACAGGTAATCAGTATTTTGGATTGTTTAATATGCTCTTTAATAATCGCTTTCGATATCACCATGTAGTTCCCAATGATGTAATTAAAGCCTTCCCAAGTTCTCGTTGCCTTGCTTGCTTTATCATAAAATGACTTTTCCCAATATCCGTACCAAAATGTATGCTTTTCTACATCCGTCATCTCATTATAACTCTTACTGATATCTTGTCCGAGTTCATTCTTAATCTCATCAAAGATGAATTTGATTTTGGGGAATTGATAGAATTTCAGAATATCCATTGCATCTGGATGCAATAAGCCATCCCAAAATGGCACATTTTTATTCTGAAGAACAACTTCAAAATCAAATTTTTCAATGACTCGACGTCCCTTGCAGCATGGACAATGATTGTCTTGATTATAGAAATCGAAGCTATTTGTATCTTTATTGGTCGGATGTGCCGTTACAATTTGGTTGATCAAGCCACCAATTTCATATAGAAAAGTATATTGACTATATAGGTGTCTTTCCAGATCAATGGCGATGACAGGTGCAATGGTATCTGATTCATATTCACCATATATCAAACGCGCCATAGAAGATAAGCTTTTTAAGATGCCACCTTTATAAACGTTTTCCGCATTTTTAAAGTAGGCAATTTGATTTTCTTTTAAATAGTTAATGCCATTTTGTTGCCGCAGTGTTGAAGAAATCTGCAATGGAGCGACATGATCTTCACTGATTTGCTGGAGATAATAATCTTCATGACTTACAACTTCTAGATGCTCAACAGGTTCAAGCTGTCTTTTACCAAAATCAACGATAAAATCAGAATTTTCCAGCATATACGAGTTATGTTCAATCATCATTATGGAGACGGATTCGTCCTGAAGAATGTCTCTAATGCTATCAATGAATTGATTTAGAATATTTTGTGATAACCCTTTGGAAGGCTCGTCAAAAATGAAAAGTGTATTGGGGTTTCTTGAACCTGCAAATAGCTCGGAGACTAAATGAACACATTGAAATTCACCTGTGGATAAAGACTGTGTTTTTCTTTCCAACGTTAAATAACCCAGCCCAAGCTTGATCAATAAACTTAAACGTTTATGAGCGATGTCTTCATTTGGCAGTTCATCAATAATATCTTCAATTGAGCGCTGAAAAATATCATCAATCTCTTCGCTATATTTTGTGAGCTTTCTCTTAATATCAAGAAAAGTCGCAACCGTAGACCGGCTGGTAATCGATTGATTTCGATCCTGCCCCACAATCACCAGCTTATCCTTGGGATATCGCTTCACAAAATCCTTGGACATACACTCATTGACCAATGTAGATTTGCCGCAGCCAGATTCCCCAGTGAACGTTACAAGTCTATTACGGGGAATCTGAATTTCGGCGATTTGAATATTACGACAGTAAAGATCATGAAAATGATAATATTCAGTTGGAGCTGTCTGATTTATTTCTCCATTGATGGGCGCCGGACGTGGCGATTCTTCAACGATTTTTCCGCCGTATTTACCACTTCCTGGTCCAAAGAACAATTGCTCGTCCGTTATGTCTAATACGGTATCCGAATGATCAATAAGCCAAATTTGATTCTTAAATCCTAGTTGTTTTATCTGCTCTAATATTTTTAAAAGGGTTTGGTGATCCAGACCCACAGAGATTTCGTCAATGATAATTACTGTATTTTCACTGGTTGCCATGAATTCTGCCAAGTAAAGTCGTGTTAACTCTCCGCCTGACAAGGTACCCATTATACGATTTAAGGTTAGATAACCAATATTCATATGGATTATGTTCTTTAGAATGTTTTGTTTACCTTCACTAATGTTTAGAACTTCTGCTAGAGAAAAAATGGTTTCAATGCTTAAGTCATTAATATCGGAGATACTCTTGCCTTGACCTAATAACTCCATTTTGTATTGTTCAGCTTCGTGATTATATCGCTTACCCTTACACTTTTTACATTCGACATTTTTAGTAGTGCCGCGACCTTTACAATCTGAGCACCAGCCTAATTCATTATTAAATGAAAAAACCTCTGGCGATAGGTTATATTGTTCAGCAATCGCAACTCGAATCTCTGTGAACACGCCCGTATGTGTGCCAATGGTTGAACGAGGATTGGAAGAAATAGATGATCTCCCTAGAAAAAGTACGAGTGGCATTTCTTCCATCTGAATCGCACTGAAATTAGTCTCCATAATGTTAGGGAATAAATACTGATATTCTGCCTTTGGCAATAAAGAAACGAGACGTTTCTTGGATTCTTCTCCGATGGTTTGACAAAAGGTGGTTTTACCAGATCCGGATAAACCAGCAATCCCTAGGGATTGGTCAACTGGAAGTACTGCATCTAACTTATTAATATTGTTCGCAATCAATCGGTTGATTTTCATAGTGGTATCATCTCATCTCCATTCTCTTCATTTAGTATTGCCATCATTTATTCCATTAAAAAGGGCACTTTCCATTTTCAGAAAAGCGCCCTATTCTTGAAATTACAGTTCTGCTAATACTTTTTCAAGCTGACTGCCCATATTCGCCCAAGCATATTTAGCTCCTTCAATAGCGCCTTGGCGAGCTTTGGTCTCCTCACTAAATCCAGATTGAGCAAGATGCAGATGAACCTTACCATCTTCCTCTTTGCTCAAAGTCCAAGTAACTGTTGTACCTTCTCCGGCACTATGCCAAGTATAGGATAATGTATGTGGCTCATCTACTATGAGAACCTCGCAATCTACAATACCATCCCACCATTCATTTGGCTCTGCACGAAATTGAAATTTATGCCCTACGACTGGTTTAAAGTCATTGCTCCAAATCCATTTCGCTAGTGTATCTGAATCCGTTAAAGCGTTCCATACCTTCTCGATGGAGCTTGTAAATTGATAATCTAAGGATACATCTGGTTTCATTATTCTTCCTCCAATAAAAGTTTTAGTTTATCGATTCTTTCTTTCCAGAAGCCTTCGTAAAAAGATACCCAATCCCGAATTTCTTTCAATGGATTGGCATTCAAACGATACCTCGTTTCTCTACCAACCTTTCGAGCAACTACAAGATCAGCCTCTTTAAGAATAGACAAGTGCTTAGATACTGCTGTACGGCCCATATCAAAATGAACCGTGATTTCATGTAGGGGTAATTCATCAACATCAGCCAGGATTTGAAGTAATTTTCGCCTTGTTGGATCTGCAACAGCGTCATATACATCCCTCACTTGACTATTATCGTTCAAAACCACCCCCACCTTTTCCGTAATATTACCTGTAGTGTGACCAATTATACTTCATCAGCACCCAATTGGACACCATTTAGTGTCATATTGATTATAGGACACCAAATGGTGTCGTGTCAAGATTCCTATTCCTTCCATTAACAGTTCCTTTACTTTTCTGATTAAGATTCGATATCTCAATGAGGATGATATTTTTATGCCACAATGTTTTGTTAGATTCAATCCATCAAGGATATTCGCAATATTCGTGCGGAATCCAAGCTAACACCTTGCAGAGAGGAGTTGAAAAGAGTTTGTAGATATCTATCGTTGATGAAATGATCTATTAAATTTTAGAAAAAGGAGATAAAACTATGAAACTAAAAAAATGGATTACCCCTGTTCTTACTTTTTCTCTGCTATCGATGTCGTTCACTACAGGCTCTGCTAGTGCAGCAACTTCCGGAGCATACAGCCTAAAGTTCAATGATGCCCAATATACTACTAAAACTTTGACGGTAGACGGCCGATCAGTCACTTACCGAGCATATGAGAATATTGTCTACGTTAAGAATCCAGTAGATACTAATTATGAAATCATGAACGTTTATGTCCCTGAGGATTATTTCCAAGGTAAATCGATCGGAAGCTATACCGCCGATACAGCACCTATCTTTTTCCCGAACCAGGTCGGCGGGTACATGCCTGCTCAGCCAGGTAGTACTGAGTCGAGCAAAGGCATGGGAGCGGGTCCGCAAGGCGCTGCTCAAAAAACAGATAAGGATTCCGAAATGACTTCAGAAGTGAATGCGAAAACTGATTCGAGTAAGCCCGAAGCGGAAACCGGATTAAATAGTCCTGCAGTTGGCACAAACGTAACTGCAGGACCTGCCTCCTCAGGGTCACCTAACGCTATAGCAGTTGCCTTGTCAAAAGGGTATGTAGTCGCATCCCCTGGTGCTCGCGGTAGAACTACACAAGATGACAATGGCACATACACTGGCAAGGCACCAGCAGCGATTGTGGATTTGAAGGCAGCTGTCCGCTACCTTCGCTATAATGACGATATCATGCCAGGCGATGCCGAGAAAATCATTTCGAACGGTACAAGCGCAGGTGGAGCGCTCTCTACACTGTTAGGTGCGACTGGCAATAATGCGGAATATGAGCCTTATTTGGAGGCTATTGGTGCAGCCGACGAGCGTGATGACGTTTTTGCTGTTTCGGCTTACACGCCAATTACGAATCTAGACAACGCAGATGCAGCCTATGAATGGCAATTCAACGATATTATCTCTTATGAAAAGCTGGATTTCTCCGGAAATACGGATTTTAACATGGAGAGAAAGATGGTTGAAGGAACATTAACGGAAGATCAGATTAAAATATCAGACGAACTGAAAGCAATGTTCCCAACTTACGTAAATAGCCTAGAGCTAACAAAAGCCGATGGAACGGCATTAACAATGAATGCAGATGGCAATGGTCCCTTTAAAGATTACATCAAATCCTTGGTCATCGCTTCAGCGCAAAAAGCGCTAAAAGCGGGTTCAGATCTGTCTGATAAAACATGGATTACAATAGAAAATGGAACCGTCACTGATATCGATTATGATCAATACCTCGCCTACTTGGGCAGAATGAAGCTGCCTGGAGCCTTTGACGGTTTAGACCTGAGCAATGGCGAAAACGAACTGTTTGGCACATCGAACGTCACTGCCCAGCATTTTACCCAGTTCGGTTTGGATAATGATACGGCCGGCGGAACGCTTGCTGCCCAGAATCTAGTGAAAATGATGAATCCGATGAACTATATCAGTACTGAGGGAACAACCACTACAAGTAATTGGCGGATTCGGATGGGTACCAAAGATAGTGATACCTCTCTCGCTGTTTCTACTATATTGGCTACGGAGCTGGAGAATAAAGGCTTAAATGTAGACTTTGCGATGGCTTGGGATATTCCACACAGCGGAGATTACGATCTGGACGAGCTTTTTGCTTGGGCGGACAAGGTTAGTGCTACATCACCAAAAGCATCCGCAACTGCCACTCCTTCCAAGTCATCAGTGATGGTGAATGGGAACAAGATATCTGTAGATGCGTACACTATTGACGGCAGCAACTATTTTAAACTGCGGGATATAGCTATGGCTGTAAACAACACTACAAAACAGTTTGAAGTGACCTCAGATGCGAAGACAAATGCTTTAAACATTACATCTAACAAAGCGTACACCCCGACTGGCATTGAACTTTCAGCATCCGGAAATACTAATTCGAAGACAGGTGTTACGACATCCACTAAGATAACTTTAAACGGTCAAGAGATTTCAGTAACAGGCTATAATATCGGCGGGAATGAGTATTATAAGCTCCGGGATATAGCAAAATCCCTTGATTTTAATTTAGTATGGAATGCCGCAACGCACACCATAAATATGGATACTTCTAATGTATATATTTCTGAATAAAGCATTCTTGGTTAAGAGAGGCCGATCATCCAATCGGTCTCTTTCCATTCTGCTTGAGTCTTCCTTGCTCCGTATAGACATTTTACTTACAATAAGGTCCATGATATCGGAATAAAGGTGGTAGCTATGCAAGGAAAAGTGAAAATACTAATTTGTGATGACAATATTGCTGTACATGAGAGCATATCTGCTTATTTACTTGCAGAACATATGGAATATGAATCGGTATACAATGGTGAAGAAGTGCTTAGAAAGTTAGAGGATCAGCATTTTGATCTCGTCATACTGGACATTATGCTACCCGGGCTTTTTGGGACAGAGGTGTGCCGTAAGATTCGAACAACTAGTAACGTCCCGATTATTATGCTAAGCGCAAAATGTGAAGAAACTGACCGCATATTGGGGTTGGAAATTGGGGCAGACGACTATATAACGAAGCCGTTCTCCCCTCGGGAGGTTGTCACACGAGTAAGAACCATTTTGAAACGGATCCATTATACCTTTCCAACTGAAGATGCAATCCTGACCCTAGGTGAAATGAAAATTGATCGCAATGCTTTTGAAATCCATATCAAGGGAAACCGAATGGACTTTACACCTAAAGAAATTGAATTGATGATCTATTTTACAACCAATAGGAACAAAGTGCTTTCAAGAGAACAAATCCTCAATAAGGTCTGGGGATATGATTATTTTGGCGATACTAGAGCGGTTGATAATCTCATTAAGAGAATGAGAAAAAAACTACCCGAAGAAGATTTGGGGTTTGAAATCAAGTCCGTTTATGGGATGGGCTATAAAATGGAGTCTTCTAAATGAAAAGAGTAACTTCCAACAAAAAAGTAATTTATTTGGCCATCCTTTTCTGCTTTATTTTAGGGCAAATCGGGGGAACCTTGATTATAAAACAGCTTTTTTTGAATTATAAATTAAAAGATATGCTACCTCAGGCAACCTCTATAGCTGCTGAAATCGCACAAAACGAGAAGAATATTAGGGGTTTTAGACCCTACCTTATGAAGGTGTATGATTTGGAGGGAAATGACCTTTCACCTGGAGACGAGAGTAAGCAGCAATTTTTCAATGTTACATCGGAAGAATTCAAAGATGCCCTTATAGATTATATTCCAGAAGTAATTAAAGCGAATAAATTTGCTGCGATTAAAAATATTAGCGGGTTTCCGAGTAAATCCATTGTCGTGGGTGCACCCGTTATTCAGAATGAGCAAGCGGTCGGAGTTGTCTTTTTATTAGAGCCGGGTAGTGAATTTCAAGCCGTATTGAATGGGTTCTATTACGTTTTTACCGGCACCCTACTATTAGGCTCGCTAATAATCGGCTTTTTTATCTCTTCTTATCTTAAAGAAATGAAACAGCTTGAAAAAACTCGCCGGGATTATATCGCTAATATTAGCCATGAACTGAAATCTCCTATTGCCTCCATCAGGGCTTTAACAGAGACATTGGCAGATGGAATGATTAAAGACGAAGAAAAAACCAATAAATATTATGGCATTATTTTATCCGAATGTGCACGTCTGCAACGTTTGATTTATGATGTGTTGGAATTATCAAGAATGCAAAATAAAAGAGATACCTGGGATAAAGAAAAAATAGATACGCAGGAATTAGTGGCGCTTATAGAGTCTAAATACTCTTTCTTGTCTGATGAGATGGGCATTGTATTTGAGATTACAGAGAACGCTAGAAATCTGCCTGCTGTTCTTTCTAATAAAGATAAAGTATTTCAGCTGGTCAATATTTTAATGGATAACGCCATGAAATATGTAGGAGAAGATGGAAGAATAACTTTTGATGCTGAAGTACATTCAAGGGTTGTAACTGTACTGATATCTGATAATGGACCCGGTATTGCGAAAGATCACCTCCCTTATATCTTTGAAAGATTTTACAAGAGCGAGCAGTCACATAATGAAAAAGGAAGCGGTCTGGGGCTCGCAATTGCGGAAGAAATTGTGAATGGTCTAGGTGAAAAAATATCGGTTACAAGTAAACCGGGAAAGGGAACGATCTTTCAATTTACCCTTAAACGCTATAAATAGAGACACACAAATAGTTATCCAGTGGATTATATCCGATTGCATTTATATCTACAGGGGGGCTAACCGTTCCTCGAATAACGGTTGCACCTGTTACAACATTGAGGTAATACCAAACGAAAGGTCTTCCTGCAAATTGAATCATTGTTGTATTACAGCTTAAGGGATTATTTGTAGTATCATGGCTAAAGTTCTGATTGGCTACAGTTGCATTATTGCTGATTTGAGACTTCGTAACGGTTAAGGTCAGTTTTCTTGGCCCTTTGACATTGTAAATCCACTTGGCTGCGAAAAAGTAGTTGGTGGACAAGTAGCATCCGAATCTGTAACCGTCTTATAAACGAAATAACTTCCCGAAACGGTAATCGGAAAACTATAAACTCCATTGACATTCGTTAGCGTAGAAACACAGGTCCACTCGAATTACTATATAGAACAACATTAACATTCGGAATCCAAGGTTCACCAGGATTAAACTGCCCATTATGATTTAAATCATTACGCAAATGACTATTAGTGGGTGAGGGCTAACGCACAATCTGGGAAATTGTACTCTACTCTAAAACAAAGGCATCGAATCTGTGGATTCGATGCCTTTGTTTTAACTTGTTAGAAATCGTTACTTTTTTCTTAAACATAATCAAATCTTCTTAAGTTTAGTAAAGCGGCAACACATCTTGTGCAAGCCCTAAAAAAAGATCTCCAGATTGTTCAAAAAAGGTGTCAGGCAAATGATAGTAAGCATCTCCCATAGATACGACTTTTAATTCAGGAATGATATACATGCCCATATAGGTTCCGTCCTTGAGGTTGAACTTTAACTGATACGATTTTCCTTGGGATTGCGCCTCTGCAATAGCCTCGTATTCTTTATTACTTAAATCAGCTGTTTTTGCGCTGTACAATCCATCAATGATAGACTCCACAGAAGCATGATCTGTCATTTTCTTTAACACGTCATTTCCCACATGATTAAGAACATGGATATCTTTTGCATGCTCTTTTAGATTAGACATATCCAGATATTCCTTAGCGGTCATCGTAGAATCGTTAGTCTTCGCCACGATTTCTGCCAAATAATAATGCTCCTCAACTTTAACAGCGATGCGGAATTGGGATGGGTACGTCGGAATTTCATATAACTTACCTCCAACAGCGAACGTAGACGAAAAATCCTTTTCTACAACTTCTCCTCCATTGTTCTTCCCGATCTCTTGGTTAATATCAAAATCTATGGTTCCAAGTGATTTTTCAGGCTTCATTCCTGTGAACTTAAACTGAGCACCATCACTTACGAATGCATAACGAAATCCGTTGTAATTTAAAATTTTCCGAACTCCGGTAGGAGCTGAAACGGGCGTTTGCTGCGAGATTTGTGGTGAATTCGTTAATGATGTCTTTAGAGGAGATGTATAAATGACCACTCCTAACACAAGTGCAGCACAAGCAGCCATGGTTCCCCACTTCGCATATGTTCTCTTATTAGTACGCCTCGCTGTGTTGGCCTTTTCTACCAGATTGCCGTCTACATAACCAATAGTCTTAAATAGATCTTTATTATTCATAGGATATAGCCCTCTTTCATAAGGTATAATTGGAGTTTTTTTCGTGTTCTAAAAAGAACCGATTTCGTTTTACTTTCACTTATTGAGAATCGAGTTGCGATATCAGCCAAAGAATCGGAATACCAGTAACGTCTCAGAAAAATATTCCGATGATCTTCATTAATCTTCAGCAGAAAATTGCTTATAGATTCAGCGATTTGTTCTTCCTCATATTGACTTTCGACATTGTCTGGAGAGGATAAACAATCATTTAATTCATCAAGAATCGTATCGAATGTTTTATTCCGCTTTTTGGCCATGTAATAATCGTGTTTATTTAACGCGATATTTCGTGTGATCCTCCCCAAAAAAGATGAGAGCTTAGCAGGCGTCTTCGGCGGTATCGTTTCCCACGCTCCTAGAAAGGTATCGTTCACGCATTCTTCCGAATCTTCAAAATTAGACAGAATGTTATGAGCAATCTTGGTACAATAATTTCTATATTTTTTGGATGTTTCTTCTATTGCTGTTTCATTGCGGGCAAAGTACAGCTGTATGATTTCACTATCGTCCACTCCATCACTTCCGTTCAGTTTGATTAAGGCCTCACTTATAAAGTAAGAAAAGAAGGGTTTTGGTTGCAAAAAAGTTTTTTTCTTATGTACTAGTGCGGGAAATCATTTTATGTCTTCATAAGCTTCGACATTCAATGCCAATAATATGACGTGTGATCTTATCCTTTTGATTCCTATGAAAAAAGCCAGTGTACCCTATAAAGGGCAACACCGGCCAATATATTAAAAGTAGAAACTATAGAGGAATTGCTGCAGCTTCATGATAGAAGCATAGACGCTCCGCGATTTCGTGAACTGACCTTTTTTTTGTTCAAATCATGCTATTCAGCCACAAACCGTTTATTGTTTAAATCCAATTTGTAAAAGATATCTTTTGCATCTGCTTCTTGTGTACCTGCTCCAACTGGTGGATGGACTACTAAGATATTATTTTCGACACTCGGTAAAGGCTCAGCTTCTGAATAAAGAAGTGTTTTCGAGACTTGATCCTTCTTTACGATTTCTAATGGGAATACATCTTCATTTTGCTTATCAATCGCGAAAATATATCCTTCCACGCCATGACCTGTTTGATATTGAGGAGTAAGGATGTAAACCTCAGCTTCTTTAAAACTCAGCTTCTCAAAAGATATTTTTTTGCTGGATGGTCGGAAAAACAAGTAATTGGGTAGTTCCATTAAGACTTTGTCCTGATCTCCCTGTCTGTAGATAATAGAGTAATTACTCTGAAACGTCTGATCACCCTCTTGTCCCATCGTGCTCGATACGACCAAATGCCCAAGTTCTTCTCTACCTTTGGCTATCATCAATAATGTTCCCTTTTCCGTTTGCTGTTCCGCCCGAATTGATTTATCCTCATTTACTGCGTCAATTACAATAGAATCCATGAGATCGTTTTTTGGAAATAAGCTAACCACTGATGGTTTTTGTTCCTGAGTAGATGAGTTGATTTGTTGATGGTTACAGGCAACGAGTAAACTAAATGCTAAAACCGATGATGCTACTTGCAAAATAAGCTTGTTAATTGTAACCCTCTCACTTTCATTTACAGCTGGGTACAACTACTCCCGAATTACAGTCCAGTCTGTATTCATAATTGTTTTATAAACCAGGGCTTAATTAATGGTATTACCACGGCTGGTTGCATAGCTTTTGTATGATCCATTTGGCTTCCCGTTAGCACTTCAACATCCCAACCTAAATCACACAGCTTCGTCGAATTCATCTTTAATATCCCAGCAATATCAACGGTAACATTTCCAAAATTCTCACCATATACGATAGTATCATTTTCTCCTGCAAAAGCTAATTTTGGAAGACTAAGCAATTGGTGAATACTACGATCATCAAAAGCAGTGAGGCTCTCGTATAAGGCAACAAATTGAGCTGTTACACGGGTATCCATTGATACTTTGATGTTGTCCCAGTCTATCTCATTAGGATTCTCTGTTTCAATGGAGCTTTTTTCAGCTACCTCATTTTGATTATTCAAAGCTTGGGTATGTGTTTTTTGAGTTACAATCAGCATCTCTTGATAGGGACCATTATAAGGCGGAAAACCTCCCATGACCAAGCTTTCCAGACGATTTGTTCTGATAGCCAATTGTAGTCCAATTAAAGCTAGCCAGGAATAACCGTAGTAGCTAAAGCTCTTAACGTTCATTTCATCAGCAATGAGGAGCAGATCCTTCACAATATGGTCTACGGTTAAGTTGTCCACTGGATGTTGAAAGAGATGACCTTCATAATCAAAATAAAGCACTTGAAACGTATCCGCGAGACCTTCAACAAAATGTTTACCTAATTCAGGATCTACGCCCCATAGCTTTAGATTTTCTGCCTCCTGATTGTACACGGATTTTTTAGCGATAGGTAACATAATGGTTGGACGATCTGATCCTCCTGTCAATCCTACTTCTATTGCTGAATGGTTGGTTAATCGTATGATTTTTTTCAAACAATCCTCTCCTTACTGTTTTATAAAAATATCATATAACATTCATGCAATCTTTCGGTTTATCCCATACTAAGCCTTGATATATCTAATTAAATTAGATTTAATGTTGTTGTAGCACTTGAAGGTTTAACTTTAATGTTCTGGGGCGATGACGATTATGAGAGATAATTATACACCAACAATGATAGCTAAGAAATTAAATGTAAGTACCACTACATTAAGAAGATATGAAGATCAAGGCTTAGTTCCCGAAGTCCCAAGGACTCCTAGCAATCGCCGGTGTTATACAGACATTCATGTCCAAGCTTTTATTACGATTCGGGCACTTTTACAAGGATATGAGATTCCAGTTGTGTACGATGTGATGAGAAAGATTAAAGCTCGGCAAATTGAGGATGCACTTTGGTCAATCAATCAGGAACAGCATAATACACAAACGGAAAAGCATAGGTTAGAGGATGTGTTACGCATGTTCCGAAATGCAGATTTATCAAGATACAACGATTTAGAGGTCACAAATGCAATGACTATTGGTGAAGTTGCACAAATGGCAGGTGTTAAGCCTTCAGCCATTCGACATTGGGAACAAGAAGGCCTTATTACTTCTAACAGAAATAAAGACAACGGCTATAGGGTCTATACTATAACGGAATTAAGAAAGATTATACTGATCAGCAGTTTAAGGAAAACCGTGTATTATATCGAGAACATGAAACAACTCCTGAATGAAATAGAGACACAAAACTATAAAAAAGTAGAATTGACATTCGAGCTTGCGTTACAAAAATTAAATAGTCAATTAATGAAGCAGTTTTTAGGAATCGCTGAGCTTATGAAATATGTGAAATACTATTAAACTTGATAACTTGATATCAACAAGCAATCTTCCCAAAAAGAAGAAAACTTAACTCAAATACCAGTGCACCTGAATACCCCTTCTTTCGGCAAGAAGTCCTTACAGCAATAAACATATTCTGGCTCAGAATTCGATCGAATGCATAGATTTTTTGGAACATAATTAATCCTTCTTAAAATCATTTATAAGAACACAAAAAAACTCCTCCCTTAAGGGACGGAGTTGATTTCGCGTTACCACCCTGATGGGTGTATTCATGAATACACCCTCTCTGTTATCGTCCAATAACGATGCCCCCTTGTAAAGGGCAGAATCTCGGAACTATTTAGACAGCCGCTAGTTTATTGAACTAACGTTCCCCGTTAGTTCAGTGATTTGAAGTCTTATAAGTGGAAACCAATGGAAGTAACTTTTCAATTGTGTATTTAACATCGGTTATAATTGAATCCAATTCAACATACGTTTCGGGGTTTAAGTCCCAAAAAGTCTGTTCGATGTTTATTACACATACCAACAAGTCTCCTTTATAAAAATCTCCTCTGACAAATGGGTTGTCTGCCAAGTACCTAAGAGCAATTGGAACAAGATATTTCAAACTGAAACCTTGTCCAATCATTATTCTTAAATCTTCGACTGAGAAATCCATTAACGGTTTTCTTCGTAATTCATGACACCTAACAACAAGGTTTGAGCCATACTGTGGCTCACCCCAAGTCTCCCCTTCAAGTTCTTCTAATGTTTTATCCAAATAATTATTTAACATCATCCGACCACCTTAAATGCTTTAATAAAAAGTATATCAGAAGTGGCGATTTGTTGTGTTAAACTGCCCGTTAGCTTAATAAAAAAGAGCAGGATACGAAGCACCTACTCATCATTGTGTGTTATTGAACTAACGTTTCCCGTTAGTTGAGAAAATAATCATCCTTCAATTTCAGTTACATTAACCCATCTAATTTTACATCAAGAGTTATAACAACTGGACCTTCTGGTGGGTTATGAGGACCTACTTACGAAAAGACCATAATTGTTTTTGCGAAAATTTGTGAATGGAGTTTTTGTTTTTCATCCATGTATTTCCTTTCACTATTAAAATATAAACAGCTATGGCAAAATAAATTGCGCTCCAAATCCAGTCTGAGAGGGTTATTAAATGATGCTCATATAAGTAGTTGATGTACCAGATCCCCACCGGTAAATGTACAATAATTGCGGAGACTAATCCTGGATTATACATGCTTTTTGCTCTTATATTAATGACGACTCCATGGAAAATGATTTGGAAAAAGCCCATTAAAACAGGTGCCATCCCCAGCCATACTACTGACGGGAAGAATACAGGGAGCAAGTAGAACACATAGGCGATGACCACATTAATAATCATTGCCGACTGTTTATTTAACGGATAGTTGTCAGGGGATTCACTTTTAAACAGGGCTATATTGAATATGCCTGGAAAGTACCCTGGCCAGCGGTATTCCTCAAACTGATGAAGAAGGATCGCCACAAAGCTTAACCATAATATGCTGTTTATCCGCGGTATTGTTTCCCAGTTCATTAGAAGATAAATGCATATAACAATGCCAATGAATAGTCCTATATCCTGCCAATATTTTCTCAAAAAATTCATTTAATCACCTCAATCTGAGTTTATTAATGAAAGTATCTTGCAAAGAGCAAATCAATCTGTTCCTCTATAGGTGCAATCTTCACGGAAGCTCCTGTTTCTAGAATAGGACTCATAAGTGCTGGTAGAAAAAGCGCTCCAAAAATCTGCATCGTCATGGTCATCAGGTGCTCTGGCTGCTGTTCATCGGTTAACTCTCTTAAAGTATTTTGTATCTTAGGAAACCCCAATAGATTCAAAAATGATCCATATTCATGCTGCGAGGAGAAAACGGTATTGCCCATCAGGATGATTCTGGAGAGCAATTCGGGATATTGACGGATCACTTGCAAATAATCTAGTAAAAATTGCCTCAATCTATCCCGTGAGGATATAGAGAAATCGTCAAGTATGGCAAAGGTATGCTGAAAGCTGTTCAATATCAATTTGATGGACTCGCTAAACAAGTTTTCTTTGGACCCAAAGTAATAGTTAACTAGAGCGACATTCGTGTTTGAGGCTTCTGCAATTTTTTTTATAGTGATCCTTTCAAAGCCTTCTTGTTTGGTCAACTCCAGTGTGGCACGCATAATCTTCTCTTTTGTTTCCAACTTTTTGTCTGTCTCCATAGGCAACCTCCAAGTATATTTACCCTGATTTAAACAACATTTTAAATATCATTTAAAATAACGTTTAAACTTAGTATAGCAATATTTTTCCTTTTTGCAACTTTTATTTATCCGGAATCAAACCAAGTCTCAAAGTCTCATTGTGACTATCCTGCCCGTTCGTATTATGAGATCAACCAGTTCTTTCTGGTTGATCCTTTTTTCATTTGCATAGAGGATTAAGGTAGCCTGGTCGAACGTACCTGCCCGTGGGACTTGATCCCGAGAGCTATAATGTTCACCCCTACTTGTCATGACCATGATTGAGGCTGGTTGGGACGTAAGATCCCGTATAACAAGCGATGCTATGGAGCGACAAGAAGAACCTTAGGGGATGCCGGTGAATCTAAACTTATAGGGAGAGATAAAATGAATCCAGTTATCGGTCTAGATATTTCTAAAGAAGAAAGCCATGGACAAGCCTTTCTAGAGCGCGGAAAGCCATTCCAAGGGACATTCCACTTCGAGCACACTCGAGATGGTTTAGCAAATTTCCTTCAAGTTTTAACAGAAGTTGAATTTGCATCTCAACAACGTCCTTTGCTTATTCTAGAAGCAACCGGTCATTATCAAAGTCCCGTTGTTCAGTTCCTAGAGGAACATCATTATATTTATATTGTTATTAATCCGCTCATCTCAAATCGGCTTAGGAAGTCTCAACTTCGTAAAGTAAAGACGGATGCTGCTGACGCTTACCTATTGGGAGAGCTGTACTACAAAGAAGAATTTGAACCGTTTAAGAAAAGAGGTGTGCAACTTCTCAATCTGCGCTATCTCACAAGACAATATGAGTCTCTTTCAAAGATGTGTGTACAGACTAAACTACAATTCCAAGCTGTTTTAGATCAGGTTTTCCTGCTTACAAAGGTGTCTTTGGAGCTATGTATTCCGGTATTTCATTACAGTTTTTAAGTGAATTCCCAACCTCATATTCAGTATTACAGACGGATGAAAACACACTCAAATCTAAGATGAAAGAACTGCTTTCTTCAAAACAGGGGCGTTCAGAGGACTGGATTAACCAACGGGTGCAACGGCCGCTAGATGCGGCAAAACAAAACCTATTTCAGCAAACCATGTATGCAAGCCACTTAATCAATTTGAAAGTCCTTATTACCCTCATTCTTCAGTACCAAGAGCATCTTACTGGATTGGAACAGAACATAGAGCGATGCTTTTCTCTCCGCCTGTTCAATTATTGCAGTATTTCTGCTTTGTTAGTTATACGCCTTTTCCTTGCGTGAAGTAAAAAACAAACGGCACGGGGCTTTCCCATGCCGTTTTGAATTCCATTTTTATTCCCGTTCTTACCTTTGAGCTTAACTTAATGACATTGCCTGTTTGGGTGTCCTTATTGTTTTTCTAAGTTTTGCTTGCTAATCGAATCTATTCAGCATCATTCTGCTCTTCCAGCCATCTCAAAATCGCTTGGTTTGTTTCTTCCGGCTTTTCTTGCTGGATCCATTGACCGCAATCCAGATTAACCACTTCCGCATTAGGCACGAACTTTGTCAGGTTTTCAGACCTCTGGACCGTATCCCGGTCACCATAGATCATGAGGGTCGGCTGTACCATAAAAATGAAGGGGGTTGCGATTTTGGATGAGCTGTTTCATCCCTTCTTCATTTAGCGATTTGATTTATGCCTCGCATTTAAAACGTTCTGACTTTTGATGAGAATTAAACCCTAAATGATTGAGAAATACAGTAGCTCCTCTCTCCTAAAGATCAGGGAAACAATAGACCCAGATTTATGCAGTACCAAAAATCCTTTTAACGATTCTTTTGTTATTTATATTTCCTTATTCTGTAATAATTTTTTGCAATGTTGAAATTTTAGCCCTTCTTCAGATGAAGCGATCAATATTCCAAGCCTTCTTAATCGTGTTTCTTCTTTCTTGGCGCTCATTACCCACCAGATAGAATCTCTTTTATAGGATGGTGATAAATTAGTGAAGAATAGCCAGGCTGTTTGATTTGCCTTGATTTGTTCTTCATATTCTTTGGCAAGTTCCACGTTTCTTTGTTCAGAGGAATAGCCTTGTGCATCGGTTCTGTTGTTAAAGACGTGCATTCCTTCTGGTCTCATCTTTCCAAGCTGTATTAGTGCTTTTACCTTCTTTACGTTCACAGCACTCCATACACTATTTACTTTGCGCGGAGTAAAGCGAATCTTATAGCTTTGTTTATCAATGGCTTTTCGTATACCGTCAATCCACCCAAAACAAAGAGCGGCATCTACTGATGCAGACCAAGTAAGGCTTGCACGCCCTGTACTTATCCCAAAATAGCCCACCCAAATTTCACTAGCTTCAGTATGATGTTCTTCTAACCAATCGTTAAACTCTTCTTGGTTGTTGAAAAAAACTACATCTCCCATTGTTCCAGCCATTTTAAAATTGCTTGGTTTGTTTCTTCCGGCTTTTCTTCCTGGATCCAATGACCGCAATTCAGATTGACCACTTCCACATTGGGCACGAACTTCGTTAGTTTTTCAAACTTCGGGATCACATCCCGGTCGCCATAGATCATAAGTGCAGGCTGTTGGATGATTGGGTTCACGTCCGCCAATAAGCGCCAGTTGCGGTCAAGGTTCCTGTACCAATTTATACTTGCCGTGAAGCCTGATGATTTGAAGGCTGAGACGTAAACGGCCAGTTCGCTGTCGCTCATTATGGGTTCGCCGAGTGGTGTTTCTGCTCTGGCAAGATTAATCATCGCCATACCTGGCTGAGGCGCTCTGGGTGGCTCGTTTTTCCGGTAAATGTTGCGAAGGAACTGGAATGTATTTTCTTCTAATACGGCGTCTGCGATACCCGGCTGTCGATTGAAGTGGACAAAATAGTAGTCGCCGCCAAGTATTTCTTCCATGAACTCGATCCAGGGTCTTTCTCCGCGCTCTTGGTAAGGCATGCTCAGATTTATCACTTTATTTACACGGTTTGGATGCAATAAGGTCAGCCACCAAACGATCATTGCACCCCAATCATGACCGACAAAGGTGGCATCTTCGTATTCGTAGTGATCGAGAAGTGCGATGAGATCACCCGACAAGTGTTCAATGTCATAGTCTGTTACTACGCTCGGACGGGATGAGTTGCCATAACCCCGCTGGTTTGGGACGATGACATGGTAGCCCGCTGCGACAAGGGCGGGCACCTGATGGCGCCAAGAAAAGGCATGCTCTGGCCAGCCATGACAGAATACAATAGGTTTTCCTAAATTTTGTCGGCCTGCTTCAAAGACTTCGAGTTCCACACCGTTGACTGAAATAAGGGTGGGCTTGGGAAAATCGGTTGGATTAAACATTGCAATTCCTCCTTCTTGTGATACATGTAGTATAATGAACAAAAGGTGACATCTTAGTGTCACCATTTTGAAATCATGTAGAAAAAAAGAGGGCAATTATGGACAAAGTGGAAAGACTCATTTCGATTATCATGATATTGCTGAGAAAAGAGATTATATCTACAAAGGAATTCTCACAACTATTCAATGTTTCCAAAAGAACGATCCTTCGCGATATGGAAACACTGAGCTTATCGAACATCCCGATCTACTCTATCACTGGGGTCAAAGGCGGGTACGGCATAATGGATGAATACAAGGTGGATAAACGCCTTTTAAGCAGCTCCGATTTACAGAATATATTAGCTGCGCTCGGCGGATTGGAACAAATCCTCCTTACTGAAGAAGTTGAAAGAACGATAAAAAAAATAGAGGCAATGGTTAGTCCTTTGTCTCTGAATCGTTCCATTCAACTGTCGTTTTATGAATGGGAAGGTCGGTCCGAGATTCTTGAAACCTTAAAGACATGTCAAACATCCATTTTAAAGAAAAGGCTGGTTTCGTTTGATTATACAGATAAAGACGGGGCTGTAACGAATAGAATGATCGAGCCCTATGAGCTGCATTTTAGCGAATCAAGTTGGTACTTGAAAGGATTCTGTTTACATCGACAGGGATGTCGAACTTTCAAGTTATCTCGGATCGATCATATTACTATGGATGAACGCGCGTTTCATCCTAGAGACGATTGGTCAGAGCAAGTACACGAAGCAAATTATCTACCTGAATTCGTCACGATTAAGGCATGGATATCGCCTAGCATAAAAGATCAAATCATCGAAAGGTATGGTCGAAGAAGTATTGAAGACCATAGTTCTGGATTTTTATTAGCAACCATTTATGTCCCACAAAATCGTATGGGATTTCAACTTTTAGCAAGCTTCGGCACTCATCTAAAAGTTGTAGAGCCCAAAACCTATGTTGAAGACTTTCGAAATTATTTATATCAAATGATGGAGAACTATTCCTGATAGATTTAGCATTAAAGCTTCAACCTTCAACTCAACTTTTCGCCGTCACTTATGGTAAGGTTCACCGCGCTGTCTGTAACGGCAAGTTTTTGAGCCATCCTTTGCGGGATTGTCATATTTTTCCAAATACGCAGTCCCGCCGACACGTGCCCACCAGCAAATCCGGTCAACTAATAGCCGAGATATTGGATATATTCCGCCTGACATGTGATGGGGTCCAAGCTAAACAAGCCCGGCACAGTGTTTCGTGCATGGGCTTGTTTTGTTATTTGGGATGAGAACCCCATATTAGGCTTTACGTATGCTAATGGATCAGCTGCCATAAACTTCGAACTCATAAAGAGAATACCAGTCGCCTGTGCCTCGATCTGTCGCATGCATCCTTATATACCTTGCATTTACCGGTTCAAAGTAGATATCGTCTATACCACCGTCTCCATTCGTTGTCATGTATATATCCGTCCAGTTGGTTGCATCGTTCGACACCTGAATCTTATAGCCCTTAGCATGAGCATACTCCCAGTTGAGTTTGACATTGTTGACGCGGGTTTCCTGTCCGAGGTCTACATAGATCCATTGCGGATTTGAATACAGGCTGGCCCATCTTGTCGTTACATTACCATCCACCGCTTTATCGGCCGTTAATGTGGATGTCTCGTTGGAAGAGGATGTTGCCGATTTGTTTAACGCTAGATTCGGTTTGCCATAAACCTGGAATTCATATAAAGAATAGCCATAGAAGGAGTAAGCTCTTTGGGTTCCGTACATTCTTACATACCTTGCATTTACGGCAGTAAAGAATATATCGTCAATCCCCCCGTCTCCATTCGTTGTCGTATACACATCCATCCAGTTGACAGTGTCATTCGATACTTGAATCTTGTAGCCTTTGCCATAGGCAAGCTCCCAATTCAATATAACTCGATTTATGTTATAAGCTTGCCCAAGTTCGATCGTAATCCATTGCGGGTCTGCAAACTGACTGGCCCATCTTGTCGTCACGTTACCGTCAACCGCATTATTCGGAGAAAGAGCTGCCTCTTGATTGGAAGATGACGTAGCTGTATTATTTAACGCCAAATTTGTTGTAGTAGCGGATCCGACGCTGTCTCCATATACTTGAAACTCATAAATAGAGTAACCATAGCTCGTGCCCCTCTCTGTTGCGTGCATTCTCACGTATCTTGCCGTTGTAGGCACAAAGCCTATATCGTCTACACCTCCATTGCCTGTCGTTGTCGAATACACATCGGTCCAATTGACCGCATCATTCGATACTTGAATTTTGTAGCTCTTGCCGTAAGCATACTCCCAGTTAAGTTTAACGCGTTTGATGTTATTAGCTTGCCCGAGATCGACGTAAATCCACTCTGTACTTGAATACTGTTGGCTTGACCACCGTGTACCCGGCAAATTGTCAACAGCTTTAGCAGCGGATAGAGAAGAACTTTGGTTGGATGAGGCTACTGCCGATTTACCGCTTGCAAGATTAACTGGAATGGTATACGTTCCTTTAACAAATTTGTAGATATCTTCATACATCTGTCTCCCGTCATAAACTCCGTTTACACCGTTGTTATTCTTGTTTTTATACAAGTTGTATATCCCAAAAATATCTTGATACCAACCCTTGACCGCTCCCGTCATGTATCCGTATTCTACGCCGGCCATTAAGTAATTATCGAATCTGTTTTTAAAATCGGGGTCGAACATCGCTCTTTCGTCAAACTCCATTTCGATGCCCTTATTATATGTTTGAGCTTGGGTCGATACATTCGTCATTCTCGAATAATCAGTCTCCGGAACGAAATAGTGATTGGGCTGCTGGATGCTAAAATCGATTGCATAATTATTCCGGTTGTTGCTTTGTCCGGCACCAAAGTATGGAATCCAGGCAAGTTTCAGACCAAGCGTATGAAGATAGTTACCAGAGTTATTAATTGCATTTACTTCACCCGGATTGCCGGGATCAATATCTTCATGGAACCAGTAGAAGCCTTTTAATTCAAGGTTGCTGTATTGGGCTTGATTCCATCTGCTTAATACGGTGTCGATATACCATTTGGTTACCTTCGTCATATTGCTAGGCATCGAATTCAGATTTTCGCTGATTCCGTCGTTATCGACATCTCCGAAATTGGTGATTTCGCTATTAGGATAAGGCAGCATAATATATACTTTGGATTTGTAATTTGTTAGGTTTAGTGTGGTTGCAACTTGCTGGGTTGCTTGGTTGAGGGCATCGAGCTGTTGATTAGAGGTGAAAATGCGGTTTATATACCATTCCCAATCCGCCTTATAGGTCCACTTGGCAGGGTCCGCTGTATCACCAAAATCTCTATAGTCAGATGTGTTGATTCCTAGAAATAGAAATGAATCGAAAAAGGTGTCATCCATCACATTATTACTGTTGTAGTGCGCAACATAGGGCAAAAGCGTATTCTTGTCATACGTGCCGATTTCTCTTCCCTCGTATGTCGTTCGTCCACCGTAATATCCAGTATAAAGCAAGGCCATGTTCTTCACATTCCCAGATGCCGCGGTATTTGGTGGGAAATATCCTGTTGCAGCAGCAGCGGCAAGCGGCTGTTCTAAGTTAGACTGGGGTTGTTGCTCGAGATCAGGATCGGACTTTTCTTGTTGTCCCTGCTGATTAGGAACTTCAAGTAAAGGCTGTTGATCCTCCTGCCCCTGCGAAATCTTCGGCGACCTATCCCCTTCTCCCTTCACTACTGATGGTTGAACAGAAAAAACAATCGATAAGATTAACACAAATGATAACAGCAAGGAACTTCGTCTTGGATACCTCTGACTTCGCTTCATCTTTCATCCCCATTTCTTAGGTTTAAATGATTTTAACAAGTCTGGTACATGGTCTTGATCCGAGTGTCCATTTTATCCAAGCTCCAAACGGCCCCTTTACGACTAATTCTATGAGGCAATTTTATGCTTGAAAATAGATATCTGTTTACTTTCATATACACCTTTTTACAAATCAAAAAATGAACCGATGCACCTTTCTCTTGTTTCTTCGAAATGTGACCTACGCACATATATTCAAACCCATACGCCGCAAGGAATTCAAAAAAAACTTGCCCTTATTTGTGGTACGGTTCCCCGCGTTTGATCTTCAACTCTCCTGCCCGTTCGTATTATGAGATCAACCAGTTCTTTCTGGTTGATCCTTTTTTCATTTGCATAGAGGATTAAAATAGCCTGGTCGAACGTACCTGCCCGTGGGACTTGATCCCGAGAGCTATAATGTTCACCCCTACTTGTCATGACCATGATTGAGGCTGGTTGGGACGTAAGATCCCGTATAACAAGCGATGCTATGGAGCGACAAGAAGATCAACCTTAGGGGATGCCGGCGAAGCTACACTTACAAGGGGAGATGAAATGAATCCAGTTATCGGTCTAGATATTTCTAAAGAAGAAAGCCATGGACAAGCCTTTCTAGAGCGCGGAAAGCCATTCCAAGGGATATTCCACTTCGAGCACACTCGAGATGGTTTAGCAAATTTCCTTCAAGTTTTAACAGAAGTTGAATTTGCATCTCAACAACGTCCTTTGCTTATTCTAGAAGCAACCGGTCACTATCAAAGTCCCGTTGTTCAGTTCCTAGAGGAACATCATTATATTTATATTGTTATTAATCCGCTCATCTCAAATCGGCTTAGGAAGTCTCAACTTCGTAAAGTAAAGACGGATGCTGCTGACGCTTACCTATTGGGAGAGCTGTACTACAAAGAAGAATTTGAACCGTTTAAGAAAAGAGGTGTGCAACTTCTCAATCTGCGCTATCTCACAAGACAATATGAGTCTCTTTCAAAGATGTGTGTACAGACTAAACTACAATTCCAAGCTGTTTTAGATCAGGTTTTCCTGCTTACAAAGGTGTCTTTGGAGCTATGTATTCCGGTATTTCATTACAGTTTTTAAGTGAATTCCCAACCTCATATTCAGTATTACAGACGGATGAAAACACACTCAAATCTAAGATGAAAGAACTGCTTTCTTCAAAACGGGGGCGTTCAGAGGACTGGATTAACCAACGGGTGCAACGGCTGCTAGTTGCGGCAAAACAAAACCCATTTCAGCAAACCATGTATGCAAGCCACTTAATCAATTTGAAAGTCCTTATTACCCTCATTCTTCAGTACCAAGAGCATATTACTGGATCGGAACAGAACATAGATGCTCTGGCTGAAGACATTGAAGAATATGAATTAATTCAGTCGATTTCTGGTATTGGGCATAAAATTGCGGCAACAATTTTATCTGAAATTGGAGAAGTCGACCGATTTGATCATCCTAAAAAAGCTAGTCGCCTTTGCAGGCATTGATCCAAGTGTCTTTGCTTCAGGTAAGTTTACAGCAACTCGAAATTGAATCACGAAACGTGGTTCCAGGCAGTTGCGTTACGCGCTGGTTTTGGCTGTCCAATGCGGATTAATTCGCGCTCGTAATATACGAATCAAAGAATTCTACAATCGTAAGAGAGCCAAAGGAAAACCACATAAAGTGGCTCTAGTCGCATGTGCCAATAAATTGGTGCATTGGCTATATGCCATCATGAAAAACAAAAAAAATACCGGATTGCTTAATACGAAACCAATGGTATAACCTTCCAAATACAATACAATTGGGGGGGGTTATTTGGCTTACCTACTTTTAAATATAACATATGATTGGGCTTTACTTTACTGGTAATCTTGACAAGCTATTAGCTGGTATAGTTTAAAATTAAAAGGAGCTACCCTATAGGAAGCTCCTCCACTATCGTTTCAAGTTTGTTTAACGATCTAGATTTCTGCACGCCGTGACCGTTTATCTAATGTCCATGAGCAAGGATGTTGATAAGTTTGCCAAATGGGTCGCGGACATAGAATCGCCGAACACCCCAAGGCTCATCAACAGGTCCATATTCTATCGTATATCCAGCACTCTTCATACGTTCAAACACTGCATCGACATCATCAACTTCAATCGATAGATCAGGAGTAGGCGTATTGGAGCCGCCCTGTGATGCGAAGCTTATTTGAATGTTCTCCTTCCCCAGTAAGCCGTATGTTTCAATCCAACCATGATCCATCAATAAATCAAGCTCGAGTACGTCCTGGTAAAAGCTTTTTGCTGCCGAAACATTCTGCGTTTTAATATTTGTGACAATTCGTTTTACACTCATTCTCAGACCTCAATTCTAATGGTATACTTTTTTAATTTTATTCAATGATCCTGTCCGTGAGCGGAATATCCGATTTTTATATCCAATCTTCGAAATGATCTGTTACAAACCTAATCTCACTCTCATAGTGGGCCAAGTGACCCTCATCAACCATTTTCTGAAAGGCAGGATTCCCATCAGCAGCACCATTTCTCAACGTATCACACAGTACTATCAAACGTTGTATAATCCACTGTCGCAGATTATTTGGGACGGGAATTCCATAAGCTTCAAAAAACAAATGAATTCGCCGACGTCGCTCTACGGCATGTATTTCACATTGGTATGCTACTATGGTTCCAGAAGTATGGTCAGGTGCAAAACTCGCAAGTGGAACAGATGTGTAAAGGGTGTACGCAATGTCCCACATACGCGGACCTGGACCTGCCATGTCAAAATCAATGAGCGCCACAGGAGCCTCCTTTTGAAAGACAACATTATACAATGCTGCGTCATTATGACAGATCACTTCATGTTCGGCATCCTCGGCATAGCTAAGCTGCCATCTGTCCTCCATATTGAACCTGAACACTGTAGTCACATCATGGAAACGACGTATAAGGTGTGCCAGACCCACAAGCGTTTCGTCCGTCCACATATACGGTTCAAGGTTTGGATAATTATTCCCTGGAACTTCTCCAGAAATAAATGTCAATATTTCACGACCAGAATCATCGATTCCGAGGAATTTTGGTGCTCCCTCATAGCCCTGTTGTTCCAAATGTTTGAGTAGTTCATGTACATTCGGACTCCAATAACCTATAGGGCGGCGAACAGTGTTCGCCATACGGACTATATGATTTACATTACCGCCTTTTAACACTTCTTCCTTAGGCATTAGGTTCATTCCTTTTCTTTTCAGTGCATTACCTGTTGCAGATTTTGACCTGTTAGCGATGAAAACTCCCTCTCTAATAATAACAATATTTACAAGTTATTGTTTAGAAAGAACAATTATAACTATACTGTCCTTTAAGATCATTGCTGGCATTTGCTCATCTTATATAAATAAATCCATTTTAGAATCTAGATTAGAATTATTTGCTATAATGTTCTCATGAAAAATAATACGATCCTAAATAAATTAACTATCATTCTACTTTTTATCAGCGTTCTCTTTGGCTTACGCTGCATTTGGTTCAGCATATTTAAGGTTTCCAACAATGTACCTATGATTAGCAACGGTGTACTGGATTTACGTGGTCAGGATCTGGAGAAGGCTAACTTAATCAGGCTAGATGGTGAATGGAGCTTCTATCCTTCGCAATTCGTTTCGTCCAAAACTTCGACTATACCAAAGCTAACCCATTCGCTTCAAGTTCCCGGAAATTGGAACCACGCCATGGGAACTGATCAGACAACTTCATATGGATACGGGACTTACCGTCTGCGTATTTTGGTAGAACCGCTTCAGGAGCCTATCTCGTTCTGGATCAAACAAATTTATTCCGCGTCCAGTGTGGAAATTAACGGTACCCCTATTCTCAATAATGGGACAGTTTCTCTCGATGCCAATACATATGCACCAAAAACCACCTCATTTACAGCATCATATTTTTCGAAAAATATGACAGAAATAGATGTACTTATTCAGGTAGCAAACTTTGATCACCCCTATAAAGGCGGTATTAGTGGGCCTATTTTCTTTGGCTCTCAGGAAGTGGTTAACCGGACAAATTTTTATACCGTTGGATTTCAAATACTTACTGCAATCATCCTGCTACTACATGGGCTGTATGCCTGTATTCTGTATTTATTTAATCCTAAAGAACGTGCCCTGTTTCTTGTAGGGCTAATGACATTATCTGTAGCCGTAATCCTTTTAGCCCGAAATGACAATTTAGTTTTAGCATTACTGACGATTAATTACACTTGGTCATTAAAAATCCGCTTAATCGCCTTCTTATGGCAGAACCTTTTTATTCTGCTTGTTTTCAGGAAATTCACCTCAGGTGCCGAAGTCAACAAGTGGTTACGTGCTTACACGTGGTGTCTTTTCCTTTATACCTTATTTATATTTATCGTTCCTGCTTATTTGGTCAGTACATCGATTCACTGGGGAATCATTCAAGTGTTTCAGTACATTCCCTTCATCTGGTTAATTTATAGCTTGGGGCGCTTATTGTTCAAAAGGCAAGATGAAAAAGATGTTGTTTTTCTACTGATATCAGGTGCAGCCATCATCTCTAATTTGTTATGGAATTTGTGGGATAATAACGGCCATTATTCAATTGTCTACTATCCTGTGGATATTATTGCCGCCATCGTTGGCTTCTCAGCTTATTGGTTTAAAAAGTATTTTCAGAATGCCAAAGAGAACATGGAGCTAAATGAGCAGCTGAAAAAAGCGGACAAACTCAAGGATCAGTTTCTCGCCAATACTTCTCACGAGCTGCGAACACCAGTTCATGGAATTATGAATATCGCGCAAAATATAATAACGAAGGAAAAGGATAGACTCTACGAGAGTAGCCGGCAAGATATGGAGTTACTGATTACTATCAGCCGCCGTATGTCCCATATGCTTGGTGATCTACTGGATGTAGTACGTCTTCAAGAGCATCGCGTTATTTTGCATCAGGAGCCTATTTTGGTTCAATCGGTGGTTCCCGGAGTCATCAATATGCTTCAATATATGACTGAAGGCAAACCGGTACGGCTATCCATGAACATACCAGAATCTATGCCTCCTATTCTTGCGGATGAGAAACGACTAGTACAAGTATTATTAAATCTAGTGCACAACGCGCTCAAATACACCGAGCAAGGACTTGTTTCTGTTTCAGCTGAGGAAAAAGACGCTCATGTCTTTATATATGTAACAGATACCGGAGTAGGCATGACCGAAGAGACCATGGCGCGGGTATTCCTCCCCTATGAGCAAGGCCCTCACGGAATAAATGACGGGCGTGGAATTGGACTGGGACTAAGCATTAGTAGGCAGTTGGTAGAACTACATGGTGGCAGCTTGAGCATACATTCTGAACTCGGCAAAGGTTCAACTTTCAGTTTTGCACTACCCCTTGCTGATTCCTATAGCGAACAGATAGTAAGAGAGGTTTCACCTATAACAACGTATACACCAGATGAGATTTATAAGCAGATGGCTGAATGGGGGATTTCCGAACAAACTAATCAACACACTGACAAAATCCCGCCACTCTTTACAAATGCGAAGGTGAATCTCTTGGTGGTAGATGATGACCCTGTTAATCTGAATGTGCTAAAGGGCATTCTCGAAAACGAACCTTATCTCATTACGACAGTGAACTCAGCACAAGAGGCACTGGATTGGCTAGATAAAAAGAGTTGGGATTTACTGATTAGTGATGTAATGATGCCGCATATGTCAGGATATGAATTAACGCAAAAGGTTCGCGCTCGTTATTCCCTATATGAGCTCCCAGTGCTATTGCTGACTGCCCGCAGTCAACCTGAGGATATTTACACTGGATTCTACTCCGGCGCAAATGATTATGTTACCAAACCGGTGGATGCAGTTGAACTCAAATATCGCATTCGAGCTTTAACAGCGATGAAAATTTCTTTTAATGAACGGGTGCGTATTGAAGCGGCTTATCTACAGGCACAGATACAACCCCATTTCTTGTTCAATACTTTGAACTCTATTGCGGCACTCAGTGATATGGATACTAAAAAGATGCAAGAGCTCATCACTGCATTTACTTCCTTTTTGCGAATCAGCTTTGACTTTTTAAATATCGGAGAACTCGTGAACCTTTCACATGAACTAGAGCTGGTAGAATCTTATTTGTATATTGAACAAACACGATTTGCAGAACGAATTTCCGTTGTTTGGGAGGTAGCTCCAGACATTAATATCCTGTTACCCCCTCTAACCATCCAACCCTTGGTTGAAAATGCTATCAAGCATGGTCTGCTCAAGCGTAAACAGGTGGGTACCGTTTATATTCGGATCTCACGTCTGAACAATGCTGTAAAGATCGAAGTGGAGGATAATGGGCAAGGTATGGATCATAGAGCGCTCGCGTTGTTGCTGGAACCGACCATGAAAGCTAAAAGTGGCATCGGACTGGCTAACACCCATCGAAGACTGATGCAATTGTATGGTAAGGGTCTTTTTATTCAAAGTAAACAAGGTGAAGGTACTTTGGTATCCTTTGTTATACCGGAGGACAGTGAATAATATATCAAATAAAAAAGCCATTCCATAAGGAGTGGCTTTTTGTGTATCGATACTACATTTAGAAAATAGTAGGTACCATGCCCCCATCCATACGGATGGGAGAACCTTTAAATGCAGAGGCATAGGGACTGCTCATAAATGCTGCTAGTCTACCTATTTCATTAGGTTTAATAAATCGCTGTATTTCAGATTGCGGTAAGTTTTTAGCCATGAATTTTTTCTCTTTTTCTGAAAAGGTCAACGCTTCATCTGGGTACATTACATCAATGATTTGGTGCACGTTTTCAGAGAGTGTTGGTCCTGGCATGATAGTATTGACGGTAACTTCTGTTCCGATTGTTAATTTAGATAAGCTTTTTGCTAATGATAATAGCATTGATTTGGTCATTGCATACTGTGGCATTTGAGCTGACGGCATTATTGCTTCTTCACTAGCAATGAAGATCACGCGACCAAAATTGTTTTCTAACATTTTTGGTAAATAAAATTTTGTTAATCCATTTGCAGCAAGAACATTCGTACGGATGTATTTTTCAAATATTTCATCGTCAACGTCGTCATAGCTCATCAGTTCATAAATCCCCATATTATTAACTAAAATATCGATATGGGGGTGTTTTTCAAATAAAGCTTCTCTTTGCTCCATATCTACAATATCGGCTGTAGCATTCTTTGGAGAAGTTTCCGGGAATTTTGCTTTAATTTCATTTACTGTTTGTTCTACCTTTTCATAATTACGTCCATTTATTAGTACATTAACGCCTTCGTTGGCAAGTTCAAAGGCGATAGCTTTACCAATACCTTTTGTAGATCCTGTAATTAAAGCTGTCTTATTGTTTAATCCCATATCCATATTTCTTTTCTCCTTTTATCATGGCAAGTTAATTAGCAGTTTCTCAAGAACTGTACTGAGCATCGGCTAGTATTTATACTATCTTACCGGGATTATTCAGTAACTAGTGTCTTGCGCCAAACTTCTTGTTTAACACGCCAATTTGAAGGAGTATCTCCTTCCCAAAGTCGGAAGGCACGATAGAACGAGTTCTGATCTTCATATCCGATCAAGAAAGCCACCTCTTTAACATCGAGGGAAGGATCTGCTAAATACGCTCGCGCCTGCTCATTTCTGGCTTGTGTCAGCAAATGCTTGAAGCTCGTATTTTCTTCAGTAAGCCTTCGCTGTAAGGTACGAGCACTCATCCTTAGCTCTTTAGCAACGGTTTGAATCTCGGGTTGGCCTCCGCTAAGGCTGCGTTTCATAATCCATTTGACCCTTTCAGTAATTGAGCGATTGCCGTGCTGTTCAGCAAGTGTCCGATCCAAAACAGGAGTCAGAATCTCTAGCAACTCTTCGTTATACGAGATAAAGGGCAGATCCAAGTCACTACGTCGTAGTGTTAAGCGGTTAGTCTCAGCACCGATCTGAATTCGACAGCCGAAATAAGCTTCAAGAACCTCTAAATTCACTATGGGTTGTGAAAATTCTACAAACTGTGCTGTCAGAGGTATACCTGTTCCCCGCCGCCCAAGCTCCAGTAAAAACGCCAGTGTAAGGCCAAGCAGCAGCGGTGGACCGGAATACTCGGGATGCTGCCAATTCAATTCGATTGCACACAACTCTCCCTCCTCGACGATATGCAAGCTTTCTGGAGGGCACATTCGTTTATAGCGCACCATTCGGTTTAGAGCGTCGCGATAATCTTTAGCATGATAAGTGGCTAAGACGGTCGGCGGATATTGTGTGGTTTCAAAAACGGTTGCTAGCTTGATGATTCCCTCAGCAGTGTCTCCAACGAGATCCGAATATGCCTGCCAGATAGCGAAATATTGGGCTGTGGTGACTGCTGACTCCGTGATAAGACTCAGGGGAAGACTTGCTTTACTGGCTATATCTTGAGCGGTTATCCCTAATTGAATTAATCCAGCCCAAAATCCGGGAGGGATTTTAATGGAGTCAGAAGTATGAGTCTGCATCTATGTGGACCTCCTTTAGCATCATTGCATGAAGAAAGGGCTAGTTAGAATTCCAGCAAGCGCGGGCAAGCAACTCAAACGAATGCAACCGTTTCTCATAGTCTGGAATCATAGTAACGATAATGAATTCATCAACTCCATACAAGTGAGATAACTGTTCCAGCTTTTCTTTAATGCTTTGGGGTGTGCCTATCAGCAGTTTACGTTCCAAAAGCTTGGATTTCTCTTCGGTTGAGCCTTCTTGTTGAAATAATGTCATACCGGAAGAGGCTAGCCGCTCTGCTTCTTCCTCAGTCTCGGCACAAATAACGCCAACAGCTACGATGGCCCGAGGACTAGCATTAACTGAAGAAGGGATAAAAGCTTCACGGTAAGCTTGCAAAATCTCTTCCCCAGCTACATCGCTCATGAATTGACCAAACACATAGCCTGCTCCAAACTCGGCAGCATATGCTGCACTTTTCTTGTTTGTACCCAGCATCCACAGCTCTGGCGATTCGGGTGGAGTCGGACGGGCGGTTATCTGACGTCCTTCATATGAATAGTTCCCCTGCAACAATTCGGTGACTCCCTTAAGCAGTTCCGGCATTTTCCAAACATTTTCGAGAAAATTCCCGCTCAGCGCTAAGCTTACTTCAGCAGCACCGCCAGGAGCCCTGCCTAACCCAAGGTCGATGCGTCCCGGATATAAACTTGCCAGCAAATGAAAAGATTCCACTACTTTTAACGGCTTATAGTGCGGCAGCAATAAAGCTCCCGATCCGATGCGGATATGCTGTGTTCTCGCTCCGATATGCGATAAAAACACCTCTGTGGAGGTACACGCTAAGCCCGGCATATCATGATGTTCGGCAACCCAATATCGAGTATATCCCAGTCTTTCAGCTGTTTGAGCCAGTTCCACGGCTTGTCCTAAAGCAAAGCTTGCATCCACATTATCAAATACAGGTACAAGGTCCAAAACACTCAGCTTAATGGATGTCGTTGTCATGGCTACGTCCTACTCGAGGGTTTCGGTAAAATTCAATCATATCAATAAAAGTAACCTTGTAATCGCCGGCAATCGCTGCCAGATTATACATTCGTCCATGGCCGTCTTCTTTGGACGCGAACACAACATCGTGCCGCAGCTTATCCATAATCACTTTGCCGATGAACTGGTGCTCGTATTCCGCATATTTCTTTTTAAACTCTTCATTAAATTCCAGCAGGTCCTGATAAGAACGCTCAAGCATTGCGTTTACCAAGGTCAGTTCATTGCCCTCTTTTTGCACCGCTACGTAATAATTCCCACGTTCATCCTTGATCAAATCCTTATACAACTCAACGTTCAAAGTTAATTTCTCCTCTCTGATTCCTAAGGGATAACTCCTTTAGAACTTAACCTTACATACTTGATGTAAGCACTGTTGGCTCTGTGGTAATTTGTACGTTTCCTGCTACAGCTCTGGAAATCATACAAGAGCCTTCTGCTTTATGGGCAATACGAATTGCTTTATCAATATCTTCCTGTGACGCATCTTCGGTAAGTGTGGTGATGGGTGAATGTTTGATCGCTTCATATGTAAAAATGTTATTTGTTACATCCACTGTCGCCTCTGATGTTAACGTCAGGCTGGAAGTCGTAAGCCCTGATCGCTCCAGCATAGCTGCTAGTGTAATGAGATAGCAGGTTGCCGCGGCACCCAGTAGCATCTCATCCGGATTCGTTCCAACTCCTGGCCCGCCCATTTCTTTCGGAATGGAGATTTGAGTCTTGAGTTGTCCAGCTTCAATCGTTCCATCACTATTACGACCGCCGTTCCATACGGCATTTAAAATAAATGGGTGTTTCATTTCTAGATGTCCTCCCTATCTTGAAATTGCATGACATATTTTTAATCGAATACTTTACATGCTAACATAGAAGAATGCGGTGAACAAACAGGCTCAGGCCTACTGTTCGTGAGATTTATCTATAAATTAAATTTCAGGAGGCTCTATTATCATGATAAACGATACAGATATCAAACATCTTCAGCGTTGTATTGAACTTGCCCGAATTGCACTCGAGGTTGGGGACGAACCTTTCGGCTCCATCCTGGTCTCAGCAAATGGAGAGGTCTTGGCCGAAGATAGTAACCATGTAGGCGGTGGTGACCATACTCAGCACCCCGAGTTCGCTTTAGCTCGCTGGGCAGCTCAGAATATGTCACTGGAAGAACGTAAGCAGGCAACTGTGTATACTTCCGGGGAACATTGCCCTATGTGTGCGGCAGCTCACGGTTGGGTTCAATTAGGAAGGATTGTATATGCCAGCTCTTCGCAGCAATTATCACAGTGGTTAAGCGAAATGGGCATTGCAGCATCACCTGTCCGTAATTTGAGCATTCAGGAAGTCATCCATAATGCGGTCGTAGATGGCCCTGTAACGGAGCTTGCAGAACAAGTGCGGGAACTTCATCGACAATTCCACGGACAAAGACAGTAGTAAAAAAAGAACCTTTGAATAAAGGTTCTTTTTTATGTCCTAAACTTTGTGGGGTATAAACTATAGTTGCTATATATACAGCGTCCTAAAGTTCTTATACCATTAGCTTTGTAAGCGATTAACTTTATAGGAGGAAATGACTTGACAAAGCCTGTGCAACCCAATGAACCTCTCGTAACTCATATTTATACTGCGGATCCTTCCGCTCATGTATTTGAAGGTAAAATTTATATTTATCCCTCACATGACCTGGATCACGAAATGATCTCTAATGACAACGGTGACCAATATAATATGGAGGATTACCATGTTCTTTCTATTGATGGAGATGGCTCCCCTTGTGTTGACCACGGTGAAGTGCTTCATGTGAAGGATGTTCCATGGGCTAAGCAGCAAATGTGGGCTCCGGATGCAGCATACAAAAACAATACCTACTATTTGTTTTTCCCAGCTAGAGACCATGACGATATTTTCCGAATCGGGGTCGCCACCTCAGCTTCACCTTCCGGACCATTTACACCTGAACCAAGCTACATTCCCGGCAGTTATAGCATTGATCCCGCCGTTTTCGTTGATGATGATGGTAAATCGTATATATACTTTGGGGGTCTTTGGGGAGGTCAACTTGAAAAATGGCAAACCAGCTCATTTGTTCCGGATGCTGAGGGGCCGTCTGAAACGGCACCAGCTCTTGGACCTATCGTAGCGGAGTTGAGCGAGGATATGCTGAGCTTTGAAGGTGAACCTAGAGAAATATCCATCATCGATACGAACGGAAATCCGATTCTTGCTGGAGATGAAGAGAGAAGATATTTTGAAGGTCCATGGGTACATAAATACAACGGGTATTATTATCTTTCTTATTCCACTGGTACTACCCACAATATTGTATACGCTATCAGTAAAGATCCGCTTGGACCTTATGAATATCAAGGGAAAATCCTTTCTCCAGTGATAGGCTGGACAACGCACCATTCTATTGTTCATTTTAAAGAGAAATGGTATTTATTTTATCATGACAGTTCTTTGTCTGGTGGAGCTGACAACAAGCGTTCTGTAAAATATACAGAGCTGAGTTACAACGATGATGGCACCATTCAAACCATCCATCCTTAGTTTTTATTAAAATGGACTGCATACTGTAGTTCACAGGAGGGCGTTTTTGATGACAATAACACAACAAGGTGCTTTTTATACGGGGAAATATCGCAATTTATTTAAGGAGCTCGGCTTTTCTGAAGATGAAATCAACGCTAAACTCGAAGAAACTTGGAGTGATTTGTTTTACGGAGATCCGAACGTACGAATCTACTATCCGCTGGACGAGGATAAAAGCTATATTCTGGATACAGGTAATCTGGATGTTAGGTCTGAAGGAATGTCCTACGGGATGATGATGGCTGTTCAAATGAATAAAAAAGATGAGTTTGATCGTTTATGGAACTTCTCTAAGACGTTTATGCAGCACAAAGAAGGCCGTCATGCCGATTACTTTGCTTGGCACTGCAAGCCTGACGGTACAAGAATTTCTCAAGGACCCGCACCGGACGGGGAAGAGTTTTTCGCCATGGCTTTGTTTTTTGCCTCAAAACGTTGGGGGAACGGTCCGGCACCTTATAATTATTCCGAGCAGGCTCGAATAATATTGCGTGCTTGTGTACATAAAACTGAAACAGGCGTTGGTGACTCAATGTGGGACGCGGAAACGAAACTGATTAAATTTGTACCGGAATCCACCTTCAGTGATCCATCTTACCATCTCCCCCATTTCTATGATTTGTTCGCTTTGTGGGCTGATGAAGGTGACCACATGTTTTGGCGAGAAGCCGCGGAAGCCAGCCGCACATATCTGCATACTGCATGCCATCCGATAACTGGCCTTGCTCCCGAATATGCTAATTTTAACGGGTCCCCGGCAGAACCCCAGCCTCATGGTGATTTCAGCCATTTTTTCAGTGATGCTTACCGGGTAGCGGCTAATATCGGTCTGGACTGGGCTTGGTTCCAAAAGGACATCTGGCAGGTCGATCAATGTAACCGGATTCAGGCTTTTTTTAGGAATATCGAAGTTTCCGATTACCGGCGGTATACCATTGAGGGACAGCCCTTCGACGAACCGGCGCTGCACCCGACAGGTCTGTTGGCGACCAATGCCATGGCTTCCCTAGCTTCTAATGGCCCGGAGGCAGAGCATTTTGTCCGTTTGTTTTGGGATACACCATTGCGCACTGGACAACGTCGTTATTATGATAACTGTCTGTACTTCTTTAGTTTATTGGCCCTGAGTGGAAATTATCGCATTTATTGAAGGAAATCGAACAAACAAATAGGACTCCATTCCTCAAAAAGCTCGAGGAATGGAGTCCTATTAATCGTAATAAAGCTTTGCTATTATTTAATAACTACATATTCCAAGTTTACAAGTTTTGCATAAGCAATAATTTGGTCTGTTGTAAGCGTTAATGAAACAACGGTATGGTGACCGCCACCATTTTCGATCCAAGCTTTAACCCCATCTTGGAAGTTAGGCTTAACATTCCAAAGTACACGAGCTACTGGAAGGTTGGGAGCTGGAACCGTTGGTTCGAAAGCAGTAACTTCATTGATCAATAGTTTGTAATGAGTCCCAAAGTCAGCCATGGAAACAACTACACCGTCTCCTGCTTTACCGTCAAATACTAAACGTGCTGGATCGTCTTTACCACCAATACCCAGTGGAGATACGATAATTTTTGGTTTGTTGCTTGCCAAAGTAGGATCTACTTCAAGCATATGGGATTGAAGAATGGATTCTTGACCAACCGTCAATTCATAAGTGTAATCTTCCATAAAGCCAGTGGATTGGTTATGGCTCATCACTTTAAGCAAGCGATCGAGAGCTGCAGTCTTCCAATCTCCTTCTCCAGCAAAACCATAGCCTTGTGCCATCAGTCGTTGAACAGCAAGTCCTGGAAGTTGTTTCATTCCGTGTAAATCTTCGAAGTTCGATGTGAAGGCGTTGTAGCCACCTTGATCAAGGAAACTTTTAATAGCAATTTCATAGCTTGCTTGAACTCTCACGCTAGCTTCCCAAGCTTCTTTGCTGTTAGTCCCATAATCAAATTCATACAGCTCTGAATACTCAGCGAATAAGGCGTCGATCTCTTCTTCTTTAACTTCATTAATGATTTGTACTAGATCGCCAATACCAAAGTAGTCAACAGTCCATCCAAATTGAATTTGGGCTTCAACCTTATCTCCTTCGGTTACGCCAACGTTACGCATATTGTCACCAAAGCGAGCGACCTTGATATTAAAGCTTTCGTTATAAGCAACGGCTACGTCCATCCATTCTGCAATTTGCTTTTGGACTTCAGGACGTTCCCAGTAGCCTACTACCACTTTGTTTTGTTTGTTCAAACGGGCGTTAATAAAACCATATTCACGGTCACCATGAGCGGCTTGATTTAGATTCATGAAATCCATATCGATCGTTGCCCATGGGATACTTTCATTATATTGCGTAGCTAGATGTAGCAAAGGCTTTTGCAGCATTTTAGTTCCGCGGATCCACATTTTTGCAGGTGAGAAGGTATGCATCCAAGTGATAACACCGGCAACTTCATCGCGGTAATTGACTTCTTTCATGATGTTTGTGATTTTATCTGTGCTGACAGCCAAATCCTGTAACACTAGTGGGTAAGGTAAAACTCCGCTTTTATTCAAAGCATCTGTCATCGTTTGGGCATGCGCCTTAACTTCAGCCAATGCTTCTTCGCCATAAAGATGTTGTGAACCTACGACAAACCAAAATTCTTTTGCTACTGCTGTTGACATATTCATCCTCTTTTCGTAATTTTGTGGTTTAATTATTTTTGTCCGTAATAAGCGTCTTTTCCATGTTTTCGCAAGTAATGTTTATCTAAAATACGTTGTGGCAACTCCTCAGCAAAATGGTTCAGCTCTCTTGCAAACAAATTCATTTTGGATACTTCATCCAAAACTACACTGTTTATTACCGCCGATTTCGCATTTTTCCCCCAAGTAAAGGGTCCGTGTCCTTTAAGTAAAACACCAGGAACCGCCATAATATCAATCCCACGTTGTTCAAAGGTCTCGATGATTACATTACCCGTTTCCGCTTCGTAACCACGATCGACTTCTTCTTGCGTCAAGAAACGCGCACAAGGAATGGAACCATAGAAGGTATCAGCATGGGTCGTTCCCATGACAGGAACATCTAGTCCTGCTTGAGCCCAAATGGTTGCCCAAGTGGAATGCGTGTGAACGATTCCCCCGATCTCGGAGTAATGCTTATAAAGCACGGCGTGAGTAGGTGTATCGGAGGAAGGTCTCATATCTCCTTCAACCACATTGCCATCCAGATCAACAACTACCATATCGCTGGCTTTCATTGTTTCATAATCTACACCACTAGGTTTGATTACGAATAATCCACTTTCACGATCAATTGCACTCACATTTCCCCATGTATATTTAATAAGTCCTTGCTTCGGCAATTCCAGATTGGCTTGAAAAACCTCTTCTTTAAGTTGTTCTAACATCTTGCCACCTCCATTTTCACACTAAATTGTCAACAGCGGACTGCTCAATCGCCAGACCCTTTTTATAACGTTCGATAAAGGTTTCAAATCCTTTAATGTCGGTTGCCTCTGGATGAATTTCTTCACCCTTAACATCTTTGAACACTTTTTGATCGAGGAAGTCTTCTAAACTTTCTTCCTGATTTTTATTCATCATGTAAGCGGCAAGAATAGCCATTCCCCATGCACCGCCTTCACCGGCAGTCGACATTACGGAAACAGGAACATTCATTGAAGCTGCCATCATTTTTTGACCCACTACCGGAGTCTTAAATAAGCCGCCGTGGCCTAAAATACTATCAATGGCTACATTCTCTCCCTTCGTCAAAATGTCCATTCCAATTTTCAAAGCACCAAAGGCGCTGAATAGATGTGTACGCATAAAGTTGGACAGATTGAATTTGCTCTCCGGCGAGCGGACAAATAGCGGACGACCTTGTTCTAACCCAGTAATATTCTCTCCTGAGAGATAACCATAGCTTAGTAATCCACCGGCATCAGGATCTGCTTCCAAAGCTTTATTTAATAGCACGCTGTACAATTTATTGGCATCCACTTTGTGTCCCATGGCTTCATAGAATTCACGGAATAACCCGAGCCAGGCGTTGAGGTCACTTGAACAGTTATTCGCATGAACCATGCCCACTGGACTTCCGTTCGGAGTAGTAACCATATCGATTTCCGGATAAACCTTGGAAAGTTCTTTTTCTAATACAATCATGGCAAAAACAGAGGTTCCTACAGATACATTCCCGGTGCGTTTTCTTACGCTATTCGTTGCAACCATCCCGGTTCCAGCATCCCCCTCTGGAGGACTAAGCGGAATACCTGATTGTAAATGCAGCGATGGATCCAGAATTTTAGCTCCCGCTTCGCTTAAAACGCCTGCTTGCTCTCCTGCAACATACACCTTAGGAAGTAAATCACTGGTCTTCCACGGATAAGCTTTGCTTGCAACCAGTTCATCAAACTGCTGTATCATGGAAGCGTTAAAATTTCTTGTAGTTTCATCAATTGGAAACATACCGGATGCATCACCAACACCAAGTGCTTTATTTCCAGTCAATAGCCAATGAATGTATCCTGCTAGTGTCGTAACAAAACGTATCTGTGGCACATGTTCTTCTTCATTCAAAATCGCCTGATAAAGATGAGCAATGCTCCAGCGTTCTGGGATATTAAACCCAAACAGCTCGGTCAATGCTTTGGCAGCCGCACCTGTAGTTGCATTACGCCAAGTCCGGAATGGAACAAGCAGTTCATTGTGCTCGTCGAAAGCCATGTATCCATGCATCATTGCAGAAAAACCGATTGAACCAACCGTTTGAAGGGTGATTCCGTATTTTTGAGCAACTTCTTCCTTCATCTCGCGATAGGCGTCTTGCAGACCTTTGATAATATCTTCCAAGTTGTACGTCCAAAAACCGTCCTTCAACTGATTTTCCCATTCGTAACTTCCAGAAGCGATCGTTTGAAAGCTATGATCGATAAGTACAACTTTAATGCGCGTAGACCCAAATTCAATACCAAGCGAAGTTTCTCCCTTATTAATCGCTTGTTCGATGCTTAATCGATTCGATATCACGTTTGTCACCTCTCTGAGAGCGCTTTTTTAAAAGGTCATGATAAGAGTTTGCTTTCTTAATTGACAGCTTTAGTATAATTTTTTGTACGTACATTTGTCAATTGATTAGTTATATATACATACAAATATGGAGATAATAATGATTTAACTGTATAAAAAAAGAGCCCCTTTCTATTTTTTTTGTTGTCATGCTATAATTTGTACATACAAATTTACCGAATATACGAATAACTTAGCGAACAAGAATGGAAAGAGGAATTACATGAAACCAAAGTATCAAGTGATATTAGATGACATAAAAAGCAAAATCCTTTCGGGAGATTACAATGTTGGTGAGCAAATCCCTACTGAATCTGCCTTGCAGTCCATGTACGAAGTTAGCCGGCAGACTGTTCGAAAAGCAATTTTAGAACTTTCCAACGAAGGCTTCCTGCGAAGCGAAAAAGGTTCTGGTACTTATGTCAGCAACCAATATCGTTCGAAGACCGGCGGGAGTTCCCATAAGAAGACGATCGGTGTAATCACGACCTATATTTCCGACTATATCTTTCCTTCCATTATCCGTGGGATCGAGAGCCGGCTAAATGAGGATAATTACTCTCTACTATTAGCTAGTACAAATAACGATGTTGCTCAAGAAAAAAAGGCACTGGAAATGATGTTGTCCTACGGTGTAGATGGTTTAATTATTGAACCGACGAAAAGCAATCTATATAACCCTAATATTGCTTACTACCTGTCGTTTAAGGAACAGGATATTCCGATTATCATGATTAATGCCTTTTATGAAGAAATAGAACTGCCGTACCTTTGTCTTGATGACGTGCAGTCCAGTTATTTGGCAACAAAAGAGTTGATAACCAAAGGGCACACCCAAATAGGGCTCATTGCAAAAATGGATGATTTACAAGGGAAGTATCGGATGAAAGGGTATATTAAAGCACTCGGAGAATCCAAATTACGATTTTATCCTGAGCAGATTTTTTCATTCAACACGGAGACAAAACAGACGTTATCTACAGACTTGAAGGATTTTCTGAATAAAAATAGAGATACGCTCACTGCTATTGTTTGTTATAACGACGAGGTTGGGTTGGAAGTGGTTCATGCCTGCAGACAGCTGGACATCACTATTCCGGAGGAATTATCGATTATCGGACAAGACAATTCCTATATCGCCAAAAACGCGAACATCAAACTAACCACCTTGACACACCCACAAGAAGCCATGGGACGCGATGCAGCGGATTGGGTCATTAAGAAACTACAAGGAAAAAAAGACCTTCCGAACAACACTTATTATCAGCCTGTGTTAATTGAAGGTGAGACCGTTGTTGAGAGATAGGTTGTAACAAGGCAAGCAACCCACCAGTCATGGCTGGTGGGTTGCTTTTTTCATTTTGTCTCTATATTAAGCAGTCCGTCTCCAATTTCCGTGTTTGGAATATTTACTGTATTTCCAGATAATCAAGATAAGCATCCCATGTCCCGTTATCAGCTGTTACGACGAGCTGGATCTCTTGATTTCCGGTTCCATGACTGACATTGTTAAGAGTATAAACGGCGGGACTGCTTCCCCCGAAGTAAAAGATGCCCTTGGTCACTCCCCCGATTTTCAAATCGACTCTCGCCATATTAGAGTTATTCGAAGCCCCGCGGAGTGAAAAATTATGGGTACCGGTCGTAAAATTCTGTGTGTATTTCACTAAATCATTGTTGGCGTATAAAGCCACTCCGGAGAATGGTGAGCTTATATTGGAGGTATACTGACCACTTTTGCTCATATTTTCAGCTTCTATTTTTGTACTTGTGCCTGGATTTGGTGTAGTTGTTGGTGTTGGTGTCGGAGTTGGTGTCGTGCCTCCACCATCAGGTGCGACTGCCCTGCCTGTGCTCGTCGAGATCATGCCTGAACAAAGACCGCGGTTCTTGAGATTCTGTGCAATCTGTGGAATCGCTTGAACCGTAGTTTGGTACTGATCGTGCATAAGGATCACGTCGCCATTTTGCATTGTACCAACAGCATTTACTATCTGGGCGGTAGTGGCTCCATTCCAGTCCTGGGAGTCAACGTTCCATAACACTTCAGTAAGACCATTTTGGGCCTCGATGGACTTTAAAGTTGCGTTAGTCTCGCCATATGGCGGACGAAACAACTTCGGAGCCGTACCAGTTATAGACTGTAATGTCGTTTGTGTGTTTGTAACTTCTGACGACATTTGTGAGGTAGACAGTTGGGTCAAATGCGGATGAGACCAGGAATGGTTCCCAATCCACATGCCTGCTGACTTCTGCTGGTTTACTAGGGACGGATTATTTTGGGCATTCTGTCCAAGGTTGAAGAACGTTGCACGCAAGCCGTTTTGTTGAAGTGCATTAAGTAGTGTTACAGTATTGTTAGGGTTCGGACCATCGTCATAGGTTAATGCTACATAACCGTTCGAACAATCGGCCGCGAGCGCCTTGTCGCCAGTCATCGTCAGTGAGCCTGTGAATAAGAATACGACTAACGACGCAATGGCCGTCCATTTTATTACGTTGGCTCTAAACATCTTTTTTACCCCTCCCAGCAACTTTACCTCTTCAAATTTTTCCATTACCGCTACGTCTTATTAATTGATTTCCAGATAATCAAGGTAAGCATCCCATGTCCCGTTATCAGTAGTTACGACGAGCTGGATCTCTTGATTTCCGGTTCCATGACTGACATTGTTTAGAGTATAAACGGCGGGACTGCTTCCCCCGAAATAAAAGGTGCCCTTGGTCACTCCCCCGATTTCCAAATCGACTCTCGCCATATTAGAGTTATTCGAAGCCCCGCGGAGTGAAAAATTATGGGTACCGGTCGTAAAATTCTGTGTATATTTCACTAGATCATTGTTGGCGTATAAAGCCACTCCAGAGAATGGTGAGCTTATATTGGAGGTATACTGACCACTTTTAGTCATATTTTCTGCTTCTATCTTTGTGCTTGTGCCCGGATTTGGTGTGGAGGTTGGGTTTGGCGTTGAAGTCGGATTAGGCGTTGGCGTCGGATTCGTACCTCCGCTACCTCCGATCGTAATTGTATTGCTAGTCACGGTAGCTGTTCCACTACTTTGATAACCCTCTACCGTAAGCGAAGTTTCATACATCTTCCCCATTGACATTCCTCTGCTCTCCCACGCTTTAAAGTGTTCACTAACAGATATGGTTCCGCTTGTACGTTTGGTCGTCCGGACACTCCAATATTGTTTAAAGGTTGCTGTGCCTTTAATTGAAGGTTGGTTGACTCTGGTAGTCTCATATATGTCATATGTTCCCCCATCAACGGTAATGGTACCTTTAGACGTTCCACCAGGCGGACGCCAGCTCCCCCAGCTATCAACGATGTAATATTCGATTAGTGGATCAACGGTCCATCCGTAGACACATAAATACGAATTACCGTTTGGTTGGTAGTTGGCACTGTAGTTAACAGATATGTTTCCAATTTGCTGGTGTGTCTGGGTCTCATCGAACTTCTTACCTTTACGGAACAGAGCATTTCCGATGTTGCTCCACTGAGTACTGAATGTACCTCCACTATCAAGAGTCATACTCGTGGTACCGGAATCCTTCCATAGCTCATAATAGTAGCCGTCTTGGGTGCCACTTTGATTAGATGTGATCGTTGTTGCGGCATTTACGCTTACTGCAGGCAATGCAAGCATAAAACAAATAATGATTACTAAAAATAAACGCATTCTCTTCTGTTTCATTTGCTGTCCTCCTCTTGGTTATACTGCAACTAGTCTTACTAAGATGCTGTGCAACCCGTTTGATCAACCTCCTTTTTATTCCATATTTATTAATGTAAGCGGAAACAATTAGATTCTAACATTGTCCTATTTTTTTCATATGCATAAACTAAAGCTTATACCGTGAAAAGTTTAGATCTTTTGTAGTTGGAAATAAACGAAAATTAAATAAGCTGCTTCCGGTAGAGTACCGGAAGCAGCTTATTGGCTTGATCATTTTATCATTGCTTATGAAATGGAGTCTTAACTTAAAAGAGAATAACCTTCCCGCCATTTACTCACCACGACTCACACGAAAGCCTTGATCAGGTCCCATGCCATTTGCGTCGAACTTGCCTTGAAAAGATATCTCGTTGTTGGAGATGTTACCGATCCAACCGCCGCCCTTCACAACCCGGAAAGATCCGACATCGCTTCCCCTATCCCCGTACCAGTTCCAACACCATTCCCTTACATTCCCTGACATATCATAAAGTCCTAACTCGTTGGGCTGTTTGACACCAACAGATTTTGTTTTATTATTGTTGTTTTCAATGATAGGCCAGTTCCATTCTCCCGATAAGTATTTATCTCCAGCGTTTTTCCAATACCATGCTACCTCATCTGCATTATTGCTTCCACTGTAGGTGTAACTCTTGCTTAATTGACCTCCACCTGCAGCATATTCCCACTCTGCTTCTGTCGGTAATCGATAACCATTAGCACCTTCATTGATCGTTACGGTCCATTTTATATTATCGTTTTCGCTCTTATTATTTGTATCTATTTTATTCTTATCTATATTGTAATAGGGTGTTAAACCCTCTTTTATACTCCGCTTATTACAGTACTCAACAACGTCATACCAGCTAACCATTTCAACCGGCAAATTGTCGCCCTTGAATTCTGAGGGATTACTTTCCATTACCTCATTCCATTCTTTTTGAGTTACCTCATATTTACCGATATAAAAGTTCGATAGGGTTGCACCATTGTAGTTGGACTTTGTGTTTATAAAAGTCCCTCCCTTTACAAATACATTGTCATTACTCGTTTCAGGCTTTTCTTGTGAGCAAGCGCTGATAACAACTATTGTTGCTATGAATAGGAAACTCAATAGTTTTCTCATTGATTTATCTCCTTTGAACGGATAGGAAAATAATAAGTCGTGACGATGATCTTAGTAGTATGTAAGTCTTCTTTTGGAATAAATAAGGCCGCCGGTGGTGAGACCGGCAGTCCTTAGTATTATTATCATCGATTAAGAGGCTACAGTTTACCTGTTACCACACCGTTACGTTAGAGCTCCCACTACTTTGATATCCTTCAGTAGCTAACACTTGGTAAGCCCAACTACTTCCCAAATTCATTCCATATTTCTTCCATGCGTTAACGTGATTGCTAAAAGTGATAGCAACATTGCTCCCAGTCGCTCTCTTCGACTGTCTTACACTCCAGAACTGAGTGAAAGTTGCAGTGCCGTCAATAGAAGGTGCGTTGGTTCGGGTTGTCGTATAGATATCATATGTGCCACCATCACTGGTCACGGTACCTTTAAATGTTCCAGTTGGTCTATAAGTGCCCCAGCTATCAACGACGTAATATTCTATGAGTGAGTTTCTCGTCCACCCATAGAGTGTCAAATATCCATTACCGGACGGCGCCCAGACTCCGGCATTGTAGTTTATTGTCCTTGTTGGTGATCCGGTATTCCAGCCTTTACCGACAACAAAGTTCCCGGTGTTTGACCATGTAACACTGTAATTCCCACCTGATCCATTCGTAGCATTTACTGTTCCTCCACCATCAGTCCAATTTTGCCAATAATCTGTCGCCGCATTTGTAGTTGCTGCAAACAAGCTAAAGCTCATTGTAGCTGCGAATAATACAGTCAAGATCTTCTTATTCATCTTAAACATAATCTACCTCCTAAGATTTTTTTGATTACATACTACTTGACTGGCCTCTAGTATTCCAAGCAATCGTCTGTGGTTTTCTTTGTTGTTTGGTAAAACTCCCGAGATCACCACATCCTTCCATTTATATAATTGTAAGCGATTTCAAATAGAAGTTTATCATAGCTTACGTACAATTTAATCTGTTCAAATTAAAGGTTTTACCCCAAAAAGTATTGTTATTTTGTGGTTATAATTGGAGATTTAAAGAAGGAACATACAAAAAAAGAGGACTTAGCGTCCCCCTTTTACTTGTCATATATCAGATTAATTATGTTCATTACAAGCCCCTCCACAATACTATAATATTTTAACAAAAAATTACTGAACATGTATTTCCGATTTGATATCATGTTGACTTAAAAATTTCATTAAATCATTTCTAAGCTGCACAATCTCATTGTTAGCATTTTTCGCATAATCCGGCAACATCATATCCCTAACCATTTTAGTTCGTAGCCATGTCATAAAGAAAAGGTCCAAAAATAAGTTTGGGAATTTAAGCACCATTTTAAGCATTGGTGGATCAATTGAAACGTCAGCTTTTTGTATTGCCCTTAGATACGCTTTTAAAGTGAATGTTATTTTGCGTGCTGTCTTTCTAGTTCTGGCTGTTTTTTTGTCAATGATCTTATTCTCAGAATGCAAAAAACTCAACATGGCAATGTCTGATACGGAATGTGTGATTAGATACGCTTGCATATCTTTTTTAATAACGTAGGGAAGCTTTGCAGTTTTAAATAATTTTGCAAGGTTTTCTATGCGTTCTGTCAATACACCATTAATTTCTCCAAATGCAGTTGCCGCTATAAACTTTGGTAGAAATCGAGCATGCAATACTCCATCTTTAATCTGTCCGCCGAAGCCGGGAAAAGCTGGTAAAAGTCTATCCCCTACGATATCCAGCCACGAAGAAAATCCAAATGAATTACTAGTCATCGTAACTATATTTTTGCTTTGATTATTTTTTAGCGCTAACAATGCTGCTTCGGACCGATCATAACGAACGGTAACGAAAATAAAATCGTAAACATCGTCATTTTCGAGCGTATCAATGACATTCACTTGTATCGATTTAACTGTACCTTTTTCTGTATACTGCAGGCCATTTTCTCTTAATGATTTATATCTATTCGAATGTGCAAACAGGCTAACGTCAAACCCTGCTTCAAGAAGCTTAATTGCGTACATGCTCCCGATGACACCTGCACCAAAAATTAAAATTCTATCTTGTTTTGCTGACATATAAACCACCCTTACTTATTAATGTTCCCTTTTGATTATCCGACAACATGTTGTATGATGTGATTATAAATCTTCATTATTCCTTGATCAACCATCAGTTTTTTATGATTTGTCGGATGATATTCTTATTCGCTAGTAGGAGGGAAACATGAAAAAGCAACCCCAAATAACGGAGAAAACAAAACAAAAGTTTGTAGAAGTTTTTTGTGAGTTATATAGCCAAAAGCCGATAGAGAAAATTTCGATTCAGGAAATTTCGAATAAGTCAGGATATAACCGCAGCACCTTTTATCAATACTTTACTGACATTTACGAATTGTTAGACTCTGTTGAAAATGACCTATTGAATGAAATGAAAAAAGAATTGGCAAATAAAGAGCTATCGTTGGATACGGTTCAAGACACGCTCTATTGTCTGGATAAAAAAGAACATCTCCTGGTTCTTAATGCCCTTTTGGGTGATTATGGAAGTGCCCGTTTTTTAAAACGCTTAAAAAAAGAAATCACTTTGAATCAATTAGAATTAAACGTTCCGCAAAACCAATCCTTAACGCCATACTTCATTGAGTTTTACCTGACAACTACCCTTTCTTTATTTCGTCTTTGGCTCCAGCGTCAAAAGGATTTATCGTCAGAAGAATTTTTCAAGTTAGTAGAGAACCTATATTCAAAAGGGATTACACCCTATTTTAAAGAATGAGTCTGTCATTCAAACCAAATCCTCATAAGGGTCCGCATTCTGGTTTAAGAATTATTCTTCGGTAAAGAAAATCGAGACCATTCAATTGGATAAAAAAACCACTGATCTAGTTGACTAGATCAGTGGTTTTCTATTTTTTTGTAGATTTTTATATAATGTATCCTCTTTCCAAAACTCCATAACAGAAGACAATAAATCCCTAAATGATCACATATAATGGAAGTTCGTTAAACGATATACTTTTATGTAAGCGTTAACATTCCGGTGCAGGAGGTGGCCCTTAGTCGTGTATGCTCGTATCATCACTCTTATGAATAATCTAAGACTCAGAACGAAGTTATTTCTATCATTTGGCTGTGTCGTTCTAATCCCGGTCTTAATTGTAGGACTGTTCCTTACAAATGAACTACGGAATATGGCAATGGCTAATGCGCTTGAGCAGATTACAGCCAACGTGGATCGAGTGAAAAAACGGACTGGCGAAATGCTCAACATCCCGCTTGATATTGCTTATCGACTATCGAATGATAGCCGGCTTGAAGAGGTTGCCAATCATCGTTATGAGTCTGTCTATGATGTTGTTGAAGCTTACTGGAACTATCCTGATTTCCGTGATTTTGTTCGACTATACAACGAAGTTTCCAGTATCCGCTTATATATCGATAACCCAACGGTTCTCAACAACTGGGAGTTTCTACAGACGAATGAGAGTGTTACACAGGAACAATGGTACCAAACCGCACTAGCCCAAAGGGGACTGGTATGCTGGAATTATATTCGGGACAACCGTAATGGACAATATTATTTAAGTCTAATCCGAAAGGTCAATTTTTTTAAGGCGAGAACCACCGGTGTGCTAGTCGTGAATGTGAATACCAAAAAGCTCAATGCGATCCTCAACCAAGAATCTTTTGAAACTCTTATTATGGATGAGAACGACAATATTGTCGCCTCAAATCGTGTAGATACACAAGATAAATCACTGTCGAATATTGACCTAGCAACCTTATCCACTACAGGGCAAGGTCCCCACGATGTAACCATTGATGGCAAACCCTTCAAAATGGTGATCGATCACTGGCAACCTGGAGGAAGCTTGAATAGCCTGCGTATCATTTCCATTTTTTCTGTAGCAAGCATTGTCGATGAGCCCAACCGAATTATCTTTCTAGCTTCAATTGTAATTCTTTCGGCATTGATTATGGCTATTCTCTTGATTTACTATGTCTCGCGGCTACTCACCGGAAGGATGCTACATTTGAGCAAACATATTTCTAAGGTCGCTTCGGGAAATTTAGGAGCCACGCTTGTTATTGACGGTAAAGATGAAATCGGTCAGCTTGCCAGACAATTCAATCATATGGTTCGGAACATTAATGAACTAATGAGTGAGGTACAAGAATCCAATCGACAGAAAAATGCGACTCAGCTTAAGCAAAATGAAATTAAATTCAAGATGATGGCCAGCCAGATCAATCCTCACTTCCTCTTCAATGCCCTAGAATCAATCCGTATGAAAGCTCTTGTCAGAGGACAAGCGGATATTTCTCAAGTCGTTCGACTGCTGGGAAAAATGATGCGTAAAAACCTTGAGGTCGGCAATGGGATGATCAGTCTGCAAAGTGAGCTAGAAACCGTAAACAGTTACCTAGTCATCCAAAAATTCCGCTATGATGACAGACTCACTTATGAGCTACTTGTGGACCCAAAGGCGAATCCTTTTCAAATTCCCCCTTTAATTATTCAGCCACTGGTAGAGAATTGTGTCATCCACGGATTGGAGAATCGAATTGAAGGCGGCATGGTTCGGGTGGAAATCCGCTTAGAAGACAGTTATCTAAAGGTTCAGGTATCTGACAATGGAGTGGGTATTTCAAAAACACGGATACAAGAAATTAGGAAGATGTTGAATAACAATGATGACTATGAAAGTAATAATATTGGGATGCGCAATATTCATTTGCGGCTGCAGCTGACCTACGGTCCACAATTTGGGCTGACCTTAGCAAGTCAAATCGGATTCGGAACGCAAATCAGCTTTGCGATTCCATTAAGGAGTGATTCTTATGTATAGCGTGTTGATAGTGGATGATGAGCTGGCGATCCGTGAAGGACTAGTTGCTCTGCTAGACTGGGAGAGTCTTGGATATCAAGTCATCGATTCCGCCGCAAATGCCATTGAGGCTAAACATAAATATGAACTTTACTCCCCTGATTTAATGATCGTAGATATTCGTATGCCCGGTAGAGATGGTCTAGAGCTTGTTGAAGAACTGAGAGCACTTGATCCGGAAATGCACATCATCATCCTCAGTGGCTATGCGGATTTTAACTATGCTAAGCGAGCGTTATCCTTTGGCATTGATACCTATTTGCTCAAGCCTGTAGATGAAGATGAACTACAGCTATACTTGGAGAATCTGTCCATTGAGCTGGATGCACGTATTACTGATCGTAAGAAACAGGCCGCAGTCAAAGTATGGAACCGGGAAATGCTAGTTCAATCCTTGTTAATGGATCGAAGTGCGCAGACTCCGTCAATAATGGATGCAATCATTCTTGAAGCAGAACTACTATGGGATTCCTATCAAGTGGTTCTGATTAGGCTGATACTTCAGGACAATGCGGATCATGGACCTTCAACAGTCGTAAAGGCGAGACTTGCAAAAAGCTTTGAAGAAAATGACTGGGGCATAGTATTCTTGCTAGATTCTTATTTGGGGGTTCTGCTTCAGCCCTCATTTCAGAAAGAACTTGTACATAAGTTAATGGTCCAGAATATACAGAAAGTAGTATCTGACCATGAACTTGAATGTATCATCACCGCAGGTGATATGGTGAACTCTCTGGAGGATATCTCTGTCTCCCACCTATCGGCGCTGGCAAGGATGAAAGAGCATTTCTTCTATGACGAGACGGGGATGATTGGACCGGATTCCATGAAAATAAAGAATGGGCTGACAGTTAGTTCAGAGGAAATAGAGAACAGGCTGGAGTTCGTTCTAGAACGGATGTTTTTTTGTATGGATACCGGCAATTGCTCGTTACTCTTCACCCTGATTCAAGAAGCTGGAGAACTTATGATTACTGCCGATTATTCCGAGATGGCCGTGAAATCGCGTTATGTGCGTATCGTCTCTTATCTACTTAACAAACTCTCGTTTCAATATAAGGAGCTGAGTCCTATGCACAGCAACATGGATGAGCAAATTGAACAAATCTATAAACATACCTCTCTGCCTCAATTGCAGCGCTATGCCTCCACTCTTCTTGAGTATTATGCAAAAGGCATTACCCGCGACGATATGGAGGTCTTCCTAAAGCGGATGCTGGATCTCATCCATCGACATTATAATAAGAATCTTAAGCTCGACACGCTAGCGGATGTATTTAGTTATAGTAGCGCTTATCTAGGGAAGCTTTTTAAGAACAGCACGGGGTATTCTTTTAACAGCTATCTAGATAATGTCCGCATGGAGAAGGCCAAGGAACTGCTTACTCAAGGCTACAAAATCCATCAGGTTGCAAACGAAGTGGGCATCAGTGATGTAGATTATTTTCGTGAAAAATTTAAGAAGCATGAAGGTGTCTCTCCCTCCGACTACCGCAGAAAGAATTAAAAGAGACTCAACATTTTTCAGAAAACGCTTACGAAAATAACAGATATACCCCTGTTTTTTATATAAAATATTCGGGTGTTTCTTTCACTTTCTGTAGATTATGATTATGGCATATCGAAGGAGGGACATAAATGAAAGCGATTACCTCAAAAGCTCAACTGGAGCTGAAGAAGCCTGTTTCACGCTTTTGGCCAACTTTTATACAGCAGAAATACCTCTATATGATGGCCTTCCCATTTGTGCTCTGGGCATTTGTATTTAATTATTTGCCTTTATGGGGCTGGACGATGGCTTTTCAGAAATACAAACCCGGAAAATCCTTTTTCGATCAAAAATGGGTCGGCTTACAGTACTTCAGAGAGCTTTTTCAAGATGATCAATTCTTTAATGCACTTCGTAATACACTCGCTATGAGCATCATGGGCTTGTTGGCTGGATTCATTATTCCCATCATTTTTGCTATCCTTCTGAACGAGCTACGGCTTCAGTTTCTGAAACGGTTTGTACAGACAGTCTCCTATCTCCCCCACTTCGTATCTTGGGTAGTTGCTGCCGGAATTATTACCAAGATGCTCTCTACCGATAACGGTGCGGTAAACGACCTGCTGCTAAGTCTTCATCTAATTAGTGAACCTATACAATTCATGGCTAAAGGTCATTTATTTTGGGGGATCGTCACAGCTTCTGATGTTTGGAAGGAAACCGGGTGGAACACAATCATTTACCTTGCAGCTATCTCAGGTATAGGTCCAGAGCTTTATGAAGCAGCAAGAGTAGACGGTGCAAGTCGCCTACAGCAAGTACGAAACATTACACTTCCAGGTATTCAGACAACCATCATTATTCTGCTCATTATTTCCATCGGACATTTAATTAGCATTGGGTTCGAGAAGCAGTTCCTGCTTGGCAATAACCTGGTGCGCGACTACTCACAGACGCTGGATCTCTACGCATTGAACTACGGGCTTGGCATGGGCCGCTTCTCCTTCGGTACAGCCATTAATATCTTCAATTCTGTGGTAAGTGTGATTCTGCTGTTTGTCGCCAACGGGATATTCAAAAAAATAACAAAAGAAAGCATCATATAGGAGGCCCTTATGCTAAGTAAAAAACTGGCCGCCGTGTCATGGTCGGACCGCATCTTCGATCTGGTAGTCTATATTGCGGTCACTGTAGTAACCATAGTTACGCTATATCCTTTTCTGAATGTGTTGGCAATTTCCTTTAACGACTCCACAGACAGCATTAAGGGTGGAATTACGATATATCCACGCGTCTTCACTATTAAGAACTATGAGACGATCTTTGCCTATTCCGGGCTGATGACCGGACTCAAAATCTCTATATTACGTACGGTGATTGGCACGATTCTTGGGTTGGTTAGTGCCTCCATGTTAGCTTTCACTCTGAGTCGGGTAGACTTCCAAGCCCGAAAGTTCGTCTCTACATTTCTCGCGCTTACGATGTATGTCTCAGGTGGTCTCATCCCTGGCTACATCCTGATTAAAGATCTTCATATGATAGGAACCTTTAGCGTGTATGTCCTCCCCGGTCTAGTCAGCGCATTTAATGTATTTGTCATCCGTTCCTTTATCGATGGCTTGCCCTATGCACTGCAGGAATCCGCTAAGTTGGACGGTGCTAATGACTTCACGATTTATTGGCGGGTTATTCTTCCGCTGACCAAACCTGCGCTGGCAACCATCGCTCTCTTCCTCGCCGTTGGCCAATGGAATTCATGGCTTGATACTTATCTTTACAATGGTTCCAAGGATGCGTTGACTACTCTCCAGTTCGAGCTAATGAAGGTCATACAGAGTACGACAACTAATGCGGACAATTTCCGAGGTCGCAATATGACAGAGGTTATGGCACAAATTTCTCCGGAATCAGTCAAAATGGCAATCACGATTGTAGTCACTGTGCCTATTCTAATCGTCTATCCGTTTTTGCAGCGCTACTTTGTTAAAGGTATGACTTTGGGTTCAGTAAAGAGTTAGTACGCTAATGGTATAAGCAGGCTCAGCCTGTATACACAATACATTTTTTGACCAGAAAAAGGGAGGGTTTCTATTCATGACAAGAAATACAGTAAAATCGCATGTGATGTTGATGGTCTTGACTTTACTAATTAGTGTGCTGGCAGGTTGTAGCGGATCAAGCAACAAAACGGCTGATAACAACGTAGGAACTAAACAAACGAATGAAGTTAGTGCCACTGCTGAGGCTACCGCGGAAGCAACTGCACAAGCCGAAGATTTAAGCCCGCTTACACTCTCCTTCTTCGCTGAAGATCCAAATCCGAACTGGAACAATATGAAAGATGACATCAGTAAAGTGATTACAGAGAAAACAGGCGTCACACTCGATGCGGAATTTGCGGTAGGGGATCCACAACAAAAAATCGCCTTAATCGCTGCTGGTGGTGATTATCCGGATATCATCTCTGCCAAAGCTGATATCGGTAAACTTGTAGATGCTGGAGCAGTCATCGATTTAACGGAGTTAATCGACAAGTATGCACCAAATATTAAACGTGTGCTTGGTGACAACCTTGCCCGGGCAAAATACACGAATGAAGACCAATCGATTTATGCCATTCCTACCTGGGCAGCGGTTGATGAGAAGAAATTCGTGGCTGGCGGTGGATTTGAGCTTCAACATCGCGTCTTGAAAGAAGCCGGATACCCTGAAATCAGAACAGTCACCGATTATGAGAATGTAATTAAAGCCTATCTTGAGAAACATCCAACTGATGAGAACGGCAACAAGAACATCGGAGTCTCACTGAACGCGGATGATTGGCATATGTACATTTCTGTCACTAACCCTGCAGTTGCAACGACAGGCGGTTCGGATGACGGGGAATATTACGTAGATCAACAGACACATGAGGCGATCTACCACTTTCGCCGTCCGGAGGAGAAAGAGTATTTCCGCTGGCTGAATCATATGAATGATATCGGATTGCTAGACAAAGAGAGCTTCGTGCAAAAGTATGACCAGTACAAAGCTAAAGTAGCCACAGGACGTGTGCTTGGCTTGATTGATCAAGATTGGGATTATAATGATGCTCAACAAGCGTTGAAAACGGCAGGAAAGTTCGATCAAACTTATGGTCATTATCCGGTAACATTAACGAAAGAATACAAGGAAACTAGCTTCTGGCCTACCGGCTTCATGGGTGGTTATGGCATCTCGATCTCCAGCACAAATCCGGATCCGATTCGTACAATTAAGTTCCTGGATTTTCTCGCTTCTGACGAAGGACAGATCTTGAATAACTGGGGAATTGAAGGTAAGCATTACGTGGTAGAGAACGGCAAACGGATCGTTCCGACAGATGTACAAGATCGCATCAACAATGACAACACAGCCTTCACCAAGGAAACAGGAATCGGCTTCTACTGGAATATGATGGTTCATTACGGAGACGGCGCTAAGGATGCAAGTGGAAATTATTATACTAAAAACTTCCCGGAACAACTTGTACTTGGGTATAGCGATGTTGAGAAAGAAACTTTAGCTGCCTACAAGGCAACCACTTGGAAGGATCTATTCCCGAAAGAAGAAGAATTCACTGAAAAGGCCTATGGTGCAGCATGGAATATCGCGATTCCAGGTGAAGATGAGGTCACCATTTTAGGTAACAAAATGAGAGATATTACATGGAAACGTATTCCGGAAGCCATTCTTGCCAAACCAGCAGATTTCGATAAAATCTGGGCTGACTACATGGCAGCTCTGGAGAAAGCCGGAGTAGAAAAAATGGAAAAAGGCTACACCAAATATGTGCAGGATCGTGTTGCCTTATGGAGCGCTAAATAATAACACTTTGAGCCGAGCGGATATCCGCTCGGCTCTTTACGTTTTGCACTGCTCAATTCTCCAGAATAAATCACCTCCAAGAATGGCATTATAAGGTAGACGGTGGGTCCGGTTTATTTAGGAGGATGAGGAAAATCAAAACAAATATTACGTTTATTCAATCCATCATGATTATTATGCTGAGTACAGGCCTTCTAAATCATGTCATTATCATCCCCATCCTATTGGACGCGGCAAAGCGTGACGCCTGGATCTCAGTGCTGCTTGCTGGGGCATGTGCGCTAGTTTGGATCTTTATCCTGCACATTAGTACTACCAAAATCAAAAAACAGCATCTTTTCGCTTGGCTGGCTAAAGCTTACCCTCCTATCGTGAGCCGTATTCTTGCGGTAGTCGCTAGTGTATATTTGTTTGTCTTATGCATGATTACAACTAGAGACACTGTATACTGGGTGCATCTGACCTTCTCACCAGAGACACCTATACTGGTCCTTACGTTCGTATTACTTTTGATTTCTGTGATAAATGCTTATTTAGGTATTCACTCCCTCGCGAATACCGCTGCAATTTTGCTGCCTTTTGTTATTATATTGGGTTTTTTTATAATGTTCTCTAATACAACTCATAAAGATTATTCCTTATTAAGACCGATGCTTGAGCACGGTATGCAACCCGTTTGGAAAGGGAGCGTGTACGTAGGAGCAGGTTTTGTTGAGGTCATCATGCTTTTCTTTATGCAACATCACATCAAATCGCGATTGTCATATCTATCGTTTATGATCATGATCCTGCTTATCTTAGGTCTAACCATGGGTCCGATAATTGGTGCAATTGTTGAATTTGGTCCGGATGAGGCTGATAAACTCAGATTTCCCGCGTATGAAGAATGGAGATTGCTGACGATTGGAAGATACATTGAGCATCTTGATTTTTTTAGCGTTTATCAATGGTTCAGTGGTGCTTTTCTGAGAATTTCTCTAACTATGTTTCTAATTCTCGATATACTCCAAATTCAAAGCAAAAAAGTGAAAATGTTGGTTCTTGGAAGCATATCTTTTGCTATTGTAGTGTTCACAGCCATTCCATTTAGTGACCAATTTTTTCTGAGTATGTTAGCTCACTATGTACTTCCCTTTTCTTTATGGGGGGTACTCGCTTTTTCTGTAATTATTGCAGGGCTGATTAGCTTGGCTCAACGAAAGGGGAAAGCAACATCATGAAAGAGCCTGAGCAAAAGGAATCCAATACGTTCGAGGATGTGTTCACACGAGTATTTGGTTCAAGTTCAGACATTAAGAGACTAACTATCTCTTTGTCTGACTCGGACAATGCCGTTCAACTGGTGTATTGCCAGGGGTTGTGCGATGAAATCAAAGTGGAAGAATATATCATCCCGGAATTAAAAAAGATCCCGGAATCTATTCTCACATCGAATGAACTCGATCTTATGCAAAAAGTTCCGTTTCACATGACCCCCCTTCCATCAAAAGAGATTAATGCTTCAATGATTGATACTGTGCTTAATGGTGATCTTTTCCTTCTTTTTACGCCATCGAATCAATACTATGTTGTGAAATTGGCTGATCCACCTAAACGGCAACCTGAAGAACCCAATACAGAAGTGTCCACAAGAGGGCCTAAGGATGGTTTTACGGAAGAATCATTTACCAATATTGCCCTTATTCGAAAAAGACTTAAGACCGAATTATTGGCTGTTGAACAATTCAGTATTGGAATCCAAACCGCGACTGAGGTTCATCTTTTATATCTCAAGGAGACGATTAAACCTCATGTACTAGATGAGATCAAGTCAAAACTAACCGGCATTCAAATCCAGGGATTGGTGAGTAGCACCCAGCTTGAAGAAAGTCTGACTGGATTTTCGTTTTTTCCATTATTCGCATATACGGGCAGACCTGACTATGCTGCGAATTCACTGCTTCATGGCAAATTTGTGCTCTTGACGAATGGTTCGCCTACTGTGATTATAGCGCCAGTGAGCTTTAGCTTCTTGTTGAATACTTCGGAAGATGCACATATGGTAAACATCTTTGTTGCTTTTACTAGGTTATTAAGAGTCCTAGGGGTTATGCTTTCCCTGTTTTTGCCGGGCTTTTGGATCGCGCTTACTACGTTTCATCAAGATCAAATCCCCTTTACGCTGCTTGCAACGTTAGTAAATTCGAGACAAGGCGTGCCTCTTCCGGCTCCCTTAGAGGCGATTGTGATGCTCATTTTATTTGAGATTTTTCGGGAAGCAGGGATGAGATTACCCACTGCTTATGGCCAGACCTTATCGGTTGTTGGAGGTTTAATTATCGGTCAGGCAGCCATAAGCGCCGGCATTGCAGGTCCAGGTACGATTGTAGTAATAGCCATTTCAGTATTGGCTACCTTTACATTGGTGAACCAGTCATTAGTTAGCGTTGTTAGCTTGCTTCGAATTGCTATTCTCATCATTAGCGGGTTTCTGGGGTTGTTTGGTACGATGACCTGTCTGCTTGCACTGATCCTATTTATGGTAAATTTACGTTCTTTCGGCACCTACTACCTTTCCCCTCTATCCCCGCCTCACTGGAAGGATTTTTATAAAGTTATTTTCAGAATGCCGTGGGGAAAGGGAAAGTTCACGGACAATACGGGAAATAAAGGACGAGATCGATCATGAAATTGATCCGGTGCATGCTTGTTACTGCTCTTCTCTCCATGCTGCTTACAGGCTGTTGGGGATCAAAAGAAATTGAGCATATGATCTATGTGAATACATTAGGCGTCGATTATGTAGATAACAAAGTCGTTGTTTATATTCAAATGGTTAACTTTAGTGGCATTGCGAAAAAAGAGGCCGGGCAGAGCCAAGAACAAAAAACTTTCATAGGGAAAGCAGAAGGAGATTCGTTTGATGCGGCAATATTTAATTTATATGCCACTAGTCCACAAAGAATTATCTGGAGTAATGTGAAAACAATCGTATTTAGTGAAGCAGCGCTAAAGAAGGGTAGCGTCATCAATCAAGTATTGGACGTTTGGGATCGATATTATGAATTTCGATATACCGTTTGGACCATGGCAACCAACGAACCCATGGAAGATGTGCTGAATACCCCGTCGATCGCCGATCTGTCAGTGATCTACTCGCAGCTTAACAGTCCCATGCGAACCTATGAACAGAGCTCGGTTATCGCTCCGTTGTATCTGTACAAGTTTATATGGAAATGGAGAGAGAAAGCCGAAACGGTTCGATTACCTTTTCTTGAAATTGCACCAGACTGGACGAGTAATAAGAAACCTTCCCCTAACATTAGCATGTCAGGGATCTGCTTTCTGCAAAATGAGCAATTTCGTGGTTGCCTGAAGTCTAAAGAGATATTAGGGGTTCGATGGCTGGAAAAAAAGACGCAACGAACGCCTCTGATAATCAAAGATGACAAAAAAGTACTTGCTGTGATCGTCATGAACAAACTTAAATTCTCTATTCAACCCAAGATGAAGCATGACAAACCTGTCTTCGATATTAAAGTGTCTATGCAGGGCACTCTTCCGGAATTGAGCGCAAACCTTAATCGAAAAAATATTGAACTGAAAGCGATAAAAGTAATTGAAGATCAGATTAGGGAAACTTACTTGAAAGGTTTAGAAATAAATGCCGATGTATATGGACTTTCAGGCATATTCTATCGTAATCTTCCAAAAGAGTGGAACAAACTGAATGATAAAGGAATCTTACCGCTCGATTCAAGCAGCATCGAAAAAATTGATATCAAGGTGAATCTGACCAGTGGTGGGATATCTAAGATTGAGTAAACTCAGATGAAATGATCAACTAAAGGCTGAAGAACAACTTTTAATTACTAAAAGTTGTTCTTCAGCCTTTTTATTTGAAATGATTAAACGACAGGTTTCGCACGCACAGTATAATTCTTCCTGTATATGTAAATTTGTTCTCAATAGTTATGATTAGTGCCTTTACACCGCTCCCTCAGAAGGAGGAATTCATAGTCACAACGAATAAACAGTATATCAAATTATTTCCAAACTATCGGGAGGGCTAATATGCTGGATGTAAAGGATATTTTACTGCAATTATTGTTTGCCCTAACCCCTTTTGTCCTTTATACCATTTACTATCGTGACAAAGCCGTTAACTATTCAAAACAATTTATCACGATCACCTGCATGATATGTCTTTTTATGTCGATGACCTTTCCTGCTAGTATACAAGATGGAATCATATTCGACATTCGTTACGTGATCATGTTTTTCGGAATGGTGTATGGAGGCATAACTACTGGAGTTTTTCTTATCGTTGAGTTTCTAGTATACCGCCTCCTTATAGGTGGACAGGGACTATTTTCAGCGATAATTATTCTCTCCATCACTTTCTCCTTATCCGCATTGTTATCCAATCTATACCGTCGTCGTTCCGAGTACCGAAAGCTTATTACACTCATTGCAGGGATATGCTTTTCCATTATTCCAATAGGTACTATGTTTGCAACGGAATACCAATACACGATACAGCATTTAAAGTTCAATATCCTCGTTATGCCAGTACAAAATTTCCTCGGAATTTGGATATTGATTTCCCTTTTTAATAAAGCAGTTTCTGATAAGGAATTATATCTCAGGTATCTTCAAAGTGAAAAATCGGAAACGATTGCTCATGTCGCAGCCTCTCTAGCCCATGAAGTCCGTAATCCACTTACAGCGGTTATGGGATTTTTAAAATTAATGAAGGATGATTCGATCACAAGAGAAAAGAGTCAGAAATATATTGAAATTTGCCTTGAAGAGATTAAGCGGACAGAAGTTATTCTTTCTGAATATTTATCGATAGCCAAACCCAATCATTCAATAGTAGAGAAAATTGAACTTGTGCAGCAAATCTGCTCAATTGTAGATATCATAACGCCGTACGCCAATATGAATAACGTTACTTTGGAGATGCACCCCTTGGAGGATAAACTATATGTATCTGCAAATCCTACTGAAATCAAACAACTATTCATAAATTTCATCAAAAACGCGATAGAAGCTTGCTCTGTTCATTCAACAGGTATTGTGAGCATCCGTATCGAGCGTCAATCCCAATTCGCAAAAATAATAATAATTGATAATGGGGTTGGTATGAGCAGCGAGCAGATGGATCGACTGGGAAGCATTTATTTTTCAACTAAAAGCAAGGGTACCGGATTGGGACTTACGCTTTCTTATCAACTGATCCGTTCGATGAACGGTGATGTAAATGTACGAAGTAAATCAGGAGAAGGAACTGAATTTATTCTCTCGATTCCATTAACTGACTGAGTACATAGATGCTCCAACGCAACAAAAAAACTCGGCTCAAACTTATCGTTTGAACCGAGCCTATTTAATATTACTTAATTCATAAACTTCAAATATTGCAAAAGCTGTTTAATCATCAACGCTGCCTCAGCACGTGTTGATGCGTCTTGCGGTGCAAATGTTGTTTCTGTTTTCCCTTTGATTAATCCTTTCTCTGCCGCTTCTGTTACCGCTTCGCTAGCATAATCAGAGATTTGGTCCTGATCGGCAAATGATGTGCGCAATTGAGCTTCTGATCTATGATCTCCTTGAACGAGCTGAACAGCGTTCATGATCATCACGACCATTTGCTCTCTTGTAATAATTGTATCCGGGCTGAATTCCCCTTCGCCTATGCCTTGAACCAACCCGAGTTTCGCAGCTATATTCACGTCCTCCGCATACCACGCCGTGGCACTAACATCTGTAAACACATTTGTTAACGAATCCGTTAATAATCCCAGCCCTCTAACTAATAGTGCTGCAAATTGAGCTCGTGTGACCTGGTTTGCTGGAGCAAAGGTCCGCTCCGTCATTCCGTTAATGATCAGTTTAGATGCCAACGTATCAACATCCTTTTGCGCCCAATGTCCCATCATGTCATCGAATGTTTTCTTGTTCTGAACGATGGTGTATAGACCATTTGCATTTCCGAAGATCGAAACTTCAGTCTTGCCGTTCTTCATAGTGAACACCGATGGCACGAATCGCAATTGTCCTGTAAGCGGATCGATCATAACTGCGGTTGCAGTCGAAGGATCTTGAATGACACCATTCATATACATAACGCGCGTCACAAAAGAATTCCCCAGATGTTGGATCTCCTCTTCTTTATCATTCGATTTAAGAATGACTTTGAATGCGATGATGTCACTTATCCGCTTCAAGCCTTTTTCTAATTTAGAGTGTTCGAACTTTTGATCCTGCTGTGAAGTCAAATTATCGATTCGAATGACTAAGGTAGCACCCTCATCTTTAGCAGCCTTCTCCACATCCTCACGATTCAGAATGGAAAGCGGAAGGTCATAAGAACCCAAATGACTTCGTAAGGTGAAAATAGTTTCGCTACTTCCTTTCATACTGTTGTACAGAATTGGAAGAGGGAACTCTACAGCGTTCAAGTCATGCTCTCCTGGAATTTCAAAATGAAGAACCGAACGATCCTTAGCTGCCATGAGATCAGCTAATGTCTGTGCCAATCGCTTGCTATCAATGACCGCCGTCACCGACGTGTGGCCGTCTTGCGTTGAGATCCGTAGGTCCGTTTCTTTCAGTTCATAGCGATTCGGATCTTCTTTGACTTGTGGCGTAGTTGTGTTTCCACTGCTGTTGTTAGTATTACTATTATCGTTACCGTTGCCATTTCCGTTTTCATTACCAGATTGATTGCTTTGTCCTGTAATGGTTATAGATTTTTCTCCAATTACTCCGGAGCCGTCATTTGCAGTTACAACCACTTTTACGATGCCATCCTTAGCAGCTGTCAGCAAACCATGAACATCAATGGTCGCTTTATCTGTAGCTGTTCGGCTATCAGCTTCGAATACAGCCCATGTTACCGACTTATTCGTAGCATTATCAGGCAGCACGATAGCGCCTAATTGCAGGCTTCCGTTCTTAGCAGTAATCGTAGACACATTACCCACACTAGTGATGTCAATCGTTCCAACATACACTGTTTCAGTACCCGGATCGATAATGTCCGTTTGACCACTTATGGTTATAACCATGTCTCCTTGGACACCAGAACCATCAACTGCTGTAGCTACCACCTTCACAGTCCCGTCTTTCACAGCTGTGAGCAAACCGGATACATCAATGGTTGCGATATCCGTTTCTGTTATACCATCCACTTCGTATACAGCCCATGTTACTGACTTATTCGTAGCATTAGCAGGTAGCACGGTAGCACCTAGTTTCAAAGTTCCATTCTTAGCAGTAATCGCGGACACATTTCCTGAGCTTGTGATGTTAATCGTTTCAACATTCACAGGATCAGTGCCTGGATCGATAATGTCCGTTTGACCACTTATGGTAATATCCATTTCATCATGAACACCAGAGCCATCCGTTGCTGTGGCGACCACCTTCACGGTTCCATCTTTCACAGCCGTCAGCAAACCGGAGAGATCAATGTTCGCTTTGTCCGTTGCTGTTGTGCCATCTTCTTCATACACAGCCCATGTTACCGACTTATTAGCATGGGTAGGAAGTACGGTAGCGCCTAATTGGAGCGTTCCGTTCTTAGTCGTAATCACTGATGATTCACTTGTAATCGTGATCGATTGCACCATCTCATGATTGTTGATACTCTCCTCCATCGCTTGCAACGCAGCAGTTAAATCATTCGCCGCTTGCTGCAATTGCTGCTGCGTAACAGATAAGCTGTCACGTACTTTCTTCGCTTGATCAATGGCTTTTTGCAATGTTTGTTTTGAACCTTCTGGATACTGGCCATCTTCAGTCCCTTCAATAGCAATGTCGTGCATGCTTTGTGCACTCATGATAAGTACTTCAAGGTCTTGATAGTCTATATCCATTTCATTCTTCACGATGTTAAGCTCTGCCGCGGAAGCCAATCCACCATGACCTTCGATAGCAGTAAGTCTTAGGTATCTACTAGCGACCGGAGTGAATTCTGCGTTTTTCTCAGTGCTGTCATCATCCCAGCGTCCGCTAGTAACCGGTGTGAAGTTGACTCCATCCAAGCTTGTTAATAACTCATAAGAAGTAATATTTCCGTTTTGTGCCCCATTTTGCCTTGGCAAATACTTTAATTTCGAAATGACGTGTGTATTCCCAAGATTAAGGGTGATCGACTGTGGAAGCGGATTAGACAAATCCCACTTCGTATGCCAGATTGTCGCCGGATTCCCATCGATGGCTTGCGAAGCATCATTATTATCACCACTTGTCTCTTCACTCGTTGCCGTAGCTGTCATTTGCGATTGCGGGATCAACGACGTATCAATCGGAACTGCGCCGTACACGTCAAATTCCCAAAAACTTGCCCAACCATCGGACATATCCGTCACATGAATTCGTACATACCTTGCGTGCGTATTGAAATAGTCGAACTGCACTTGCTGTGAGCTTGACTTTTCTACTACGGATGCCCAGTTTACATCGTCTTCTGAAACCTCGATTTGATATCCATACTTTTTATTATCCATTTCCCACTTCACTCGAGTACCCGATAAATCGTAAATCCCTCCTAAATCTACCTTGTACCAATGTCCGACATCTCCGTCGGCCGCGCTCCAACGAGTCGTTTCATTCCCATCGTTACCAGCCGCTTCTGGGTTGTTGCTTTGATAGCTGTCTGCGGTAGCGGACTTATTAAGCGCAACGTTCTGAGGATCACTAAAGACTTGAATTTCCTTGATCGCTGGTTTCTCTTTTCCACTGCCCCCTGCTAGTGAATCTACGGATACCCGTACATATCTAACCCCAGTTGCCGTATAGTTGTCTGGTCTCATATCTTGACCTGAGGCCGAGCGGCCCGCCATTTGTAACCATTCTTTACCGTTGGAGGAAACCTCTATTCTATAGGTGTAATAGATGTTATCCCTTCCCCAAAGGATTTTGCTGCCTGTTAAATTGTAGGAGGCACCTAGATCCACTTGCCACCATCCAGGGGCATCGCTACTAGCCTCCCACCATGTGGCATTGATTCCGTCGTTTGCATTGTAAGCTTCGTTGCCAGTTAACGAACTGCTTGCGCTGACGGATTTATTCAATGCGACATTTACCAACTCTGGGCGCTGAGTCGCCTGATTTTGAACCGGAGCTACGCCAAACACTTTTAACTCGTTGAAACTAGCCTGACCGGTTTGCACACCCGTTAACGTTACGCGTACATACCGAGCATTAGCGACAAGCTTATCCCTCTGCTGTGCTGTTGCTATCGTATTTTTGGTTTTATCCAAAATGGTCGTCCAGTTCCCCTGATCTTCGGATACATCAATTTTGTACTGATTATAGGAGCTACTATTCGCCCAAACGATTTCAGATCCCGTAATGTTATAGGCATCTCCTAAATCTACTTCCCACCATTGATCTGAATTGCTGTTTGTAGCTGTCCATCCAGTAGTCTCATCTCCATCATTTCCGTTCGTTCCTGGATTTTCGCTTTGCTCGCTGCTTGTTCTAACGGTTTTGTTTAAGGCAACATTCTCACCTTCAAACCAGTTGTCTCCTCCATCACTTCCACCGGGAACAAACATACTTTGATTTGGAACACTGGTAATTTCAGCACTTCCCGACAGCAATCCGCTCGCTGAGGCCGTTAATTTCAAAGTGCCATCCACAAGAGAAGATTTCACAAGCGCAGCGGCAACGCCACCTTCCACGGCAACCGGATTGGCAAAGGTTCGTGTCTCACCATTTCCGATGAGCCCTCCTGGGCCACTCAAGTTTAAAGAAACTGAAACATCATTTGTCGGAACTATATTGTTGTTAGCGTCCCGCACCGTAATATAAGCCATTACCAGATCGGAGCCGTCTGCAACAAGTTCCTTCCCCTTCTTATCGTACTCAACCGCCAAATGATCCGCCTGTCCCGGCGTATTCACGGTATGAGAAGCGACGACCTCACCGTCAATCAGTCCATCAGCCCGCAACGTTCCTGCTGACCAAGGAACATTGTTGAAAGTAAATGTCGGATGGGCGACATACTTTAATCCGCTGTCAGGACTACGGGTATCAATCAGTTTATTATTCAAATAAAGTTTAATTTGCTGCGTATTGCTAGTTACTGTAACATTCCTAGATGAAGATGGTGTCCAATAATTAGCGATATAAACCATCGGTCCAGAGTCGATACCACTTAGCTTCACATCAGGATTACGCTGACTTTGGAAGAAATAATAATTAAATTTCGGATAACGATCCAGATCCACTAGGCCTGAATATGCCGGGTCAGAATCCATACCCCGGTTGTTGTCGCTAAAGCTCCAAACTGAATGTCCGGCTATACGTGGATTGGCATTGAGGCCCGCCCAGTCGAAGTAGCCTTCACCATTTAGCGCCTTTTGACGCATGATGATGGAGTTGAGCATGTCGGTTTCGCCCACTTTGCGGACTGATCGATATCCCGTAGGACTTGTTGCGCTTTCCGACCAATCATCTCCCCATTCCCTTGTAAAGAGTGGTTTGAATGCTGTATCTAATTCTTTGTAGTTCACATCATAAACTTCTTTTCCGAAGAATCCGTATTCTGCAGATGTGTATGTCTGATCTCCTGGATATTCTTCATGGGTAGCATTATGTGCGTTTTGTGCATACTCCAGCGAGTAGAACGTTTCATTCAAGCTGGATTCCCACATAATAATACTCGGATGGTTTCGATCACGGCGTACCATATCCCGTATGGCTTGATAAGAACGCTCTTGGAAGACAGAATCTCCGAAGAACTGCCAGCCTGGCGTTGGGGCGATGACAGTCAATCCAAGCTCGTCTGCCGCATCCAGGAACGCAGGATCCTGTGGATAATGACCCGTACGCACATTATTGAAACCGCCTTCTCGAAGCTGCATGGCGTCTCTGTACTGTCCAGAGTTAGGCATTGCATTACCGACATACAAATACTCTTGGTGGCGATTTGCGCCATTTAACATTAATTTTTCACCATTGATAAGAAAACCTTGATCAGGTGTAAATTGAATGTGACGAATCCCGATACGGGTCTTATAGCTATCAACATAAGCAGCTCCATCATTCACAGCGGTATACACCGTATACAGATTAGGATGGTCAGGATGCCAAAGCTGTGGTTTGGATATCGTCGTCGATTGGACAAATGTATGATCGCTTCCCGCTCCTATTTTCTGTGGATCACTCACCATTGTGGCAACCACTTGATTATTGCTGTCTACAATCGTGGTTTTTACACTGGTGTTCTTAGCGCTCGTGTATTCATTGATGATATTTGTCTTCACCTGCACCGTCGCTTCCTCTTTGCTCACCTCTGGGTAAGTAACAAAGATGCCACCGTCCGCCACCTTATTTGCGTATATAGCATCGGAAACGTGTAAATTGTCCATGACATGCAGTTTAACATCTCGATAAAGTCCGCCGAAATATTGAAAGTCCAAACCGCTTTGCGGCTTGCCAGGTGGCGTTTGTGGGTCATCTCTGTTATCAAGCTTGACTGTAATGACGTTCGTTGCCCCCTCTAATTGAACATATTTCGTGATGTCGAATGTAAACGGGGTGTAGCCTCCGTGATGGACACCTAGATAAGTGCCGTTTATCCACACTTCAGCGTTGATCATCGCACCTTCGAATTCTATAAATAGCTTCTTGCCGCTGTAAGAATTGTCGAGTGTGAAATGTCTTCGATACGTTGCAAAGCCTTGGTAGCTTTGATTAGAGCCGCCGCTAATCTTTGGCTCCAGACGCACACTATGAGGCAGATTGACTCCCTCCCAGGCGCTATCGTCAAAACTTGCCACTTGGGCTCCGCTTACATCCTCACGTTTGAATAACCAACCTGTGTTGAAATTTAGTTCCTCACGATTCGTCGGATCAGTAGATGGATTCTCATCATTTTGACCAGTGATGATAATAACTTTTTCACCGAAGAGAGAAGAATCATTCGTCGCTGTTGCAATGACTTTTACATTTCCATCCTTCGCAGCCGTCAACACACCAGATGGATTGATTACCGCTTTATCTGTTGCAGTGCCATCCACTTCAAAGACACTCCATGTCACTGGCTGATCAACCGGAAGCACGACTGCCCCTAATGAAAGACTTCCGCCTTTAACGTTAATACGGTTAGTTGTGCTTGTGATCGTGATAGATTTAGCATTCGAATCATTAATTTTGAGCGATTCAAAGGTTTGTAGCGCAGTATTCAAGGTATCGTAAGCCTTTTGTAACTGCTGTGATGTGATTGAAGTGCTATTAATGACTTGTTGTGCTGTTTTAATGGCCGCCTGTAGCGTTTGTTTCGAACCAGCCGGATATTGACCTATGCTACTTCCTTCAACGGCGCCATCATGCTTGCTTTGTGCATTCGCTATAAGCTTAACTAATTCCTGATACCCTACGTCACTAGCATCTTTGCTAACATGGAGCTCTGCCACAGATGCATAGCCTCCATGACCTGCAGTAGCGGTAAGCTTCAGGTATCTGCTTGTAATCGGAGCGAATGTTGCAATTTTCTCATTGCTGTCATCACTCCAGCTTCCGCTTGTAAACCGTGTAAATGATATTCCATCCAAGCTTGTTGATAGCTCATAAGATGTAATATTTCCGTTTTGTGCCCCATTTTGTCTTGGCAAATACTTTAGTTTAGATACCATTCTTGGTTTCCCAAGATCTAAAGTTATCGATTGTGGCAACTCCGCAATAGGTTCCCATTCTGTATGCCAGATGGTTGAAGGATCTCCGTCTATGGCATTACCCGCTTCTTCTCCGCTGTGATGACTGGTAGCTTTCGCTGTCATTTCACTTTGCGGAATCTCAATAGCTTCTGAATCGTCAGGTGTATAATCATTCGTTCGCGTAACAACAAACCCTTGAGCCCCATCCACGGAGTCCTTGCCAGGAATCATGCGATTGAAGTTGATTTTTTTATCAGCATCGCTTTCTTTGAAGCTGTTTCCCGCTATAGTAACATCCTTGGATGCATCCAAAGCTAGGTCAAAACCACCTTGATTCGCGGTATTGTTCGTAAACGTAAAGCCGTCCACACTTTTTGCATAAATCTCAGAGTTTCCATCCGGTTTATTAAACTGGTTACTGTCAATCACGATATGGCTGTGTACAGTCTTATCCGGATTCGACAGAGTCGTGCTCGGCTCAACGCTAATCACCGCATTCCCGTTATTATTAAACGTATTGTTGCGGATCAAGACATCCTTCACCATTCCGGATTCGTACCAGCTACTCGCATCATCAGCGATCAGGATCGCACTCATCTGCATACCATTAAAGGTGTTATTCTCGATACGAACAGGACCACGCGTTGTCACGAGGATACCTCTAGTCGGAATCGTTTCAAACTTTGAATTTGTAATGGTAACCTTCGGTGTCCATGTAGCATTTTCCACCACATAGTCATTCTCAGTTATCGACGAAGGTACCGTCTTATCTAGAGTAAGGAGAATTTGAGTATCATTAATACGTGTTACGTTGGTGACCACAGCACTTTCCTTAGAAAGCAAAGTAGATTTATTGATGTACTCCATCGTATCCCCGACGGCAAATGCATCAAAGCCCCAGCTCTCCGGATGCATAAATTGGACCTTCACCTGATTGGATGCCGGAATCTGTACAATCTGCAGATGTGTACCATGAATATTAATGGCATCATCTTGTGCTCCAGCAAAATAGGAGTTCGACACCTGAATATCGCCTTTGCTTCCCGAAACTTGTAGGAAATCCGCCATCGATGCGTTTGTCCGTCCACTTCCTGCCTTAGGCGCAAAGCTCATCTTATCGATCGCTACATTCTCACTATATTGACTGACAATTCCAAGCCCCGGAGCAGCATAGAAATTGACATCCGACCAAACAATATCTTTGCTTCGATAGATCAATGCACCCTGTTCTCTTCTTGCTGTATCCCGTAGTTGGAAGGTGTTACCCACCGTCACATTCGGGCTCTTAGAGAAATTAAATTGCACCTCGCGTTTACCGAGATCCTTCGCACTTGTTGAGCCGTCCAGAGGATTATCTACTCTCCTGGTTTGTTTGGTGAGGGGATTATACTCTTGCACCGCACGTACATTTTGAGTCCCGTTCTCAGTCCAGTTCTCTTCTCCGAACCATACTAATTGATTATTCTGAATAGAGTACCATGAGTCCTGATGTATGCTCGCTTTCATGAAGTTATTGCCCACTTCAGTAACGGTCATCTCCGACACTACAGGACGGTTAAAATCAATATTGATTCCGTTCACCTTGATATTGGTCGCATGGTCAAATACGATGGGTGTCATTACTCCATGGAACAACAAGGTCGAGCCATTCCCTCGAATGGTAAGGTCATCGATATCTTTGAATAGAAGACCTACTTTTCGACTGCTGCTTGGTGTCTGCTGAATAGTCGATGTATTTGAAATAAAATATCGCACTTGATTGGCGGTTGATGCTTTAAAGTGGTAAGTTTCTGTCGGGAAGTCTAGAATAACTGGCTTCTGTGCCGTCTTGGCGGCCTCAATTGCAGCACTAACTGCATCCCCTGCGTCTTCCCCTTTATAATTCAAGGTGATTACACTATAGTCAACTCCGTTAATTGTTTCTTCCGTTTGTTTATAATAATCCTCGGATTTATTCATGCCCTTAACTACACGAGACTGAATATCCGCACGGTCGATTGAAATAAAGGTGTTACTTGCATTGGCATTCTTCTGATCTGTAACCCGGATATTGAGCACATGCTCCTGATTCAACATCTCCGAGCTTTCAAAAAGAAGCTGTTGATCTAAACGCGAAGAGGCGTAAGTATCAACCAGTTGTTCAGGACCATCGTCGATGGAAAACGCAACAATCCCCTGATTATCGTTCTTAGCTCCATACAATTGCACCTTTGAGCCAGTAAAACGCAAAAGTGCGTATGAACCCGCCTTGTTAGAGTAGTGGTTGTCACGACTGAATGCCCCACCTTCGGAAGTAGTATAGTCCCAACCTGAACTGTATACAAACTGATCACTTCCTGATCCAGTTGCATTGTCGTTCACGGTTCTATCTAACGAAAATACAAACTTCTGATTATTTCCTGTTCCGGCTTTATTTTGCACGAATTGTTCACCGTTTGATAAACGGTTATCGGGCATTTCAATGACTTTGCCACTAGCCCGGTTTTTCAATTGAAAGTAACCATCACCTACATCTACGACAGACCATTCATCTTTGTAGTTCGTATCACCGATGAAAGTGGCTTGAATAATTCCCGCACCATCTGCTGTTGAAGCATTCTCTACAGCCAATGCTTTTGAACTGCTCATTGAAATTATTTTGTAATAGCCTGGATCTGTCTTCATAAACATCCATTGCTGATTCCAGCCTGAACCTGCAGTCCATTGTATGATTGCGGCCCCGTCTGCTTTTGAATCTTCATTTACGTCCATACGAAGATTGCTGTGTTGAACCGTTAGATTGAACTTCTGCTGATCATATAAATCTCTTACAGGATCTATTTTCAATAATTGCTCATCTGAATCTGTTATTGAAGTTTGGATCAGCTGTGCCCCATTCTCTGTGTTGCCTGATGCAGTAAGTGCTTTATCGCTATTGCGATTAGCCAACTGATAATAACCGTTCCCTTTATCTACGAGTAGCCATTCATCATTATATGATTTGTCTGATGTATAGGTTTGCTGTACGAGCTTCGCACCATCATCCTTTGACGAATCTAATACGGCAATCACTTTTTTACTCGTGTTATTAGTAATTTTGTAGTAGCCATCACTTACACTTTCTAAATACCACTGCTGACTGCTAGATAACGATTCTGGCATTTGAATAACTGCTGCTTGCTCTTGCTCCGATGCCCCTTCAATGTCCAGTAAATGACCGCTGTTCTTCATTGTCATCTTATACATTTGTCCGTCTTGAAGAGGAATTGAAACAATCGAGTAAACGTCTCCAACTTGTGTGTCGAAGGAAATTTGATTGTTATTGTCTACAGTATAATTCACCTTCTCCCCAACCTGATTTATGACACTTGCACCTGCTATGTTTGGATAGGCAATCACTGCACGATTACCTTTATTCGATTTGACGCTGATATTTGAAGCTCTTGAATGGTTCCAATTCACACTGACCTCAAATCCCCCGCGGGCAACCAAGCCTGAATAACTTCCTTTCGGCCATGAAGCTGGGAGCGCTGGCAAAACATCAATATTGTCCAAATGACTTTGTAGCAGCATTTCAGACATGCCGGACGTAGCTCCGAAATTGCCATCGATTTGGAATGGCGGATGCGTATCGAATAAGTTGTTTAATGTACTTCCAGTAAGCTGACCCTCTAGAATCGTATGTGCATGTGTGCCATCTTGCGCACGAGCCCACATGTTAATTTTGTTAGCTTTGCTCCACCCGGTACCCTCGTCTCCGCGATGCTGTAATGACACTCTGGCAGCTTCCATAAGCTCAGGTGTATTTTTGTTAATTTGCTTGCCTGGATATAAGGCAACTAGTTGGGACAAATGCCGATGCTTGTTATTCGGATCGTCGATGTCCTCTTTCCATTCTTGAATTTGACCGTACTTTCCTATTTTGATTGGAGACACCTGATTTAATTTACTTTGTACTTCCTCACGAAAATCGGAATCGACAGCTAATGTTGTACTTGCCTCCAAGTAGTTAGTAAATAAATCTTGTACAAGCTGTTGATCATAGGCACATCCTGTACTGATCGTACCTTGCTCTGGTGAGTAACATGGTGTGGATACCAATGTCCCATCCGTATCTTCTACTAAATACTGGGTCCAAAATCGCGTCGTTTCCTTCAATATTGGATAAACACGTGACTTTAGTAGATCGACATCTCCGGAAAATTTATAACTCTCCCAAATATTATTTGCTATAAAAGCATTGGATGCCGGCGACCAGCCCCAATCAAAATCCCATCCAGGCGCAGTATATCCGAATGGATTGTTTGCCACTCCAATCGACCACGCATTAGTAATGCCATAATATTTTTCGGAAGAAATACGCCCCGGAGTACGCAGCGAATCTATGTAATCGATCAGTGGTGTCATTGTCTCCGAGAGATTCGTTACCATCGCTGGCCAATAGTTCATTTGAATATTGATATTAAAATGATGGTCGCTGCTCCAAGGCGCTCTATTAGAATTATTCCACACGCCCTGTAAGTTGGCCGGTAGTGAACCGGGACGAGAAGATGAAATCAACAAATATCGGCCATATTGATAAAATAAAACCTCAAGTGCTTTACTTTTCGTTCCTGCATAGGTGGCTAAGAGCTCGTCTGTCGGAATCGTAGGCTTAGACTCTCCCAAGTCTAATTTCACACGATCAAATAATGACTTATAATCTTTCTTATGATTCTCAAGTAATGTTTCGTAAGATTTACTCTCAGCGGCATCCAATATCGCCACTTCCTCATTATGCGGATCAGTGCCTCTATAATTAGGATAGCTGTTGGCATAGTTGGTGCCTAATGATGTAAGGATTGTTAATGAATCTACATTCGCTGCATGGATCTTTCCGTTACCTGATGTTATATTTCCACCTTGATTTAGGACGCGGAAGTTACCTTCATATAGCATATTGTTGTCTAGTACATTACCCCTAATATTAATGTTGTTGCCATTCGCCGTGACGGTCCCTCCCTGAGCACTTGTCGGGCGTACATCCAAGGACAGCTTACCCGGCTGATTGGCTGTCAGGCGAGTAACCATTACTTTATCTGGATAACTGACAAAGTATTCTCGTGTATACTCTACTCCATCCAGCGTGTATTTAACTCGAGATATCGCGTCTTCAAGATCAAGCTCCCGGCGATAATTCTCTACATTGGTTGTTGAGGACTTCTCAAAGTCCAGGTACAAGTCACCAAAGGTTAGATAACTTCCTAATCCTTCATTCAAGCCTGTAAGATTCTCATCCGCTTCTTTGTGAGCACCATCGATATCCCCCGCGCGGAGTTTAGCTCGGACACTCTCTAAATGATCTGCACCACCCTCGCGATTACCGAATGTATACGGGTTAGACGTTGTTGGTTCATCCGTGGAAGGCCAAGTATATACAAAAGAAGAACCTGGACCACCAGACCACAACGTTTTTTCATTTAAATGAATGCGTTCTTGCTCGATGCCACCGAAGATCATCCCTCCCATAAGGCCATTTCCAATTGGAAGCGCATCAGTTTCCCAATTTATCGCCGGTTGTCGGTACCATAGGGACAATTTATTCTCCGGAGCATCAGACATTCTATTAATTGCGCTTACAGGTTCTGCTTTAGCTATGGGAACTGATATAGGATTCTGAATAATTAAGCTCAATGATAAAGCGCTTACAGTCAAATATTTAGCTAAAGGTTTGATTTTAATCAAGATCATTCACTCCTCCTTATAACTAGTTGATAATCATTGTGCTCGGTTCACAGTTCAGTGTGAGCCGAGCACAATTTTTAAACATTTATCTAGTTCATAAACTTCAAGTATTGCAAAACTTGTTTGATCATCACCGCTGCCTCAGCACGTGTGGCTGCATCTTGCGGAGCAAAAGCTGTTTCTGTTTTGCCTTTGATTAATCCTTGGCTTGCTGCTTCTGTTACGGCTTGGGTAGCGTAACCAGAGATACTAGCTTGATCGGCAAATGGAGTGCGCAATTGAGCTTCTGCTCTATCATCTCCTTGAACGAGCTGAATAGCGTTCATGATCATCACGACCATTTGCTCTCTCGTAATCCGTGAATCCGGACTAAATTTACCTTCACCAACGCCTTGAACCAAACCAAGTTTCGCTGCTGTGTTCACATCCTGTGCATACCACGCAGTTGTATTAACATCTGCAAACACATTCGTTAACGACTCCGTTGATAACCCCAGTCCTCTTACCAGTAGTGCCGCAAATTGAGCACGTGTAACTTGGCCTGCTGGTGCAAACGTCCGATCCGACATTCCGTTAATGATCAGTTTAGAGGCTAAGGTTTCAACATCCTTTTGTGCCCAATGTCCAATCATATCATCGAATGTTTTCTTGTTCTGAACGATGGTGTATAGACCATTTTCATGTCCGAAGATCGAGACTTCAGTCTTGCCGTTCTTCACATTAAACACCGATGGTACGAAACGCATTTGTCTTGTAACCGAATCGAATATAACAGCGGTCGCAGTCGATGGATCTTGAATAACGCCATCCATATTTATGACACCTGTCATAAACGGATTTCCGAAACGTTGAAGCTCTTCTTCTTTATCATTCGATTTAAGAATGACTTTGTACGCGATGATGTCGCTTACTCGTTTCATTCCTTTTTCTACTATGGATTGTTCAAACTTCTGCTCATGCTGTGAAGTCACATTATCCATTCGAATGATTAAGGTTGCACCCGCAACTTTAGCAGCTTTCTCAAGTTCTTCACGATTAAGATTGGCAAGTGGAAGTTCATAACTGCCTAAATGGCTTCTTAGTGTTATGATTGTTTCCTTATTTGCTTTCAAGCTGTTGTACAAGACATCCAATGGCAAATTGACTGCATTCCATGAATTCATTCCCGGAATCTCGATGTCAAGATTAGGACTTCCTGTTGCTTGCTTAAGTGCTTCTAACTTCTTCGCTAAAGCTTCCTTATCAATGTTAATGGTCAGGCTCGTTGTTCCGTTCTGTGCAGTTTCATTTTGTAGTTCTTTACCAGTTGGCACATAACGATGAGGATCTTCTTTTGTAGGAGGGGTCGTTGGTGTAGGTGTAGGACTCGTTGATGTCGTTGGGTTGACTGGATTTGTTCCTGGATTTGTTCCCGGGCTTGGAGTAGGCTCTGGGCTGTCATTTTGACCGCTTATCATAATCTCTTTTATTCCGTAAACTGTGGTGTTGTCAACGGATGTTGCAACGACTTTCACAACGCCGTTCTTGGCAACCGTTAACAGCCCATTTGTATTGATGATTGCTTTATCCGTTACAGTTTTTCCATCTGCTTCATAGACCGCCCACGTAACGGACTTATTCGTAGCATCAGCTGGTAGAACTTCCGCTTGTAACTGCAGAGTTCCATTTTTCACTTCAATGGACGACGAAACGCTCGTGATTGAGATAGACTGTACTTTAACATGTTGATTCTTTGAAGCCTTTAATACTTGAATTGCTGAATTCAAATCATTTGTTGCTTGTTCTAACTCAGACTGTGTAGCTGAATCATTGTCAAGCACTTGCTGTGCCTCCATGATCGAATCCATCAGTTTCTGTTTCGAACCTATTGCATACTGACCAACAGCCGTTCCTTCCACGACTAAATCATGAATGGTTTGAGCATCAGCGATACGCGCTGCAAGTTGTGCTCTATAAACATCCTCACTTACGATTACATTCGCAACAGCTAGAATGACTGTGCCGTCTACCATTCCACTCACGCTAAAGCTACCCGCTTCGGCATACTGTGAAGGATCAATTACGCCCCATACAACTGATTTATTTTGGGTTGTTCCATCGCTGTATACAGCCGTTACAACTGTTGGAAGTACAGGTGGAGTTCCAATCACCGTAGCTACATTGACTGGTATGATATTTGTAATCACTGGTGCAGCTAAAGGCTCCCATTTCGCATAGAGAGTAATATCATTTGCCGGAACCGTATCAACAGTAAAATCCCATACTGTATTCAAGGCTGCGTCTTGATACCAATTCACAAATTTAAATCCATCACGAGTCGGTTCTGTTGGCGCAGTAATTTTCGTACCGACTTCAACCCCATACAAGGAAGAAATCGAACTTCCTCCATTACTATTGAAGTTAATAGTCGCACCGGTATTGAGTTGGGAGATTTTCCACTCATCATGCCAACTTACCGCAACTCTGCGATTCTCGTTATCGAGTTCAATTGGAAGCCAAACATATCTGGAATCACTCAAATTATTCGGGTACCAGCGATCGGCCATAAAGATAAATTTATTCGGCACGAGAGCGCCATTACCATCCCGATAAGGCAGTACAAATGTGCTTTGACTTCTGAAGGTAGTACCATCATAGTCGTTAACCATAGGATCGCCTTTATCTTCCCACGGTCCAAGCATACCCTTAGTGGAGACGTGGTATTTGGCACGGTTAGGATTCCAACCAGTCAGCCAGGAAGTAATCATATAATAGGCACCATCTTGCTTAAAGATCGCTGGCGCTTCTCTCTGGTCGCTATGTGCTCTAACATAGTGAGTTCCTTCTAAGGTTTCACCCTTCTCATTCTGAGCTGGACCTGTGTAATCATCATTCAACATCATGATCACGGTCGTATTGTTTTCTTCAGAAGAATAAACCAAGTAGGCTTTGTCATCCGTTGCTTCATTACCATCGTCATCGACATACAAGGTCATATCCCGAAGCATTCCTTCATTGCCACCTTTATCACCTACATTTGGCAATCGGGATGTGCCGAGATATTTGAATGGTCCAGTCGGCGAATCGCTTACAGCAACACCACCTTCTGCTGTCCAATATTCGCCAGCAATCGGTCCGTCTTGATGCCACCACATCACATAATTGTTGTTCTTCTTGTTGTAGACGACTTTAGGACGCTCGACAACTTTATCCCAGTTGAAATCTTTATACATCTTTTGCTTCTCTTCATTCGAATAATTCGAATACAGCGCATTTAGCTCAGCGATTCGAGCTGGTGAATTATGTTTACTGAGCGTATTGTTTGGCGCTTTCATGTTACCTGTGTAATCTTCATCTTTACTTTTAATTTCTACTTTCCTATCCGGATCGTATGGAACCCCGCTATTCTTGTACGTTTCAGAATTTTCATCCAGATATAATGGCAGGTCATTTCCAGCCGGCACTACAGCTTCGCCAAGTTGAGGGTTATTGAAGACAGGCAATACGATGCCTTCATTTTGCCATTTGTACAAATCTTTGGACGAATATGCGTGAACTCCAGTAGGAAGATAACCTTCCGTCTTGTCTTCACCGTACCAGTAATATGTCTTATTCTTCTCGTTGTACAGAATGCCTCCGCCATGTGCTTGAATCGGTACGCCTTCCGTATCTAACCATACTTCACCACTCTTAATGGAGTTTCTGTTATTTACAGTCAAATAGAGATTGTATAAGTCTTTTATCTGTCTGGTGTATTGCGAAATGCTTTCTTCGGTTAAATCACTAAGATCACCGATCGTTGTAATTTGCTTTTCTATCGCAGCTTTCACTTTTGGACTAATGTCTGACAACGTACGCAATTGATCGATTGCTGCTTGTAGTTTACTAGTATCAAAAGTCACTGTTTGTTTCTGACTAACTGCAATTTCTGCAGCGCTGAGTGTGTTACCGTCACCGCCAGTAGTTATAGCCTGAATGGCGATATACCGAGCTTCAACGGATTTGAACGTTGCGGATTGAACACTCGTGCTATAGTCATCAAAAGAGCCATTTGCTGCAAATTTGAAATTCTCGTCCAAATAAGCTTGCGTACCGACAGCGTCAGAAGGTAAATCCTTCAGGTTCGCATCGCTGTAATAGATTTTGAACTGTTTGATGCGGCCATTCGCTTTGTCTAGTCTTGGTGTAACAAGCACCTTCCCAACGTCAGGAACGCTCTCTCCCAGATCTATAACGATATAATCGCCAGATTTGTATTTCCGTCCATTCTTGTCCCAGTTAGATTCGTAGAAGGTAGAAATATCGTTATCCACCATTAGATTAGCAGGATTCGCGTGATAGGCTTCTGGTGTATAGAAAAGGCTCATTCCCTTAATATTTGGATTACTGTTTTGAATATTGGATATTTCAGTTAAGATACGGCTGGCAAATTTCGCGATCTCTTCTTGTGTCGCTGTTGCGCTATTTAGCAGAGTACTAGCTCGACTAAGGATCGCGTCCAGATTCTTGAAGTAAGACTCATCTTTCCCAGAATCTGTTTTGAACTTCTCTGCAGCTTGAATTGCGCTGTCTAAGCTGGAGAAATCCACTTTATATCCCTGCTTGTTAAAAATATTGATCTCTGCAGCCGATGCATATTGCTTACCTGCATCGCTTCTCGATTCAAGTGCAGTAAATCTAACATATTTAGCACCCTGCGCATTAAAGGTTGCTGATTTCTCTGTCTTATCGGCATTCCAAGTTCCTTCTGCAACTACTTTGGTGAATTTATCACCATCGTCACTTACAGAAACTTCGAACTTAGTGACTACACCATTCCAGTCCACATCCTGTCGTGGCAAATATTGAAGTTTGTAAATACCGTTATATGCTTTACCGAGATTATAAGTAATGGAATGCGGAATCGTTGAATATTCGTTGTTATATGCAGTATGCCATTTAGTCCAAATATCGCCATCAATCGTTTTCTCCGGTCCATCCTCAGATGCGGAGTTGTCAGACGTTGCCGTCATCTGGCTTTGTGGGATAAGTCCTAGGCCTAAAACGCTATATTCTACGTTCAGTTTGTAAACGATTTGCGTGATCTCTTCCTGTGTTGCTAAAGTGTTCTTTTGAACAACTTTGGCTTCATCCACCAAATCTTGCAATTCCGATACATTTACATTTGCGTTATTAGCTGAGATATAGTCTTCTGCTCTAGAAATTGCATTAGCGAGTAAAGTCGTATCCACTGTGAAATTGGACTTTCTCATAATATTTATCTCTGCAGCCGATGCGTACTGCGCTCCAGACCCATTACTTTCATCTACCTTTAACCTTACAAACTTCGCTTTTCGCGAAGAAAACGTTGCAGTTTTTTCAGATTTATCGTTCTTCCAGGTTCCTATCGCAACCGGTGTGAAGTTATCGCCATCCGAACTCACTTCGATGGTAAACTTCGTTACGATACCGTTCTCATCTTTATCTTGCCGAGGCAAATAGCTCAGCTTGTTGACATCATCATATTGCGCTCCAAGATCATAAGTAATCGAATGCGGTCCTGCATTATAAGGGTCCCATGACGTATGCCAATTCGTCCAATTATTCCCATCCAGTGTTCTTTCAGCTTCTTCACCAGACTGAGCACTACTTGCGGTTACCGTCATATCGCTCTGAGGAATAAGTAAGTTGCTTGTAAAGGAAGCTCCATCAATTACGAAAGTTGTAATAGATTTCGCGCCAACCTTCGCTTGCAGCATTTTATCCAAAACAGGAATTTTGCCCTTTTGTACGACATTCTCTGTCGCGGAAGAAACATAAGGCGTTGCATCCCCAGTGACCGTATCGAACTGTGACAAATCTAAAGAAATATTTTGACTGGTTACGTTAGGATTTCTATATACAACATGAATTTTTTTAGTTGAAGGATCATAAGCGGCCAACGTGTTATCGTCGGTATCCTCTATGAAACGTGCACCCTGCGGAATAAATTTACTAAATTGCTGCATGGCGTAATACTTCTTCGTATACCACCATTCTTGCGTGTCGAAATCTGCATGAAGGAGACCCCAGTTCATGTTCTCCTTATCCTTTTGCATATTCTTCTCGCTTTCAAACGCTTGCCAAGTGATCCACGCCGTAGGTTCTAGCCAAGTAATGTCCGTCATAATTCTTTCTGCCAATGCTAGTGCTGGTTCGAAATCATCATGGTCGTGGGCAACCCCAGAAGGACCTAAATCCACTTCAGACATCCACAACGTCTTGTCTGCAGCTTTCGCGGCATCTCTGATCTCAGCTCGCTTTGAACCACCGTAGGAGTGGGTATTCATTTTACCAACATTAGCTTTAGTTGTCTCATCATAAGAGTTCCAGTTACTTACAAAGGTGTCCAGAATAGATTCATCCATGGCAGCTATTTGTACAGATTGTAGATTTGCTGCATCCAATTTAGCACGTGTCGTATTTATGATCTTCATTTGAGAACCAACATCCCAGTGGGAACCCTCTTGACCCCCACCGAATCCCCAGTAACTCGTACTAGGTTCATTCACTGGTGATAGATAATTGAAGTCAATATTCCAGTCATCTTTGAAATGCTTAACCACTTCTGTCAAATAATTAGCAAAGTTCTCGTACTCATCCGGCTTCAAGTTGTCTTTTCCCGAATCCCAGTGACCAGTCGTACTTCCGCTTTCCGTCATATAATACGGAGCAGAGTTCGAGAACGCTTCCAGAATGTTGGCACCTCGTTCTTTAGCCGCCTGCAGCCACCAACGCTGATTAGCATCTTGCGCCCAATCAAATACTCCAGGTGATGGCGAGAATCCGGGTACTTCCCCTCCTTGGCGCATCGTATTGTAAGCAGGATTCTCTCCGCCGCCTATATTATATCTAGCAATATTAAAATTCAATCCGTCTGGAGAATATAGTGCATCAGCCATTGCATTTTTGACTTTATCGTTCCAACCACCAGTGATATTACCAAACCAGGCAAGTGAGGTTCCCCACCCCTCCCAAGATTGCTTCATATGGTTTGGATCTAATTTAATCGTAGTATTCGCTGCATCTACCTTCTGACCTGTTAAACCCATAAACATAGGTACGACTAAAGAAATAGAAAGAAAAGACATGGTCAACCTTCGTTTAACTGTAGTAATCATCCAGATTACCCCCTTCTCATAAAAATAATCATAGAAACCACTTCTTTACTATCTTCCGATCAACATTGCAAACTATTTTTTAGATTCCAAACACCTCCTCCATAAAATGTAAACGATTACAAATATGTATAAATAAACTATTACATCATTCACAAATAGGATTTGGTTGCCCCAACCTTATCCATTGAGGCAACTGCTATCCGTCTCTAATTATGCTCTGCGAATTGTAAATTCAAAATCCAAATCTATTGATGGATCAATTAAATATTCATCAAGAACTGGTGCTCCCCAGCTGTCATCACCGCCAACGCCCATTTGACGACCGGCAATCGTAACAACGGTATGATGAATGTTCGGCAGCTCATAATGATGCGTCGCATTCTCCAGCTCCATTGCCGAATATGGCGATATGTTGGCTTCAACAGGGGCTGAGAATGGTGAGGATATAATAATCCCTTGACCAAGATCGTTGGTTACGGATACTTCGCGCACACCTGTACGGTTGCCTGATTCCTGCGGTACCAAATAGGACGATACATTGTCCACCGCATGATTCTGAAAGCGACACAATCTCGCGCCAAACGAACGGTCAATATAATTTTCTTCTGGCCCATTCGCATACCAATTCAGCTGGTAATAATCCGCTGGCACCTTGAAGGTTAAAGCAAAGAGGGGAAACTTCGGTAAACCCGGCTCTCCATGGTAGCTTGATTTTACCTTTATGCTCCCATCGGAGAACACCGTGTAAGTTACACTTACTCGTACTTCCTCTGACACACTCAGTTTATACACGTAAGTCACAGTCGCTCGGTCTTCTTCTTCCATAAGCTCGAAGCTTAAGGTTCTTCGGCTCAAACTTGCAGCATACCAAATGGAAGAGTCGAAATGCATTCCCGCCCCCTTGTCGTTGTCTGTCATCGCTCTCCAGAAGAGCGGTGCCGGCGGCGAAGAGATCATTTCCCGTCCCGAATATTTGACAGATATTAGTGTACCAGCCTGCTTCGAGAACATTGCAGAGAAGTCACGACCGTGAACGCCAATATTTACATCCCCTTCAACTACGCGAAAATCATTTACACTAGTGCTTACCTTAGGCTGTGTTGTAACCTCATCTCCTGACTTGTTCTCCACTTGAAATACATACTGTCCAAAAGCGATTTCATAACCAGCGCTTGCCCATAACGAATCTTCTTTGAGCACAAGAGAAACATCTAAACTATACTCACCAGACAGGTTAGTCTCTGGTAAATCAAGTTCTACATATCTTTCTTCTCCGGGTTTAACCTGGGCGAATACAATGCCACGATGGAATTCCTTGCCCTCATAATTCAGACAATAGTTCAATTTATAAGCATCCAAGCCAACAAATAAGTTCTCATTTCTGATGATAACCCCATAGCAATCAGGAGAAAGTTTGACGTTCTGATATAGAAATTTCACTTCCTGCATTTTCGGAGACCATCTGCGATCCGCATACACAATTCCGTTTCCTGAGAAGTTGTAATCGGTTGAACGGTCATCGAAGTCTCCACCATAAGCCATATAAGGTTTGCCATATCGATCATTTTTTACGATGACCTGATCCATGAAATCCCAGATAAATCCACCTTGATACATTGGATACTTCTGCTCTAGCTCTGTGTATTTATGCAATCCTCCAACGGAATTCCCCATCGCATGCATGTATTCGCAGCTAATATATGGCTTTAATGGATTCTTTTTTAGATACATTTCGATATCTGCTGCTTTCGCATACATCCGGCTTTCCATATCACTCGCATCATCATAATCCCGGTTATGGAACACCCCTTCGTAATGAACCAGACGCGTAGAATCCTTCTCACGAAAATAATTCGCTACGTTCCGAATAACTTCTCCGGCAAAAGACTCGTTGCCACAGGACCATATCAGAATCGATGGATGGTTTTTGTCTCTCTCCACCATGGAAATCGCACGATCCATTACGATATCCTGCCATTCAGGCTTACTGCCCGGAATGTTCCAAGACGGTTCTACAACACCCATTTTTTGCCATGATCCATGCGATTCTAAATTCATCTCGTCAATAACATACACACCGTACTCATCACACAGCTCATACCAGAGTGTTTCATTCGGATAGTGCGACGTCCGTACAGCGTTGATATTCGCCTGTTTCAAAGTCTTTATATCCCACAGCATATCTTCTTTCGTAATACTGCGTCCGAAGCGCGAATTAAACTCGTGCCGGTTGACACCTTTGAATACAATACGTTTACCATTTAAGTGCATAATCTTATCGATCATCTCGAATTTTCGAAATCCAACCTTTTGCGGCACAACTTCCACAAGATCCCCGGATGCGTTGAAGACAGATACGTAAAGGGTATACAAATTAGGATCTTCTGCGCTCCACAGATGAACCCTTGATGCCTCAACCGTAAGCGAAACGGAATCTCCTGAAATTCCAGTCTCGCTACGAACTACAAGATTACCTGCCTTATCCTTAAGTTCAAGGACCACTTTCGAAGCAGGCTTACCCATCAACTGCAATACAGCCGTTAGCGTTCCCTGCTCAAACTTCTCATCCAGATCGGTCTGAACGTGGAGATCCCGCACGTGAACATCAGGCACAGTATATAGATACACATCGCGAAAGATTCCGGAGAAGCGCCAGAAATCCTGATCCTCCAACCAACTTCCGGTACTGCGCTGATAGACCTCAACCGCCAGCTTATTCTCACCTGCCGTCAAGTACGGTGTCAGATCAAATTCACTCGGCGTAAAGCTATCCTCGCTATAGCCAATAAACTCCCCATTTAGCCAGATATAAAAAGCGGATTCAACTCCCTGAAAAGAGATATACAGTGGACGTTGCTCCCAGCCCACAGGCACTTCAAAATATTTAACATAGCTGCCTACAGGATTGTGATCCTCAGATATCATCGGAGGTCTAAGATGCTCATGACCATCCCATGGATACATCGTATTTACGTACTGAGGCTGCCCGAAACCCTGAAGCTGGATATGTCCAGGAACCTCAATATCATCCCACCCTCTACAGGACACGTTCTCCTTATAAAAATATGCCTGTCGTTCCATAGCGTTGTGGGCGTAGCTAAATTTCCAGCTTCCGTTCAGGCTATGGCGCCAACGCATATCTCCAAGCCCTTCAGCTTCAAATTTCGTCTCGTAATACCGATGATCGGAGTGCGCATGTATTCTGCCTACTGCATAAATGGAAGGGTCTGACAACCATTCCAAACTTGGAGCGACGCCCCGTTCAACCTGCTGCTTCATCTAATTTTCCTCCTTCTGCTTTAAAATGATCGTTAGCTTATTTAACTGAACCCGTCATCCCAGCCACAAATTGCTTTTGCATCATGAAGAATACAAGGGCAGTCGGCAGAGTCGTAATGACAATCGCGGACATAATCAGACCATAGTCAGGCGCATAACCCGATCCAAGATTCGATATTAGCAATGGCACGGTCATATTTTCTGGTGATTGCAATACGATCAAAGGCCATAAATAGTTGTTCCAGCTGTTAAGGAAGGTGATAATCGCCGCGGCAGCATAAGTTGATTTCATCGTTGGCATGTATATGCGGAAGAATAAACCAAATTCCGAAAGACCATCAATGCGACCAGCTTCCATCATTTCTTTAGGAAACATTTTTGTATTTTGACGGAAGAAGAAAATTAAGAATGCTGTTGTAAATGTCGGCATAATAACTGCTGCTGCTGTATCGATACCAAGGAACGGCACAACACTCGATACTTTGGCGAACATTTGAAATAGAGGTACCATGATTGCCGCGAACGGAATCATCATAGAGGCCAGTAAGATATTAAATACGATATCTTTACCACGGCTGCGGTACATTTCAAAACCATATCCAGCCGCCGATGCTACCAATAGTGAAAGTAAAGTAGTAACAACAGAGATTTTTGCAGAATTCCAAAGAGCCTGCCACATATCCACTGAACTAAAGAGATTGTCTATATTTTTAAAGAGATGCGTACCCGGAAGTAATGTCCCTTTAGTTACATCAACCGACTGATTTGTGGCACTAATAACCATCCAGATAAATGGAAAGATAGAGATCAGCGCAGCGATGACTAGAAACAGGTAAGTAAACATGCGTTTAGTTTTCATTATCTCTTGTCTCCTCCTACTTTGTTCTGAATTAGCGTCAGAATGAGTACCATTACAACAATCGAGTAGGAGACGGTTGCAGCGTATCCAAAGTCAGGTGTGTATTCAAAGGAAAGGTTGTAAATATATTGGGAAATCGACATGGTTGCATTGCCGGGTCCACCTTTCGTGATGTTAACCACCTCATCAAACAACTGAAGTGTTCCAATGGTCGATGTTATCGTCGTAAACAAGATAATCGGTTTCAATAGAGGAATTGTGATTTTGAAAAATTGAGTAAATGCACTAGCGCCATCTATGTGAGCAGCTTCATAAATAGATTTGTCTACATTTTGCAGGGATGATAAATAGAAAATCATATTATAGCCAGTAAAGCGCCAGGTGATAGCAATGATGATGGTAACTTTGGCCCAGAAGGGGTCAGTAATCCATTGAATCGGTTCGCTGATTAGATGAAAATTCACCAGAAATTTGTTAATGATCCCTTCGGCTCCAAACATGTACTTGAAAACAACGGAATACGCTACAAGTGAGGTTACCGTCGGCAGAAATATAGCCGTTCTGAAAAAGCCCTTAAATTTCAGTCTATCGTCATTTAGCAGGACGGCGATAAAGAGCGCCAGTACCAGCATGACTGGAACCTGAATAATCAAATAAATAAATGTATTTTTGACGGCAGTAAGAAAAGTAGTATCGCTAAACAATCGAATATAGTTATCTAGTCCGGTAAAATGAAGATTGCTTCCTCTACCCGACTTAAAAGATAGAATTAAAGCTTGAATCATTGGATAAAAATAGAAAACGCTGATCATAATGACCGGCACAAGGACGAATAACCAACCCGTCAGACGGATCTGCCGCGACCCTTTAGAGCTCTTATGTTTTTGCGGGCTTAGCCCTGTCTTTATAGTTTCCACTCCACTCCGCACCCTTCTGTCTTATATATTAGAGATGAAAGCCCCTGCTACCTATCCTTCTGTATAAATCCAATTTACAGGAGAAGAAGGAGCAAGGGCATCGGTTGTACAGCCTAAGTGCGATTAGCGAATTTGAGTATCCGCTTGCTTCTGCGCATCTTTCAGAACAGTGTCTACATCTTTGCCACCTAGATAAGATTGTACTGCTACAACCATAATGTCCTCGATTGCGTAAGTGTTCATGCCATAGTTGACGTTAGGAATTTGCTCGGTCCATGCTGCAAAGTCTGATACGACCTTTTGGCCTTTGAAAAATTCATCCGCAGCTGAGTAAGCTTCACCGCTCGCCGCAGCTTTCAAGGTGCCGATAACACCAACTTTTGTATTCAACGTCTGATACAGTTCAGCATCAGAAGCAAAAGTCTTAGATAGGAACTCAGCTGCTGCTTCTTTACCATCAACATTCATTACGTACCAGGAACTACCTCCAAGGTTGGAAGCGTGAACAGAGCCTTCTGTTGCTCCTAACTTAGGTAGTGGAGCTACTGCCCATTTACCAGATTGAGAAGCTTCTGCTTTAATCGAAGGTGTAATCCAGTTACCTGTAGGTACACTAGCCACTTCACCACCATTGAATGCACCTACAAACTGACTCCAGTCTGAAATTACTTTTACGATCCCGGAATCCATCATTTCTTTGTACATCACAAGTGCCTCTTTCAAAGCAGGGTTGCTTTCTATGGTCGGAGTCTGACCATCATCTCCGGTATACCATGCGCCCGCCGATTGGATCATCACTCGGATAAGACCAAGATCGTTCGGATCAAGTGTTAGCATGCTTTTGCCGGTTTTCTCTTTTACAGCTTTACCGATCTCGATATATTGCTTCCAGTCGATATCCTGTAATGCATCCAGGCTGTAGCCTGCTTGCTCGAGATAGTCTGTCCGTACATACATTCCAGTTACGCCAGAGTCAAACGGAACACCGTATTGTTTACCGTCAACACTGGTAGGGCCTATCTTATAATCCGCAAAGTCAGCAGCCTTTACAACATCCGTCAATTCATAAAAAGAATCTGGATAAGCTTGTAAGAAGCTTTGTGCACGATAATCTTCGATCAACACAATGTTAGGCAAACCCTTCGTGGAACCAGAGTTTAGCCCCGTATTCAGCTTTTGAACGATATCAGCTTGCGCGTTCTCAACGACGTTAACCGTTACGTCCGGATTAACTTTCGCATAAGCATCTTTGGCAACATTCATAGCGGCAATGTTAAACGCCGGGTCCCAAGCCCACACTGTAATCTCTTTTGGCTTGCTGCTACCTTCGGCACCGGAGTTACCAGAGTTGCTCGTTTCATTTTTCGTTCCACCTGTGGAACATGCCGACAGTAGAACCACACTAGCTAGCATTACGGATAATAATTTTTTCACTACGTAAACCCCCTTGATAGTCTGAAAAATAATAAAGATGGAAGCGTTTTCTCTGCTACGCCTCCATCTTATCATTTTGTATTCGTTTTCTTTGGCAGTATCTTTGTTAGCTTTGGTGATATTATTGGGTCCTATTTTGATTCTAATATCGACTCTGGTACTATTTTTAGATTCATGTAAAATTTTTAGTTTTTTAACAATGGAAGCGTAACAACGATTTGTGTACCTTCATTCCGTTTGCTTGTAATATTAATCCCGTATCTCTCACCGTATAACAATTTGATTCTATCATCCACATTCCGTATACCGATCCCGGAGAACAGTTGGCGTTTGTGCTTCGAAGCTGGTAGCTGCTCCTCTTCCAGCAAATTCGGGTCAAGATCCATTCCATCACCGTTATCTACAACTTCACATACTAGTTGCTCTTCCTGTACGGAAATCATGATGAGAATTCTTCCCTCATCTTTTAGGTTGAATGCATGAAAGAATGCATTTTCGATAAAAGGTTGAAGAATTAGCTTCGGCATATGATAATCCAAGCTCTCTGGCTCCACAAAGTAATTCACACGAATCTTCTCGCCATATCTCACGTGATTGATATACACATAATGCTTCAACGACTCCAATTCTTGACTAACAGGAATAGTAGAATGAACATCGCTTACTGTATTTTGCAGGAGTGAGATTAGTGAATTTATCGTTCCAGCTGCTTTTTCCTTATTGCCCTGCTGCACCAGAAATTTGATAGAAGCCAGCGTATTATATAAAAAATGTGGGTTAATCTGCATTTGGAGTGCCGCCAGCTCCGCATTACGTTGTTGCTTTTGAGTCTCCATTAGCTTATCAACATAATCATGAAGTGAATCAAGCATAAAATTGAAAGCGTTACCTAGCTCCTTAACTTCATAACTACTATTAGTGACATCTACATGATTATCGAAATCACCTGTAGGAATACTCGACATCTGTTTAACGAGTACACGTAAGGACTTCGTCATTTTTCGGGTAATCAAAAAAACAATAATGAGCGATATTGCCACGATAGCCATGATTGTCAGTGTCACCGCTTTGGCATTCACCATCTGTCCGGTCACGGCGTTCTTATCTATCAGGTTCATCATGTAAAAATCAAATTCAGGTAAGTATTCCGAGAAAACAATTCGTTCATTCCCCATCACATAGGTAGAATCGCCATCTTTACCTCCATCCTCTACTTCTTGCAGCAGCTTTTTATCGCGGAGCCCAATCATTTCTGTCTTGCTGCTGGATACAATTAATCCCTTCTTATTCAGCAACACGACGTCATTACCCTCACTCGTAAAGTTAGCATAAAAGGGCTTGAAATCTCGATCACGAATGGCTACGTACATGGTGCCATAAATTCTTCCGGTCGAATGATCAAATAAAGCTTTGGAAGCTACCAGCATAGGCTCTTTCACGTTCTCTTTATTTTCCCTTAGATCGAGCTGGTACAGGATTTGATCAGGATGGGATATGGTTTCCTTCGTTATTGGGTGAGCCATTAGTTCATCTGCAGAAATGTCCCAATACCAAGGATCTGTTGAATAACTCCTGCCATTTACACCCACGATCATGATACCAACATCAACGGCGCTGAGGTTAGAGCGGATTGCCCGCATGCCCTCTGTCATGTGATAAGTTTTGATCGCAAGATTCACTGCATCCGTCTCTCCGCTAGATAAATAGTTCCGGATAGCTTCATTTTGAGCCATCATAGTAGCACCGGTAGCAATAATATTGTTATACGATTCCAGGTTTGTCTTCATCTGATTCAGCAGTTTGCCGTTTGTAATACTAAAGGTCTGTAAAAATAATTTCTCCGACATACTAATTGTAATAGCCAGCGTCAAGAGTGATACAGTTACGATGCTAATCAGGGTCACGAGAAACAGCTTGAGGAATAAGCCCTGCTTTCTAATATTGTTAATGAAATTTCCAATCATGGCTGCTCTACGTCCCGTCTCCGGTACCGGCTTGGAGAAATGCCAGTCTGCTTTTTAAATACCTTGGTGAAATAACTCTGATCTGAATATCCCACGCTTGCGCTAATATCAGAAATTGATTTTTCTGTTGTCTCGAGCAATTCCATAGCTTTTTCCAAACGGACTTTATTCAGGTACTCACTAAAGCCTTCTCCATTATGGGCAGTAAAATAACTCGATAAATAAGAAGCATTGAAGTGGAACTGTCTAGCTACCCCTGTCAGTGTGATCGGATCTGCATAATGATTCTGAATATATTCGAGTAGCTTTGTCATATTGGGGTTAATCGATGAATTCGTCTCACCAATCGTGCGCTCAACTTCTCGAATGAATGCTTCGGTAACAGCAATAGCATCACTTGCATACATCGCTTCATCTATTTTTCGGAAGTAGTCGTATTTGGTCTCCTCCAGACCTCCGATCTCACACTTCATTTTTCCAAGCGTGGTCGCTACGTTAAATATAAAGTTGCCCAATAGCGATTTAAATTCGAAAATATCAATGCGATAATCCATTGAACGCAGATGGACATATTCAAGAAACTCTGTAAATGCCTTCTGGAATTGCTTACGTCTCAACTGGTCCATTAATTCTCCCATATCAATTTCCTGATATGCTCCCGGAAGACCCGGCAAATGATCATTCTCAATCAGACTTCGTTCTGGCAAGTAGAAACTGTATCGTGTAAGCTTCAAGTAATTGTCTCGATAAATCTCACCAAGTCTCTCAAAGTGCGCGAAGCTCTGACTGATAATAAAATGTGTTTCTCTCACACGATGTTCTATTTCTGAGATCAGATAACGGAGTTCAATCACAAGCTCGTCCCAATGTTCTGGATTAACGTTAAGCAAATAAATGACCGAGTCGTTAACAAACTTTAACCGAATAAACACAACATCGTCCAATGCTAACTTTTGAATTCCTCTTTCGATTTCATTTGCGAACGTTAACTTATCACCAGAATCTTTAATATGCTTCATATCTGCTCCGAAAAATGCGAATTGTACGTGTGGAAACTTGGAATGAAGCAAAGCAGGTTCTAGCACTGACTCATATCCCGTGATGAGCTTCTCGATCGCGAACAAAAGCTGCTTTTCCTCTGGATCGGCCCCTGAGTCGCTTATCTTCATCCCTGCCATCTTAGCTGTAGTTTTATTTAGGATGGACAACAGATAATCGGCTTCCAGTTTCGGCTTAAGGATGTAATCCGCTACCCCACTCTGAAATGTGGAACGGACATAATCGTATTCACTGAAGCTGCTTAAGACGATTACTTCAATGTGTGGGTACTTCTCCTTAACGATCTTGACTAGCTTCTCCCCGCCCATTATTGGCATTACGATATCCGTAATAATAATATGAGGATTCAGCTCATCCATCATACTCAGTGCTTCAACACCGTTAGAGGCCTCTCCGACGATTCGATACCCTTCTTGTTCCCAATCCAAAAGATGTTTAATTCCCTGTCTAACCAGCATCTCGTCATCCACAATCATAATCTTAAATATTGGTTTCATATCTGCCCCCTTGCAGCTGTTCAACCTGTTATTATGTTCATTCACTGATTGAACAAATTTAAAAAGTCATACAAATGATCAGAACGTCGTTCCTCCATACTATCGAAGCATTCGATGTAACCGTTTTCTATTTATCTGTTACAGTTCAATCCTTCCGACTTGGAGCGACCTTCTATACAAATAAAGCCTTGAGACTTACTTAAATTTGTTTAAACCAAATAATAGTCCTCACCAGCAATTATGGTCAAGTCCCCATTTTCAAATCCAATTCCTAGCACAAGTTAATTCATTTGATTTACAATAATGATATATCGAATTACAATAAATTAATGTTGATTCGCGAGTGTTTTTTGTGTATTATATGGTTATCAAGCAAAGGAGAATGTCATATGAAAAAGAAATATCTATTAGCCGCTTCACCATTATTATTAAGCATCATCAGTTTAATGATCTCACGTATGGTGGGTTCAAGCGTGGGATCGGATGGAATCTTGCATGAGCCGGCTTTCTTCTTAATTCCGCTTAGTTACCTATTTTTTTTCTGCAGTATTGTAGCATTTCTATTCGTAGGTCTCGGGTCAGTCCTCAATAATAGAAAAAAGATTTCGTAATAGCGTTGTGTGGGGACATTAACTTTCATAGCAAAAAGAAAGAAGCCGCAATCTATCGCGGCTTCTTCTGTGTTGGATGTTCATTTTAAATTTGACATGAACTCTATAAACTCAATTTCTGCTGGAGTAAGACTACCAGCTCTTCAGCTGTATCCCAAACGATTGGACGGATATTCTTCACTTGTACGAAAAGATCATTAGCATCGCTGCTGTTCACAGTCCAAATCACTGGAATGTTCAACCCGAGCGCATATCCTGCAGTAAAATACACTTCAGGGGATTGGCCGGTTAAATCAGCGATAATCAGTTTACTCTCCTCTATAAGCTCTAAGGAATACGGTTCACGGTTATGCATTGAAGTATGCCTTAGTAACCGTGGTATATAACCAAACTGCTCGATTTTAGGAAGCAGCTTATCCACCCACTCCGTGTGCAAATCCTCTGCATCTGACAATAGAACGATACAGGGTTTTAATTTTTTGCCTCCTGCGATTGCGGCAGCTTCATTCCATCCCTTATCCGTCAGCTTAAAGGTCATGCCTTCCCTGATCATAAACTGCTCGTTAATCAGCTTATCTATGATATATACCAGTTCTTGCAGATTAGGCGAATACGTTAGGTTATAGCTACTGGAGAGTGGCTGAATAACAACGGATTCCCCAGGGGCTTCAGAATGTCTGTATAAGTATTGCAGTAAACGGTTTCCTTTATCTTCAATCGTCACTGGAATTTTCGAGGAGTTTACAATGGATTCTAAATCGTCGGCCGATAGACTGACCTTTTCTCCGCGATCTGTCAGCTCCCGTATATAAGCCGATATCACATGAAACATATCGCGTTTCTTTGGATGCGCGAGAGAGTTTATAGGCTCATAGCTGTCTCTCAATAAGTTATAGAACCCGTCAGGAGAACAATTACAGCCTAAAAATCTATCGTAATCACCTTCCGATGTAATGGATACCATCTCATCACAGAACAAGCAGTATTTCTTAATCATTACAACTCATCACCTCTTATTCATTGATATCCCCTTACCTTACCAAGAATATCTTAAAAAGTAGACAAGAAGATATTTCCTTTAGCACTGAACATAGAAGTGAAATATCAGGAATGTCCACAAAAAGACACTGACTTGTATCCGTGTCTTTTTATGGTCCGATGAGTATTTTTGGTTTTTGAAGTGCTCATTTAAAGCTGTTGATAGTATTATTTTTATATAAATAGAGAAAAAAATCATATTGACTCATTATTTGATATTAAAGTATATTCTTAGCAAATGAACCATTATTTATTTATATTTCATCTATTTACTTTTGAGGATAGAGTCCTTTTTCAGATTCTATCAAATGACATGCAATACATTTACTGATTTAGGAGGTGGTTAAGTTGAATACATAAAGCTTGTTTTTAAATTGGACAGGCCGCAGGTTAAGAAATTAAATTAAATTGAAGAAGGAGTGTATTTTCATGAAACGATCTCTCATTCGGTACGGTTTGAAAACTCTTTTGGCACTTGTGTTAGTTGTATCTGCATCATCACTCGCACTAACTTCAACGACGTACGCTGGAGTGCCAATTCCTCTCAAAATTATTAATGAACACAGCAATAACGTGCTGTCAGTCAGCGGAGCGGATTCACAAGCAGACGGTGCGCTTATCGTACAATACATCGATCAAGGAGCAGAGTATCAAAAATGGTATCTCGAAATTGCAGAAAACGGATATTATAATTTCAGAAACATTGCTAGCGGAGATTTATTGGATGTCAACGGAGCATCTTCATCCGATGGGGCCAGTGTTATTCAATGGCCGAGCAATAACGGGTGGAACCAACAGTGGGAACTTATTCCAACTGGTGAAAAAAACATGTATAAAATTAAAAACCGAGCCAGTGGCAAGTTATTGGATATTTCGGGACAAGATAAAACCAGCGGTGCGCAGGCCATTCAATGGAGTGATAACGGCGGTCACAATCAGCACTGGTATATAGAATATATACGGAAAAATTAAGCTATTGCCAAATACAAGAAATGGCGGTGCAGGGAAACATCCCGAGCATCGCCATTTCTTAATTTAACATATTTTAGGATTGTTATTCCTTTTGATAGCGGAACCAATCATAATATGCGATTGTTCGGTTGATAGAGTAGTTATACATCCCAAAGAACACTCCGGTAAATCCACCTGCCACTTCAGTAGAGATCAAGTGTGTCTCCGCTTCACCTAGTGGATGCCATAACTGATCTGCACCTCGATAAGAGAACAAATATTTCTCAGGTAATGCTTGAATCTTCAATTCTACGACTGTGTCTTCCAATGGAGAAGAATATTTTACATCACTTATGCTACCCACTTGTCTTCGCAGCGTAATCACATTTTCACCTTCTACCTGGGTTAGTCCGATTTCGTAGTGATACATCTGATCCATAAACACAACGAGACCCGCTTCATCACCATCTAGTGGGTTGAATTCCATTTTAGTGGAGATTTCACAATCCAAGTGACGCTGTCTACAGCCAATAAATGCAGGCGTTCCCTGTTCGCTTAATCTCACATCCGCTCCATGTAATGCCAGCCACCCTGGTCGCTCCTGCAAAGACCAATCGACTTTTTTAGCATTGCGAATAAAATTCCAGCTCATTCCTAAATCAGATCGATTAAAATCATCGGTCTCAGGCTCGTCTTCCCATAGCACTGGTGGTGGAGTGTCAGCTTCCATTTCTAATCCAACAACACCGTGATCTCCAATCATCGGCCATCCATCTTCACTCCAATGGACCGGAGCAAGAAATGTCTCTCTGCCAAGATGATGTCGATATGGATATCCTACTGGTCGAATCCCTAGAAATACCGCCCACCAGCTGCCATCCTGTGCTTCTACCAGATCGCCATGTCCCGTAGCTTGTATAGGGTAATCCGAGCTCCGGTGAGTCAAAATGGGGTTCCGGGGTGAGGATTCATAGGGTCCATAGGGTGATTTACTTCTTGCTATGGTTTCCATGTGTCCATATTCTGTCCCGCCTTCAGCACACATTAAATAATAGTAGCCATTTATTTTATAAAGATGTGGTCCTTCAGGAAATTTACCGCCACTGCCTGTCCATATCAAACGAGAATCGCACAGCTTATGGCCCGTTTCAATATCAATCTCACATTGGTAGATTCCCATACCATCCTTGGTGCCAGTGCTTGTAAAATATACTTTTCCATCGTCAAAAAATAAGGATGGATCAATCCCTTCCTGATCCACATAAATAGGATCCGACCACTCACCTGCTGGATCCACCGTCCAAACATAGAAATGTCCACCGCTATCCTGATTTGTCGTCACCATGTAGAATCGACCATTATGATGACGAATGGTTGGTGCCCACACCCCTCCAGACACGACCGATTTATCAAATTGAAGCTGGGAATCACGTGTTAAGCAATACCCGAGCTGCTTCCAATGGACTAAATCTTTACTATGCCAAATGGGTATTCCCGGAGAGTAAGCAAATGAACTGTTTACCAAAAAGTAATCCTCGCCTACTCTGCAAATGCTTGGATCTGGATAAAAACCTGGTAATATCGGATTGTTATATTTCATGAAGCATTCTCCTTTTGTTGAACATTTGCATCTATGTCAAGGATTATACTCCACCAGCTAAACGATAAACCTTGATTATCCAGTCGTAAAATAGCATGATATAGACATCCATTCATCTAGACATGCTTTTGGAGGGTTACGAATTGAGCGAATTTTATTTGAATTGGTTTACATCAGATCAGAAATTCCCATTCTTTATTCAATACGGCTTTCATGACAATGATACTGATCTTCATAGACATGTGGACTTTTCAGAGCTTGTAATCGTCTTGAGTGGTACTGCTACTCATATTGTGAATACCGAAGAATCATTCATCAAGAAGGGGAATGTTTTTGTGATTAACGGTTCAACCCCGCATGCTTTTAAAGATCCTCAGGATTTTAAGATCTGTAATATTATGTACAAGCCTGAAATGCTGTCGACGGCTGGACCGGATCTGCGAACTTCGAATGGCTTTCAGGCGCTGTTTGTATTGGAACCGTTGTATCGTCATAAACATGCCTACACAAGTAAACTAAGCTTGCCAATTCCCATGCTGGAGTTTGTCACTGCACTCATTGCCGGTATGATTGAAGAATATAGCCACAAGCTTCAAGGATATCAGACGTTGCTCGTCTCACGGTTTATGGAACTGGTTGTCTATTTATCAAGGCATTATGAAAAACAGGATAAAGGCAGCCAGGATAATCATCTAATACATTTGGCGAAGTCGCTCTCTTTTATGGAAGACCATTATCTTGAAACGTTGTCGCTGGATCAAATCGCCGCACACGCAGGGATATCTGTTAGACACTTAAACCGGATCTTTCGCTCTTACTATCAGACGACTCCTATCTCCTATCTCCATCGATTGCGTCTGGAACGGGCTTGCAGCTTTTTGAAGCATTCTAACTTCAGTATTACTCAGATCTCACATGAAAGCGGGTTTAGCGATAGCAATTACTTTACACGACAATTCACCAAAACCTACGGTATGTCTCCTAAGGCTTATCGGAAGAAGCTATAAAGGAACTGTTCACTCGCCCTTTTCAGAAGGAATTGTGTCGTTAAGTTCCTTGTTCCATAGAATAGCTTAATGATGTTTCTGGAGTTCTACTTGGCCAAAAGAGGTGAAACGATGAGTTTTTCTGTGAACGGGGGAGCGCCCTCTGGATATTACCGGAGTGTCTTGGAACTTGAAACAGAATGGGGACAAAAAAGAACTATCCATGAAGCTGGACAGGTTATTCCGTTTGATTTCGGTCAGGTGGCCGAGTTCACCGCTCCTAAAAGCATTGAATCGAGTATTCATCCTGCACTGACGCCTTATTGTTTACAGCCGTTTGGCGGATACTTAGCCACCATCTCGAGTGGAAGGGTATGGGGAGAATCTGGTGCTGTTCTATCTCCGGAGGGAAAGCTGATCTTTGATCTGTCACAGGAATATGACGCCGTTCAAAATAGAATGCTAGAAGCTGAGGAACACCCTGTGTTCCACCGGTGGAATGGTCCAAAACTTCAATATTTAGAAGGAACCGTGGCTGTGTTGACGTTTTGCGGAAGCCATAACTATTTCCACTGGTTGTATGATGTGCTCCCTAGGCTGGCGATGCTCAAAACGAGTGGAATTCCTTATACCTCTATCATCATGAATCCAAATCCATATGGACCATTTGTGGAACAAACCTGGGCTATGCTCGGTATATCAGAGTCTTCAGTAATCCGGACAAATCCTGAAGCTTACTTTGAAGCTGATCAGCTACTTGTCCCTTCTTTGATGATGAATTCCCACTATCCCCCGTGGACCACGGATACGCTACGTAAATTATTGCTGCCTCACAGGGAATCAACACTCGCTACACCTGAGCGTATTTATATTTCTCGAAACAAAGCAAGAACCAGGCGCTTGGTTAATGAAGAGGAAGTTATACGCTGCCTTGAAGAATATAGCATTCAACCTATTTATCTTGAGGATTGGACGGTTGCCCAGCAAATCCAGTTATTCGCTTCGGCAAAGGTAATCATGGGAGCACATGGCGCTGGACTGGCCAATCTGGCTTTTTGTCAATCTGGAACACAAGTTATTGAAATTGTTCATGAACAGCATGTCGTTCCAACGTATTGGATGATCAGCAACCATAACGCTCTTGATTATTACATGATGTATGGTCAAGGCTGGCCAGATCCTGCTATTCGTTTTCCGGGATTCGAAGATATCTATGTGGATATAGATCGTCTGAAGCAGATTTTGCATTTGGCAGGTTTGAATACTTAGCCCATCGTCATTGAGCTTGTCTACGCTTCTTAAAGAGAAATTTGCGGGTTTCTGGTTTTTTAAAGCGATGTGTGTGTTTTGTTCAATACTGAACAGGTCCTATAAAAGCGTTCATTTTTTTTGAAGGTAAGGAGAAACTCAAATGTCTAAAGTGGATAGAAGGATTCTTAAATCGCAAGAAGCACTTAAGAAAGCTGTTATTGAATTGATGTCCGAGAAGAATTTTGACTACATTACCATACAGGATCTCTCCGACAAGGCAAATGTAAGCCGAGGAACCATTTATCTTCATTATCAGGATAAATATGATTTGTTAGACAAGCTTATCGAGGAACATATAGAAGTTCTTAGAGTACTTTGCGAATCGGCAGCAGAATTAGATTTCATCGAGGCCACGTTGAAGTGGACGGAATACTTCGATAATCATTATTCTTTTTTCTCTATGATGCTGGCGAGCAAAGGCGCCCCTTATTTCCGTAATCGGTTCTTAACCTTTCTTCAAAAAGAGTTTAGACATGAAGTAAATGTAACGAAAGGGATAAACCACGGATTAAATGAAGAGGTTATGATTAGTTTTGTGGCATCGGCTTATGCAGGGGTAGTGGAATGGTGGTTCAAGAATGAGAAGCCTGTGACACATCAAATCTTGGCTGAACAACTTGGGACTTTGTTGGAAAGAAATTTATAGCTCCGCCATCGGAAAACCGATTGATATACAAAGCACCGCCTGATAAATTCTTCAGGCGGTGCTTTGCTTTTATTTTTCCGCAGAACGGTTCTTATTTCCGGTAATTCTTCGTTCTTTCATCCTCTATAACACCATTCCAATTCATTCCAAAGGCAAAATCATATACATTTCCTTCTGAATCCGCATGACATTCCATGTCATGTGCCACATCTTCCAGCTGCTCTTCTACCGTTTGCATACCTGATGGCATTTGTACTGGGAGTAATCCCGAAGGCTCCTCGGCACCCGTTAACACCTCCATAAGTGCTTGATCCTGTAACCCAAAATTAACAAGTATAGCATCAGCCTCTCCCTCAAATTCGGCAACAACCGAAGGATTGGACAATAACATCGACACAATTACCGGTTTGTCTTTCATCAGCTTGCGAGCTTCCAGGACACGATCCAGATCGCTCTCATTATGCGTAACAACGGTTTTTCCTTTATAAGAACGGTTAAGTACATCGTTATCTCGCGCATCTCCAGCTAAGCTCTGCTCCCGAGCATGTTCCGCAGTGTACGGTCTAAATTGCAAGCTAATGGGCACATAGCCGTTACCACCTTGCTCAGAATCTTCCTGACTAAAGCCTACTCCTGATTTAGGATTGCTTATGAAGACAAGAGCAAAGTCTGCTTTTTCCGGCTGATCTGTCACATAATAATATTTAGACACAACATCCAGGTTCACTGGATATTCTGTCTTTTCCGGCGTTGGGTTGCCGAACCAATCCTTTCCTGCTGGAGTATAACGCTTCGGAACATATACGGTTTGTTTCGCTGCCAACGGCAATACCCGATTTTTGTTTTTCAGCAGCACGATCGACTTCAGCTGTGCTTCATAGCCTGATTGCATAAACTCAGGATTCCCAACAATCCGAGCGCTCTCCTCAGGCTTCAAATACGGGTTCTCGAAGAGACCCAGACGGAAAATATTAAGTAGAAGCCGAACAGCTGACCGCTCAAAGCGATTCCGCATCCATACCTCTCCATGCTCAGCTACTCCCATTCTGTATGCTTCAAGGACGGGCTCCATCTCATTATTGCCGCCGAATTGGTCAACGCCTGCCATCAAGAGCTTGTAATGCCGTTCTGCGACGGACATACCCTCTACGCCCCAAGGTTTACCACTGAGAAAGGAATCCTTACTATCTGATTCGTCTGCTGTAATGAGCCAATCCGTGCACACTACGCCATCGTAACCGTATTTCCCCCGAAGCAGGTCGTTAATAAGATAGGAATTATAAGAGTTTCCGACATTCTCCCCGTTCACTTGATCTTGATCTGTAGAAATTGTGTAATAAGGCATGACTGCTGAAGCCTGTTTGGTTGGGCCTTCCAGCTTGAAAGCCCCTTCTGTAAATGGAATAAGATGTTCATCAAAGTTAGCACCCGGATAGACAGCATATTTGCCACAAGCATAATGCGCATCCCTTCCGCCTTCCCCGGAACCACCGCCAGGCCAGTGTTTTACCATAGCGTTCACGCTGTCATATCCCCAGCCTTCGTTAATCTCCCTGTCATCTTTCGAGCTCTGGAAGCCGTCGACATAAGCCCTTGCCATGTCAGCAGATAACTTCGAATCCTCGCCAAAAGTGCCGTTAAAACGAAACCATCGTGGATCTGTAGCAATATCGATTTGCGGCGATAGCGCCGTCCCTAGACCAAGTGCACGATACTCACGTGATGCAACTTGCCCGAAACGATAGGTGATCTTCGGATCGAAGGTTGCCGCAAGGCCCAGCGTCTCCGGCCACATGGAGATTTGCCCACCAGCTCCAGCATTAAACTCTGAGCTAGAATCTGAGCCATGGCGTGGGTCGGAGCTGTTGTTGGCTGGAATCCCAAGGCCGGTTCCTTCTGCAAATGCCTGCACCTGATTGTTCCACAGAGCAGCTATTTCTGGACTCTCCACGGTGGTCACCAGAATATGTCTCAGGTGGTCCTGTGCCAGAAATGCTAATTGTTCATCGGTAAGCTCCCATGGCTTAGCTCCGCTCTCCTCATAGGATTTACCGTTATATGTTCCTGAGAACCAGCTGCTACTAAGTGCTGGGATGGATTGATGACGACTATACAGCATGAGTCCAGCAATTTGTTCAATACTCATTTGTGAAGCTAGATCTTCAGCCCGCTCTCGCGGCGTCAATCGCCAGTCCTCATATTTATCCAGCTTGCCATTACGATTCAGATCTTTGAAGAAAAGTCCGTCCTGCTCGAGAATCTGCACTCCAGAATCCGGGGAATAACCCAAGGTTGGACCGCCCTTATTGCTTACGTAAGAAATGGTATGAAGGCTTTTAGTGTTAATAGTCTCTCTCTGATTCATATGGTTTCCCTCCACTGTTTTCTTGTTTGTTTTTTCTTAGACCAGATTGGCTTTTTGTGATTGCGCTTCGACAGCTGTTAGTTCAACAGTTTGAGCTCTTTTCTCTGTTCCCACTTCTGGAAGTGGCTTCACTGCCAGCATACCGAGTATAGTGCAGACGGCAAGGAAGATGTAAAAGAAGGTCCAGCTGCCAATGCCTAACAGCACAGGAGCGATTGCTGGAACAATGGACTGAGGCAACGCATTAGCTACGTTCATAATCCCGAAGTCTTTGGCGGAATCCTCTTTACTTGGAAGAATCCGTGCAACGAGTGCCATATCTACGGCTGAGAAGCAGCCAAAGCCCAATCCGATCACTGCAGCTCCGGCAATGTAGGCCGGATAACTTGGCACAAAGGCAAACAACAGAACCCCAATAGCAATGATGAACCCTGAAACAATCAGGAATGGTTTTTGCCTACCAAATTTATCTGACAACACCCCACCGAAGATACTTGTAATTGCAACACCCACTAACATAACGATATTAATCGTAGCAACCTTTGCGGTGGCCAGCTCTTCCGTAAGTCCCATCCGGTTTACCAGCATGACTGTGAGGTATAAAGTGCTACAATATCCCATCATGATCAGGAACTTGGATACGAAAGCCCAAGAGAATTCCGGGAATTTACGTGGACTAGGAAAAATCGTACTCAGCTTCTTACCCAGCGATATTTGATTATGTGTCTTGGGAACAAGTTCTACTTTACCTTCTTTAATAATCAACGTACTGAGAAGTGGACCTATGATGCCGATTACACCTAGCAAAAGCCACTTAATTTCTGAAGAAACTGAGGTCATCACTGTCATCATGATCATCCCTACCGTCATAGCGATTGGAATAGTGAGACCGATTAATCCGGAGATTGTCCCTTGTTTCTCCTGAGGTACTTGGTCTGGAATGAGCGCTGTATAGGCTGCCATCCCTACATTAAAGAAAAATTGGGCGACTGCCCAGCTAATCATGATCTGCCAAGGTTCGTTGGCGAAACCAGTACATACCAGAGCAGCACAGCCAACTAGTGGACCTAGGATAATCCACGTGCGCCGCCGTCCGAACGAAAGATGGGTTCGGTCACTGAGTGCACCGCCAATCGGATTTCCGATAAGAGCAAAGAATGCGCCTATTCCTGCAACCAGCCCATAGGAAGAGGTATATCCATTCGGATCCACTTCAATCATTTTAAAGGTCAGCAGCAAGGTGGCAGGTGTCATCAGTGCCAGCATCATCATGCCGTACCCAAGCAGAATACCAAAGGTCAATCTACGAAAAGGGGTGTGAACCTGCCCTTTAGTCGATGCTCCAGTCATTGTAATTCCTCCTCGTCCTTTTAGAAAACGTTTACAATTTGATTATAAAATAAACCACCTCTTGGAGGAGAGGTGGTCAATTACACACTTTTAGGTTCATTTTTAATCTAAATGAAAGCGTTTCAATATTATTCATCAAGATGAAGCTTAAAAATTGACTCATTTTCTCAAAACAATGGAGTCAGCTCAATGAGCTCTACGCTATGAGGTTCCATTCTAATGACAACAGAAAGCTCTTCACCTACTTCAAGAAGCTGAATCTGTCTACCTGGAAGAGAGGCAGCTTTTAGATAAGCAGTGTCCTCTACAGTCAGAACGGGTGGAGCCCCCATTTCTACCCACTTGTCAAAGCTGCTGCCATGTGCCCTGCTGATCGTATGGTTCACTTGCTTATATCTGCCAGATGGTAATCCAGTTAATGTGAGTTCAATTTTAAGATGCCTCTCGTTTTTGAAGCCATTATAACGACTAGTAGGTGTAATGAATGAAGTATCACCAAGCGCGTACAAATCATCAAAATGACAGTAATTATAAGCCAAAATCTGATAACCACCTCTTCCAGCCGCCACAATATAACCCTCTTCATGTGCGACTAGCCGATCCCCCAGTTTAGCGAGCATTTCATAGGCATGCATAGCGGCTTTCGGAATTCCATACTGAGCCATAAGTCCAAGACCACCATGAAATATCCGGGATGAAGCCGCCGTTTCTTCAATATTGTCACTCAGTACCCAATATCCGAACCCATTGATACTGTCGAGATTTTCGATGATATTTTTTACGATATATGCAGCTTTATATAATGTGTCATTGGTCAGTTCACGATGAAATGCCGTTGAATTCCATTCGGTTAAATATAGCTCTTGTCCGTTAAGTCCCAACTCAGCGAGCAGTCCGATTTCACGCTCCAGTGATTCCTTCAAATAATCGGGGTTTGGGGACACTTTGTTGAACCCCTCTACTGTAAGTGGAGATATTTCTTTTTCACTTAATCGTTCTTTAGGCTCCCAATTTTTACTAAGCAGATCATCCATGTCCTCATGCGGATAAAAATGTAACGGGATAAAGTCTGGAAGACAACCCCGTTCTTTGCAGAAAGCGAAAAACTGTTCACAAAACGCATTGGAGTTCAGAGTAATAATTCTACCAGGAGCGCCAATCTGAAGGTTCAGAGAGATGGCTTTGAGGGTATCGAACGTTCGGGCATACAATTCGTTGTACACTTCTTCCGTCGCAGGCCAGAACAAACCATATTCCGGTTCATTCCAAAATTCAAACTTCCAGCTTTCCACCTCTTCAAGACCATACCGATTGATACAATGGCGAATAAACCGATCTACCAATTCGCACCAGCGGTCCATGGATTTAGGCGGACTCACGTAACTCTTTTCATAAAACACATGTTTACTGCTGTCTGCTGCGAGATCAAAAGGCATAAACCCCAGTTCTATAAAAGGCTTCAAACCGATCGATAACAAAAAATCAAACAACTGATCTACAAAGCGAAAATTAAAATGTGCCTGCCCTTCGTGATCCTCCCGGTACACCATCATTGAATCATCAAAAATTCCATGAAAACGCAAATAGCGAAACGGACACCGCTCTTGTACATATTTCAAATGAGCTTGTACATCACTTTGGAGTCCTTCATTTGCTTTACTAATCGTAATGATATTTTTCCAGCTATGCTGGATTTGCCGCTGAATCCTGTTTAAAGGAATACTCGCAGACAGCTGAACAACCGCATGTACGGGTTCAAGCTGGTGCGACTGACTACGCCGGAGGAATTGCCGAACAATACCCAGTGCGCTGGATTGATTAAATGCTAAGTAGCCGGAAGCTGAACCTTCCTGTTTCGCATGAGTTTGAGGCCGATATTTTTTGCGATATTCATGTGGTGTAATATGATATCGGCTTTTGAATGCAGCGTAAAAAGATTTTGCGTTTGGAAAGCCCTGCTCAAGTGCCAGCTCAGCAAGCGAATGATCTTGATCTCTTAAAAGGGCTTCTACGGTATTTTTTAAACGAATGCTGGTTAAGTAAGTCTGGAAGTTGACCCCAATGTTCTCGCTAAAAAATTTGGACAAATACGGCACCGACAAATACTCTCGTTCTGCGATTGTCTGCAGCGACACCGGGTCTTTATAATGTTCATCTATATAAGTGATGATGCTCATCATTCGTTCCATATATTTTATATTCATCGCTTCACCGGAATTTGGCAGCTTGAACTGTTTGACCAAAACAGAGAATAACCCAAGCATACGTGCTTCCATCCCCAGTTCATAGGCTTCTCCGCCTTTGTACTTAAGTTGTACCATTTCAGCCATGAGCTGACGCATGTTATCTAAGCCATTTTGCTTCTCAGGACCGACTTCAGCAGAATAACATTCAAAGCTGATCTTCTCCACATTGTGGATATGCTGCTTAAGATAGGTTGTTGGGATTTGAAAGGTAGCGATGATATTCTGATCTAATCCGATAACTTCATGCACGTAACACTGGTTAATGAGTAGCATATCGCCTTCTTTAAGCCTATATTGACGGTTTCCGGTCGAAACCTCTAGATTGCCGGACAGCACAAAAATCAGCTCCACACTCATATGCCAGTGATTCGGCACAAAGTTGACACTATGTAAAGAAACATCAAACGGTAGTTTGCCTTCGGTCTCAAGCTGTTCATAGCTGGAATGGCTCAAATAATCACTTCCTTGTTTACATTATCTTGTAGTAGCATACAATGTAGCGTTTCGGCGGTCAATTCGATGGTCTGTGGTCACCTCGCTAACAAAAAAACACTGATCCAAGTCAGTGTTTTTTCATAAGCCATACAAATGTTTCTTTAAATCGCTCGTTTGAACTGGGTATTGTATAACTCGTAATAGGCGCCCTGCATCGCAAGAAGCTCCTCATGACTTCCTTGCTCAGCAATTCCTCCACCCTGGATCACGAGTATGCGATTGGCGTCCTGGATCGTACTAAGCCTGTGGGCGATTACAAAGCTTGTTCGACCCTTCATCAAATTCTTCATTGCTTGTTGAATGTGCATTTCCGTACGTGTGTCCACGCTACTGGTTGCTTCGTCAAGAATTAATATGGCAGGATCAGCTAAAATTGCGCGAGCAATCGTTAACAGCTGGCGCTGGCCATGACTCAGATTACTGCCTTCTGCATTGAGGAGGGTCTCGTAACCATGCGGTAATCTTTTGATAAAAGCATCTGCATTGGCTAGCTGAGCCGCCTGCTCAATCTCTTGATCGGTCGCATCGAGTCGGCCAAACCGAATATTCTCACGAATCGTTCCCGAGAATACATGCGCATCTTGCAGCACCATCCCTAGTTGACTACGAAGTGCGTTTTTATCCAGCTCTCGGATGTCGCGACCATCAATTCGTATGGAACCGCCATTCAAATCATAGAATCGGATCAGCAGGTTAACGATGGTTGTTTTACCTGCTCCTGTTGGGCCAACGAGTGCAATTTTCTCCCCAGGTTTTGCTTCAAACGTAACGCCAGACAGAATCGGGGAATCCGCTTTATAAGCAAAAGAAACGTCCTGAAAAACAACCTCCCCTGTTAATCTTGGGAGATCCTCACTTTCTTCATCCCCGTATTCGGACGGCATCTCCAAAACCTCAAACACACGCTCTGCACCGGCGATTGCAGATTGAATTAAATTGTACTGGTTAGCAAGATCAGAAATGGGTCTACCGAACTGTTTGGAATAGGTAAGGAAGCTAACGATTATACCAACCGTAGCCATGTTATGGAAAGCCATCCAGCCCCCAACCCCGGCAATGATCGCAAAACCAAGGTTATTAATCATGTTCATCACGGGTCCTACTAATCCTGATACGATTTGTGCCTTAATGCTGACCTTATTCAGTTCTCCGCTTATTTTTCGGAATCGTTTAACTTCTGACTCTTCCCTACTGTATTGTTTGACCACCTTTTGTCCGCTGATGGTTTCTTCGATGAACCCGCCAAGTTCACCTAAATGTCGCTGCTGATTTCTAAAATAAGTGCGGCTTAAACCAATGATTTTTCGACTAGCCAATAATACGAGCGGGATCGTGATTAATGAGACTACAGTCAACGGAACGTTCAGCATTAACATAATAACGAGGGAGCCGCTTAATGTTATCAAACTATTTAACAATTGGGTTACACTCTGATTGAGTGTGCTGGATACGCTCTCTATATCGTTAGTTGCCCGGCTCATCAATTCTCCGTTAGCCCGAGTGTCAAAAAATTTAATGGGCAGCTGCTGATACTTGCTGAACAGATCACGGCGCAGCTCAAAAACAGTATTCTGCGAAACAGATGTCATGACGTATGCTTGCACCCAGGCAACTACACTGCCTAGCCCATAAATGCCAATAAGGAGTATGCAAAACCGAATAAGACCCTGATAATCGTGTGGAATAACCGCAGTATCAATCGCTTTACCGATGAGATACGGTCCGATCAATGAAAGAAGTGCATTCAACACAGTAAATACATATACAATGATTAACCCGAACCGCTGACGATTCAAATAAGTCCAGATGCGTTTAAGCGTGCTCGCTTGATTTTTGGCGCGCACGATTGGCACAGCGCCGCCGCGTCCGGGGCCAGATCCCGGTCCTATTCCTGGTCCGAATCCGCCTGGTCTATGGATAGGGGGAGTGTTCATGCCGTTGTCATGCTTTGACATAAGGAACCTCCTCCCCTTTCATCTGTGATTTCCAGATGTCTCGATAAATTTCACTGCTACTCATTAGACCATCATGTGTACCTTGTACAGCAATTCGGCCGTTTTCTAGAATTAAGATGCGGTCCGCGTCAATCACTGATGTGACACGCTGAGCAATCATTATATTAGTGCTGCTACTCAGCCGTTTTTTTAACATTTGCCGAATTCGTGACTCAGTCGCCGCATCGAGCGCACTCGTACTGTCATCCATGATGAGAATTGTTGGCTGTATTAACAACGCCCTTGCAATCGAAAGCCGTTGCTTCTGCCCACCGGACAAGTTGATGCCTCGTTGGCCAAGCACTGTATCATAACCCTGTGGTAGCTCTAAAATAAAAGGGTGCGCTTCAGCAGCTTTTGCTGCTTGTTCCACTTCTTCATCCGTAGCCTCCGGTCTGCCATATCGGATATTATCACGGATTGTTCCGCTGAACAGAATGGCTTGCTGCATAACGTAACCGATCTTGCGACGTAAATGTTCCAAAGAAATTTGCCGAGTGTCGGAACCATCAATTGTGATTGATCCAGAAGAAACATCGTAAAGGCGTGGAATGAGGCTCACCAAGGTTGATTTTCCAGCGCCTGTGGCTCCAAGGATGGCTACAGTTTCACCTGGCTCAGCAGTGAAATTGATGCCATCTAACACGAGGTTCTCATCCGCAGGATCATAGGCAAAGGAAACGTTGTCAAATACAATTCGACCGTTTAGTATCGTATCTTTTTTAGATTCGGTTACGTCTGTAATCTCGCTGATCGTAGAAAACACTTCATTCTCCCGATCTGCGGAGACCTTTGCACGCGAGAAGAATGTGAGCATATTGCTCAACATCAGCATAGACATCAACAATTGGGTGATATAGTTAATGAAGGCAATTAGCTGACCGACCGGCAGCGAGCCGTTCCAGCTCTGCAGCCCACCAAACCAAAGAACAGCTACGATACTGACATTGAGCACAAGCATCATGAGCGGCATATTTAACGACATTAATCGCACCGCTTTTATCGCAGTTTCTGTGTAATCCTTGTTAGCTGTATTAAATCGTTTCTGTTCATGCTTAGCACGGACGAAGGCTTTGACTACACGGATACCCGATAAATTTTCCTGTAATACTGTGTTGACGCCGTCTAATTTGACCTGCATTTTCTCGAACAAAGGGAAAGAAAGTCGAATCAACCCATATAATATTGCAACCAGCAATGGCACGGCAACGACAAGGATAAGGGTCAGCGAAGGACTAATCCGTATAGCCATTATCAAGCTGCCGATTAATAGCAATGGAGAGCGAATATTCCGCAAAATCATCTGAACAAAGGTTTGTAGCTGTACCACATCGTTTGTTAAACGAGTAATCAACGAGCCCGTCTTCAATTGGTCCAGATTCTTGTTTGAGAATTTCTGAATATGTTCAAACAGGTTAATCCGTAAATCATTCCCGAAATTTTGTGAGGCGATGCTCGAAAAAACGGTGCAGCCCACCCCACCAATTAGACCGACAAATGCTACACCAAGCATGGTCAATCCCGTCGAATAAATATGTGATAAATCTTTCGTCATAATCCCATGATCCACAATGCTTGCCATTAGTGTAGGTTGAAGCAAATCCATAAACACTTCGAGCATCATCATAAGTGGTGCTAACACAGACCACAACCAATATGGCCTTAAGTAACTCTTAAGTTTCCACATTCCATCACCTTTTAAGATAAATATGTGATTTTTGATTTCATCGGTGTTCTTGGCTTAGTATTTGGAACTTCCTCCGGATATCCAATGCCAAATAGTCCAATCACATCGTAATCTTGCGGGACACCTAGAATTTCACGATTATGAGGTAAAGCACCTAAAGAAGCCCAATAGGCTCCAACTCCCACTTCATGTGCAGCTAATAAGAAGTTCTGTGCGAAACATGCGGCAGCCATAACATTCTCATCACGTTCAAACGCTGTTGCACCAGGTTTAGATAAGATAGCAAGAACGACAGGAGCGCTTCCAAAATTCGTCTTATGCTTTAATTTAGCTCTAGTCTCAGGCCCGATAAATAGGAGTTCCCAAGGTTCGTTCATACGATGGTTTGGAGCATAACTAGCTGCTTCCAGCCAATTCAATAAATCATCCTCATGAATCGAATCCGCCTTAAATTGCTTAATACTTCTACGGGTTTTTATAAGATCAATGGTTTTCATTTTTTTGATCATTCTCCTCTTTTTTAATTTCGCCAACAGTCTTATCTTCCGGCGTTACTTCATGAATCTGAAAAATATGGATAAACTCTTCAATGATCGCTTCCGTTGCCTTCAATTCACCGCTAATCACTTGCTTAATCGAATCCAGCTCCGGTGTTTGCAGCTGCCGCTGTAAAGTGGCTCGATTCACATTCAGCTTTTCCAAAAATGCTAGAGCTCTGCCGCGACGAAAAGTTTGAGCACTTTTGGGGGGACCATCCATAGAATCCATCCCATGTCTGCTCATATGCTCGCGATCTCTATGCTCTCCACGGTCTTTGTGTTCCCCATGTTCTCTATGACCGCGTTTTCCGAAATGTCCATCACGCATATTTACTCCTCCTTTTTTGTATACATATGTATACGATTCGTTTATGTATACAAATGTATACGAGATGATCTAATCCTGTCAAGTTTTATTTTTCCATTTTGTAACATCAGCATTATTCATTTCTGAATCCCAACAAACAACAAAAAAACCCGCGTAAAGCGCAGGCTTAAAGAGAGAAAAGAAATACAAGATAACTGTATTTCTTCTTATTAATTCTTATTAATGTATAATCAATGCTGATTGCTTATTGACTTTTATCTTTTCTAAAAAGCGTTTCTTCAGCAACCTGCGCTAGTTCCTCCGCTTTTAAGCTTATCTCTTGAATCGTTGCAGAAAATTCTTTAATTGCTCCTGATTGACTACCGGTAAGCGCGTGAATATCAGAAAACGTATGATTTAACCGTTGTAAAAGTTCCTGAATATTCTTAGAAATGCCATTAATCTGGTCCACATTTTCCTTGGAGCTCGTCGCCAGCTTCCGAATTTCATCGGCAACAACCGAAAATCCTCTCCCAAATTCTCCTGCTCTTGCCGCCTCAATAGAAGCGTTAAGTCCTAACATGTTGCTCTGATCCGAAATCTCTTTAACCACAGTCGAAATCTTTCCGATCTGCTGAGCACTGGAGCTAACATCCTTCATTTGGTTTGTTATGTCTGTCACACGACCGGTAAGATGAGAAACCGATTGGCTGATGTCATCAATAGATGCCGTTGTCTGTTCGACAATAGCGGAAAAACTTTCTGCCATTTCAAAAAGCTTATTCGCCTTCTCAAGGCTTGTCCCCATACCGATACCACCGATTACCTTGCCCTGCTCGTCATGAAGCGGTATCGCACGTGCAGCAAGCGGAAAACCAAACAGCTCTTTCGGAACGACAGCTGATAATGCTGTATCATTCCTAATCGCATTTGTTACAATATCCCCTTCCATCAGTGGGTCCCCAGGATTGACATTCAGCGAGAATGTTTTCCCCGGAATGTTGATGATCAGTTTTTCCGTGTCATAAATGCCAATTGTAATGTCATCGTTATAGAGACTATTCAGCAGTGGAGCCACTTTTACGAAAGCATTAATCAGTTCATGCTGTGTTTTTTCTACATTTATCTCATTCACGTTTTATCCTCCAAACCCTTAATAAGGGAGTTTTCTTTGTCCATAATTAACTGAAATCCATTTCATCGTTGTAAATTCATCCAAGCTCCATTTCCCATTTAAACGGCCTATACCGGACTGTTTCTCTCCTCCGAAAGCTACAATCGGCTCATCGTTAATCGTGACATCATTCACATGAACCATTCCAGTGTGGACCTTCTTAGCCATTTCTACACCACGCTCAAGATTGGAGGTATGAATTGCTCCGCTTAGCCCAAAACGCGTATCGTTGGCAATTTCAATAGCTTCCTCATCCGTTTCGAACGGAATGATACATACAACTGGTCCGAACAGCTCCTCTTGTGCAACAGCCATATCCGTTTTAACATTAATAAGGATAGTAGGCTCTACCATTCGGCCGGTAATCTTACCATGCAACAGAGGAACAGCGCCTTGTTCTATGCCCTTAGCAATTAACTTTTCCAGTGTCTCTGCTTGGCGGTGGTTGATGACTGGTCCAATGATGGTCTGTGGATCACTCGGATCACCTGTTGTAAGTGTAGATACCTTCTCTTTGAATTTATTTACAAAATCCTGATAGATCGTCTTATGTACAATGATTCTGTTGGCAGACATACAAATCTGACCTTGATGTGTGAATCTGCTGAATGTCGCAGCTTGTACTGCGTAGTCGAGATCCGCATCTTCCATGATAATGAACGCGCTATTGCCGCCAAGCTCAAGTAACGGCTTTTTGAAGTTCTTGATTGCCAGTTGACCTATATAGCTTCCAACCTTAGTCGAACCCGTGAAGGAAATGATTCTCGGAATCGGATGCTCGACGAACGCGTCGCCAATCTCCTTTATATCCGTCACTACAACATTTAATAGCCCCTTCGGTACACCTGCTTCTTCAAAAATTTTGCCGATCAGAGTTCCACCCGTAATGGGTGAATCCTCGTGTGGTTTAAGTACCACACCATTTCCAGCACCCAGCGCAGGAGCAACCGACTTCATAGACAAGAAGAAAGGAAAGTTAAAAGGACTAATCACCCCAACCACGCCTGCAGGGATGCGGTACAGCCGATTCTCCTTACCATCCTCTGTAGAAGGCAGGATCTTACCCTCCATTCTAAGTGGGAACGTTGCCGCTTCTTTTACCATATTTTTTACAAGACCAATCTCAAATGCTGCCTTCAGCCTCGTTCCACCCAGTTCCTTAACAATAATGGATGTAATTTCTTCCTCATTCGCTTCAATATATTTAACAGCGTTCTCAAGGATGTCACGTTTAATATACGGGTTAACCTTATCCCATTCCAGCTTTGCTTTATAAGCTGCTTGATAAGCATCGTCAATGTCAACAACGCTTGCAATTTGAAAAGTATGGATTACATCATCATTATATGGATTGATGTCTGTCAGTGTTTTACTACTCTTCCCTTCTCTCCATTCCCCACCTATAAATTGTTTTCCTAGTTCTGAATAGTTCATAATATCCCTCCAGTGTATATAAATACCAAACAATCTATATATTTATCGACATAATAGAGATAGTTGTGAAGTCAATTTTCATATTCACGTAAACGTCATTTCAACGACACATTATCTACCTCCAATAAAACAAATCAAGTATTGACAAGGTACAAAGAATAGAACTATAATCTAAACAATTCCTAGAAAAATACTATGAATTACATAAAATTCGAAACATCTAATCATAATTGGGTTGTCCAGAAGAAGGAGTGTAGACAAATGCCAAATGTTCAAACTTTCAAAGCAACTGCCCATTTACAAGATGGGGTTAAAGTCATTACAAAAGCAAGACAATTCGAGCTCGTCATCGATGAACCACAAAATCTTGGGGGTACGGATACAGGAATGAATCCTGTTGAAGCTTTGCTTGCTTCTTTAGGGGCCTGCCAATCTATTGTGGCACGAGTTTATGCTTCAAAATTTGAGGTAGAGCTTGAAGATTTCAGAGTAGACGTGGAAGGTGATCTGGACCTCGATGGATTTTTTAACCGTTCTGAAGTCCGTCCCGGCTATTCAGATATTCGCTATACATTCTACATAAAGACCCCATCCCCTGCCGAGAAGGTCGAAGCATTCGTACAATTTTTAGAAAGCAAATGCCCTGTGGGTGACACGATTGCTGCCCCGGTAAATCTTAAGCTGAACCGTATCGTGATTGAAAATTAACCGATTGATTAGCTAAATATTATCAAGGGCTGTGAGGTTGCATCAAGCAACTTTACAGTCCTTTTTCATTTCAACCTCTCATCCATCATATAATACTAAAAATGAAGGACCTCGGAGGTACCTAGGGAATGAATCCTATACTGAGCACAGTAGATAATGAGATCGAGCGTTTAACGGCATTCCTGATTGATCAACAGCAGCAAGATGGATCTTGGCACTTTTGTTTTGAGAATGGAATCGTTATCGATGCCTATGTCATCATTCTCTTTCGGATTTTGAACGTACAGAATGAAGCCCTGATTCGACAGCTACATGATCGCATTCTTGCTGAGCAGCAATCCGCTGGATTCTGGCAATTGTATAGAGATGAAAAAGATGGTAACTTATCCACCTCGGTTGAAGCCTACTACGCCCTTCTCTATTCTGGGTACAGTAAGGTGACAGATGAGCCGATATTGCGCGCAAAGCATTATATTCAATCCAAAGGAGGAATTGGAAAAGTAACCAGCATCCTAACCAGAGTCATTCTCGCAGCTACTGGTCAGAGCAAATGGCCTTTATCGATCTCTTCGATTCCCCTAGAAGTTCTGTTGTTCCCGTCTTATTTTCCTATTAACTATTTTGAGTTCTCTGGCTACTCAAGAGTGCATCTCACGCCTATGCTTATTATGGCCGATCGACGTTTCTCGATCTCAACAGCGAATGCTCCTGATCTATCTGATCTCATAGACACACGCATTGAAGATGCTGAACCCGCTTCCCGTGGATATCATGAGCTGCAGGACGTTATTCAAACTGGCCTAAGCAGACTTCTTGGAAGCCCTCGCTACATTCACGAAGTTGCCCGAACCAAAGCAGAACAGTTTATTCTCCGGCGGATTGAATCCGACGGGACTCTATACAGTTACGCAACTAGTACAATTCTTATGGTCTATGCCCTTCTGGCTCTGGACTATGACCAGCAGCATCCTCTGATTACGAATGCCATAAATGGGCTTACCGCGATGCAATGCCGTTCTGAAAGTAAAACAACAATTCAAAACTCTCCGTCTACGATATGGGACACGGCTCTAATCGCTTATGCTTTACAGGAGGCACAAATTCCCGATCATCATCTCGCGATTCAACGTGCTACTTCGTATCTGCTGACCAGACAACAGCATAAAACTGCTGATTGGAGTATTCATAATCCGGATACGACTCCGGGGGGATGGGGTTTCTCAGAATCTAATACGATTAATCCGGATGTGGATGATACGACCGCTGCTTTACGAGCCATTCGAAGTTTATCAATAACTCAGCCATCCTATCTAGAGTCATGGAATCGTGGACTGAACTGGGTCCTATCGATGCAGAATAAAGACGGTGGCTGGCCAGCTTTTGAAAAAAACACCAATAAAGAAATGCTCACTTGGCTCGCAATCGATGGGGCTAAATCTGCTGCTATTGATCCCTCGGAGGCAGATCTAACCGGGCGCACCTTGGAGTATCTCGGGAACTTTGCCGACCTTGATACGCGAAACGAATTCATCGGGCGAGGTGTGAAATGGCTGATTCAGCATCAGGAGAAGGATGGCTCATGGTACGGAAGATGGGGCGTTTGTTACATCTATGGGACTTGGGCTGCCTTAACAGGATTGCAGGCCGTGGGCCTGCCACTGGAACATGAAACATTGCAAAAAGGAGCGAATTGGCTCCTAAGCATACAGAACTCGGATGGGGGTTGGGGGGAATCTTGTCATAGTGATCGGCTATTGAAGTATGTACCATTAGGCGAAAGTACGCCTTCCCAAACCGCATGGGCGCTTGACGCAATCATCACCATTCAGCCGAAATCAACAGCAGCGGTGGAAAAAGGGATTGAAAGATTAATCATGTCTATTCATGAAGAGGATTGGAAAACTTCTTATCCAACTGGTGCTGGTCTCCCCGGTAATTTCTATTCCAATTATCATAGTTATCGCTATATCTGGCCGTTACTCACACTGAGTCATTTTAGAAAAAAATACGGTCAAAGATAATACTCGGTAATAACTAGCGTAGTCCTGTTTCACTTCTAAAGTGTCTCATAAAAGCTAGATCGCGACTTTATGTAGTCCTCTTTTGGATCTAGCTCCCCTTTCCAATAGCCCGCTCCTGTATGTATTCATCAGTTCAAACAAAATTCGTAAAAAACATCAGAGCAGCGATCATCCGCTATTGGAGAATCGTTGCTCTGATGTTATGAACCGGGGGTTGAATACTTTTGTCCGTTACCTTCATCCGCCTTCATACTGTTACACAGAGGGTTGCATTACTCAATTTACTTTTTGGAGCACGACACCGAAATATCCCCTTTCAAGAAACAGGCGTAATCGTCGGCGGTTTCGGTGACCGTTCCCAAGCATGAGTTACCTGCAATGTTGCAGCATAGGTGATCAATGAAACGATTAGCGTTCCGGACAGTTCAATGATCTGCCCCAGGTCCATTCGTTGCAGAATACCATGAGCCGTCATCCCGCAAATTGTCATGATAATTCCTCCCGCACCCACCTTGAATACAATGCGAAAGTCAAAATAAAATCCGATCGTTCCTGCCACAGACATAAAATTCAGCAGCGTCAGCAGCAAAAGCCCCAGTCCGAACCCTATAGCAACCCCTTCGATGCCAATATTAGAACCGAGAACAAAGATCGCAATCACTTCAAAGATATTCGTAAGAATATGGTTCCACATGACGGTTGATGCTTTCCCCAAACCAAGCAGAATCGCTTGCAGTGGTGCTCCAAAATAATAAAGGAAAAATAAGGGGGCAATCAACCTTAGCAGCTCACCCGCTTCTGGCGAATGATAGATCAAAGTAGTTAATGGTACAGCCCATAAGTACAGGATGATTGTACATGGAAGACCAACAATAAGCGCGGATCGCATAGCCATATCCATCCGACTATGCATAAGCTTGCTATTATTGCTCACACTTGCTTCGCTGATCGCCGGAATTAATGCAGTGGACAACGATTGTGTGAAGAAGCTGGGGAGAAACAACATGGGGAGAGCATATCCCGCTAAAAGTCCGAATTGCTTAGTCGCCATCTCAACCCCCACACCAAACAGGACTAGACTTTTCGTAATCAGCAATGGGAGAAACGCATGATAGAGAGAATGAATAAAACCGCTGCCTGTCATCGGTAAGCCGATGCGCAGCAGATCTCTCAACGTACTGTCTCCTTTGGGTGAAAAACTAGAATTAGGCGGTGAGGTGGGTTTGATCTTCCCTCGATTTGCCCATTTGAAGACAGCAAACAAATAGAGCAAACCAAAACCTTCGCCGATCACGGAAGCCGCCATAGCGCCCGCAGCTGCATAAGCAATCCCATAAGGCAGCAAAACGTTGACAACACCGATAATGACAATGATTTGCGCCAAATTCTCAATAATATCGGAAAAGGCCAGTGGGTTCATGTTCTGTTTTCCACGAAAATAACCTTTCAGTACAGCTGACATCGCAATAATTGGAATGATCGGCGTAATAGCGACCATAGCATAATACGCCCGCTGATCGGCTAAAAAAACCGACGCTATCCATTTGGAGCCAAATAGAGCCACTAAAGTTAGTATAATACTCAACGTACCCGTAATACTTAAAGATACTTTGAGAATTCGCTTTACTCGCGCTTCATCCTGCTTAACCTCAGCTTCTGAGACAAGCTTTGAAATCGCAACAGGAAGTCCCAGCTCTGTCAACGTAATAAACAAGGGAAGCAGTGGATGAGCAATCATAAGAAGCCCTACCCCCTCGGCTCCTAAGAAACGTGCCAACAATACGCCATTCAAAAATCCAAGCCCTTTTGTAAAAAATGATGACACGGTTAAAATGAACGTGCCACGAATAAAGCTTTGTTTACGCATCCCCATTTCTACGCATCTCCACCTATGGTTTGTCCTGGTCCTACTTTCTAACTTATTCGAACAAACACAAGTACATGCAGACAAGTATTTGTAAAGTATATAATCTGCAAAAAGCCCGACACACCATAGTTGGTGTACCGGGCAATTTCCTCATATTTTAGTATCCAATAAAGGACTCGAAATCACCCCTACATACTCATGTGGAGCAGTGGAAATGAAATATATGAACCCCCGCAACAATAAGTACAACAAAAAAAACCGCGAAAAATATCGCGGTTTTTAGAAATGGCTAATATTCTAACATTAACACATGACACCTAGTCGATTTTATTAAATTCAATCCAATCGATTTGCAAACCTGGTTTGATGAACTCCAATTTCATATCATAAAGACCTGCTTCGAGTTCAACTTTCACAAGCTTTTGTCTGATCCACTGACCTTCAGTACCATTTGTTTGAATGGTTGTCATCAATTGATCATTCACTGATACATTGCACGCACTTTGAGCCAGCTCAGGTTCCGTTGACATGATATGCACCAGGATACGGTATTGACCAGCCTGTTCCACTTTAAAGCTAGTCGATCCTTCTACGACAGGTTTAACCTGTGGATTCTGTGATAAGGATTGAGCTTGTTCTTCAGTAAGTGAAGGATTAGCTTTAAAGAACTCTACAGTTTCTACAATTTCCTGTTTTCTAGAGAATACAGGTGCATTCATGATAAACTCACAAATGTTTATGGCAGAACGTTGGAGCTCTCCACGGGTTAACGTGCCATTTTCCAACGACTCAATGGTGTTATCATTCCATCCGTTAATTTCTGAACCATAGTTAGGTACAACCATATAGAGGTCGTTTTGTGCACGAACCATCCAATTTGTAAATTTCCGATCTGCTGGTCCACCATTAACTACATCATTCATGATCGCCCACCAGTCAGTCATTACAATGCCTTTAAAGCCCCACTCTCCACGAAGAATCGTGGTGTTCAAATCATAATTCGAAGCCGCCCAGTGTCCATTAACTGGATTGTAGGAGGTCATTATAGAATTCGAACCGCCCTGCTTCACGGAGATTTCAAAACCTTTCAAATAAATCTCACGAAGTGCACGTTCAGACACCACGGCGTTTACTTTACTACGATGTTTCTCCTGATTGTTACAAGCGAAATGCTTCATCGTAGCGGTTGAGCCGCCTTTCAAGATACCGCGAGTACACGCAGCAGCAAACACCCCAGAGATCAAAGGATCTTCTGAAAAATACTCAAAGTTACGTCCATTAAGCGGACTGCGTCGGATATTAAGGCCAGGTCCAAGCAAGGAATCCACGTTATTTCTTAACAACTCTTGCCCTTCCATAACATAAAGCTCTTCTACCAAATCCGCATTCCAAGTAGCTGCAAGAAGCGTTCCGATAGCAACTTGAGTCGCCTTTGCTCCGCTGTCCATACGAATCCCTGAAGGACCATCAGCTGTACAAGCCACTGGAATTCCGAGATTAAATAAACTGTCACTTACGCCTCCAAATGCAGAAGCTGTGCCCGGTGTAACTAAAGGACTGCTCATCCCTTCACCACGTACAATTGCAGCCAAATCCTCATCACTGAGCTGTGCAATGAAGGCTTCCATGCTAACCTTCTGTTCATATACGTCTCTTAATTTATATCCTTTATTACCTGTTTGTGAGATCGTCTCTGGAAGATTAGTTTCAATTCGCTCAGCCAACGAAATTTTACGTTTAGGAACTTCAACATAAACAATCTCGTACGAACCGTCCGCCTTCTGAGCACCTGGCATCATTCTCGTAAAGCTTTCTGTAGGCGCGAGCGCTTCTTGCAATTGCTCCACAACTTGAAGAGCTTCAACGACATAGCCGTCTTTACCCTCAACACCGACTGCCACCACTTGTTTAACACTAGTTCCCACATACAAGCGGTACGTTCCTTCTTCGAGAACATAGGCAGAAGCATGTCCTGTTACGCCTGCGTCATCATAAGAAGCCATAGAATGAGCTGAGAAACTCACGGTAAGGCGCTGTGCTTCACCCGGTTCAAGAACTTTCGTCTTACCGAATGACACCAGAGCTTTAGCTGGCTTACCAAGCTTACCTTGCGGAGCTTCATAATAGACCTGAACAACCTCTTTACCAGTAAAGGAAGTTCCTGTATTGGTAACGGTTACGCCGATTTCAATGAAGGACTCGCCTTCTTTGGTAATCAATTTGGCTTCTTCTGGCTCGATACTAAAAGTTGTATAAGATAAACCATAACCAAATTCAAATTGAACCTTATCTGGGCAAAATGTCTCGAAATAACGATATCCTACATAGATATCTTCCTGATACAAGTTCGTAAATTCATTGCCGTAATTCTGTGTTGATGGGTAATCATTGATGGAATAAGCGATTGTATCCGTCAGTTTACCACTTGGAGTTACCTCTCCAGACAGCACATCTGCAATCGCATTTCCGCCTTCCATACCACCCTGCCATGAATAAATCACAGTTGAAATTGGATATTTATAGCTTTCATCGTTCATCCAGTTCATATCAATAATGTTGGAGACATTCAGGACAACGATTGTTTGCTCAAAATATGTAGTTACCTGCTTCAGCATTGCCTGTTCATCATTTGTCAATTGGTAGCTGCCTGGTGCATCAGCATTATCCTGATCTTCCCCTGCCGTGCGTCCAATTACAAGAATGGCTTTATTCGATTTGTTTCTAGCTTCGGAAACTAATTCATTGCTCAAAGACATTTCCTTCTGATGCCAAGGTTCTGCAGCCCATGCGCCTCCACCATTATCAAATGGATTCTGTTCAATCCACTTTTCATAGACAGCAGCCAGCTCTTCGTTAACTGTAAAGTTCTTCTTAGTGCGAAGACCATCCAATAAATTGGTCGTATAAGTAACATGGACACTACCGCCGGAACCTGTACCACTGCGATAATAATTCACTTGAGATCTGCCAAAAATCGCAACATTATCGCCTTCGCCAAGCGGAAGTACCTGATTATCATTCTTCACCAGCACCGCACCTTCAGCGGCTACTGTCCGGCTAAATTCTGCAAAACCTTCTAATGGAATTCCCACATTCTGTGTGCTCAACTTATTTCCTCCTGTTGTTCAATTCTATAGGTTGTTTCTTGAAATCTTCATTCCTTTAATAACATGCTAACAATGCATCTATATCATTATAGTACATTGGAAAACTGGAATATATATAATAATTAACTTTATTAATATAATAATTTTAGTTTGGACCCTTCACTAATTTAATAACGAGTAATTTTGCTGTTGAATGTTAGACCGAAGGAAGAATATGATGTGGCACATATTCCAGGGGCTATATCTATTCCTATTGAAGAATTAGAAGAGAAGCTTGCTTCCTTACCCTCAAATTGTGATGTAGTCGCTTATTGTAGAGGACCTTACTGTTTAATGTCCGTGGAGGCAGTCGAATTAAAAACAAAAGCAAGAAGATTAAGAAGTGTTGCTAGAAAGGCGGAAAATCTAATGTCGACGAAAGTTAGTGATTCTACAAGTATTAGCAATCAGCCTGAATGGTTATAAAGTTACCTCGTTTCTCCAGAAAAACAACGCCAATTATATCTGAAAACACTAATTATTGTCATCATTTCGCAAATTTTTGGAGGAGCAGGTCTTGCTGCTGCACTTTTTACACTAGGATCTGCTGGGGCAGCATTATTTGTTGGACATCTATCTCAAAGATTCGGAAGGCGTAGTGGTCTTGCTACTGGATTCTTAATAGGCGGATTAGGAGCAATCGGAGTCGTAATTTCTGCTTTAACTAATAATATTCTACTTTTAATGTTCTCATTGCTTATCTATGGAGCAGGCACTGCAACTAATTTGCAGACACGTTATGCGGGTACAGATCTGGCGGCCCCCACTCAACGAGCAACAGCGATTAGCATCGCGATGGTTTCAACTACATTTGGTGCTGTTGCTGGGCCAAACTTAGTTAATGTAATGGGAAAGTTCGCTGAATCTATTGGTGTCCCGGCTCTTGCCGAACCGTTCATTCTAGCTGCTGCAGCATACATTGTCGCTGGTTTAATCCTTCTAGCTTTACTTAGATCAGATCCGCTCGTTGTTGCAAAAGCTCTTGCAGAGGCACTAAGCTCCACTCCAAGTCATCCTGATCATTCAACAGGAAATACAGCTTCTTTCAACAAAAAGGGCGTTATTATTGGAGCCACAGTAATCAGTAGATGTCTTGATCGCGTTGGCAGGAGCATCTGGTAGAGCTTTATCTGGTATGATTTTAGCAAATTCCAGTTACGCCCTTTTATCACTTGGTGGAGGCTTCGTTGCATTATTGCTTATTCCAGTCGTTCTTTCGTCTCGAAATTTGAATAACAATAACAAAGGTTGACCTCAAGAAAGATGTGAGATCAACCTTTGACTTTTAATAGTAATTTATTTTAAAAAATAGAGTACATTTCAATCCACAAGTGGGCTAATCGTCATTTGTATAATACTAATTTCACCATGACCGCCCGTGATTCTCAGCGTATTAATAGCACCCGGCAATACATTGACGGTAATATTCGTACGGCCACTAAATTGTTGAGCTCCACCAGTGGAGAGGGCATTAAGGAGCGAGTAATCCTTATCATTGACGTATAAATTCACTTTTGCCAGACGTTCACTCGTAGCATAATGAAGTTCAATGGAAGCTCTGCCGCCCTCTCCTCCCTCTACATTATTGAAAAGAACGTAGGAACCCTCTATTTGTAAGTGATTCACCACCTGTTGACCTGATTCTAGACTCTGTATTTCTGCTCCTCCAAAAACCATACAATCCGCAGCCGGATATGTCTTAAGATTAGGACTTACTTCCGGTGCAGTTCCAATCGATGAGACGCCCTCTTTTGTCTGAATAACCGGCTTGATCGTACCGTCTTCGTTGAACTCTAGGTAATCGATACATACGCTACGCAGATTGCCTTCTCCAGAAATGGCCTGATTATGATAGAACAAATACCATTGGTCTTTGAACTCCACCACAGAACCATGAGTTGTTGAACAGCCTGTCGGCTCTAGAAAGATTCCTCTGTACATCCACGGACCAAGCGGATTCTCACTGGTTGCGTATCTCATTCGATTATTGTCTTCTAAGTTATCCGCATAGGTAAGGTAGTAAAGACCGTTTCTTTTGAATACCCAGGCTGCTTCATGGAAATCTTCTAGTCCCTCCATTTCAGTCATCCCGTTCTTCAGAGACAACATATCTTCATTCAGTTCCCCGCCAAGACATGTACTCCCTCCGCCGTAATACATATAAGCGCGATCATCTTCGTCCACTAACACACATGGATCGATCAAAGCGAATCCACCAAGCCCTGGAATATATCCCTGATTGGTAAAATCACTTGCTGGCTTCTTGCTTGTCGCTACCCCAATTTTCCACGAATCATTCCAATTCGAGTCACTCGGATGAGGATAATAGAAATAGTAGGTTCCATTTTTGTACGCACAGTCTGGAGCCCACATGAAACCGCCTTCAGGTCTGCCCCAAGCGACATCGTCCGAACTAAGAATTTCACCTTCATCCACCCAATTCACCATATCTTGAGAGGAAAACACGTGGTATCTGTCCATAAGATCACAGCCTCTGGCTGGATCCATATCATGGGAAGCGTAAATATAAATCTTACCATCACTCCAGACATGAGCTGATGGGTCAGCCGTATAGATGGATGTAATTACAGGATTCAAAGATGTTCTCTTTTTTGATTCGACAATTATATCTTGATTGTTGTTAGACATGATAAGACCTCCTAAAGTATGCTTTTTTGATAGGTTGCTATTCTACTTCTGTATTTGACCATGAGTATTTAGGTTGCCAAGACAGGAGCTTTTTCGCCAGAGTATTACTGACAATAGCCTCTCTATCTTGGAATGTCTTACGCAAGTCTCCTACTTCAGAGTAAAAGCTCTTCAGCAGTTCTTCTGTTGTTCGGTCACTTAATGTATCATCTCCAGTGATGTTCAGGTGGATGGCTCCATTAAGTTCAGCTTGAAGAGCGGCAATACAAGCTGTCACTGCATCCCGAATATCAATATAACTCCATAAAATAGGTTTGAACGTCTCCGGTTTTGCTATCGCAAGATGTCGATAATCTCCAGGACCAGTAATCATAGAGAAACGTAGGGATGTCACCTGCATACCGTTTCTCCGGTGAAACATTTCAGCAGTCAGCTCGTTGACGACTTTGGAGAGTCCATAACATTCTTGCGGTAGCTGTGGATGGTCTTCGTCTACCGGAAAATAATGCGGTGAAAAGGGTTGTGGAGCCCAAGCAAATCCGTAGGAAGACTCACTTGAGCCCATTATCACTTTACGAATACCCAAGAGAGAAGCCGCTTCCAGTACATGATAACCAGCCACTGTATTGTTCGCATAAATATAAGAATGTGGATAATGAATCGGAGCAGGTATTGCAGCTAAATGTATGATAGCATCTACGCCTTCAAGCGATCCCACCACTTGCCCGAAATCATTCAGATCGACTTTAATCTGCTTGCAATGAATTCGATCAGACAGATGATTATCTAACGACACAACATCATATTTCTGCTCTTGGAGCATCCCGATTACTTGAGAGCCAAGTTTGCCCCCACCACCAGTAACGGCAATAGTGTTCATTTCAATCTACCTCCTTGATCTGCGGTTATTTTAGTACTGTAATCTAAGGGCGTACCAATGTTCCGTCTGCTTTACGGTCCAGAGGATAAGGCCGGTGATATTGACTAGAACTCCATTGTTCTCTGAGAAGAGATTTAGCCTGCACTTCATCGATATCAATACCTAATCCCGGTTTGTCAGAGGGGTACAGGTACCCACCTTGTCTGACGATATGTCCTGGAAAAGCTTCTAATTCTTCCTGCTTGAAATGATTAATTTCCTGGATGCCGAAGTTCCAGAGTGCCATATCCAGATGAACTGCAGCTGCCTGGTTCACTGGATCATTTTCTCCTCCTTCTTGCCAAGCCGTGCGGACACCGTAGATTTCACCCAATGCGGCTATTTTACGACAGGCACTGATGCCCCCTGCCTTGGAAACTCGTACCCTAATAAAATCAATCAGTTTCTCCTGCATAAGCCCTGTCCATTCCTGCGGGTTCACAAATAACTCACCCACAGCCTGCGGTGTTGCGCTCTGTTGCCGAAGCTGGCGGTACCAACCAATCTGCTCTGGTGCTATTGCATCCTCTAAGTAGAAAAGACTGTAAGGCTCTAAGCGTTTTGAGAGTTGAATCGCATGTATAGGCGAGAGGTGCTCATGAACATCATGAGTGAACTGAACGCCGGATCCAAATTCCACACGAAGCTTCTCGAACATGTCAGGAATGGCATTCAGATAAGCATGCTCGTCAAATACAGGACCACTGCTCCAAGGATGGACAGGAAGCTTCGCTTCCTTCCCGCTGACAAACCCACCGCCGCCGTATCCTCCCATCTGGACACGAATCACTGTGTAACCTTCCTCAATGAATTTATAGACATCTTCCTTGAGCTCTGTGATATCATTGCCACCAGCATGGCCATAACAAGGGACCGCCGAACGGCAGGCACCTCCCAGAAGCTGATAGACTGGCAGGTTCGCTTCTTTACCTTTGATATCCCACAAGGCCATATCAATACCACCGATAGCCGTATTAAGAATCGCACCGTTTCTCCAATAACCACTCATATGCATAAGATGCCAGAGGTCTTCAATATTTGCCGGATCACGACCCTTTAGAAGTGGTGCAAGCAGTTGCTCAACAACTTGAACTACAGCCTCAGGATTATACAAATCTGATGCGGAACCAATCCCATACAATCCATCCTGATCCGTCGTTACTTTCACAATTGTCCAGCTTCCATCATGTCTGGTGCGGATGCATTCTACACCTGTTATTTTTGCCATGATTTCACCATCCCCTTTTGTGTCGCTTTTATTTTAATGCAATCTTCGACACATCCAAACGGGACGTTATTAAACTTTCCACCGCATTTCTATCCTCTTCCTGTTGATGGGATAGAATGGAACAAAAAACGTCCCAGACTGTCGTAAAACGACAACTTGGGACGCCTTTTTATTAATCAAAAACCCTTATGATAATCACTTCAAATTATAAATCCGATACAGTAGGTCTGTGGTCTCCGCACGTTTCAGCATGCCTTCTGAATTCAGATTGGTGCCACTTCCATGCAGTAACTCCGTAGCTTATTTTTTGGCAGCAAGATAAGCGTCTATTTGTTTCTGAGTTTCAGTAATAATTTTATCAAGTCCGTTTTTCTTTTGAGTCTCCACATAATCGGCTACAGCTTTGTTAACATCTTTCACCATACCGTATTCAATTGGTCTGCTGATCTCATCGGTGGCTTGATCGCGTTTAGCTAATTCATTCTTCATAGCATCTTCAGCAATAAACAGACCGTCAATCGGGGAATTCACATTGTACGGCTGATTAGCAAAATCGGCTTCTTTCACCCAGAAATCTTTAGCATAAGTTGTTGTTGGACGCATGTATTGAGGTTTCCAGAACGCCCATTGTCCACCCCACTCCATGTAATTACTCGTAGAAGACTGCATGCCTTCCGGATAATCCGCAGCTTCACCATTCAGGACATAGGTTTTGCCTTCGATACCGTATTGCAACAAATCATATAGCGTTTGGTCAGTCTCCACCATATCAAGGAAACGAAGTACCCGATCTGGATTCTTGGAGTTTACATTGATGGCTACAACATTAGCAAGTGCTGTACGGTTGACATACTTTTTGTCTGGATACATGAGCGACATCCCTTGTTTATAGGAAGCATCAGAGAAGCCTGGATCAGCATAAGCCCATTCATGTGATGTTACAGTAAAGAGCAATTTACCGTTTCTCCACTGATCTTCTGCTCCTTCTTTATCAATCATGGCATCTCTGTTGATCAGTTTGTCGTCATACCATTTCTTTGCCAAAAGAGAAGCTTCGAGGAAGAAAGGCTGTTGTTCAACAGATTGAATAGTAATTTTCGGATCACTCAGATAGAAGCCTAAACCATGGAAGTTGAGATCTACCCATTCATCGCGGATATAATACAAAGATAGTGGTGTAGTACGGGAAAGCTTCTCGTTCGGATAAGCTTTTTTCAGCTCACGAAGCAGATTGTCGACATCTTCAATCGTTTGAATAGAATCCGGAGCGATGTTAATGCCTGCTTTTTCAGCCAGATCTGAACGCCATCCAGCAAATTTACGTTCATTCATTTTCATTGTCCATGGAAGTCCTACGATTTGTCCGTTAACCGTTGCGGCTCCTAATGTTCCTTGTTCTACATATTTCTTCTCAAGATTAGGCGCATATTTCGGGAGCAGATCATTTAAGGCCATGTAAGAACCTTTTGCAGCCATTTGTTTATAGGAGAGCCAATCTCCATCAAAGTTCATATCCCAGTTATCCCCGGACGCGGCCATCACGAGCATTTTTTCCTTGAAGTCGCCAAATGGTATGAAATTTACGGAGAACTTAACGTTTAGGCCTTTGGATTTCACGTAATCACTAATCTTGGACCAAACCTCGTCCGTGGCCGCCTTTTTGTCCCCACCGAAATAGAATTTGAGTGTAACTTCATCTTCACCTTTCGCAGGCTCTGTGTTAGAACCGGTGTTGCCCTTGTTTTGATTCGTTTCATTGGACGAAGTATTTCCGCCACTCGAGCTACATGCGGACATAATCAGTCCTAGCATTAGCATTGCTATCAGGACGATCTGAAATCTACCCATGCGTTTGCGCATCCTAATCTCCCCTTTACCTTTAATTTATACTATACGACTTAAGTCGACATAGTTAACCTTTAACTGCTCCAACCATAAGACCTTTAACGAAATAACGTTGCAGGAATGGATACAAGAAAATAATAGGTCCAATGGTTATAACTGTTAGCGCCATTTTGATAGACTCGGAAGGAATCTGAGCTGAAATCCGCTGCATCGCTGCCGCATTTCCAGAGTTCTTCAAGAAATCGACATTAGAGATCAATGTTCGCAGAAGGAGTTGCAGGGGTTGAAGCTCTTGCTTATCGACGAACATTAACCCGAGAAACCAGTCGTTCCAATACCCGAGAGCTACGAACAAGCCAACAGTCGCTAGAACTGGTAGAGCCAGTGGCATGATCAGCCTAGAATAGATTCTGAATTCACCTGCACCGTCCATTTTGGCCGATTCATGCAGATCCTCTGGAATAGAGAGCATAAAGTTTCGAATAAGAAACATATTGAAGGCATTCCCCAGCGATGGAAGAATAAGCGCCCAAATCGTATCTTTCAAATGCAGGTATCTGACGATAACGATATACCAGGGAACCAATCCCCCACTGAAGAGCATGGTGATGATGACAAAGATAGAAAGAATATTCCTATATTTAAAAGAACGTCTTGCCATTACATAAGCGCCCATGCTCGTTAAGAAGAGCGACAAAATAGTTCCGACAACAGTGACGAATGTGCTGACTCCGTACGCTTCAAAGATTCGATTAGAGCCAAGAAGTAAAATACGATAGGAATCAAATGTTATCGTCTTCGGCCATATAGAATAGCCGTACTGCATAATATCTTTTTCCGTACTAAGCGAGCCTGAGATCACCATGAGGAACGGGAACAGGCAGGCCAGACTGAATAGGCCGATGACCAAAGCGATTAGGAACTGGCTGAAAGAGAATTTTCTTGCTGACATCGTGTGGGATGACCTCCTTAAAGTTAGATGAGCTTGGCTTTAGAATATCGCTGAGTCTTTGTCGATTTTGCGTGCCGCATAGTTACTCCCAAGGACTAGGAAGAAGGCAACAAAGGACTGTAGAAAGCCCGCAGCGGAAGCCATCCCAATATCACCAGATTTACGCAGGCTCCGATAGACAAAGGTGTCAATAACATCTGTGGTTGGAAAGAGTAGCGAAGCGTCACCTACCATGGCGTAGAACATCCCAAAATCAGCATTCATAATTCTACCTACTGCTAGTAGCGTCAGGATGATAATCGTTGGCCGCAGCATAGGAATACTGATGTACCTGATCTGCTGCCATCTAGATGCTCCATCAATGGAAGCAGCTTCATAATAGGAACTGTCAATAGAGGTTAACGCGGCCAAATAGATAATTGTGCCATAGCCAGTGATTTTCCAGCGGGCAGCAATGGTTAGGATAGCCGGCCACAGCTCGGCTCTACTATAGAAGTCAATCGGTTGAAGATTTAGGTACTCCAGGAAGCGATTTATCGCTCCATTCTCATAGTTCATCAGATTATAAGCGAATACACCTACAACAATCCATGAGATAAAGAACGGTAAAAAGGTCAAGGATTGCGTAATTCGTTTGAAATACTTATTGCGCATTTCATTCAATAGGAGAGCAAACCCAACTTCAAAAACGAGCCCTATTGCTATAAAGAGAGCATTTAATAGGATCGTGTTGCGGATGGCCCGGAATGCCACCGGAGAAGAGAATACATAGTCAAAGTTGCTGAACAGTGGGTCCATCCAATCACTTCCAAAAATCCCTTTGGAGAAATCAAAATTCTTGAAGGCGATTACAAGACCAGCCAGCGGTAGATAGTTAAAGAGCAAGAACAGTACCCCGACTGGTAAGAACATGAGCAGCAAGGTGCGATTTTTGTACAGTTCCTTGAACACTCCGTTTAGTTTCATATCGATTTCCCTTTCGCTGTTTGGATAAATTAATTGTAAAAGAGTGAATGTGCACTTACTATGAGTCAATCTTGCACTTTGTTGATTCATTTTTATCCTGATCCACGAGATATCCAATTTCCTGTGTAAAAATAAAAGTAGCGATTCTCTTAGATGCGAGAATCGCTACTTTATAAGACTTTTAACGATTTGATTGAGTCAGGCCATTAATGGGCCTCACCTGTTTTGGACAATTCTTCGTCTACCTTCATAGGGTGTCGCAATAAAATACGGGTCCCTCCTTGTGCTCCGATCTGAATCTGTAGCTTATAGTCAGAGCCAAAATACAGCTTCAGACGGTCGTTCACATTGCGCAAGCCCACACCTCTCCGAGTAGTTGTATACATTTCCTCCTCAGGATCTTCATAATCCAGCTCGTCAATGATACTTTGTGGAATGCCTTTTCCATTATCCGCAATCTCGATGATCATATCTTCCTTTTCACGTCTCGCAGACACAATGATCTTCCCCTTCTCGAAGTCAGTCCGTACACTATGTTGGATTGCATTTTCTACTAGAGGTTGTAGCAGCAGGCGAAGGAATGGAAAATCCAGCAAATCTTCATCTATGGAATATAAAATCCGGATTGTTTTGCCCATTCGGGCCTGTTCGATCAGCACATAAGCTTTAACTTGCTCAATCTCACGCCGCAGCGTGGTGATCTCCTTCCCTTGATTCAGACTGAGCCGAAGTAGATTTCCCAGTGCAGATACCATTTCACTAATGTCGCTGCGGCCATGGTTTTCTGCCTTCCACCGAATAGATTCAAGCGTATTATAGAGAAAATGTGGGTTGATCTGGTGGCTGAGCACCTGAAACTCCAGAGCCTTCTTCTTCCGCTCGGAACGCCAAGCTTCCTGGATCAAAACGTCAATCCGCTGGACAAGACTTCCGACGCCTCGATACAACCAGCCTACTTCATCTGTTCTTGGCGAAGTTAACGCTTCTGTCTGGAAATTGCCCTCCTCCATTCTCCGCATAAGCCTTACCAGACGTGCGATAGGCTGGGTGAAATACACCGTAATGTAAAAAACAACGGCAAAGCAGCAGACGAGATAAATAAACAGAAAGATGATTAGCAGACGTGTCATTTCATCACTTGTTCCAGTCAGTTCCTTCAATAACGTCAGACTGACAATCGCCCAAGGCTCACTGTCTAAGCTGACATAAGTAGTAAGATATTTGTGTCCATCAATCTTGATCGTTTGTGAACCCGCCGGATTTTTTTGAAGATGGGTAATGAACGAATTCGAAGGAAATCGTGTACCAGCCCATTCATTAGATGATGAGTCATAATAAATAGTACCGTCACGATTCATGAGTAGCAGCTTCTGATTCTTCAATTGCTCAGTGGGTGAGAAGTAACGCTTCAAATGATCCTCTGAAACTTCTGTAACGACCATACCTCGGGGCTTACGGTCATAGAGTCCTGAGAAACGCTTAATATATCCTAGCAGAGGGCGTCCATATTTGCCTTGCTGTGGCATAAATAACTCCCACATTGGACCTACAGTCCCTTGTGACCGCGTAAACCATTCCTCTGAAGTTATATTCACCGCTTCTCCCAATGTATTCATATAAGAAGGATACAGCGAAGGATTTATTGGATATACTCGCACTCGGAAAGCATCGATTTGTGGAGTGGCCTGATAGAGCACTGTAAGTAGATTTACAGTAAAATCCTCTTCTTCAACAGGATTGGCGGGCGGATCAATCAGTAGATCTTGCACACGTTTATTGCCGATAAGAGTGTTGACCTGATCATTAAGTGTATTAAGATAAATCTCAAAATTTTTAGCTGCTTGCTGAAGGTAGCTCAGTGAGATCTTAGTGTTCGTATTCGTGATGCCTTCAATAGACTTAATATGCGCAAAGTAAGCAAAGATGAGAAAAGGCACAATAATAATCATAAAAAATACCAATATGATACGGTTCCTTAACGATGCGCCCAGACGCAGAGTGAAACGATTCATAACAATCCCCCCAATCCTTACATGTCGACAATAATCCCCGCAATAATTTGCGATCCACTCATTGTGGCAAAAAATGCATTTTATATAATTAGGCTGTAGCATTCATCATCTTATGGAAAAGAGGAATCGTATTGACTGGAGCTAGTAAAACCGTTGTACATGTCATCTCTCATACTCACTGGGATAGAGAATGGTATATGCCCTATGAAGCCCATCACGTTAAGCTTATCGAAACTATAAATTCTTTGATTGAGACGTTTGAATCCGACCCGGATTTTAAGAGCTTTTATCTAGATGGACAAACCATAGTAGTGGAAGATTATTTGCAGGTTTATCCTGAGAAGCGTGAAATCATCCAGAGATTATGCGATGCTGGCAAGCTCTCTCTTGGGCCGTGGTATATTCTTCAAGACGAATTTCTGACAAGCGGTGAAGCTAATGTTCGCAATCTGCAAATCGGACATCGTGATGCAAGGACATTCGGTCCCATCTCTAAGATCGGCTATTTCCCGGATTCTTTTGGCAATATGGGCCAAGCTGCACAGATTCTTCAGCAAGCTGGAATCGATACAGCCATTTTCGGCAGGGGTGTGAAAGCTACTGGGTTCAACAATCGCGTGGTAGATGCCTCTGATCAGGAATCTCCTTACTCTGAGCTGATCTGGCAATCTCCTGACGGCTCCAAAGTGCTCGGTATTCTCTTTGCGAATTGGTACAACAATGGCATGGAAATTCCTGTTGATCCTGATACTGCTAAAAGCTACTGGGTCCATCGCCTTGCACGTACCAGACAATATGCTTCCACCCGACATTTACTGCTTATGAATGGATGTGATCACCAGCCCATCCAAACCGATCTTTCTGAAGCTTTACGTGTTGCGCGTGAATTATATCCAGACTGTGATTTCATTCATTCTAACTATGATGATTATGTAAAAGCCGTTAAAAATGAGCTTCCCGATGACCTAACCCTTACTACAGGGGAGCTGCGCGGGCAACATACAGACGGCTGGTACTCACTAGTAAATACTGCTTCAGCGAGGGTATACATCAAGCAGCTCAATCAACAGAACCAGACTCTTCTAGAAAAAATAGCTGAACCGCTAGCCGCTATTGCACATGGATTAGGCAAAGCTTATCCGCACGGTCTAATGCAATATGCCTGGAAGACGCTTATGCAGAACCATCCGCATGACAGTATTTGCGGTTGCAGTGTAGATGAAGTCTACCATGAGATGAAGACTCGGTTTGCAAAAAGCATGGAGGTCGGATCAGCCCTCATAACTGACAGCGCCAGATTCATTAGTGCTAAGGTCGATACCTCTATCTTCGCACAATTTGGAAAAGACGCTACTGCGTTCGTAGTTTATAATACTAGCGGCTATTCTAGCAGCAGCGTTGTGACCTGTGAAATTGAGTGGTCTCATCGTTTCTTCATTCAAAGTGAAGACCCAAGTGCCGTGTTCAAGCAAGTCTCTGACAGAACGCATGGCGAGGGCTACCTGGTCAATTCCCAAGGTGATCGATTAGACTGCACTGTTGAAGATCTGGGGGTACGCTTCGGTTACGAGCTGCCAAACGATAGATTTAGACAGCCATATATGGCGCATGCATTACGGCTAACCTTTGAGGCAAAATCGCTTCCTGCCCTAGGACTGGCAACTTTTGCTTGGATTCCCGCAATGGACACAGCGATATCGAAATCTTCAAGTGACACACTGATTACCGATGACTTCACTATGGAGAATGAATTTATTCGAGTCATAGTGGCACAAGACGGCAGCTTTTCTATGTTCGACAAAAGCAGCGATGAGCTGTACAGCGGTCTTGGTGTATACGAGGATGTCGGTGACATAGGTAATGAATACATTTTCAAACAACCCGAAGGTGATGTAGCCATAACTACACGCGGTATCCCTGCTGAGATTCACCTAACGGAGAATACCCCTTACAGAGCTGCTTTTGAAATCAGACACACCTTAGAAGTTCCAGCCTCAGCAGATGAACAGTTACAGCAGGAAGTAGAAACCATGGTTGAGTTCCGTAAGCGAAAGTCGGTCCGGTCACAGCAGCTTGTCCCTCTAAATATTGTGACTCGAATCAGTCTGGAGCGTGAAAGCCATGCATTGCAAGTTAATACTCGAATCGACAACACCGCCAAGGATCACCGTCTACGTGTTCTGCTGCCAACTGGCATTAAGACGGCGCTTCATTACGCAGATTCCGTCTTTGAAGTCGCTGAGCGCGAAACCATACCTGCACCGGAATGGGAGAACCCAAGCAACTGTCAGCATATGCAGGCGTTCGTGGATGTACATGCCGATGGTCGCGGCTTGACCGCAGCCGGTAAAGGTCTTAATGAGTACGAGGTGTTGCAGGATGATGAAGGTACAATCGCCCTAACACTCCTTCGTTCCATAGGAGAACTTGGCGACTGGGGCGTCTTTCATACCCCTGATGCTCAGTGCCTTGGCGTTAATGTAGCAGAGTGGAGCCTTATCCCACATGGCGGATGTGACAACCGCTTCGCGGCCTACCGTGAAGCCTATCGTTATGCTGTTCCTGTCACCACTGCTCAGACCGGTATTCATGAAGGAACACTTCCTCCTGTGCACAGTTTTCTGGCATGGGATGGTAAAGAAATGGCTTTTTCCAGTTTAAAAATCAATGAAGATAATGGAGATTTAATGGCACGCTGGTACAATCTTGCTTACACGCCTTCTAATCTGAGTATTAATACCAGCGAAAACTCCCTGCTATACCACAGTAATATCATGGAAGAAATGACCTCCGAGGTTCAGACACAGCCGATTCCTGTATGTAAGGCTGGGATTGTAACTATAGGAATCACGCCACTATAAATACTTGCATAGATCCAGGGTGCCAGGTTCTTCCGAACCTGAGCAACCTGGATTCTTTATTCTTCAGCAATTCCAAGCTGTCTTCTGAAATCCTTAGGGGTGCAGCCTACCTGTTTCTTGAATAGCTTTGAGAAATGCACCGGGTCTTTGTAGCCGACCTGATAGGAGATTTGATAAATTTTAAACTGCACATCGTATAGCATTTCTTTTGCCTTTTTAATGCGAATATCTGTTAAGTATTCAAGAAAGGTCATATGCAGTTCTTTCTTAAATAACTTACTAAGCCAAACCGGAGTTACGTGAACCGCAGAAGCTACAATTTGCAGCGTTAGGCTTTCAGCATAATCACGGTGTAAGATCTTCTCAGCTTCGCTAACAATTTGGCTAGGTGTATGCGAAAGCTTTCGAAAGTCGGCAGCAATCTCATGCAGAAAAACCTCTGTTTGTTCACGAAGCGCCTGCAGTGTATCGTATTGCTCCAACAGCTCCCAAACTGCGATCGGATTATTTTTCCAACTCTTAAGGACGGTTCCCTCCGCTCCTCGCCGGAACACTTCGAACAGCCATTCAAAAATTTTCTGCTGGATATCTCTAAGTTGTGTAAGCTGCCAAGACTGTATCATCTCGATAAAGGTATCCATCGCTCTTGTTATATCTTCATCCGAACCATATCGAACTAAATCAAGCATTTCTTCCGGGTTCTGAAGTGACAAGTTATCACTCTCCCCGTCGTAAAATAGCCCTTGCTCAGTGAATAATCTGTTGCCCCCATAAACCGCCTTTTGCTCCATTACACTCACTGCCTCAATATACATATGGTGCAAGTTTCTTGTATTCCCTGGTTTAGTCAGCATTCCTGCACTAGCAGTGATTTTGACAAAATCATTGATTCTTTGAATGAAGAGCTGTGCCATGCCCTGTGCGATATCCGTCTGCTCATGCGAAAGGCTTCCCAGCACGATAATCCAGCGGTTATAACGGTCCTTATAGAGAGCAGAAGGGTGGGCGTATTCCTCTTCAAGCGTCTGATGTAACACATTACTAATCCCGAATAGAATCAGTTCCTTCTCATGCGGATTCTTATTCTCTATCGCTTTTAAATTATCAGCCTCAACGACAATCAACATCGTAGGCTCCTTCAACATCCATTCAAGCTCCAATGTTTGAAGACGGTGGTATCTACGCATTTCAAGATTAGGATCATAAACCTGCTCAATCATTTCCTTTAATAATTCCTCACGCATTTTGGAGATGGCGAAGACCGCCTGATTCTTAAGCATCTGCCGGTTACGATGATCCATCTTCTTTTTATTAATGTTTTCTATCGATTTATCCACCATTTTACCCAGTTCATCCAAATTAATTGGTTTCAAAATATAATCGCATACCCCTATTTTCATGGCCTGCTTGACCAGTTCAAAATCATCATAACCACTTACAATAATCTTCTCAGGCTTATAGTCCTCTTCGGCAGATAAGGCGCTAAGGAATTCAAGACCAGACATGCGGTTCATCTTGATATCTGTAATAATCAGAGCGGGCCTGATCTCAAGTGCCGTACGTAAGGCCACATCACCATCATCCGCAACAAGAACCTCTGTAATATTGTAATCCTCCCAATGAAAGCGATTTCGCAATCCTTCACGAATCTCATATTCATCATCCACTATAAGTACACTAAGCATCTGATCTCCCTCCTGATTCACTTGGATGTACAACTGTTTCTTTTGGAGATTATAGTCTTTAATTTCATAGTACTCGACACGAGTTAGGATTGCACGGAGGTAATCCATAACTTTTATAGGGGGATATTAAATTGCTTTTTCAAATGTGCAGCGTTTGTAAAATAATACAAAAAAGCCGACAGATAAACTCTGTCGACTTCCCCCATTTCTTCATTTTAATTAAAGTTCAACGATCTTCGTAGCAACATTGTTGCAAAATTCCCGATCATGCTCCACAAAAACAAGAGTTGGCGTGTATTCAAGCAACAGCTCTTCAATTTGCATACGTGAAATGACATCAATAAAATTAAGCGGTTCATCCCAAATGTACAAATGAGCTTTCTCACTAAGACTTTTGGCAATCAGTACTTTTTTCTTTTGACCACCACTGTAAGTGGATATGTCTTTATCAAATTGGATTCTAGAAAAATCAAGCTTTCGTAGAATAGATTTAAACAGACTTTCATCGATTCCGTTGTCTCTGGCATAATCCGTTAGATTCCCCTGAAGATTTGAAGTGTCTTGGGATACGTAGGAAATGATAAGCTGATTATCCTTTGTGAGAGTGCCTGTGAAATCTATATCCTCACCACACATCAATTTGATGATACTTGATTTACCTGAGCCGTTTTTACCCGCCAGAGCAATACGCTCACCCTGCTCGATAGTGAAGCTTACGTCAGAACATACCTTTTTTTCACCGTAAAAAATCGAAATATTGTCTAGCTCAGCAAGTTGACGTTTGTGATAGTCAAGCTGTGTAATCTCTAGATTCTCAGAATTTTCGATGTTTTTAAGAAGCTTAGACTTTTCGTTGATCGCAGAATTTTGTCTTTGCTCAATGGCTTTAGAGCGTTTCATCATTTTAGCGGCCTTGTGTCCAATGTAGCCTTTATCGACCTTTGAGCCGGAATTTCTCGTTCCGTTTTTTGTTTTTTCCACTTCATGTGACCAGTTGCCTGTCCGTTTAGAAGAAGCAGATAAGCGTTTAATATCTCTTCTGAGTTTCTCGTCCTCTGCCAGCTCAAAGTTATCTTGTCTGACTTTGTTCTCCCACCAGCTTGAAAAATTTCCTTTTTGAATTTCTATATTCGTCTTATTTATAGACAAAATATGGTCTACACAATTATCAAGAAAAGATCTGTCATGAGAGACCAGAATATATCCACTTTTCGTATTGAGATAATCACTGACCAGCTTTCTTGCCGTCATGTCTAAATGATTGGTAGGTTCATCGATCAATAGGAAGCTATTTTCCTTAATGAAGAGAGTGGCTAACAGCACTTTCGTCTGCTCTCCGTTAGACAATGAGTCAAAGGGCCGATATAACACATCTTCAGAAACCTTTAATAATGAAAGTTCACGCATTAATTTCCAATGAATATAATCCGGAAAAATCCCGCTGATCACATCAATGGTATTAAGCGCCTTGTTATCCACCTGAAAAGGAAAATATTCAAAAGTGACATGGGCAGAAATATTTCCGCTGTATTCATATTTTCCAAGCAATAAACTCAGAAAGGTGGTCTTTCCTCTACCGTTTCTTCCGGTAAAGCCTAATTTCCAATCAGTATCGATTTGAAAGTTTACATTCTCAAAGATGTTATCGTAACTGCCTTCATAGGCAAAGGTTAGATTTGTAACATTTATTAATGACATATAAGTATCCTCCTGTATGAAAAAAATAAAAGCCACAAGAAAGTTACTTTCTTGTGACTCAAATAAATACAGCAAATCTAGCCCCAAATGGAGTTAGATAAGGATATATTGTTCGAGTGAAAAGAAGTAGTAACTTTCTTGCATACAAAAAATAAAACAAACGAAATAAACCGTTTTTGTTGTTTTATTCATCATGTGTCGCAAGAATAATTACTACACTATACTTTTCAACTCCGATCATCAATTTGTATCCATGTTATCATGCCGATTTGTTTTTTTCAACTTTCCGATCCTTAACTCATTAAGAAATTCATTTATTAGGCGTTCGCTAATTCATCTGCCGAGGGACCATACAAGCCCGGCACTGGTATATTAAGAAGGCGAAAGTATACCCCAAGCTGTGCCCGGTGGTGAATCATATGATTTAATCCGATGGTACGAAGCGCTACTGCCCGTGTCTGACGGCGGATCACCGCTGTGCCATTACGCAGTGTCCACTCCGCACCAAGCGTCTCCACATTGCTTTGAGAAATTAATTCTTCAATCTTGCGAGCGCTCATATCGAACTCTTGAAGAACCGCGGCGGGGCTCTCCAGCGCTTCTCGACGATATGGCACAGATGCCAAATCAAACTCCGAGTGAAGCAGAATAGCTGATTGCCAGTTTAACAGATTGACGAGATGTGTGGATAGCCCACCGAGACTCATTGACTTTTCGTGTGGTTTCCATGTCATATGTTCCTGCGTCAGCTTCTCCAGCATACGACGCGTACCAGCTAACTCCTGCAAAACATCCCCGATGATCAGATCTTTATCCATTCCTCTATCTCCTCTCAAAAATGAAGTACCAACTAAAGTTTATCATAGAGAATCACCCGTGAGTTTTTCGACGATACCCTTCTTCAAAGAACACTCCCTATAAAAGGTCGACACTTGATATCCATCAGATTATATCATTTCCAGGAGGTGGAAAATAACTATAATTAAACTTTACCTTAGAACCTTCTTATTCTTACAGATACATAAAAAAACCTCCCATAAATTAAATGGCAGGTCCGATATGGAATTTTCAGAGGAAGTAGTGACTTCGCTGTCTCTGGTGTTTAGATACTCTCTACTAATTGCATGGTCGTTACACATGTATTATCACTCTTAAAAGTGGAAAGTGCGGCTTTCGCTTTTACACCATCCTGTTCAATCGTTACATTATATTTCTTATCGCGAGGTAACCAAAGATCAATGAATCCGTTAGATTGGGACTTCATAGTTTGATCCACAATCACGTTGCCCGCAGTGTCCTCGACATATACATTAAACTCTTGTTCTGTTAATTCCCCTTGGCATCCGGTCAAGCTATGTGTTGCACACGGGTGTGTATTCTTAACATATGGTGCGATGGAAACAAAAAACTCATCTTTGGGTAAGTCATATTTGGTTGATTGATTGTTGCTGTCGGTCACAATAAGCTGCTCTGAAGTGATGGAAGCAGAGAGGTCTTTCATGCTGCTTGAACTATATTCCTGCACTAATTGTTTAACGTTAGATGTATCGGTTGCTGCGGGTGATTTTTTATCGTTCCCCCCCACAAATAAAACAGCCCCTAAAGCAACTACAACTACTGCACCAGAAGCCATCCAAATTTTTGTCCTCATTGATATTCATCCCCTTCTCTTCGATTCAATCATTTTCATTACACCAATAGTTCACATATGTTTCCTATTATATCATTATTATTACTTCACGAAACCTTATCATTGATGTTAAAGATGCACAAAAAAAGACCCCTTCTGGTTATTCACCGAGAAGAAGCCTTGAATCTTGATATATTATTTAAGCTTGCAGACTATTTACAAGATCACTGATAACATCCGCTAACGGAGTGACTGGACGATTCAGTACTTTCTCTAGATCGCCACTTTCAATATCCAGCCATCCTTCGCGAATACCACGTTGAATCGCAACAACGAATGGCAGAGCAGCTTCTGGTACACCAACCTCAGCCATGATTTTCGCATAAGCTTCGTCGTCAACTTGCAGCACTTTAATTTCTTTACCAATTACGCCACTTATAATTCCAGTCAATTCTTCTTGTGTTAAAGGCTTGCCAGACAATTCATAGACAGAATTCTCATGTCCTTCCCCAGCTAGAACATTAGCAGCAGCTTCTGCATAATCTCCTCGTGCTGCCCAGCCAACTTTACCACTACCAGCAGAAGTTACCCATGGGGCACCTGCTACGGCGCCTTGGATAGACCCAACCTCGTTCTCCATGTACCAGTTGTTGCGAAGGAAACTGTAAGGAATTCCGGTAGCTCGAATGGCTTCCTCGGTTACACGGTGTACTTCAGCAAGGAACAGCTCACTCTTCTCTGCATGTCCTACACTTGTATAGGCAATGAATCCAACACCAGCTTTAGCGGCTGCATCAATAGCTGCCTTATGTTGGCGAATCCGAGTCTCGTTATCTCCATCTGAAGATACAATTAGCAGTCGATCCACACTGGCAAACGCAACATCCAATGTTTCCGGCTTATCAAAGTCACCATGACGGACTTCCACACCACGCGCTTTAAGATTACTTGCTTTATCTGGATTCCGGACACTAACTACAAGGTCCCCTGCGGGTACAGTTTTAAGTAGAGACTCTATCACTAATGATCCGAATTGACCTGTTGCTCCTGTTATTGCTATTTTCATTTTAAAATCCTCCTCAAATTATGATAAATTTTATCCTCTTAATAATTGTTTACCTGTAACTATTGTAGTTACATTCAAAAAAGATGTCAACTCCTTTATTTTTATAGCCTTTACTCAACCTAATAAATACAAACAACCCTCGCGGTATCCGGTTGGAATACAGCGAGGGCTCGAATGAATATATCAGCTCCATATTAATTTAATAACCGTTCCCTTACCTATGTGACTTTCTACAGTAATCTGGCCACCCATACATTCGATCAGACCTTTAGAAATCGCCATACCGAGCCCAGAACCGTTGGAGGTAGACGCTGTATCCGTTCCTCGATAATATCGTTCAAATAGCCGAATCATTGTTTCTTCATCCATTCCATCGCCGTCATCAGCAAATTGAATGATAAATCCGGTCTCCCTTTCTTTATGAATAAGCGAAACGGTCAACTTCGTATCCGGTGGGTTGTGGAGCAGCGCATTCGCAGTTAAATTGTTGACAACCCTCTCTAGCCATGGCGTATACAATTGAGCTCTAACTTCGGTTTGTGCAGGTAGAAATACTATTCGCTGCTTCCCGTAGGCAGGATTGGCAGCAGCTTGTTCGAGAGCTTGTTGCAGCCAAGTGTTCAATTCAACTTCCATCGTCTCAGGTGGTTTAATTCCTGACTTTAGACGATAGGTCATTGCAAGATCACTGATCAGCATGTCCATATGGGCCGATTTATCTAGCATAGTCGTTGTAAACTTACGGACTTCCTCTTTCGACCAATCGTATTTTGGTTCTGCCAGTAAATGAGCATATCCTGTGATTGAGGATAATGGGGTTTTCAAATCATGAGTAACACCAGCGATCCATTCCTCGCGTAAGCTCTCCGTCTCCTCCCGCATGACTTGATCTCTCTTCAAGGTTGCCGATAATTTCTCAATTGAAACCATCACATCAGCAAAAACACGGTACCTTCTCCTCCATTTTAAGGCGGGTGTTCGACTGCGACGAAGTCCTTTACGATCCGTTGGCTCTGTATAAATGGCATTTCCGATGGAATCGAGCCATACGAGCATATGCAGCATTGGCGCACCAAAACGATGTGCTTGCCATAAGGAAAGCAACACAAACGCGATCAATAATGCGATAAGCATGGCAAATGAACCGATGATCACGACTTTAACTTCTTCTGGTACCCACATTTTTTTGCCTGGATCTGTCCCTTTGATATTGGGTTCTCCCACGATCCAAGTACGACCTGAGTCCTTATCAAAAGAAGAAAGAACATGGTACCCATATCGTTCACTGTACAGGGTGCGAAGTGCAAGCTCTTGAACGGAGTACTGAGTGGGTATCACATTAGGTCTATTATAAGAAACCACTTCATTGCCTGATGAATCTATAAGTTGAACAAAAGCTTGGGCCGATTTAATTTCTTTTTCAAGTTCATCAGGAAGTACTGGCTCCCCTTTCGCAGCAGCGAATGTCCCCTCACTCACTTTCTTTAATAGTGGACCTAATACATTAGGCGCACCATACACCAGTGCGAGCTGTTTACCATCCTTTTCTTGAATCCATAGTGCCAGATTATAAGGAAACGGCTGAGTGCCCGTCCAATAAGCAACTACTTCGCCAGGGCCATATTGAATGGGTACATCTTTAGGTGTATTATAGGCACTCTCAACTTGCCCATCTTCATTTAGACTTTGTAGCCAGCCATTATTTTTCTTCACTTGCTCCAGTAAACTCGGAGAAAAATGTATGCCATCCTTATCAATCTTAGAAGATTCTACCAATTGTTCAAGACCCACATTGGCAAAATCACGCGAGAGACTAATATCAAGAAACCGCAGCAAAATCCAAGTAAATGTTATGGCAGAAATAGCGAGTACTACCATGCCCGTAATTGCGAGCTGAAGAACAAACTTTAACGTTAACCGGCGCTTAATATTCATGGCGCAGACAACTCTTGACGTTCTACTTTAACCAGTTTGTACCCAAGACCTCTAACATTAACAATAAACTTCGGATCGGATGGGTCTGCTTCTATACGCTCTCTTATACGGTGAATATGCACCATGACCGTATTATCATCACTTAAGGCTTCTTCACCCCAAACCTTTTCATATAATTCACTTTTGCTGAATATTTGATTGGGATGTTTACATAAGAACAGCAGCAATTGGAATACAAGTGCCGGACAAGAGACCGACTCACCCTCAACCAGCAGCTCCCCTGCCGTCTCATCCAGTTTAAATCTCCCGTAATCGTAAACGTTCGCAGATTTGCTGTGAACTGTCGCTGTGATCTTATCAGTATCTGATGGAGCAGGTGAACTTAAGTACCGCCGCAACTGCGCTCTTATTCGAGCGACAACTTCAAGTGGATTAAAGGGTTTAGTGATATAATCATCTCCACCTATAGCAAATCCGGTCAGCTTATCAAAATCAGAGGTTCGAGCCGTAAGAAACAGGATAGGTGCGTCCGTCGTCTGCCGGATAAAAGGACAGATTTCAATTCCACTGCGCCCTGGCAACATCACATCCAATACAATCAAATCATATTTTTTGGCTTCGCAGGCGCTTATCGCTTCTTCACCCGTCACCGCAGTATCAATATTTAAATAACCCTCTTTGCGTAATACAGTCTCCATAATCTCCAAAAGCGATTGTTCATCATCTACAAGTAAAATCGATGCTTCATTCATTGTGAAATTCCCTTTCCAAATAGCCCTTGTTTTTATCATCATAGCATGATTCTTGACGCTATCAATCGCACTTACCTTAACAGAAGCTTAATTCGTATTCGTCTACTACACCAAAAGTTAAGATCGTATTAATGCTGTGTTTCAGAAGAGCTAAGACTCATTTGCTATAATTTGACTAATGGGAGGCGATATTCTTGAAAAAAAGCTCTAAAAAAATAATCAGCATACCGGGAATGTCAGCAAAAACAGTTTTGGCAATAGGATCACTTGCCTTGCTATTAACAGCTTGTGGAGGAGGAAAAACGGATATGAACAATAATGCGAAAGTGGAGCAAACATCCAGTTCAGCTGTAGAATCAAACGAAACAATGTTCCTGCCTGATGATCTGCCAAATTTTCTGCTTAAAGGGAACTATAAAGAAATGTACGCCCACTTTAGTCAGCCTTTGAAAGATGAGGTTAGTGAAGCTGAATTAGCTGAGACCGCTAAGGAATTCACAAAGGATATCCAGACACTGAATAAAGCTTCTGATATGCAGCTTAATGGATTTGATCGACGTACTTGGGTGAGTGATGCAGGTAATAAAGGGCTTATCGGAATGTTTGATCCGGATGGAACCATTTCATTAATCCAGATTCAAGAACTGACATCCTCCCCTGAAACCGACTCGAAACTTAGCAAGCAGGAATACGCGTTGCCTTTCGAAGGTGACTGGTTTGTATTTTGGGGCGGAAAGAATATTCTCGTAAATTATCATTATGAAGTAGAGATCCAGCGATACGCTTATGATTTCATCAAAGCCAAGAATAACTATTCTTATAAAGGGGATCCGCTAAAAAACAAAAGCTATTATGCCTTTGGCGAAAAAATTCTCGCCCCTGCGGATGGTACAATCGTATCGGTTGTGAATGATATTAAAGATAATGAACCTGTCGGTGTCATGAATCCAAACCAGGCAACCGGCAATAACGTGATCATCGACCACGGTGGTGAATACAGCCATCTAGCTCATCTAAAGAAAGGCTCGATTACAGTTAAGGCGGGCGATATAGTTAAAAAAGGCGATGTCATTGGACTGACAGGTAACTCAGGCAACTCTAGTGAGCCCCATTTGCATTTCCAGATTTCTGACGGAGTAGATTTGTTCAACTCTCGTTCAATCCCTGTTAGGTGGGAGAACGGATTGAATCCAATCCAAGGCGAGACGATTACCGCCACTGAATAGCGATCATTTTGGGTTGATAAGGTTGTCTCTCCTAGGAGATATTCGGACGAGACAACCTATACCTAAGCTTGAATACATACAAATAGGTCGATTTACAAATATTAATAGGCCTATAGTGACTAAATACTGATCTCTTCTCTGAAGAAAGGAAGTGTTACACCAGATGACTTTACTCCTTGGGTCACATGTATCCATGACTGGACCAAAAATGCTCTTTCGAGCTAGTGAAGAGGCAGCATCTTATGGAGCGACCACCTTCCTAATATATACCGGAGCTCCTCATAATACTCGCCGTAAGCCCATTGAAGCTTTGAATATTGAAGCTGGACAAGCTCACATGAGAGATAATGGCATTTCAAATATCGTTGTACATGCTCCATTTATTGTTAACTTAGGGAATACGCTATCCGCTCAGGTCTTTGAACATAGTATTGAGTTTCTTCAATCAGAGATTATTAGAACGGAAGCTTTAGGCTCTACACAAATTGTCCTGCATCCCGGTTCCCATGTGGGTGCGGGTCCACAGGCCGGAATTTCTCGAATTGTAGAAGGCTTGAACGAAGTGCTGTCCGATAAACGAAATGTTCAGGTTTCATTAGAGACCATGGCGGGAAAAGGTAGTGAATGCGGAATTACATTTGAGGAATTAGCAGCGATCATTGATGGAGTTACTAATAACGAGCGCCTGTCTATTTGTCTGGACACTTGCCATATCCACGATGCTGGTTATAATGTGAAGGAAGATTTTGATGGCATATTGGATCAATTTGATCGCATAATTGGAATAGAACGCCTAAAAGTCATTCACGTAAATGATTCAAAGAATATCATCGGCTCGCGAAAAGACAGGCACGAAAATATCGGACATGGATATATCGGCCTTCAGGCGCTTCGATATGTAGTCCACCATCCACAGCTAACAACCATTCCCAAGCTCCTGGAGACCCCCTCCATCGGTGAAAAGAAATATGTCAACCCGCCCTATAAGCATGAGATTTCATTGCTACGAGGAGAAACGGATGAGCCGATAAAACAAGCATAAACGCCTTCGGCGTCCTTATTAGGACGGTAAGCGTTTATGCTATAAACTATAATCAATTTATCCTTTTGCAGGATCATTCGTAACAGGTGCGGTTTCGTTCACTTGGAGTTTCTTTAGCGAGTTTTTCTTTGCGGTTAATTCTTTTGACAGATCAGCTTGCATACGATTTAAGGTTTTTATCTCATCATTCAGCTTTTTGATTCGCGACATTTTACTGCTCAAATCTGTGTGAGACTTGCTAAATTTCATATCCTGTTCTAATTGATTAATTTTAAATTTAGATTTTTCTTTTTTGTTCTGTGTGCTCTTGATTTTGTTTTCGAGCTCGGTAATTTCTTGTTGTAATTTAGTGATCATTGGTTTAGTAAAATTAATTGCCATTCTTACACCTCATATCATATTGTGTTGCTGAGAGACTATTCTACTATAAAAAGAGCAAAAAAGCACACTCATTAGAGTATGCTTCAAAGGTTCACATATTTTAAAAATAATCAGAGAAATAAGGATGCTCTGGTCTAATCAGTCCTTCCAGCAAATGAATCGTGGCTTCATCCGTCTGAATACGTCCGATGCGAGCCAGGTAGGTTGGCCGCTTATAGCCCATTAACAGGGTTGTTAAGGTAGGAATATCAATCGTAAGTGAAGGATTTAATCCCCCTTCTCGCAGGGTCCCCTTCCCTTCTTTATCTACAGTTAGTGAAAATGTCCCTCGATTCCATTCCAGCATCGGATCGCTTAAGTTGAAAATGAGCTCACAGTCTTTGTCCTGCCGTTTAAAAGGATACTGTTCGATAAATAAACGGACATCTACAATCCGTGCCATAAAGTATGGAGCGATCGTTTCCTTGATATCCCCATCATCTAATATGAATGACAACGGTTCTCCTTTATAAATATCCCCTTTAACCAGCTTAATCATTGAAAAGTGCGCACTAATAAAATTCCACAAGCCCGTTCGAGCCTCTTCAACAATGTATACCATCTCTTTGATATAAAATATTTCTTCGGCGACCCAATACAACAAGTACCCCATGGGTTCATCGTTGTTATTGTAATAAATACCTACCGTCATATCATCTAAATCCCACCGCAAATATTCTTCCCAAGCTAACTCATTACGAATCATCGCCCCATGATGCTGCACGGCAAACTGATCATAAATCACTTTGATATCTGGATGTTCAATGGATACACGTTCCACATTTCCTGGGACATTTCTCATTTTTGGCAACTGTGTATCCGGCACTTCAAATGAGATCTTATCAGTGATGATTTCCCAGCCTTTTCTTCTATAATAAGGGATTGAATACGGATAAAGATAAGATATCGATTGTTTACGATCCCGCATTTTAGTTAAAGCATGAAGCATCAGTTTATTCATTAAACCTAAATTGGCATATTCGGGATAGGTTCCAACACCCGTTAATCCACCCATCTCATAGATATGCCCAAAAATATTAACCTGAAATGGGTATACGGCTAACTGAGAGATGAGCTTGTCTCCATCAAACCAACCTACAACATCAGCATACTTAAGAACTGGCAACTTAGCCTGAGTGATTTCACGATTCTCCCAGCCAAAGATTTGCAGATCACGATTGGTCACTTGAAATACATAACGTAATAGATTATTAAATTGTTCTGCGTGCTTAGTCTCGACATTAGCTAATCTGATTCTATCCTGTAACTTACTGCGACTCACTGTTATTACCTCCGATAAATTGACCACTTTTTAAGCTTAGATCACTAGCTTGATCACATTGACTCAACGCATAGTATTCTTTATATACGTTGAATCAATGCATAAGGTGTCCTTTATCTTGAGATTTCTTGATCCTTACCCAATGAGTTCCTTTGTAATCTAGGGATCAACGCGTAAGCAAACGTGATGAATGGACTTAACCATAAGAAAGTTGCATAAGGCGCATATTCTATCACGGGCACACCCAGAGTCACTGCGAAGAAGGCACCACTGACACCCCATGGAATTAATGGATTAACGAGAGTGCCGCAATCTTCTAGCGTACGGGACAGTGTCTTCGCTGGAATACCACGGCGATTATATTCATCTTTGAACATTTGACCTGGCAAAAGAATCGAAAGATACTGTTCACCAGTCATGCCATTTACCGCTATGGATGACGCTCCGCTCATAAGTACAATGCTGCTTTTACGCTTGAGTGGTTGAATGAGTTTACGGAAAAAGGCCTCAATGACACCGCAATGCTGAATCAAACCACCTAAGGATAAGGCAATTAAGATTAGAGATACAGACCACATCATCGATTGCATTCCTCCGCGGTTCACGATAGAAGCAACCATTTCATTCGCGATATTACTGTTATATCCACTCTGCATTACACTAAACCAGACATCGATTTCAGTCTGCTGCTGAATCAAAGCCGTCACAAGAAGACCACTGACAATACCAACAACTAACGTAGGCAGGATCGGTATCCGCTTGATCGAACAAGCGATGACAGCTAGCGGAGATAGCAGCGTTAACCAATGAATATGGAATCCATCTTGTAACGCAAGCTTAATGTCTTTAATCGAGGATAAATCGATCGAATTCCCCTTTGGAGCGAACAGAAAAAAGAGAGTGGTGATAACAAGCGCTGGCACCGTAGTGTATGCCATATTACGAATATGTGTAAACAAGGATATACCCGCTACTGCAGGTGCAAAATTCGTTGTATCGGAAAGTGGCGACATTTTATCACCAAAACAAGCCCCACTGATAATTGCTCCAGCAGCCAAAGTTGGGGAAATCCCCGTAGTTACTGCAATTCCCATTAAAGCAACGCCGATGGTGCTAACTGTCGTGAAGGAGCTTCCAGTGAACATCGAGACGATGATCGTGACATATAATGCGCTCACCGCAAAATAATTCGGATTAATATAATCCATACCATAATATAAAAGCGACGGTACAGTACCGCTCATCATCCACACAGCGATCAGAATTCCAATCAGCATGAGGATAAGAATTGGCATTATGGCCGTTTGTATCCCTTGAATAATGGCTGATTCGATCTTCTTCCAAGAGAAACCAAACATTCCTAGTAAGACGGCCGTGCCTATTGTAGTTACGAGAAGCGGTAGATGCGGCTCCGCTTTCAATAGAAAGATGGATACAAATAGAAGTGCTAAAATAAAAACGATGATGATCATGCTTTTTGAGAAACTAAGCTGTCGTTCCATGAAAATAATGCTCCTTAACATTGTATTGGGTATAAAAATAATGATCGAACGCTTCCGCACTTTTAAGCTTTTTTGCTTTTTGGCATTGAAGCGCAGAGGTAATCTTAACGAAAAGACTGAGAACAGTCAATGTAAAGAACATACATTGAAGGAATTTCCATAAAAAGTTCATAAGTATAGGCGAGAAATAAAAAGAGTGCTGGCAATTATGCCAACACATTTGACTTGGTTCTTAACCCAGCTCACTACAATTTTAATTGCCAGTGTTTTTAGGTGTTCTCTGTTCTGATGAAACGTAATTTAACGGGTAAGACTGACTCCCTAGCAACATCCTATGACCCTGAAACTCATCATATAGATTTATACGAACGCTGCCTCCCCTTAATATTTTGTGGAAGTTACTATTAAATGAGGTTGAGTATGATTTATTATTACCCATTGGCAAATCAGACCCCAGCTGCAAAGTCTTCTCCATGGATTGTCCGTAAGGGTCAATAATTTCTAAGACTAGCTTATGCTCATAGGCACCTGCTTCAAAAGCGTCTTTTTCGAATAAGCTATAATTCATAACAATATCTAATGTACCTTTCTCTTCAGTAATCGTACCCACTGCATTTGCAACCGAAAGGTTGTAAGGGAATAGATCGACACTTGTTAGATTATTCTGTGAGATTGCTGTCATTGGGGTAAGTGCTAATTTAACACTATTGATAAATCCAGTGGATGTTCCCCCTAAATCTGTAAGCTTACCGTCAGCAACCCCTTCCCCAATATAAAGCACAAGCTCAGACGTATTCACCCCTTGCGGAAGTTTACTCCAGATTGTAACCAGGTTTTTACCATTTGGGCTTGTTGGAGTTGTCGATTGGCTAACCACCGCCTTGAAAAATTGGTTGTCAGGTGTTTTGTAATAAGCCACAAGCTGTGCCTGTTTCGACTGACGTGGTTCTTCGTTAATCATTTCCAGTTCCGTATAGATCAAGCTAGAACTGTTTTCATTATAAGTGGTTGTCCGACGCTCGCGAACTTTTGCTTTTCTGCCTAACGAGTTCACTTGGTAAGATTCACCTGCAGCAATCGTATTGATCACATTATTTAGCGAATTTGTATTCATAGAGAGAAACTTCGTGACTTCATCTCCAGAGGTATCTTGCAACTCTACCTTTAGCTGATTGAAACTATAAGTATATGGAACTCTCGCTATCACATAGATCTCTGTCGCTTCATTGGGAGCAAGCATCGATTGCGTATTTGTGGTCACGATCTGGGCTGTACTGCTAAGATCACTCGTTCCTGCTTTAACTATAGCTTTTAAAGAAGGTAGCTGTACTGAGGTTAAGCCGGTGTTACGGATGCTGATAGTAGTTACGATTTGATCACCATCATCCCAAGGCAAACGCTGATAGGATCCAAGTTTCACCATGAATTTCCCGTAGCTATTCTCGACCGAATACCCTTGTCCTATCAGATTATTGTTTTCTAGTGCATAAGGTATGTTATACAGCGCAGTTGGGAAAATAACTTTGTCGTCAACAGCAGGTTCCGTCCACTCTAACTTTAATGTACCTTGATTAAGTATTAATGGCACATCCGCCCTGAGACTGACGATCTTCTCTTCAAGCGGTTTCAATGTTAAATTGGCAAGTGCTTTTGAGTCTACTGGAATACTAAGTCCTTCAGCTGCTTTAACCGTAAGCTCGTATGCAGGTAGAGTGATAGGTTTATTCCCAAGATTCTTAAGTCGGAATTGAAGATTCCATTTCGCGGAGTCATTCTCCGAATATACGGAAGCACTCTTCAATTGCGTTTCAACCGTATTATTCTTTACTGAAATCTTCTTAACAGCATAATTAGCCACAGCAAAGTCGACAGTTGTTAATGCAGGAAGCTTAAACGATTTAACAGGTAGCATTATTTTCAAAGTTTCATCTTCTTGCGCAAATTGCAATATCATATGTTCAGTCTTCATATAGGAAGGGACTTCTGTTAAATAGTAAACCGTCTTCTTCTCTTGGGACTGTACATTGATACTGCTTCTCGCATCCTCCTGCTTAAGTTCGAACACCGAGCCACCGGCTGATTTCAGGTAAGCAATATAAGTGGAGCCGCTTAGCAATTTTTTACCCAAATTCGTGAAACTAACGCCTACTCTCATATATACTTTTCCATTCCTTTTAAGCCTTTGTAGACTTTCCGCTTTGATGTTTACTAGCAGATTATCCATCGTGAGCTTCCTGCTCTGGCCTTGTGGAACGACAAATGAATAACTTGCCGGAATAGCGAATTCACCTAGCTTTTTCTGATAATCCTGACTACTGAAATCCCACTTCAATAGGGTCACTTTAGTGCCGTTCAATTTAGTAGACTGTCCAATATTCACATAATAAGTTACAATTTGGCTACTCTTTGGAGGGATGTTTTTTTTGGTAACATCTCTCGTGACAGGTTTGCCTTGTATGACAGCCCCCCCAGTTGTAGTAACCCTTGAGAAATAATCAACGTGAGCTACACTATTGCTACTACCATTGCTATAACTAAGTGTGTATATAAGTATATTGCCGCTCGGTTGCTCAATAATATCCATATCAATTAGCTTCACGTTGACATTGTTTTTTAAAGCGATCGTACCAAGTTTGTCCAGCGTGAATACCGCTGTAGCTGAAGCACTTGCCGATGCTGCATATGTGCTGTTTGCAAAAGGTTGGCTTAATAGCATTGCGCTGAGCAGAACTACAGCATATGTCTTTAGTGATTTGTGCATGAGTCCCCCTCCTTATACAAAATCCTGTTCAATACATCTATTCGTTTAGAACGGTTGCTACTCGATTCTGGATCAGCTTTGCAACAGCTTCCGCAGATTTTTGTCCACTGAAGAATGATGAGGACTCCTCTCCAATAATAGAAAGCACTTTAGTATCCAGTTCCGCATATTGATCTATTGTATGAATGATTTCTTTAAACTTAGTAAATTCTTCATCAGAAACCTTAGCTACTTTTCCGGTTGGAAGCTTATATGCACCACTTTTCATCTTTTCCTGAATATCGTTTAAATTCTTATCGTTCACGGATTGGAGCAAAGAAAATCCTTCTCTATCTTGCAAGGACTGTGCTTCTTCAGATAACAAGAAGGTCATAAACTTATAAGCTTCTTCTTTCACCGGAGTATTGGCTTGTATGGCGAGCGATGATGAAGGAATGATTCTCATACCACCATTCTGACCTGCATGTGGCTTTTGAAGGTACACCGGATTTTCAAAGTAAGAATATGGACCATCGATAAAGTCTGTTGGTGACCATATAACGATGGAGTTAAAAAGCTGATTACCTATCTCCGCTGGCTCCGAAGTCATAACTTGTTCTTTATACATTTTCTTGACTTGTTCCAACAGCTCCACAAAATCAGGCGAGTCGAACTTCGCTTGTTTCGCTTCACTATCAACAAACAAATTATAATTATCAATAGCCATTTCTTGGAGTGTCATTTCCGCTGGGTACTCCGTTAGGGCATAAAGTTTGTTTTTAGCGTCCTTCCCAGTCAGTTGTATAATTTCCTTCGATTGCTCCCCAAACTCTTTCCAAGTCCAATTCTTATCGTCAATCTTCACATTTGAGTTCTTAATCATATTTCCATCACCTATGAACGCTCTAAAAGCGAACCCGGTAGGAATGAAGTATAGACCGTCGCTCACCTTCATTGCGTCCAACACATTCATTTCTAAATCGCTCTTATTTACCGTTTTATCGTGTTCAAATATATCATTCATGTTCACAAGCAACTTTTTACTCACATAATCATTGATTGAAAAGGCGCTTACATCAAAAATATCTGCACCTTTTCCAGAGAGTAGGGCTGTATTCGTTGTTTTTTTATATTCTACATAACCATTCTCCCCCCACTCGTTTCCCTCTTCTTTATATGCCTTAATTTGTAGGTCGATATCCGGGTATTTCGCTTCAAACTTTTTCTCTAGCGCCTGATAGAATGCACTCGATTCTGCTAGAGATAGAGTTAAGATTGTCTTCCCCTCTTCAGTTGTCGTTTTCCCCTTACTTTCCACTTTCTCATTACCTCCGGAATTACATGCCGTTGTCATTATCAAAGCACCCATTAATAGTACAAAAATAGATCTCTTAATCATTTGATTTCCTCCTCCTATTTTCTCGTTTATTTGATTTCTTATTGCAGTCGAACTCGGTTCCCGTCTTCAAGAGGTTCATTACTTTCCAGAATAATTGAATCCTCCTCATAGAGAATATCCGATTGAATCATCGTTTCTTTCTCGTTCTTTTCACTAGAGTGAATACGGACTTTTTGAGCGACAAAAACATTGCCTAATGCCCCCCGCTGCTCGTCAACTTTATAGACAAACAAACCTTCGCGATCCTCATGAATAGCTTCATTGGAAAGGAGTAATCCTTCTTGGAGTGAATGTTTTTCGATTTTGATCCGAGCCTGTTCACCTCCTTTAAGTTCTGGATCAACGACTTTTATTCTCAGATTCTTTTGAGGAATGGTTTGAATCTTTCCGGACTCATTACTAGAGGGGCTATCAGTACGTGACTCTGAATTCGCAACTTCTTCAATGGAGCCGTTTAGGGTCCGGGCTTCTTGTCCATGATTCATATCAACCTCAACCTCTATCTTTTCTCCAGCAGAAATCCCTAAATTGGACAAATGCACGGAATCCATAATAATATCCAATCTGTAACCCCGACTACTGTTGGATACAATTACATCCGGTTCTCCCATTGGAGCTAACCCTTCGACGGCATTCAATTTTGAAATCAGACCATCGAAAGGAGAAAATAGTTGTTTTTCAGTTGTTAGACGATTTTTTAGCCCGCTAATCTTATTTTCCTGAGCTAAGATATCTAATTTACCTTTTTCGATATCACGTCTTGCATTTCTGATTTTGAATTCATCCTCCTCCAGCGCGGATTGGATGTACTGATCTTGCCTATTCTGTTGATCAATTTTCTGCTTTTCTAAATTTGTTATTTCATCTTTCAATTCTTGCTCAGCCGTTTTGCTCTCATAGATAATAAGCTTTTGTCCCTTTTTTACACGTTGTCCTTCTTTCACTAGAATTTGTTCGACCTTTAGTCCGGAAGTACTCGAAAGTTTAACTTCAGCAAGTGGCTGCAATATCCCACTACCTTCAATCGTAAATAAAAGATTTCCCTTTGTTGGTTTTTCGGTTCTAACTTTCGGCAAGGTCAAAGTTTGTATCGTGTTACTGAACAATGTAAAAAACAACAATAATCCCATAAAAACCATGAAGACGACTTGAATATTTCGTTTACGTCTACGATCAGTCGGCTTTATACCTAACTCCATATCCCGTCATTCTCCTCCAATCAACCTTTGATACCAGACAATTGAACGCCTTCAATAAAATACGATTCCGCATACAGAAACAGCATCACCATCGGAGCCATATAAAGTATGGATGCAGCAAAAGCAATGCCTCGCTCGCCTTCATTGATCCTCGATAAAAAGACTGACAATGGCTGTTTAAACGGATCATCAAGAAAAATAAGCGGCTGCTCCACCATATTCCAATAATCCACAAACAATAATATGACTAGTGCTGCCAGACCAGGTTTAATCATCGGAATTATAATCTTGTAGAAAATCAGAAAATGTCCAGCACCATCCATTTTGCTTGCTTCGATATACGCATACGGTATATCTAGCATGAACTGTCTGAGCATAAACACACCAAAAGCTGCGAAAATTCCAGGCAATATAATTGCATATGAACTATTTAATATTCCTAGCCTATCCGCCATAATATAGTTCGGTACTAGCGTCACTTGGAAAGGCATAAGCATCGTTAGAACATAAATAAGAAACAAAGGATCTCGTCCCCGGAATTTCAGCTTCGAGAATGCATAGGCAGCGAGTGCTGCTACTAATGTTTGTCCTGCAATGATGGGCACAACCATGAATACTGAGTTCCAGAACATCGTCAGATATTTAGGGTTGTCTAGGAGAACCTTAGTATACTGGTCCAAGGACACTTGATCCGGCAGCAATTTTAAATTTACAAAAGGATCTTCTCTCCCTTCAATCACCTCATTCATCTGCCCGATAGGTCCATAATTGATCTCAATTTCTTTCTCTGTCATAAGCGAATTTGTGAATGTGATCACAATCGGGAATAATAACAAGACTGCAATAACAGCCATGACGAGTGTTAATGCCCCTTTTCGCAACACTTTGACAACTGGCACAACCTTTTCACCCCTATTCCATGAATTGTCTATGCCTCCGTTCAAATGCAAACAATCCCAACACAATCAATAAAATACAACCAAACATCAAGGTCGCCGCGGCAGTCAGCTTCTGAACATCGAGCGACATGAACATATTGTTCATATAATGCTGCAGCATGTAAATGCTGTCGTGCGGATAATCACCAGCGATTAAATACGTTTCTCGAAACACTTTGAATGAATTAATAATCGACATGATGATTACAAAAAACATCGAAGAGGTTAGATAGACAAGCGTAATACTGCGAAACTGCCGTAATCGTCCAGCACCTTCAATTTGAGCCGTTTCATAATAATCCTTTGGAATTTGCTGCAATCCCGCCAAGAATAAAATCACGTTATAACCGATGTTCTTCCATAAATAAACAACAATGATTACATTTCTAGCTGCATCCGTCTTCATCCAATCCACACGATCGATACCGAAGTTGTTCAGCCAGGCGTTAAGCGAGCCATTCCAATCGAAGAGCATCTGCCAGATCAGAATGATGGAGGCGACAGGTACGACAAGCGGCAACACGTATCCAGTCCTCAGCCAATTCCGAAAATATGTATTTTTATTCAATAACATCGCTAATCCTAACGAGAGCACAAGCATTAGTGGAACACTTATCACGCTAAAATAAAATGTATTAGATGCTGCTTTACGGAAAGAATCGCTATCTAGCAGCTCTCGGTAATTATCAAACCCTACAAAGTGGCCCTCTATCGTGCTGTCCATAAAAGAATAGAATACTCCCATAACAAACGGTATAAGGTAAAACATCGCGAATCCGATACCGCTTGGTGCCAGGAACATTATTGCCGCTGAGACATCCTTTCGGAGCCATTTCTTCATAATTGGGTTTATCATTCTTTCAGTAACCTCCTTCCTGTACTTAGAATAGGTAAAACTTTTTAAAAAGAAGTACGGTATATATTAAGTATTTCTTAAATTTCAAAGAATGAATTCTCTGAGAACACAAAAAAACCGTTGATGAAATATCAACGGTTAATCGAGTACAGCTCCACAGCCTGCGTATCCATAATTGGATTTATATATCTCTCTAACGTAATCGTTAATGGCTGAGGATAGTTCTTCGCATCCGTGCCAAAATTATATCCAAACTCGTTCACGGCTGAGCCATCCTTAGAAGTCGTATAGCTGCTGAAGCTACTTGTGGAAGGTGCTCTATTATATACCTTCCCTTTTGCGTCAGTAAAAGTCTCAGCAAGTCTAGTAGAGCCTTCTAAATATTGAGCATTCTCAATATTACGAATTAGGAGGATTTCTCCTTCCTCTACGTTATTCTCTTGCTTTGGCGTGACTAACTCAAGTCCAGTTCCGGGCGCTTCAATAAGCTGATATTTGTTAAGATCCACGACAATTTTCATTTGATCCTTTTCGACTGCCGAAATTCCGAATGCTTTCAACGTCACAGAATCCGGCTGCTGGCTGCCCTTACTATTCTTGAACACTAACGTGAACTTGGAGTTGTCCGAGTAGACTTCGGAATTGTCAGAATTGATGATATCGGGGTAATACAACTTCTCAACTGTGTCCCCTTTTTTACTAATCAGTACTGGATTAATTAATTGAAAAATCTGTTTATCATTATTCTGATTATATTCCAGATCCACATAGGTGCTAAGCGGAGTATACTGCACTTGATTCACTTTAATCTTTTGCCCGTCCACTGTCAGTGTTCCGTCTGTATCCAGCATTCGTTCCTGTGCTTTAAGCATGTCAGGATCAAGCTCGAAAGCAACATCTAGGCTAGTCCGATACTTATTACTACTGGATAGGAGAGCCTTATCTGAAGTTTCGGTAAGAATTATATTATAGTTTACTTTCTTTGGATATTTTACCAATGGTGAAAGTTTAGTGGAGTATATAAAATCCATAGACTGCCCAGGTTGAATTCGGCTCTCACTAGCGAGCATACTTAATGATGCGCCTTTGTGAAGAGGCGACTCCTGTATCCCTTCAAATTTAAGCTCAAAATCCGCGTGTATAACTACTTCGTCCGTATTGTTCTGAACACTGTATAAAACATAAACCTTCCGTCCATCTGTAACGGCACCTGTCACATCTATCCGGTAACCCTTGTTTTCCGCACTTTGACCGACCGGCACAACGAGATTCTGCTCAAGAGCACTGGCTAGCGCAGGCTCTAACCTTGAGAACGAGCGATAAGCTTTGAAATTATCCGTGTTTTTAGTGCTTGCCGATTGTACTGAAGGTTGTGCCACTCCCTTATTCGGTAATCCGATTGTTGAGTATGTAAACAGTAACGCAACCGCTGCAGCTGCAACCACGCCCATACCTGTAGTATAGATGCGTCGTTTTTCTCGCTTCTTCCCTTCCACAATTCCCTTTTTCATAGCGTTGTAGATTTTCATCTCCTGTATTGTTTCGACATTCTGTTGCATATCATCGATGTTCTTACGTAGAATACGTTCTTCTTTTTCTGTCATTCCATTCACCTCCAATATCGCTATAGATAACTTCGAAGCTGTTTGAGTCCTTCGCGCAGCCAAGTCTTAATCGTACCTTCTGGCCTTTTTAGTACTTTGGCAATTTCAACAGTGGTCATGTCATGGTAGTATTTCAGCGTTACGACATGCCGGTATTTAGGTTTTATCCGATTCATCGCACGCTCCAGGTCAATTCGGTCATTACTCTTCATTTCCTGTGCCGCTTCCTCCACCAGCTTCTCCGCTACAATCACACGCTTTTTGCGCCGTAGCTCATCCATGCAACAATTGATCGTTATTCGGATCAGCCAAGGTGTGAAGGACTGTTCATCCTTTAATTTTTTACGTTTCATCCATGCCCTGCATGACGCTTCTTGGATCACCTCCAGCGTGTCTGCCTCTGTTCGTAAATAACTGTAGGCAATAGCGTACATTTTTCGATGCTCCACATACAATCGACTAAAAAAAGCTTCTTCATCCATTTGCGCAAAATCTACCATTCTGACTTCATCCATTGTGTTTTCCACCTTCCACCACCCCCTCTATCTTCTATCAGGAAGATGCATCCACCTCATATATCTATAAGTAAGACGGAGTTGAACGTAAAAACGATTGATTTTTTTCAAATTCATTTCATATGTAGTAAAATAGTAACGTTAAGTACAACCTTTAGAGCATTTTGTGAAAAGAGGTGGATCAGTGCTAAAAGCTGACAGACAGGCGTATATCCTAAAAAAAGTAGAGACCGAAGGCCGCGTCGTTGTCCAAGAATTAACACAGGAATTAAATGTAACAGAAGATACCATACGAAAAGATTTACAAAGCTTGTCGAAGCTGGGACTTCTCAAACGAATTCATGGTGGTGCTCACAGCCTTATTAATGACATGAAAGATTTCAATTCACGTGTAGAATTTAATAGCCAGACCAAAGCTGACTTAGCTAAACGAGCTTGCACACTTATTGAGAATGCAAAGGTTATTTTTATTGATGGAGGGTCCACAAATTTAAAAGTAGCCGAGAACATCCCTGAGCATTTTGATGGAAGAATTATTACCAACTCCCCCTCTATTGCATTATCGCTGTGCCGATTGTCCAAAGCTAGTGTAACCTTGTTAGGTGGCGACCTCGATAAAAAGAACCAAGTGTTATTCGGAGCCGCAACGCTTAGAGCGATACAGCAAATCCATTTGGATCTAACAATCCTTGGCGTATCCACGCTGGATTCAAAGGTGGGCATAACTGTTCCCTCTTATGAGGAATCCATCATTAAGAATCAACTTTTTGAACAATCTTCCATGGTTATCGCCATAGCTACGAAAGAAAAGCTGGAGAAAATATCCACTTTTTTTGTAGCCAAGGTATCCGCGTTAGACTATTTAATCACTGAAGGTACAGTAGACAATAAAATTGTTGATACATATAACAAACTCGGCGTTAACGTAATTACAGTATAGATACTTTCTAAATTTGTACAAAAAAAGATGAACACCTTTGAAGCTTGTGCTCATCTTTCATTTAAAAAGTTCTCAATAGCCTCATAGGAATCTTGATTATGTTGCTTATTACTGATCGTTTTCGAAGTAATCTCAATAAATTTAGCGTTTGGGATATATTCTGAGAGTACTCTCCCGTAGGTGTATGGATGAATAGGGTCAAGTTGACTAGCAAGGATCAATGTGGGCAGCTTTAAGTTCTTCCAAGCCTCACGATCATGATTAGGACAATCCATTGGCAGCTTCACAAACTTCATCGAGGTTTCTTTTACATAAGGATATTTAAACTGCCCTAATAGGGATTCACCCGCATAAGTAGATAATGAATTTATGGATTTATAGACCTCTGAATTTTCGTATCTATTTTGGGCAGTCAGAGGATCTGTATCTTGCAGTACCTCATGAACTTTGGCGTAGGCTTCACGAATCAACGTCTCTTGCGGCTTATCCTTCCAGGCTGGACGTGACAAAATAAGCTTCTTAACGCTATCCGGGTACCTCAATGCCAAATGAAGCGACACCCCAGCACCTGTGGAAATCCCCCCAATATTGAATTGACTGATATGAAGGTATTCCGCTAAAGCCATCACATCTTCGGCGAATTGTTTAAAAGAAAAATCATCCGCATGGCCGAACGCCACCGTCTTTCCATGACCTCGAAAATCTAGTGAAACCCTTCGGATGTGATTTGATTGCTTCATTAAACCGAAAGTTTGATTAACGTCACCGCCCAGACCATGAAGAAAAATAAAAGGCTCTCCATCCCCTCCATCATCTTCATAATAAAATCGAATGTGCTCGTAGGTAAAGTACGGCATATTCTCCCCTCCTTTACAAAGGACCAGAAACGTCACTTAGATAAATCGTATTTCCGGTCTTCACCGATTCTTCAACAGCGAGCATCGCTCTCATCGTAGCAATCCCATCTTCAATCGTTGCACCTACACCTGGCTTATTATGCAGAATTGAATCTGCAAAACCTTCAATCTGCAATCTATAAAAATGACCATCTGCTCCAAGCGGTCTATGGTAGCTGTTATCACTAGCTTTGAAAATTTCTACATCGCTTGATTTTAATGTCCACGGGTTGTATGTCTTTCCTACTACTGATCCGAATTCACCATAAATTTGGAATCCTTCATGCCAATCCATCCGAACCGCAATGGTCAAATCCAATTGAGCTACAAAGCCGCTTTCAAACTCCGCAGTAATAAACCAACAATAGGCACCGAGCTTTTGCGTATTCCATGCTTTCACACTTACAATATTTCCACCTAGATATCTTGCGGTATCGAACAAATGGCTTCCATGACCTAAAATATAATAGCGTTCCTTGTTCGCTTTTGGATCTCCAGCAGGTCTCTTTATATTTTTACCGGATATAATCACTGGCTGAACATTCTCGGTAACGGTATACCGATAGGTGGAATCACAATACCAAGCTTTTAGGCCAATAATCTCACCCATTTCATGATCTACAAACTCTTTAGCTGCTACTATACCGGGGTCAAATCTCTTCATATTCCCCACTTGCACTTTGAGATCGGTACGATCCACTAGCTCTTTTAATTCTTCCACTTCTTCGATGGATACACCTAGAGGCTTTTCTACCAAGACATGTTTACCTGCACGCACCGCTTGTTTAGCTGCCTCCACATGAAATTGATCGGCAATCCCAATAACTACAGCATCTACGCTAGGGTCCGCCAGCATTTGATCATAATCCATATATACCTTGTCAGGTTCATAGATAGCATTCATTCTTCGAAGTAAGTATTCGTCTACATCGCATATTGCGTAAAGGTGAGCATTACGTGAACGCCTTATAGAGTCAAAATGCGCCGCTTGTGAAATCTGACCGCAACCTAATACGCCGATGTTCAACAATTGGTTTTCCTTTTTCATATTCATGTCCTCCTATTCTAGTTAAAGAAATTCAAAGCAAGTGCTACATCGTCCTCAGCTAACCCATGCATAATAACAGGACCGTCATAAACCTTACTTAATTCATTTAGATATTCCTTTAAGGGCAAGTTTCCTTTTCCCACCGGTGCAAAAGTGATCTTCTCTTCGGATACAAAAGCATCTTTGCAATGCGCAATGGCAATGTGCTTCTTCAGCGCTGTTAGCGTTTTTGAAATCTTACCTAAGAGGTCCTTATGATCCTGTGGGGTTACTAGATTTGCTGCATCATACAAAACCTTAAGATAAGGTGAATCTAGATCTTGTAATAGTCTCAAAGCATCTTCTGCCGTACTCACCACATTGGCTTGTTCAGGTTCAAATATTAATGTTACTTGGTTGTCTTCTGCAATTTTCAGCATCCACGCAAGACTTTCATGCAATAGTGACCATGCCCTCACTGTATGATTGTCAGGATGAGAACTCCAGAAATCTTCTTGGTTCAAACTACCCGTAGAAATCGAAACATACGGAACAGCTAATGCAGCTGCAGCCACAACTACATTTTTAAAACACTGCTGATTTTTAACTTTCTTCTCCTCATTTAGCTCTAACGTATTAAACGTTCCTGAGATCACAGCAATGCTAACTCCACTGTTCATTACTGCTTCTCTGATTTGATGGATGGTCTCCTGACTAATCTTTTTAGGCAAGCTTTCCAGTCCTACATTAGCAAAATTGAATTGAACGCTACTCATGCCTTGCGCTTTGATTTTGTGTAAGGCGCTCTCCAGTTCATAGTTCAAGTATACTTTTGAGAAAATTCCTAACTTCACAAGTTACACCTCCTTTATCTATTTTCAACTTCATCATACACGTAATTTCGATTATAAACAATAAAATTCAATTACAAAAAAAGAACTAATAATCTGCAAAAAATATAAAAAAGCGCTGGCAATAATGCCAACACTTTAGAATCAATTATCGATTTCGATTAATCATGTAATTCAATAAATGCTTCAGAAAAGCAATATTACGAGGGATCTCCTTTAACGCTTCCATAGCGAGACAGTAGTGTTCCCACATCTCTTTTCTTGCGCCGTCAGCACCAAGGATAGATACAAACGTTGAATTGTTATTCTCCACATCCTGACCTATCGGCTTACCTAGTAAATGATGATCTCCTTCCAAATCGAGCAAATCATCTTTAATCTGAAAGGCAATCCCCGCATGATAGGCAAATTTTTTCAAAGCCAGAACTTCAGTTTTCTTAACCTGAGCCAGAATCGCTGGCATCACTAGTGAAGCTTCAAATGCAATTCCGGTCTTATAAAAGCAAATCATATTTAATTGCTCTAGCGTCAATGCTTTTCCCTTAGAATTCAGATCCATTGCCTGACCCATACATGTATCTTCTGCTTTTTGGGCTGAATATTGCATCAAGGCTAGCACCGCTTTTGCATCAAAAGAATGAAGTGACGCCTGTTCCTCGATCGACTTCTGAATCAGAAATAGTCCGGTTAATTCCGCCGTTGAACTAGTATACATTTCGTGTAGAGTTGCACGACCTCTTCGGGTTGAAGCATTATCCTGTGATGGAAGATCATCGAAGATTAGAGAAGCGGTATGCATATATTCCAAAGATCTTAGAAGCGGCACAATTGCGGATGCATCTAGACCATATTCGTTAACACCCATGACCCAAGTCAATATAGGTCTTATCCGCTTGCCGTCGCCTGCTAGACTATAATTAGCCGCATCAATAAGCAACTCTTTCATTTCTGGCGTCCCGTCTGGCTTGGCTATCAACAATTGTTTATTGATTTGATCGCGAACCTTTTGGATCGTATCTCGAAATTCCACTTTTTCCTTCTTGCTGTTTTTTAGATTCAAAAGCAACTGATCCCGAAGCAGTTTATCGAAAAAATCCACATCGTCCGCTTTCTGCACCATCTGCTGGACAAGCCGATTAAATGCTGGTTGACCAGAAGCAAAAATCTCCATGATCTCTTTATACTTCTCATTTCCTACACGTTCTTTACATCGCTTGAGTCCATTAATGGCGCGATCTAATATTACTTCACGGGTTTTAGGATCAGAGCGATACACAGTGTGTATTAAATGGGAAATGACCGTCCAGTATAATTCAAAAGGATTGATCAGATCTGTACGTTGACTACGGTATTTTAAATAATAAGTATAGGGGGTTACCGCTCCCGCTTTCATATCGTCAAACATATCCGCATAATCATCAGCCAGCTGATTATATAACCCATAGAAAAAGGTATGTTGATCAAATCCATCATCTGCTGGAGCACTAATTACGGATCGGACAATTAAACGGGAAGAAGAGGATTTTAAAATGATGGGTATGAAAAGCTCTTCATTGCTGTATTCAGAGTTAGAAAGATCCTTCATACGATCCAATTCCTGAGAATGGAAAAATACAAAAGACTGCTCGAAAAATGCATCCTGCATTTCTTCCCGCTGATACCCTCTAATATACTCAAAAGCCTCCTTGAGCTCCAAATGTACAAATCGAATGAACGGCATGTTCTCTCCAGACCATTCACCCAATTCCGGTACAACTCTATTAAGGATCGCAGTGCGTATCATATGAGAATACTGTTCTTTCTCTTGGTCGGTTAAGACACTGGAATCAAGGAGATCATCAATGAATGGATAAGTTAGGCCATATGAATAACCAAGTCTAATGGCTTCACCAATCCTCTTGGATCGCTCCACAGGTGGTACGTCATCGTCCATCTCTTCCATCACATGGAGAATCACCCCAATAATGATCTTGATTAATTTACGCTGTGCTTGCTCGGGATTCATTTCCTTCGGAAGATGTGCTGATACCCGCTTAAGTTTGTCTATCACCCAAATCGTGGCCGTTTCAACGCCTTCCTTCTGAGCCCAACGGTAAATCCCGGTGAAATTCATGAAATCTGACTGATCCTCCGAACTTGTGGAGCCTGGAAGAATCATCTGATTTCTAATATCGGCAACCATACGCTTAATCCGGAGCTGTGTATTCGGCGAATCCAAAGCTTGCCCCAGATCTCTCATATAAAGATAGGAAACACTTCGATCCAAATAATCATCCAATTTACCGGTCTGATTCAGCCATCCTAGATATCTATGATAATCCTGAGAATCAGGTTTCCTCTTGCCTCTTGATAAAAAGGACAACCATGAACGGCGATGAATATGGTTCTTCTTCCACAATTGAAAATCTTCAATCAAGGTAGACACATAAGTTTTTTCTTTGAATTGTTCACGAAGAGATGCAAAATACTGAGCTGCCTTCTGCTCAGCGATCGAATATCCTGTATCGGCGTAATCTGTAAATTTTTCATTCATAGGTGATGACCTCAACTTCTCTTTTTGTTAACATGACCCATTAGGGAAGAACAGAATTTCTTCCTGAATGAAATGTTCATCAGTTAATACGGTCAAAACTCTTTTGGGTTACGAAAAAGAAGCTTGACTAATCAAGCTTCTTTCAAAATAACTATACACAAATTATTCTATTTAGATTAATCTGCATTATGCTACTTTACTTGGATCTTTAGCGAGAGCGTCGATCCTAATTCCTTTTGTATATATGCTAAATCTGTTATCTGCTCGATATGATAAACGCCGCCTGGAAATGAAGAATCATAGAGGAGCTTTGATACTGCTGCTGTCACTTTTGCAGTGATGATGGATTGATTCTTTCCTTGCAATATTAAATCAGCATGCATTGGCTTCCCCTCTCGATTTCTTCCACGAGCCTCAACCTTGATAGCGAACTGGTCGCTCCCAATATGCAGCCGCTCCATAGCACTAACCATCCACCTGTTCACCCAGCTTGTCTTTAACAAACGAACGGCTCCTGTTTTTTTGGCTATAGCCAGCATTTTAGTAACGAAAACTGAGTCCAGACAAAATCGTGTGGAGATGGACGATGCTTTGAGCGTTCGGGCAAGCGTCTGTTGATCTGAGAATGGGAAACGATAGGCATGGCGATTCCCTAAATCGTCACCAAAGTGATATGACTTTCTATCGGTGAAGCTCTCTACCTCTACCTGACGATTCTTCTGCTTAAATTCAAACTTTTCTCCTAAACTATTCACTGTCCATTCGATCGCCGCCTTACCATGAGAATCACCAAGTCCGAGCATAATCGCGATTTCGATGTCCTCCGTCTGTTCTATCAATCTTTCCGCTTCAAGAGCCATTAGATTGGTTATGCCGGGTGCAAGCCCTACACTAAGAACGGCACTAGATCCATGTCGTGCAGCCTCTTCGTATAACGCCTCAATTTGAGATAAAAACGGACCACTCGCTGATACATCCACATAATACGTACCGCTACGAAAGCAGGCTTTTACAAAATCCGTATTCGTTTGATCCAAACACATAATGATTAGCTTCACTTGATCTAGTAAATGTGGAGGTATCGGCTTATTAATATCTAACTGTAACGGCTTGATCCTGCCGTGGGTATATTGACTGAACCGCTCTGCTTTTTCAAGACTTCTCCCTGCAGCAAATACTTTCCCTGGATACTTCTTCTCTAATATTTCGCATATGGTACGCCCTACATGTCCATAACCACCAACGACAACAATATCTTCTTTTCCCTGCATTTTTATCACCGCATCCTATATAATAGAGTTGATTAAGAATCATTCTCAATTATACGGATTTCGCTTCCGTTCACTATCCCACAAATGTGGGAGTTGATATAATCCATTAAGGACTAGAGGGCTACTCAATGAATACCAATAAACAATTCATTCTAATAAAGAAACAAATCGTTAAACTAGGTATGGTTACTGATTCATCTCACAACTACCGTACTTCCTTGCTGACTCTTTTACGTGAAGCAGTTCCCTTTGATGCTGCCTGCTGTACTCATGTTGATCCACAGACATTGCTTTCGACAGGTGCGGTTACTGAAGACAATGTAGAATCCATTCATCCCCACTTGTTCCAGATCGAATACGGTCAGGATGATGTTAACACCTATGAGCAAATGGTTCATAACAAACTCCTCGTCGCTACAATTTATGAGGCGACCAAGCAGAAACCCGAGCGGTGTACACGCTATCGAAAGGTATTGTCTCCTGCAGGTTTTGGGGATGAACTACGTGCAGTCCTTATTCTTGGCGAATCTTGTTGGGGATATTTGACGCTGTACAGGAATACAGATCAATCGAAATTCTCACAAGAGGAATGTGATTGGATCACCTCGCTCATCCCTCTGATTGCAGCTAGAATGCGGGCTTTCAGTCTTGAGCTTCCAGAGAAAGATGAGACTTGGCTTGAAGATCATTACGGTTCCGGCATTGCAGTTTTATCTGATGACTTGGCTCTTCTCTCTTCCAATCCCACAGCGGATCGCTGGTTAGGCAAACTCCGCTCATTGGAAATGATTGAGGCTCATGTTCTACCTCGTCCAATCCGTGCTGTAAGCACGCAAGCGTTAAACAGCCCTTCCGAATCTATGGGGATAGCGAAGGCATGCATTCGTATGACTGAGGGGCCCTATTTAGTCGTTCGGGCAAGTCTTCTTAAGGCTTCCAACGGTCAGAACCAAATTGCCATTTCATTCGAACCCGCGCGTCCTGCTGACATGCTCCCCATCATTGCTGAAGCTTATGGTTTGACGGAACGTGAGCAACAGCTATTACACGGTGTAATTCGAGGATTATCCACTAAAGAATTGGCTTCTGCACTGCATATTTCTGCATACACCGTCCAGGATCATTTAAAGTCCATTTTTAGCAAAGCAAATGTCAGCAGCCGTAGAGAACTTATTTGGTATTTGCATTCACGCTACAATATTGCTCAAGCTTGAGTAATCCGAGATAAAGGATATACAAGTTGTATGTCCTTCTCTGTAATTAGTCCTTCATATAACGAATGATTATGGTCTGCACCTACAATACACAAGATTCTTTTCTCTGAGTGGCCTTTTATGGCGTTTTTGATTCGTTGAATCATTATAAGATGTCTACACAACCATCTGAACTGATGTGCTTGCGGATTGATTCGTTCTAACCATTCATACTTCTGTCTTGTAATAGTGTCATATTCTAATGAATTAAAGGGGATTGCACTTGAATCCACTGTTGAAAGCTGTCTTTGAAACCATTGCTCTAACTCATATTCCAATTCTTTTCTCTGATCTTCTTTATAGCTATTAAAAGGATCAAAATCTGTCCAAACATCCAATTCAACCCAATCAATAGGGACAAATTCATAATTCTCTTCTTTACACAAAGGAAAAATGAGATCCCAATATTCACTTGCAGGTTCTCCCCAATATCCACGGTAATTACTGTCCTTCTAATAATGTTCCCAACTACTAGGAAGGACTTCTCCACAAATAATATCTGGATTAAACTCTAAAATTAAATCCTTTATGAACTCTAAAGAAAAATGATATTTTTGCCTAAGTTCATCATCGTGAACCACTCCCAAAATACCTACAATTGACACGAAAAATCCTCCTACCTTCAATTAATTCTAATATCATCTAATTTTACAATCGTCAAATTTGATAATATTACAATAGGAATATAATGTAAATAATTATTTAAAAAAATAGACTGAGCACCTATGAATAGAGGGCTCAATCTGTTTAAATGTATATTGCAAAGCAGCCAACCTTTAATGCGAAGCCGTATACTCTCCCAATTCAGAAGCCGGATCAAACTTTTCCTTACTCATCACAAATGCAGCCAGTAGAGCTATAACAGACGGAATAATTGCCCATGCAAAAGTGTGAACAAGCGATGAGGATAATCCCTCTGTAATCTTATCAAGAACTTCCGCAGGGATTTTCTCACGAGTATCCGGAGTCAAAATAGTACTTGGATCGCTTAAATTTACCCCTATAGGTGTTGCACCACTGCTACTGAACATGGATGCTAATTTATTCGAAAACACATGACTTTGGATAATACCGAATACTGTTATGCCGAGTGTCATTCCCAGCTCCCTTGTAAAACTAAGTGTCGAACTTGCGGACCCACGCTGCCTTGCTGTAAATCCATGAATGGCTGCGTTACTTAGAACAGAGAATGAAGAACCTATTCCAAGACCTACTAGAAACATAAATATGGTGACCATGAACCGTGAAGAATCTGGTGTTAATGTGGTTAGCAAGGCGATACCTAAAACAAGCAGTATTAACGTCGATATCATGATGGCGCGATAATTGAACTTCGAGAGCAGGAATCCGCCCCCCGCTGCAGTGATAACGGAGCCGAGCATCATAGGAAGTAGAACAAGACCCGAATTCGTTGCTGAGCCGCCAAGCACCCCTTGAATGTAGATTGGAATGTACACCGAGGCTGTAATAAATGCTGCTCCACTAAATATAGCCATAACATTACTCGTAGAATAAAGACGATTCTTGAACATGCCGAAAGTAATGATGGGTTCTTCTGCACGACGTTCGATAAAAATAAATCCCACGATAAACACTACAAAAGCTAAGAACAATCCTAAAATCATAGCAGAGTCCCAAGCATATTTTTTACCACCCAGCTCAATCGCAAACATGAGACATAGGATGGAAGCTACAAGTGTAAACGCACCTAGGTAATCGATCTTTTCCTTGGAATGCTCAACAGACTCTTTGTAGAAGAAAGCAATCAAAAAGAAGGCAATAACACCTATAGGTAAGTTGATGTAAAAGACCCAAGACCAATGAATGTAATCCGCTATGTAAGCGCCAATAAGGGGTCCGAAAATACTTGATATACCATAAGCTGCTCCGAATAATCCACCGATCTTCCCCCGTTTTTCCGGAGCAACCACATCGAACATGATGGTGAACGCAATTGGAACCAGTGCCCCTCCACCAATACCCTGAATCGCACGATAAATACTCAGCTGAACTATAGAGTTTGCGGTACCACATAAAGCAGATCCGATCATAAATACAATAATTCCGAAAATAAAGAAACGCTTGCGGCCATACATATCCGATAATTTTCCGAAAATCGGCATTCCTGCCATCTCAGCTATCATATAAGCAGAAGTCACCCACATCAGTTTGTCAAAACCGCCAAGTTCCCCTACGATTGTTCCCATTGCAGTTGCTAATATAGTGTTATCCATGGATGCCATAAGTGTGGCCAGTAATAGAGCCGCTATAATAATCCCTACATTATTTTTCTTCTCCAAGTTCTTTACCATTCTCTTTTGTTCCCTCCACTTTTCCTTAATTTCGAATTTAATCTTATCGTTATAAGATCGCACACCAACCTCTCTCTAAACTTCTTGATGCATTACCTTTTGCAAAACTTTAATAATTCCGATAAAATGAATTCAATTAATCGCACGTTTATCGAGTATCTTAATTGTCTAATATCTCGATTATCAAGATATCAATATTTTAAAAGGAGGGCTCTCTTTTGTCAAGAGATCGACACAATCAAGTGAAAAATCAGCAGGAAGACTTCACCTTGCGTATGCGGGGCCTAGGAAGTCGAACGATACTATATCAGCAAAATGTGGCAGCATCACTTGGGTTATATAATAATGATTATCTATCCATAGATATCCTCCATGAAAGAGGTCCCATCACCGCTGGTGAACTGTCCAAGCTAACCGGACTGGCTACAGGCAGTGTTACGGCATTAATTGATCGACTTGAAAATAACGGTTTTGTTCGCAGACAAAATGACCCCAGTGACCGTCGTAAGGTAATTATTGTCCCTTTGTATGAAAATAATGAGGTCGGGAATGCCTACCTTCCCCTGCATGCCGAGATGCTTAAATTAGCTTCCACCTACTCGGATGAAGAGCTTGAACTTATTACACAATTTGTTGGCAAAGCAAGTGCGATTCTGGAAGAGCAAATTCATCGTCTAAGCTCCGCAACAAACAATAATTCTTCCTCTTAAGCCTTAATTATTCATCAAAAAAAGGACGATACCCATTGTCTAATTACAATGGGTATTGTCCTTTTTTTTCTCACATTATTCGAATGTTACTTCGTATCTATGGAAATAGATAGCTTTCCATTGGATTCAATTAAAGAAATTTTGGCATTATCCGTCTGCCATACCCTACGAAAGTTTGTACCTTCGCCTTCTTTTCCTATATCTGCTGTGTTACCTTCACTCTTAGTCGTAAGCTCTCCAAGCTGTTGCGTTATCTCTTGCGTTAATTTTTCCTTGGTAGCTTCTTCAAAATGAATCGTCTCTCCAATCACTTTTCCAGTGTGATCATAGGAGACCTGAAGATTTGCTTCGTGATTCACAATCTTCTCGTTATATTCGCGGGATAAAAGAGTAGAATTCGTACCTTCATTACGATTAGGTGCGCCTTTGCCGAGAGCTTGGACAACTTGAGCATCCTCTTTTCCAATCAAAGTGGCAAGTTCCTCAAGGCTAAATCTTTCCTCAGCTCCACTTGGCACAACCGTTGGAGGTGGTAGCTGGGATTTATCTGCTACTGGTCTTGAGCATGCACTAAGTGCAAGGACCGTAAGCAGTAGCAAACAAGTTTGTTTTAATATCTTCATGGGTTTCATTCCCTTCATTGCTAGCTCTTGATGTATTTTTCACAATTTATTGAATGATTATGTATTGCTGGAGCCAAATTCGTCCAAAAAAGACGATATCCCATGAAGTCAAATGACTTTGAGATACCGTCCTACATCATGAATCTTGCAATTAAAGGGAAGCTGAGGATTGGCTAACCCAAGCCACTAATTGAGCCGTATCCACTGTATCCCCTTTTCGTAGTTTCAGTGTTTTTCTCTCCGGAGGGCCCTCGAATATCCCTTCTGGAAACTCAAGCTCATTCGTATTAAAAATAACAAAGCTTACCGCATCTTTTGAAGTTGAAATAGCTGCTGCGTATTTACCATTTTTCAAAAAATGAGGCTTCTTATACTGAATTCGTTCCTGTACATCTGGGATTGCTTGGTGAACAACCTCACGAAGATTAGTAGATAACACCACCTGCCATGGTTCTTTTAATGCTTCAATAAAATCGATGACTTCTTGATTCATTTTTTATCTCTCCTTTATGTACGTACCGGTTTAAAATAATATTGAATTAACTACGATGTTCCTAAGTTACACGCTGCCGCCCGATTCAGCAAAAGAATCCTTTCACGTTCATTCCCAGTCAAGGATGCGGCACGTTCAAACTCTGTACGAGCCTCATCATATCGACCCAGCTTCAGCAGAAGATCACCACGAACGCTGGGCAGCAGATGATATTCCCTTATAGATGGTTCAGTATTTAGCTCATCCACAATTTGCAGTCCAAAGGTTGGGCCGAACGCCATGGATATGGCGACCGCTCGGTTTAATTCGACAATCGGCGAAGGCATGACTCTCGAGAGCGCTTCGTACAGTGCAGAAATACGGATCCAGTCTGTCTCTGCTGCAGTAGTCGCCTGTGCATGACAAGCAGAAATTGCAGCCTGAAGCGAGTAAGGTCCGGGCGGAAGTCCAAGCTTTCGGCTACGCTCTAATGCAGTCAGGCCACGGCGGATCAGTAATTGATCCCACTGTGCCCGGTTTTGATCCATAAGTAGAATAGGCTCCCCTTTGCTATTAACCCTCGTCCTAAAACGCGAGGATTGAATCTCCATAAGGGCGACCAGTCCATGAACCTCAGGTTCATAAGGGGCAATCTCAGCTAGTACCCGTCCTAACCTCAGCGCCTCCTGGCATAACAGCGGACGGATCCAATCCACTCCAGAAGTTGCAGAATATCCTTCATTAAACATTAGGTAAAGGACTTCAAGCACCGTAGACAAACGGTCTTTAAGCTCTTCTTGAACGGGTACCTCAAAAGGAACCTTGTTAGCACTTAGGGTTCTCTTCGCCCGAACAATTCGCTGAGCAATCGTTGATTCGGCGACTAGAAAAGAACGTGCGATTTCATCTGTCGTCAATCCACATAACAGTCGAAGGGTCAGGGCTACTCTGGCATCTTGTGACAACAGAGGATGACAGGTCATAAAGATCAGACGAAGGAGATCGTCACTGATCTCCTCATCTAACGCATCATCTATATCTACCTCAGTGTATAAATCCATGCTATGTGCAACCTCTACGTATTTCTGATCTCGAAGCTTGGTCCTGCGAATAAGATCAATCGCACGCCGTTTCGCGGTGGTCATCAGCCAAGCACCTGGATGATCTGGAATCCCCGTCTCTGGCCATCGATTAAGGGCAATTACTAATGCGTCCTGAGCAAGATCTTCTGCGAGACCTACGTCCCGTACCATGCGCGTTAAACCCGCAATGATTTTTGCCGATTCCATTCGCCATATTGTATCAATCGTTCGATGCGTATGGGAGAAACTCACGTTTGCTTCTGCTCCTCAACCTGTTTACGAAGTGCTGCTTCTTTCGCCAATGTTTCGGGATCGTCCATTAATTCCTCCGGCTCGAATACCTGCCTTAACTCAATCTCTCCTTGGCCAAATCCATGAGGGTCCGGCATACGTAAAGCCCATTCAATGGCTTCTTCTCTTGATTTGACCTCAATCAGCGTATATCCAGCGATCATTTCTTTAGCTTCTGTAAACGGACCATCCATAACTTTCGGTTTGCCGCCAGCTTCCGGATATGAAATTCGAATACCACTGGAACTCGGTTGCAATCCATCGCCTGCCAGCAACACACCTGCTTTCACCAATTCCTCATTATACTTCTGCATAGCATCAATCAGTTCTTGACTAGGCATAATTCCCGCCTCTGAATCTGTGGTAGCTTTAACAATCATCATAAATCTCATAGGTGTATCCCTCCTATTTTTAATTTCCCATAAAGAATACAGTAAGCTCAGTTGAAATGATCCTTGTATTGAGTTTCTTCGTATGACCGAGCCCCTTTTTACTTAACAGTTTCGCATTAGGTAGTACTTTAGCAATTGCCTGAGCACCATGCCGTAAGCCAACAGGACTCTCCGTACCTTCGAGGACCAGCGTTGGAATGGTAACTGCGCTCCACAATGTGGCAGGAAGCGGCTTTCCGTCCATATACCCATCCAATAAAACAGCATCATAGGGAAGAGTGTGCGCTACAGCCATTAGGTTAGACCATACACTTGGCATTAAGTGCATCAATTTAACAATAAACGCAGGTGCTCCCATACCTTTAGTCATAAAATACTTAATCGCCTCAGATCGGCGATTTGTAGCAATAAGCTCAGTAACATTCATTACGAAATCTAGAGGCGGCTTGAGATCCGAAGCATCAACCACAAATGGAGGCTCATGCAGAGCTAATTTTGTAATATTTGCTCCATCCGCTGCTGCCTGTAGAGCAAGAACTGCTCCAGAAGACAATCCCCAGACATATGCCGCTCCTCCGGCCGCATTAATTATAGCCTGCAGATCTTCGATCTCACGAGCTATTGCGTATGGCTGAGTGTCTCCACTATCGCCACGACCTCGTCGATCGTAATTGAAGACTGTGAAATTCTCAGACAACAGATCAACTAACTGTACCTGACTTGGGAATTTTCGGTAACTAAATGCACCTGTCACTAATATAAGTGCTGGCCCTTGACCCATTTTGTCATAGGCAATCTTAGTTCCGTCCATTGAAGTTACTAAATGCATTTCATCTCTCCTTCGCTTTAACGTCTGATATCCGGACTTCTATTTAAACGACGAACGGAAGATGATGAAATCGACACATTTTTAAAAATTTATTTCTTATGAGATAAATACTATATCCTACCATTTATTTCTTGTTCATCAAGTCAATATCCTTCTCTGAAGTTTTAAATTTTTACTATCCACAATATAAGAAAAAAGGGAAAAGTTCCGAAGAACTCCTCCCTCACACTAACGCTTAATGAATCGTCAGATTAAAACCGCTCTGAATATAATTCAGGTTGGGGTTAGCGATATTCGTAGTCGTCAGGTTGTTAAACGTTGCTGAACCATTGCCTGTGTAGGTATAGATTGCCGAACCCTGATGTGGCCCAGAGAAACGTGAAGTAGTAATACCATCAAGCCCAGTACCATTAATATTGATGTTGTTAAACACGATATTCTCAAATCCACCACCATAACCGAACTGGATTGCATCGCGTTGTGTATTGATGATATCGATGTTGGTAAAGGTGACGTTCTTGATGGCATCATTCGATGCCTCTAAATCGATGGCTCCACGTTCTCCACCATACAGATCTTTACTGGTACCACTTGTGATAATCGTAGTATCTGAGAAAACAATGCCCGCATTATTCTGGAAATGGTAACCAGGGAAAACGGTGTTCATACGAATACCAGAACCACCTACAGTGTCGATGATGTAGTTGTGATCTGCCTTATGACCGCCGCCTCCAAAGAATGCTATGGCTGCAGCACGCCAGTTATTCTCAATCGTGTTGTAGGAGAATGTGTTATTTACACCCGCCGGAGCACCATTGGTGTTACTAGTCCATACTGCAAGACCATCGTCACCGTTATTTCTTACGTTGGTGTTTCGAACAATCGAATTGCTAGTGCCTTGGGAGTAGTTGATACCATCGGCAAGATTGTTCCGAATCCGGCTGTTTTCAACCACAAGCCCACTGGCATAAATAGCAGGTGTATGAGCATAGTCGCCTACCCACATACCACATTCAAAATGTTCTACCCAGACATCATGGATAATTGAATTAGTACCAAAGTTATCCATAAATCCTTTATAAATTGCATTTTGTCCATAACGGGATCGCAAATTCGAATTCATGTAAATATTACTAAAATCTAGCTTGCCGCTAATACGGAGTGAAATACCGCCTCCCGCCGCATTAGGATTAGTAAACTGGAGGTTCGTATGCCAGATTCCAGCACCCGTCACCGTAAAGTTGTTAATCATATTGCTGGCAGAGCCAATTTCCCACATGCTGCTAAGATTAAATGTTCCGGCAGGAATATACATGCTCTTACCACCTGCAACAGCTGCATTCACCGTTGCTTTAAAAGCTGCAAGGTCATCCTGACCATCATTTGCTACAGCACCATAATCTGTCACTGACACGGAGTTCGCCGGACGAGCGACTGCAGTAGGAACGGGTTCGATTTCGAGGAAATCAACACCATATTCCAAGCTATCTCCATTGTTCTTCTGAATACGGATGATATCTCCAGGCTGGAGAGGAGTATCCAATTTCCAGTGGACTTCGTCAAATCGGAAGAGCGGACGCCCAGCACTAGGAGTATCACCAGGCATATCGCCCGAAAAATACTGCCAGCTGTAGTAGGATGTCAACGATACCGTTTTGACTTTTACTCCATTCACATACACGTCAAGTGAACCATTCAGTCCCATACCATCCGAAGAGTCAGGCATAGTAAATCTCATAGTTACACCCGCGCCGCCTTGTCCTTGTCTGACTGTCCATCCCACGTTCGAGCCGTTTGAAGGAAGTGCTACATAACGCTGACCAGATGCTTCTGAAGCAATTAGTGCTTGATCAAACGTAGGTGCTGATTTCAACGTAGCTCCACCACCGAGAGTAGCATCTTCGGTATCATACCGACTATAAGGCATGCTTGCACCACGTAGGGCATAGACCACCAGATTAGTTGTGCTTATATTGTTTGATTGCTTCGCTGTTACCTCATTAGCATCCACTTCAACAGTAGTGGTTATAGTGTAATTACCGTTGACTGCTGTCCATGTCCCTGGAATCGTGACGTTAACGGAAGCTCCAGCAGCAAGGGTCCCGGAATAGGATCCATTAAATGTTTGAATCGTGGTACCTGCTGAGTTTTTAAGAGCTACAGTAACACCATGAGAACCGCTTGCAGAAGCAATGGTTCCTTGATTCTTGAGATTTACGGTAAAAGCTACTGTACTATTAGCCACTGGATTACTTGGTGTCCAGGTAGTCACACCAACTAAGTCAGAGCTGGAGACTGGAGCGATAACAAGAGATGCCCCGTTCGTATAGCTGTTATTCCCTTCGTTCTGCTCGATAATCACATTGTTCTCATCTACTTTAGCGCTGAGAGCATAGGTCGCAGCGGTTTTGGCTCCAGCGTTTAATGTCATTGAGGCTGTTGTTGATGCGCCTGCAGTTAATAAACCTACTGGAGCAGATCCAACGAGCTCATTGTTTAAGTAAAAGTTGACAGTGGTTGCTGCGGAGCTAGCATTACCGTTGTTCTTAACAACTGCATTTAATGTAATTGCACTTGTCTCGACAGGAGTAGTAGGTGACCAGGACATACCCGTTATCATTAGATCAGGGTTCGCCCCTGGTGTACCGAATACTTGAAACTCCGCGATTTGCCCAGCAGGGGCACCAGAGTTCGAAGTGATATTCAACTGCAGACGTTTAACCGTTGCCGTAACCGGGATGGTTACTGTGTTGCCCGAAGCTGGATTAAACGTATAGGATTGAGCCGATACCAAATTACCGAAGGTAGTCGTGTCTTGATTGTGACCGAGCACCTGAATCGTTTGTGTGCGAGTACTCCATGCAGAGGCTGGATTCAGCTTCAAAACGATTGACGTAATGTTGTGGTTCGCCCCTAAGTCGAGGGTGAGCGAACTTGGATTGCTGCCACCTTCCCAGTACGTGCTTGTGTCATTATCGTTCGCATTTGTTGCTACGAACGTTTGTGTACTGGAAGAAGCGGTAATCGTCTTGCCGACAGCAATATTACTCCCAGGAGCAGGTGTTGGTGTGGTTGTTGGCGTTGGTGTGGTTGTTGGCGTTGGTGTGACCGTCGGTGTTGGTGTTGGTGTTGGTGTTGGTGTTGGTGTTGGTGTTGGTGTTGGTGTTGGTGTTGGTGTGGCTGTCGGTGTCGGAGTAGGTGTTGCAGGTGGTGTTGTTGTCGTCGACGCTACAGTGATTTGGTCAAGGTTAACATTGCCAGAATCACCAGCATCATATTTATATGCGATGGTGTTGTTACCCGCATTTAGATTAAGAACTTCTACTTTAGTGCTCCATAAATCCCAATTTGGTAAGTTAGATAATGAGGTCTGGCCAATTTTAGCACCATTGACATAGACACTTATTGTCTTTGCACTGCCACTTGCATTAGCGTATTTCAATGTCACCTCACGACTACCTGCTGCTGGCACGTTAACCGTGAATGTCGTTGTTGCACCTTGTGTCAAATATCCATCCACGAATCCCGCGCCGGAGTAACCGGCATGATCCGTGTTCACTTTAGCTCCTCCAGACAGTGAAGCAGATTCAGCTTCATAAGTGCCGGAAGGCGATGGAGTTGGAGTAGCAATAGGGCCACTAGCGCCGTAAATCTCGAATTCAGAGAGCTGAGCTGCCGGCCAACCTGTGTTGCTCGTTACATTCAGACGAACATAACGCGTACTGATTGAGGCAAAGTCGATGGTAACACTGTTCCCTGCCACTGATGGATTGAATTCATAATTTGCAGAACCTACAATATTCGTGAATGTCGAACCGTTTGTGCTACCTTGAACAGCCAATGTTTGCGTCCGCGTCTCCCAGCCAGAAGGGAGCTTTAGAACGATTTGATCAATATTCGTATTTGCACCTAAATCGACTTGAATCCATTGTGGGAATGCATTATTCGTGCTTTCCCAATACGTGCTTTGATTACTGTCTTTAACATTGTCAGGACTATAAGTTTGTGATTGACCGCTCGCAGTTACATTTTTGCCGAGTGTCAGGTTTGGTCCTCCGGAGGCTGAAACAAAATTAAGTGGGCCCGCAGCCAAGAATAAACTTGAAATCAGCATGGATACTACCAGCGACCATACAACATACTTGTTACGCATTTTAATTTTAATCCTCCTTAAATATGTTAGATTCTCAAAAATTCACGAACCTATCAGAGTGCTCAAATGGTAGCGTTTTCAATAGAGATCATCCAGAGCACATTAAAAAGAACCACACCCTCCCTTCACTTTCAGACACACTCATTATAGATAAATAGTAGCTCAAACTATAAGATGTAATTCTACGGAAAAGGTAAGTGATACCATTATCGCGAAACTATGCGATTTATGGAATCTATGACATCCGTTTAAAAATAAAAAAAGAGCCTGATTTATCAGGCCCGTACTTTGTCTTCACCTTTGGCAGGAGAGTTTAATAATACCACTCCTCCTACTATTAATACTATTCCGGCAAAAGTAAGAATACCAAATGGATCTCCCCACACAACAATACCCACAATTGCAGTTAGAACAGTACCTACACCCGACCAAATCGCATAAGCTAAGCTTAACGGTAATTCTCTAAGGCTTATGGATAAACTATAAAAAGCAATAATAAAACCAATAATAACCCCTATAGAAGGGAGTAATTGCGTGAATCCTTCTGACATTTTCAACATAGTAGTACCTACGACTTCGCTAGCAATCGCTATACTTAGAGCAATATATCCTACATTTCTTTTCATGCTGCAGCCTCCAAATTCTAATGAGCCCCACCTGAGAGCTTCATAATGATTACACCACCAATAATAAGTAGTAGACCTAGTAATTTCTTACGATTAAAATTCTCCTTATAAATAACTACGCCAATTATAGCTGTCAAAGCTGTGCCCACCCCTGACCAAATCGCATAAGCTGTACCTAATGGAATTGTTTTTAACGCTAAAGAAAGACTGTAAAATGCTAAGCCCATACCAAGGATCACGCCAATGGATGGGAATACCCTTTTAAACCCGTTAGACACTTTTAGCATTGAACTGCCAAATACCTCACAGATGATCGCTGTTGCAAGTAATACATATGAATTCAAAGATAACCTCTCCTTACTTCGTCATATTTATCAATTCTTGAATGACTTTCGTGCGTAATTCATCATCTAACACACCTAATCCGAACATTTCGGAATACCATAACCCATCTGCTGCCAACCTAATGATAGTGGAGCGTACAGGATCAATGCCATCGTTCTCTATGTTTTGTTGCCATGTTGCATATTGACTTTGAAATTTGTTAAGAATATCTGGATTTGTGAAAAGAGCAGCGAGAAGCGCGGTACCAATCTCTTTGCCCTCTTTAATATCATCATCCATGGCTTTAGTAATAGCACGACTCCACTTTCCTTTTTCAACCGTTTCGCTCATTGCTCTATCTTGAACATTGGTAAAAAAATGGTTCGTTAGATCTTCGACCATCCCTATGATCAAAGCTTCTTTATTTGGAAAATGGTGCAGTAGCCCGCCCTTACTGACCCCGGCTTCTTTAGCCACAGCTTCAAGCGTAAGCTTCTCTACTCCATTATTTTTAACAACTGTGGAAGCCGCCAATAAAATAGTTTTACGTTTAGAATTACTGTTCACATTGATCACCCCTAATATTTACTATACCGTCTGGACGGTTTTAATGTCAAATAAAAAATAAGCCTGCTAATCCAGGCTTACTAAACCATAATTAAATTAACTCTTTAATATACCAAGCATCACATGCGAAATGCTCTGAGCCAGCTAATGGGGCATCTAAAAGTTCGAAGCCGTTTTTCATATAAAAACGGTTAGCCGCATGCATGTTCTGTAATGTCTCCAAATAACATTTGTTGTAATATAGCTTGGCAAAATCCAGAGCCGTATTTAAGAGTTCGGAAGATATCCCTCTACCTCTAACAGACTGAGATAAGTACATTTTTTGCAACTCACATATGTCGCCCTCATTGCCGAAAGGCGCAATGCCACACCCGCCCAATATATTTCCATCTTCTTCTACAACCCAATAGGCCTGATTATCACTATGATTGTAATACTCATATAAATGATGCAGGCTGTCATCTTCCCACGCAAGCCCTGCCCTATTCCCGCCAAACTCAATCAGGCAGTTCCTAATAATCTGTTCGATTGCATAATTATCCTTCATTTGTATTCTTCTGATGTTCATGATCAATCTGTCCCCTAACTTTTGAATATCAATCTATTGTTATACTATTGTACCACCTCAATGAAAGGATAATTATAAGGGATTTCATACATAATATAGGTGAATTTATAAAAGGAGGGACTTTAATGAAAGTGGCAGCAAAGCAGCTCTGGATTGCAGCATTAGGCGGTGTGAATGAAATTGGTAAGAATATGTATTTCCTGCAATATGCAGATGATATTATTGTCATTGATTGCGGTTCTAAATTTCCAGACGAAAGTCTACTGGGGATTGACCTCATTATTCCTGATGTTACGTATTTATTAAGTAATCTTGATAAGATTCGAGCATTAGTAGTTACACATGGACATGAGGATCATATTGGAGGAATTCCGTATCTACTCAAACAATTAAATCTTCCGATCTACGCATCTCGGTTAACCTTAGGTCTAATTGAAAATAAACTGAGGGAACACGGAATATTACGTCAGACCAAGCTTCATGTCATTGATTCTGAGTCTACTTTACAGCTAGGAGCGATTACTACAACGTTCTTTAATACCAATCATAGTATTCCGGATTGCCTTGGTGTTGTATTCGACACCCCAGAAGGGACCGTTGTTCATACAGGGGATTTCAAATTTGACATGACCCCTGTTAATAAGCAGTATCCAGACATACATAAAATGGCTGACATCGGTAAAAATGGTGTAAAGTTCCTGCTCTCAGAGAGTACCAATGCAGAACGCCCAGGCTTCACCCCCTCTGAAAAACTCGTTGGCGCTCATATAGAAGAAGCATTCATGAAAGCTGACCGTAGAATCTTTATCTCTACCTTTGCTTCAAATGTACACCGTCTACAACAGATCATTGAAGCTGCTCGTTTAACCGATCGTAGATTAACCTTACTTGGCAGAAGTATGGTTAATGTTGTCCGAGTAGCCCAGGAACTCGGGTACTTGAGCATTCCAGATAACATGCTGATCGAGCCTACAGAAGCTGCCAAACTCCCTCCAGAGCAAGTAACTGTATTATGTACAGGCAGTCAAGGAGAGCCCATGGCTGCGTTATCGCGACTGGCTAACGCAAGTCATAGGCAGATGGAAATCCAGGCAGGAGATACCGTTCTGATAGCAGCTAATCCCATTCCCGGGAATGAACGCAATGTATCTAGAATCGTCGATAATTTATACGTGCTGGGCGCTAAAGTCATCTATGGATCACGCAGCGAGCTTCATGTATCTGGGCATGCAAGCCAAGAAGAGCTTAAGTTAATGTTAACCTTGATGAAACCTGAATATTTCATACCGATTCATGGTGAATACCGTATGCTACATCATCACAGCTTGTTAGCAGAGGCAGTTGGTGTTAACCCCAATAATATCTTTATTCTAAAAAATGGAGATATCGTCGAGTCATCATCAGGTGTCGTCCGCCAATCTGGCCGAGTGGCAGCTGGACAAACCCTAGTGGATGGCCTTGGGATTGGAGATATTGGTAATGTCGTTCTTCGCGATCGTCGCCAGCTGTCAGCAGACGGTATTTTGATTACAGTGATTACATTAAGCCAAGAAGATGGACGTTTATTAAACGAGCCGGATACCATATCCAGAGGATTCATCTATGTCCGTAACTCAGAAACTTTAATGGAGGAGATCAACAAGCTTGTAACCTCCACCCTTCAAAAGATGAGTGAGGCTGACCTAGGCGAGTGGAATATCATCAAGCAGACCATCAAGGAGACCCTAAGTAGATTCCTGTACGAAAAAACGAAACGACGTCCAATGATTCTCCCCATCATTATTGAGGTGTAGCAAAAAGGAGCTCCTTTAATAGGGGCTCCTTTTTCATATCTAATGAGAATTAAGAACTATGTTATCCATAATTTCAATGTCTCAGCTTCTAGCGTCATTTTTTGATGAATAATAATGATTTGCTCTAGCCGATTAACCCGCTCCTGAAGATTAGCGTTTAACAGGTCAGATTGTAGCTGAGCATTTAGAGAAAAGTATTGTGGCACTTCCCAGACACTACGTAAAGCAGTGCTTAAACAATAACCATATCTTGCAAGGGATTCGTCCCCTTGCCATCCGCTAGCCTTTAATCCTTTGATATACGAATGGAATAAAGACTCTTTAAATTCCTCGTAACGATGGATAGGAATTACACCAAGACTCATATTTACGCCAAACATTTTACCAAGATCTTCACCTAAACCTGATAAGCTCATAAATTGCCAGTCTATCAAGACTAACTCTCCGTTTTGAGTTAACAGCATATTCATTTGACTGAGGTCCTGATGGGCTAATACTCGCGGCAAGCGATGGAGAGCATTCAAGTTACTGTCTATCCGCTTCGTGAAGTCTTGGAACCAAGCCCAAAGGCTTCGGTCATTGTCTCTATGTAATTGATGAATATATTCTTCAGGGTTAGGTGCATACATTTTACTTGCGGTAGTCCATGATCTAAGCCAGCTTCTACATATCCATTGGTTATTAGGAGTGTTCTTTCCTGAAAGATAAGCTCCATTAAATCGGCCTAACCGTTCAGCGATAATATCAAACTGCTCCTTCGCATGTGCAAATTCCCCTTCAATTCGTTCCATCCATAACCATACGGTACCATCTACTTGCTCCTCAACAAGATAACACTTAGGAGCTTGGATTGAGCCCGGAAGCTCATCCAGAATCTTAGATTCAAAGACTAGGGCTTCTCGTCGCCAGTAATTGTGATGTGCTGGATCCTCTTTTTCTGCACTATCAGACTTAATGATTTTTAATATGATTGACCATGGAAGCTGCTCGTTATTAATTAGTGCGATACCCTGAAGATGAAAGATACCCGCTGTTGTAAAGTTAGGTGTTTTATAATCTAAATCCTCACATGTGAAATCGACTATTTCTATTTCTTGTTCTCCAAAAATTCTTTGAACACTGATGTTAAGCTGATCCATTTTATTCTCTAACACATAGACCCTCCCCACTATCCATAAAAAAGCCTATAAAGCGTAACTGATTCGTTAACACCTCATAGGCTTGTTCAATAAAGATTTGCTTATTAGAATACTTTTGTTGTCCAATCTTCGCAATTCCAGATATCGGTGACAATGTCTTGATAAAAATCTGGTTCGTGAGAGATCATGAGAATGCTTCCCTTATATGCTTTCAGCGCACGTTTCAGTTCATCTTTGGCATCGATATCCAAGTGGTTCGTCGGCTCATCTAATACGAGAATGTTCGTCTCGCTGTTAATGAGTTTACATAGACGCACTTTAGCTTTTTCTCCACCACTTAGAACAGCAATCTTACTTTCGATATGTTTCGTGGTCAGTCCACATTTGGCAAGGGCAGCACGTACTTCGAATTGTGACAGGGATGGGAATGTATCCCAGATCTCCTCGATACAAGTCTTGTAATTGCCTTCTTTCATTTCTTGCTCAAAGTATCCAATCTCTTGATGGTATCCACGTTCTACCGAACCGGACAATGCTTGGATTTCACCTAAGATGCTGCGAAGCAAGGTGGTTTTACCGATCCCGTTCGCACCGACCAACGCGATCTTTTGTCCACGCTCCATTAACAAATTAAGCGGTCTGGACAACGGTGTGTCATATCCGATAACCAATTCTTTTGCTTCGAAAATCATCTTGCCCGCGGTTTTACCTTCTTTAAAGTTAAACTGTGGTTTTGGCTTCTCTTTTGCAATCTCGATAATTTCCATCTTGTCGAGCTTCTTCTGTCTGGACATTGCCATGTTACGGGTAGCTACGCTTGCTTTGTTACGTGCAACGAAGTCTTTCAGCTCTGCGATTTCTTGTTTTTGACGGTTATAAGCAGATTCAAGCTGTTGTTTTCTCATTTCGTAGACCTGCTGGAATTGCTCATAGTCACCCACATAACGAGTCAGCTTTTGATTTTCCATATGGTAGATCAGGTTGATAACGCTGTTCAAGAAAGGCATATCATGTGAGATCAGAATAAATGCATTATCATACTCTTGAAGATAACGTCTCAGCCATTCAATATGCTGCTCATCCAGATAGTTCGTAGGCTCATCTAGGAGCAAAATATCTGGTTTTTCAAGCAACAGCTTCGCAAGCAAGATTTTGGTACGCTGACCACCACTAAGATCAGCTACATCACGATCCAATCCAATATCTGTGATGCCTAGACCGCGCGCGGTTTCTTGTATCTTCGCATCGATCATGTAGAAATCTTGATTTGTAAGCGTATCTTGGATCGTACCAACTTCTTCAAGCAGCTTTTCCAACTCTTCAGGCGACACGTCACCCATTCTGCCGTACATATCATTCATCTCTTGCTCAAGATCAAAGAGGTATTGAAAAGCGCCTCTGAGTACATCTTGAATGGTCATGCCTTTGGTCAACACTGCATGCTGATCGAGGTAGCCAACACGCACCCGTTTGGACCATTCGACCTTACCTTCATCCGGTTGAAGCTTTCCTGTAACAATATTCATAAAAGTGGATTTACCTTCGCCGTTAGCGCCGAATAATCCGATATGCTCGCCTTTTAGAAGACGGAATGAAACATCCTTGAAGATCGCACGATCTCCAAAACCATGACTTAATCCTTCTACATTTAATATGCTCATTTATGGACACCTTTTTCTTATTTTTCTCGCTATATTATAAGCAGGATTACACAAAAACTCAATGGAGAAGCAAAAAAATATCATATTATGGACCGTAACGCGCAATATCTCAGGTAGTCTGTTCCTATCTCTCTGATGGAGATATTGCGCTGGCGATTACTCACTATCTTTTATATGATAGTATGCAGAGATACATTATGGAGTTGAATTGAGGTTCTAAGGAGAGACATTGATGAACAAACTTGTATTTTTTCTAGGGCCAGCTGGGGCAGGCAAAACGACATTAGCTAAAGCGATCGCTTCCCGGCGTAAAGTACCCTTCTTTGATATGGATATTCTATTACGTCCAGCGGCTGACGCCATTATGACCTTTCACGGATTGGACCCGGCAGACAGAGACTCTGCCGATTACAAAAGATTATGCCGTGATTTGGGCTACCGGATTACGATGGATGCAGCGCTAGACAATATAGGCCTGAATGTAGATGCATTTGTGGTTGGACCATTTACTAAAGAAGCTGCCAACCCTGACTGGATCAGCAGTGAGTTATCTCGAATCGGACGTTCGCTGCAAGATGTTGAGGTTAAAGTTGTCTTAGTCGAACTAGCCAATGAGGAATTGTATCGGACACGAATTCACGATCGACAATCACCATTAGATGAATGGAAGTTCCAGCATTGGGATGAATTTCGCAAATCATTTGGAAACCGCAGTGTGAAGTGGCCGCTTCCAAGTTCTAATGTGAAAGTGATCGATAATTCTGATCCAGACATAACTACGACTGTGGCTGTGGTGGAGCATTTTATCTACGACTAGGAATTAATTAGCTCTTCAATGATCATTCGTTTACGAAAAAAAAAGACCGGCAAAGAGAGAACTCTCTTGCCGGTCTATTAAAATATAATATCAAAAAGTTTGGAGATTCAATTAATTCTTACTTACTTTCCAAGGCTTTCGCAAGAAGTGAGGCGTAACACTTGGAGCCCTCTGGTTTAAGATGCACACCATCTTGGTAGAAATAATCGTCTTTTCCTTCACTTGCAGAGTACCAGTCTACTACGGTCGTATTACTATATTCACTGGAAACTTTTGAAATATTGTGATTCACATTATTCTCCCATTTTCTTGGAACCCGTGTATTGACCAAAAAAATCTGCTCAGCATCACTTAATGAATCCAGTAAATTACGTAATTGCTTTGAACTAAAGGATCCGTTAGTCCCAAGCTCGATTATAACCTTTTTACCCAGCCGGCCTTGAGCTTTAAGCTGATCCACTACCTCCTGAGCTTTAGCCATCTGCCGACCGATCTTTCCCTCGATGACAATGCCAGGTAATTCCTCTGAAAGGTATGGTGCTGCATCCAAAATGACAGAATCTCCAATGGCCGTAACATCCGTTCCAGCTTGACTCTTCTCAGCCACGGGTTTCTTTTCTTCAGGAACAGATTTTTTTACTTCTGATTCAGGCTTTGCTATTTCTGTATTTGTAGTTCCCACCTTAGTATCAGCTTTTTTCACTTCAGGTTCAGTTGTAGCTGTTGCCAAGGCTGGTATTGATGGTTTATCAGTTACATTTTCGTCTATCGCTTTATGATCTGCGGGATCATTCTTTCTTCCCATATCTTGTCGTTCTTGCTGCTGCAGTCGTTGTTCTTGCTGTTGCAGTTGTTGTTGTTCATACTGCAAATCTGCCGATTCGATCGCAGACGTATCCGATCCAGCGTTTAACAAATAACCTTTGCATGCGATTGGGATAAGAATCACGGCAATAATAGCCATTAAGAAGCCTGGACGAAGACCACCCCTTCGTTTTACACTGATATTCTTCCATGTTTCTTTAAATGAACCTCGACGAATGGGCTCCTCCACATACTTATATGATAATGCAGCTAGAAGGAAACTTACTGCTACCTGAATGATAATCCGAAGCATGCTGCTTTCTTCAGTACTCACATTCGGACTGCTAAGGATAATGACTGGAAAATGCCATATGTACAAGCTATATGATCGCAGCCCGATCCAACGCAAAGGTTTACAGCCTACGATCGATCCCAGACGGCTAGCAGGATGAGCTAGAACGGCAATAACTACAGCTGCAATCAAAGAAATCACTAAAAACCCACCACGGTAAAGTAAATCATCGAACTCATTAACCTGATTAAAAAGTACCAACAATAGAATGAGTCCTAATCCCCCTACAATATCAAGCACACGCCGAGCCGGTTCTGAGACGTTATCATTAAGTTTCTGACTTGGCCAAGCAACTGCAAGTGCTGCTCCAATGAGAAGCGCAAATAAGCGGGTATCCGTTCCATAATATACTCTACTTGGGTCTGTCCCCGGTACGTAGATCAATGCCATGGCTAAAGCCGAGACTGCTGCGCAAGCCATAATCCATGCAATAAGCTTACCTCGCCGACGAGCGATTTTCATCACGATGATGAGAACTATTGGCCATAGAATATAAAACTGTCCTTCAATAGAAAGCGACCATAAATGTCCGATAGGAGATGGTGGGCCAAAGCTTTCAAAATAGGAAACATTATGAAATATTAGCCACCAGTTATTGAAATAAAATAAGGAAGACATAAAGTCACCCTTGAGCCTAAACAATCTTGATGGTTCTATAATTAAAAGCCATATGGCAACCACAAAAAGCATAACGGCCATCGCAGGCAACAGCCTCCGCGCCCTACGAACCCAAAAGTCTACAAGGTTCAGCCTTCGGTGCCGCTCCCACTGGCTAATGATTTGGTCAGTAATGAGATATCCGGAGATTACAAAAAATATTCCAACGCCGAGAAGTCCACCCCCAGCCCAATTCAGATTCAAATGATATGCGATTACAGCGAGTACTGATAAAGCCCTTAGACCATCAATTCCTGGCACATAACGCCTGCCGCCTACAGATTGTATAGAAGACTGGCTCCTCATATTATTTCTGAAAAGCTTCGTGTTGTCTTTCATAATGTTTCAGTCCTTACCGTCGATTTATCGTTCATAAGTAAGACGCTGTAAACGTATGAAAAGTTCTGTAATCAACTGAAAATGTTATAAAATAAAAAAATGAATCTTTGTTGATCGAAACACTTGTCCATTGTGCTCCCTATATTAACTCAGATGTGTAATAATAATTTCTTCAACTTCTGTACCCCGTAACTCTACGTAAAAAGGCTGCACCTCATCATTTAGACAATACTCCAGCCGCAGTCTGAGGTTTTTCCATGTGACCATTTCCAATGCTTGTTCTATCGAGAAAAACCCAACTTCTAAGCTCTCGGAACTAGTAGCAGGTTCGCCGCCGATGGCTTTCCCTAGAAATAGGTTAGTACAAATAGATCGATCAACATTTTGAAAAACTCCGCAGAACTTATTAATCTCTATATCAATGCCCGATTCTTCTTTGGCTTCCCTGATCATTGAATACAACGGTAGCTGCGGAAAGAATATGTTTGGGGGTTGTCATATCGGATACCTCCCTCATTAAAGCTCTAAACAAGCAATGTCATTTAGAGCATCGTGAATATTACGGGCAAGCCACTCTCTATCCTGCTCACGCTGTGACTCCGAAAACTCTTGAAATAACAAAAGCACTAATTCCAGTCGGCGCTTCTCAATAAAGAGCGGGAGCTCTTCTAGCCACTTATTGTCGAGTGAGTACTCTCGATTATACCCTTTCATAAAAGACGTCAGCATGGCTGCCGCAAGACTAGAAGTTCTACTCTGCTCTACCTCCGGTTTTCGCCAATCCCCAAAGATGGTCGAATAATAAACGGCAATGGCAATATCATGCACCATGTAGTCGTATCCACAATCATCAAAGTCAAACACGGTGATCTGCCCCTCATGCACGAAGAAATTACCTGGATGCAAATCACGGTGACATAGTACATAGCCTTCTCGATTCCGCGGCAACTGGTTAATCCGATCATTTATTTGAAGCAACTTTTCAAAAAGCTGCTGTTCAACAGTACCAAAGTTAGCAAAGTCAAACTCTAGCTTACCCTGATGTGGTCTTGCCAGAACAGTCTCCGGACGCTCATATTGCAGAGCTAAAGCATGCATTCTTCCTGTTACCTCACCCCATTGCTCAAAAAGCTCCGTTCCCCAATAGGGATCGGAAGCATTAACATGACCACCTGGTGCTTTCTCCATCACACAGATCATAAATCTTTCTTGATCTTTGACTAACGCTTGTACCAAACTGCCATCCTGAAAGGGAATGGGGGGAGCCAGTTGCACGCCATGCTTTGCAAGATGGTCCATAAAGTCAAGTTCAGAGATAACCATCTCCAGCTCCTGATGAGACTGATGAGATACACGTAAAATAAATTCATGATCATCTTTTGGAAAGCTATAGACAACATTTTCAAAACCACCAATATACTTTATCGCTGTCCAATCGACTTGAATCTGTTGTGCAGCTTGCTTAAGCATCTCTTCATCGAATTTCACCTGCCAGTTAGGCATTTCAATCACGCTCCTACCTTCTAAGAAAACATCAATTAAAATGGTATATTTTGTATATCGGTATTTTATAAAGATATCTTAACACTTCTCTACCAATAAAAGAAGCAATCAAAAAGGTAGGAGCAGCCTAGAACTTTAACAAAGTCCATGACTGCCCCTACCTTAATCATCTTTCATTACTTTTGAGCTTATATTTCTATTGGTTACTTTATTGCTGAAAGCTCATCTTCCGTTACCCATTTATGATTTTTCACTTTATCTCCACCCGTAGTAGGTGTGTAATCAATCATATATACCGTGGTTTGTTCCGCTGCGTTAATCTGAGCCGTTGCACCTTTCATATCTTTCATATGGTCAGCTTCCATTATGACTTCCGAGCCGGATTCATAGGGTTTGTCGGCTGCTTTTTTGATTTCCTCATGAATAATCCACTTATGATTTGTAACTGGAAATCCACCTGTTGCGGGCCTATAAGAAACGATATACGCAGTGGTATCAAAAGCTCCAACTATCGTTGCTGTTGCCCCTTTCATACCTTCCATATGCTCCGCTTGGATAATCGCTTTACTTCCTATTTTAAAAGTAGGATTCTCTGCCACTTTCAAATTTTCAGGTACGTCGCTTGAACTGGAATGTGAGGTATCTTCCATTATCTTATTGCCATAGCTATTATCATTACCACATGCGCTTAAAGTGAGTGCAGCTGCGATTATGAATAGATATAATTGCTTTTTCATATATAAAACCTCCGATGTTGATGTGCCTCTGATTATTCATTTACCCATTTCATAAGATCACAAACCTAATGAAGTATTTTCGAAAATGTAAAATGGATTATTAGATTACCAATAAATGAGTGTTGTCTCAGTTATTGAAGGTTATTTATAATGTTTTCTGAAAGGAGGCTACTACAATGAAGACTAAAATATTCACTTTGTTGCTTCTTTTGGGTCTGGTAAGTATGGCTACTATGATCGGTTCTGCTAGTGCTGCACCTGTATTAACCGTAGGGAGTTCTTCTGGAGATGTGTGGGATCTTCAGTATCGATTAAAAACTCTGAATTTCTATACTCAGCCTTTAGATGGTGTATATGGATCACAAACGAAAGTTGCCGTTGCTAAATTCCAAAAGGCCTACGGATTAAATGCCGATGGAGTTACTGGTACAAAAACTTGGAATGCTCTAAAAAAATACACGCTTAGTATTGAGGAAATGGATATTCTGGCGAAAGTCATTTATAGTGAATCTCGCGGTGAGCCTTATAAAGGTCAAGTCGCAGTTGGCGCTGTAGTTATGAATCGCATACAATCTAGTCAATTCCCAGACAATATTAAAGACGTTGTATTTCAAAAAGGCGCATTTACAGCCGTATCTGACGGTCAATACTGGCTTACTCCAAACCGGACTGCCTATTTAGCTGCTCTTGATGCTGTCCGAGGTTGGGACCCAACAAACAATTCGATCTATTATTTCAATCCAGATACAGCTACTAGCGCATGGATCTGGACTCGTCCTCAGAACTTAAAAATTGGTAAGCATATATTTGCGAGTTAACGCTTCAAATAAATGTAATAGCCGGTCAACCCTAAGGTTGACCGGCTATTTTTTAGTATAAACAATTTTCTTAATACTATCTTTAGAAAGACAGTATTCACCTGAGAGCTGGTCGACGGTTGCACCAGCAGCAAACCTCAGGCAGATCTCAATATTTCTTGATTCCAAATATTTTCTACTCCCTGACTTCTCACCCCATTTTACATGTAATTCTTCAGGCTTTGGAACGTAGACCATACCACCGTTTATATATTTCTGTATTTCTTGTAGTAACTCTTTAGGGAAGACTGTATCTGCATTTACATATTTCATAATTAATCTACTCCTTAAACTTTTCAAATTAAGATGAAATAACAAACAACCTGTCTAACCATAATGGTCGGACAGGCTGTTTTTATAGAAAGCTTGCTATTAAAGTTAAGATGGCTCGGGACGGGGTCGAACCGCCGACACTAGGATTTTCAGTCCTATGCTCTACCGACTGAGCTACCGAGCCTTGCTATTAAAGTTAAGATGGCTCGGAACGGGATCGAACCGCCGACACTAGGATTTTCAGTCCTATGCTCTACCAACTGAGCTACCGAGCCTTGCTATTAAAATTAAGATGGCTCGGAACGGGGTCGAACCGCCGACACTAGGATTTTCAGTCCTATGCTCTACCGACTGAGCTACCGAGCCTTGCTATTAAAGTTAAGATGGCTCGGGACGGGGTCGAACCGCCGACACTAGGATTTTCAGTCCTATGCTCTACCAACTGAGCTACCGAGCCTTGCAGGGATACAAATATTTCTTCTAAATGGAAACAAAAAGACCCCTCGTCCGAAAAGGGACGAGGAGCCGCGGTACCACCCTAAATTAGAACTATTCTGTACAACAAACAGAAATGTTCTCACTTAAATATTTAACGGTTAACACCGGTACACCTCTACTTGCCAACAATGGTTTCAAGGGACTGCTCCGGAGTGAACTTCGATCAACCCTTTTCTCTAGAAACGCTCTCAATCTCCGGCGTTTCCTCCCTGTAGTGAGGTATTGAACTACTTTTCTCCATCAAAGCATTTGTTTTGATATATAATTTTTTTCTAATTGTAAGCCCTAATCCACTATAAGTCAATAGAAGAAATAATTCCCTCATTTCGATTTGATTAGCTTTATCCATTACAAAAATTAAAAATCATCTTTAATTCATCATCAAAAGACTTCTTACATTCTTCTTGAAAGCTATTACCAGTATATTCTTTTAGTGTCTTTCTCCAAAAATGCTGGGCTCTCCTATTAGTAGCTGTGGGATTGGTTTGTAGCTCCCATTTTCCAATATGAAGATTAAATACCTCCTTAGCCGCACGTTCAGCGATTCCCTTACCTCGGAAGGGCCGCAGGATAAAGAATTCGTTTAAATAAAATTCACAACCTGGTGGTGTATGAGGTGGTGTCGCTACTAATGCAAAGCCAGCAGGAATTCCATCCTCTTTTATTAAATAAGGATATAAAATCCCCAGCTTCTCCCACCATATGTCGAAGACTTTATTCTGTTCATTCAGCGTCTGTGTTTCATTATCCTCGTATACCCCGTATTGATTAGGAAGATTCCCCCATATCTCTGATAGATCGTGTAAGTATAGTGGGTAGAGATTGTTAATCATAAACTTCGTTGTGCTGTCAGTTAATGTTACGGTGATATTCATTTCGTTCTTCCCCTTCTATCGAATGCTTGAATATATTTTTGGAGATCACTCGAATAACGTTCTGTATAGTTGTCTTTTGTATAATCCTTAAGAACTTTTCGCCAGAATGCTATGGCAGATTTATTATTTTCCATTTGAGCTAGTTTCCATTTAGCTTCTTTAAATAGATCAAGTGTTTTTATTGCGGCAGCAGTACCTATTCCATTTCTCCTGTATTTCTGCAAAATCATAAAGTCATAGATCACATGAGTTGGATCTGGGTCTGTATCTAAGTTTTCAAAAAGAACAACCACAAATCCAGCTACGTTTCCTGAAACCTCAATCAAATATGGATTCCATCGATGATCCCCTTCCCAAAAATAATCAATATTCACCTCGAATTCCCCATGCTGGTTTACGTCTTGATCTGTAAATAAACTGAAATCATAATTGTAAAATTGATATAGATTAGTCAATACCTCTTTATCTTCAAACGTTACTGGAACAAGATTAATTTCCATCATACCTCCACGTTTTTTCTCTAATTTCACTTCTATACTCAGTATAATTACGACCACACACTTGTAATATGCCATGTTCAATTAGAATTAAATTTTATATAACGTCATTATTCTTCTAAAATAAAAAGAGTTCACCTGAGTTTTACACTCAAATGAACTCCAATATAATTACCTAATGATTAAGTTAGATCTACAATAACCTTGATCGTTTCTTTTGCTGCAATGGCTTTATCGAAGGCGGCTTGAATATCCTCTAATTTATAAGTCTGTGTCACCATTGTAGAGATATTCGTTTTCTTGTCGTTTATATGTTCAATTACCTTTACAATATCTTCATGTGTGTATCCACTAGCTCCAACTATGTTAACTTCTTTACTCATCACTTGAGCAAGGCTTATAGGTACTTCATTTTTATAAACGGCAATGATTGCTATTCTTGCTTGTGGCTTTACAATCTGCATCACTTGTTCAAATAATATTGGAGCGCCCGCTGCGTCCACAAAAGCATCTACATTGGGTACACTCACACCGTATACGTTCACTTCGCCGAAGTGTTTGATTAAACCCTCTGCTAATGTTTCAGTCGACGTATTAACTGTTAATGCGCCTAATTCTTTTGCTTTATCCAAACGCCAGTTGTCAATATCCACTACGCAAACATCTTTAATGCCTTCACCAATTAATCCTGCAGCTGCAGATAAGCCAATAGGACCAGCACCAAGAACTACGATTTTGTCTCCATGTTTGGGCAGTACGCTAAAAGCGCCATGGAAGCCTACGCTCATGGGTTCCATTAATACGGCCTCTGTTGCCGAAACGGAATCATCAAATTCATAAAGGTTATAATTAAGTGCTGCATCTTCAATTAAGACATATTGTGAAAAGGCTCCTACCTCCAACGAATAACGACGACCTGCACGTTTTGCAGTAATTGGATTCACACCTACACGCATGCCAACTGCCAAATCGGTTTCCGCATCAGAACCTAATTCGACGATTTCACCAAACATTTCATGTCCAAACTCTGAGCCGAAACGGATACCCATTTCTGAGCCTGCTTTTACTATATTGATATCTGTACCACAAATTCCACCCGCTAAAATCCGAACCAACGCATCTTTTTCTCCTACTTGAGGTATCGGACGCTTTTCTATCCCCACACTATTTTGACCGTGATAAATGCCGACTTTCATCATTCATTAACACTCCTTATTACTATCTATTACTTTCATGGTAGTAGTTATTAAGGAGCTAAGCAATCTACAATAATACTGAAAGCGTTAATAAAGCAACAGTTGATAAATATGTGTTAATTAAAATTTAAATAGTGAAACAATTCACTATATCTTTTTATTATTTGCAGGTATAAATGGATTTAACTGTATGATTCGTTCTGCTAAATATTTAGGTGTATAAGGCATATCATTGCCTAGCCACATGGAAATTGTACCAATGATAGCCGATGTTCCATACCAAGCTGCAATATCAGATGGAGTATCGACGGTTAAGAAATCCTCTGTTTTTTGAATCGATTGTTGTTCTGTAGTTGTTAATATCAATTCATATAACAGATCCATCAATTTCGGTGTGAAATAAGGAATGTTTTTGGTTACAAGCAACACCTTATACATATGAGAATTCTCTGCAATATGTTCAAGCAATAAAATCAGCGAGGTAAGTTCATCCCCTGGTTTATAGGATTCTTCAAATTTATCTATGAGTATTTTCTTTAAATCTGCTAATAAATCATCCAAGATACTATCAATCAAATCATTAATATCTTTGTAATGTAAATAAAATGTGGCTCGATTGATTTCAGCCTTTAGCGTAATAGCGTTGATCGAGATCTTATTCAGTTCTTTCTCTGCTAATAAATCTATAAAAGCATTCCGGATTGCTTTTCTTGTCTTTCTTATCCGTAAATCTAAGTATGTTTTGTCTGCCATGTATCTTCCACCTCGTAGTTAATGAACATACTGTCAATTATAATACAAAAAGCCACGTCAGAGCTTCCTCTAACGTGGCTTTTTGGGATTATAGCTATTTTTTTGTGTAAACAATCTTCTTAATACTGTCCCTTGATAGGCAGTATTCATCTGAAAGCTGGTCAACCGTCGCTCCAACGGCAAACCTTAAACAAATCTCAATATTTCTAGATCTTAAGTATTTTCTGCTCCCTGACTTCTCGCCCCATTTTACATGTGCTTCTTCAGGCTTAGGGATATACACCAAACCACCGTTAATATATTTCTGAATTTCCTCTAATAATTCTTTTGGAAAAATCGTATCTGCATTTACATATTTCATAGTCGCTCTGCTCCTTAAACTTTTTTTGAGTTTGAAGGTAGCAAAGTCTATTCTAAAAACAACCCTGCACAGTGCACTGGCGGTAAATCAATTTTTATTCGCTCTATACAAACAACCGCCGTTGTTTATAGTCTAGACTTTGCATAGAGCTTATCGCTAATTTTCTCACTATTGTCCGCCCTCCTTTGTTTAATGTGTAATTACTTGTTCCAAAATGCGTTCCGCTGTCTTCTCTCCATTTGCAATACAATCAGGAATACCCACACCATAATAAGAACATCCAGCAAGGATTACATTCGGATAATGATCTGCAATCTTCTTCTCTAAGGATACTACAATCTCGTGATGGCGTTTGTGGTAATTTGGCATAACATCATGCCATTTGGTCACATCGTGGGTAACTGGATGTCCAGTAATTCCAAGACTGGTCTGTATATCATTCAACGCCACCTTTAATAATTCCTCTTCTGAAAGCTTAATCAAGGACTCATAATGCGGTCCTGAGCTTTTATAAAAGAGTCTGACAAGCAGACGTTGTTGACCAGACGTGTGCTCCCACTTGCGACTTGTCCACGTACAAGCATTACAAAGAACATCGTCACTGTTGGCTGTTATAAACCCTGTACCGTTCGCTGGCAGTTGACTGTCAGGGATATCAAATCCTATATACACACTAATCATAGAGCTGTTAAACAACTGTTTGAAATCTTCATTCAGCGCTTCGTCTTGAAGTAATGCTTGTGCAGTAGAATGCATCGTTCCTAGTACGGCAAAATCGCTCTCCAAGATTCGTCCATCTGCCAGTGTTACCCGGTACCGTTCTCCATCCTTTGCAATGCGCTCTGCCCGAATCCCTTTGATGATCTCAACATCGGACAGCTGTTCTTCCATGGCATCAATCAGAGCAGATACGCCACCCTTAAAAGACATAAACTTCTTATCGCCGTTCCCCTGGAATTTAGCCTTATTCGCGGACAATCCCTGAATAATACTTCCATATTCATTTTTATAATCAATCAAATAAGGAAGGGTCGAGGCAATGGTAAGTTCGCTCAATTTCCCGGAATATACACCTGATAGGACAGGTGATATTTGCTTCTCGACAAGTTCTTTTCCAAAGAAAGCTTCCAGAAAGTCACCTACAGAATCGTTTTTCGTAAAACGATCATTCGGAGTATAGAAATCTTTAAGTGCTTCAACTTTACCTTCAGCAGAGATCAAATCTGTAGTAGCAAGCGATTCAATACTGAGAGGGATGCCAAAGACTGCATCTTTAGGAATTTGCTTCAGCTTACCTTCTGTGTAGATGTATGATATTCCTGTCGCGTTATATACAACCTCATCCTGAATGCCTAATTCTTCAATCAATGGTGCTACATTTGTCTTGCGAGTGACAATTGAATCAGCACCAGACTCCATGATGAAGTCATCATGCTGAAGTGTTCTGATTTTGCCGCCCAGTCTATCGCTGGCTTCAACCAAAATGATTTTTACATCCAACTTATTATGCTGTATAGATTTCTGTAGATAGTAAGCGGTAGACAATCCAGTAATTCCCCCGCCAATCACGACGACCGTTCTCAAGCGTTGACACCTGCCTCTAAAGTTATAATCTGTTAAATTCAATTGAATACATTATATCATAGGGATTTATATGTAATAACATACCGTTCGTGTCATATATGACACAAAACACCCCCAAAAAATATAAACCTTCAGAAAAGTCAAAAAAGCCGCGATTATCGCGGCTAATCCTTATATATTCTCCTGTTTTAAAGCATCAATAATATTTTCCTTCTTCACTTTTGAACTGGAGTACAGCATAGCTGAGCTAACGATGATAAATACAGCGACAATGACATACAGGATACTCATCCACGGAAGTGTGAATCCATAAGAGAAGCTACTCATCATTGATCTATAGATCAGGTACATAATAACTATACTAATCGGAAGCCCATAAAGTAGTGACTTAATTCCATAAAAAACACTTTCGTAATTAATCATTTTATTAAAACCATTTGGCGTCATCCCCACAGACTTCAGCATCGCAAACTCTCTTTTACGAAGGGATATGCTAGTTGATATCGTATTAAAAATATTCGCAATCGATATTAAAGTAATTAAAGCAATAAAACCATAAGTGAAAATAGACATTAACATGATCATCTGCTCACTATTTTGTCTATTTTGATACACATTTTGAACATAGATATTCCGCTCTTTCATTTCCTCTATGGCTTGTTGTGTCGCTAATGGATCAGAGCTGTTCAGGTTTAGTCGGCTTTGTATATCGTTACTCATCGTATCATTTGTTAATTGATCGAAGACTTGGTCAGAGACAATGATGTTTAATCCACCAACTTGTGCTGAATGAACACCCATAGGGCGTTTATCAGTTAATGCGACGATTTCTACTGGTGGTAATTTCGTCTCTTTCTCTGTGTTCCAATCCGTATAAATTAAATCAAGCTTCTGACCGATTTCCGAATGAAGAGCTTTGGTCTCAATAATTTTTTTGGCGTTCTCATCCTCAAAGGTGACGGTATCATTCACAATAGCTGACATCTGATTGAGATCCGTTAATTGTTCATAACTTACACCGACGGATTCTGCATAGGTTCTCAAACTCTGATCATTTAGGGCATGGATCTGAATGTAGTAAGGATATTTCCCATTCTTTAAAATACTGCTATCCTTCTCCACGATCTCTTGCAATTCTTTTGCCATATCTTTTTCATCAATCCATGAACTCAAGCTTAGTTCCCTGACCACATTATATTCCGTTATATTAGGTAAGGCAGATATCGATTTCGTCAGCTGAGCTACTTTTTGAGCGTCCTCAGTCCCCATATAAACTTGGATATCATAGTTCAAACCATCCTGTGAGAGTTCTACCGACTTTCTCATATTAGAAGTGAACGAAGATACGGATAAAAATAAAACGATACTAATGACAAGTGAGAATACGGTTGCTTGGTACCTGCGTTTATTTCGCTTTAAATTCTTCAAACCAATCTCTGCTTCAATTCCAAACAACTTGCGAACGAACTTGGATGTTTTCACCGCTTTACCAGAGAGCTTAACATCGGTTGATTGTCTGATCGCATCAATTGCCGAGATCTTTGAAGCTTTTCGAGCTGGAAGATAGGTGGATATAAAAATCGTCATAATTGAAACTACACAAGCGGTTAGAAGAGATAGAGGTGTAACAACCAACGTTAATTTTTCTGTTATCCCTAATACATCTTGAATCATCGAATTGATAAACATAAAAGTGATCCCGATTCCTGTAATTCCGCAAAGGATCCCAATAGGTATACTAATTAAACCGATGATCATCCCTTCAAAAAACACTGAATTCTGCTTCTGCCTCTTTGTAGCACCTACGCTGGAGAGCATTCCTAAATGGCGTGCACGTTCCGAGACAGAAATTGCGAAAGCATTATAGATTAAAGAAACGGAACCAATGATAATCACAGTCATAACGATGACTGACAATGAAAGAAGTGTGTTACGTAAGCCATCGTTATTCGTCACACCATAATAGCGGAGCAGACTATTATTATAAGAGATCGACTCGATATTGTTTTCTTGTGCCAATTCCTCTGCATGCTTGTATATGGAGCTATCCACCTTATTTAATACAACCGTCGCTGTGGTTTTTTCAGCTGCTCCAATCAAGCTTTCATCCACATAACTTAGAGCAGTATAACCCGGGGACCATGTTGGTTCCCAAGTAGGGCGCTTTATCACTCCCACAATCGTGTAGTTCATTGGTTTTTTATGAATGATCTCTTCATTCAGGGTATCCTCTTCAGTCCGTAATCGTTCGTTCTGAGATAAGGGCTGCCCACTATTTTTATCATCCCTAGTGACTCGCTCTCCGACATCGAGAGTTAAAGTTTCACCAATCTTGTATGTTACTTTAGCGTTCTTTGCAATTTCCTCAGAAATGACTACTTCATAGTTAGTCTTCGGGAGTCTTCCATCCAGAAGTTCAATCGGAAATTGTTTAAAACCAGCTAAATTATATTCCTTAATATACCAATAGGGCTTGTTCTCATTCTGTCCCCCCTCTAAAGGGGCATAGCCACGATCATTTGAGATGACAAGTGTTTTCGTTGCATCATCCGCTTCTATCGCTTTAAGCTGAGCTTTAGTAACATTTCTATATTGGACATGCCATTCTCCATTTGTTGAGATACTCTGCTGCCTCATTAATTCCATAAATGAAAAACCAAGCGTTGCCACAGCCGTCACCATAGCCACAGAAATGATGACTCCAATGATAGTAACCAATGTTCTTCGTTTATTTTGCTTCAAATGTCTAAGCGTTAATTTATTTACGATATTCACGGACGAATCACCTCATCTTTGGCGATCCTTCCATCTTCAATGGTAATCACTCTATCCGCTTGTAATGCAATCCGTTCATCATGAGTAATGACAATCAGTGTTTGATTATAGGTTTTATTAAACATTTTTAATAAATCTATAATTTCACCACTGTTCTTACTATCCAGATTACCGGTTGGCTCATCTGCCAGCATGATTGCGGGATTACTAATTAACGCTCTACCAATAGAGACCCGCTGTTGTTGCCCGCCTGAGAGCTGATTCGGGAGATGATTTAAGCGATTCTCCAAATTTAACGCCTTTACAGTATCCGCAAATTGTTTCTTATCTACCTTGTGCTGATCAAGGAGTAAAGGAAGTGTGATGTTCTCTTCGACCGTTAACACCGGTATAAGATTATAGAATTGATAAATCAGCCCAATTTGTCTGCGTCTAAAGATCGCCAGCTGTGTTTCATTCAATTTATAAATATCCGTGTTATCTACGAATACTTTGCCGCTTGTCGGTCTATCCACTCCGCCTAATAAGTGTAGAATGGTCGATTTCCCGGAGCCAGATGGCCCGATAATCGCTACGAATTCCCCTTTTTTAATCGAAAAAGATACATCATCCAGTGCCTTTACCGCTGTTTCGCCTTTTCCATATGTTTTAGACAGATGTTCAATCTTTAAAATGTCCATTGTTAGACCTCCATTTGTTGATGAGATCAGTATATCTGTCTACAATGACTATCCAGTGACTCTAAAGTGACATTCTAGTCACTAAGCTACAAGTGTTAAATGACTTGCTTATAAAATTTAATCTGAAATTGTGTACCTTTTCCCACTTCACTCTTCACATCGATCGTTCCGTTTTGTCCTGTGATAATGCTTTGTGCCAAGGCAAGTCCAATCCCTACACTATCTTCGCTTGCATTCTTACCTTTATAGAATCGTTTGAAGATATAGGGGAGCTCTGCCTTTGGGATTCCTTTGCCGTTATCTGTAATGATAATTTCCGTAAACAGTGCATTTTCTGCAAAAGAAATAGAAATTTCTCCCCCAGCAGGTGTGTGCTCTACACAGTTTTTCAGAATATTAATGATCGCCTCAGTTATCCAATTGAGATCGCCCGTAAATGTGGTGCTATCATCTCCATCAATCAAGATCCGTTGTTCTTTAATATCCATTGGAATTAACATGGGCTCCAAAGATTTTTGAACTAGCTTGTTCACCAGAACAAGATCTTTTTTAAAATGAATGGTTCCTGCATCGATCTTGGAGAATTTTAATAAAGAGGAGACTAGCCAGCCAATTCGTTCGAGCTGGATCGTAATTTTCCGGGTAAACTCCATTCTCTTCTCAGTGTGCAGCTCAGGATCACTTAATAAATCTGCCATCACAGTCATGGAAGTAAGCGGGGTTTTGAGCTGATGAGAGATATCCGAAATCGCATTGGTGAGCTTCATTTTATCTTCTTGTAATTGCGCACTCTGCTCGGATAACATCAGCGTCACTTTATAAATGTCATTCTTCAGGATACTAAGCTCACCTTCCTGATTATCACGAACATCGAGCGAATAATTCCCACTACTGATTTGGCGTAGATACCCTGAGAGCTTTTCAATTTCACCATATCTCCAGCGGGTAAACAATACACTGCAAGCTATAAGCAAAGCTGAAGTCCCAGCTGTGAGCCCTACCGCCTCTAACGATATAAATGTCGCCACCGCTGTAGCCACAAGACTGATCAAGCACATCGTAAACAATAACCATCTAAATTCTCTATTACGAAGCATCCTAATCACCTACCTTGTAACCCAACCCTCGAACTGTTTTGATCAGCGTTGGTTCTTGGGGGTTATCTTCTAACTTTTCCCTAAGTCTTTTTATGTAAACCGATAATGTATTGTCGTTCACGAATTCACCTGCCACATCCCAAATCCGTTCTAACAATTGATTTCTTGAGAGAACCTGACCAACATGGTTAGCAAAGATCAGTAATAATCGATATTCTAATGCGGTCAATAGCACTTCATCGCCGTTCTTATAAACCTTTCCTTCAAGCGTGTTAATCCGTATATTCTCTAATTCGATATTGGATTGGGTCTGAGCCTGCTTGTTATATCTCCTTAAGACGGATTTAATCCGCGATAGCAGCTCCCGAATCCGAAAAGGCTTGGTTATGTAATCATCTGCCCCCATATCGAGTCCCATCACCACGTTGACCTCATCATCAATCGCCGTTAAAAAAATTACCGGTATATCACTTTGCGCTTTCACGATCTTGCACAATTCATAACCGCTGCCATCCGGCAGTGAGAGATCAAAGATGCATAAGGTGAGCTCTGATAACTGCTCAGATAACACCGCTTTGGCTGAGGTGGCGTCATAACATAGAAGGGTTTCAAAATGATCCTGCTGTAATGAATATTCAAGTCCTGATGCTATCGTTCTATCGTCCTCGACAAGAAAAATTTTCATGGATGATCATCCTAACCTTATAATATATTCAATCGTTCCATTCGTTCCGATGATCATTCTCTCATAATTATAGAGTTATACCAAATTACAATTCATATTATAGTATTTACAACTCCACGGTAAATATAATAAAAACGTCTACTCCATGGAATAGACGTCTCTAAAAGGATTATATTGCAAAAGCACCACACTTATATTGATGTATCTGTTGAAACCCTAGCCGTAGTGCCGATTTTTTCGAAGCTTCATTATCAGTAGAACAATCCCAGTAAGGAATAAAGCCATTGGCGAGCACATCTTCAACAACTAGCGTTGCTAAATGTGTCCCCACTCCTTGTTTTTGATATTTAGGAAGGGTTTCAATTCCGATTGCGTGTGTATCCTGTGTAACAAAACTAGAATAACACACCCCCATAATTTCAGATCCCTCAACTGCAGCATATCCGTAGCCTTTTTCAGCAAAGTCTTCTTTCGATGACCAGAATAAATCAATATTTTCATGTACAAATTCTATATTCTTTAGATCTGAGTTCTCCCAATCCAGCATTTTAAGATTTATAGTTCTAGTCCCATTAGTCTGCGTCGTAGGCGGCTTGTGAAGTAACTTGAACACTATCTGTTCAAACGGATATAGCTTCCTAGAAGGAAACATCAATTCCAGATTCCATTCATCATGTTGACCAGAAACTTCGAAATGTTCCATCCCGAGTTCCTTCATTCTAGGTACAATATGATCTGTTACATAACTGTCCAGTGCATGGATAAAGGCTTGATTGGTGTGATCACCGATAAGATAAAACCCTTCAATCCCCTGACTCCATACTAACGCACTCTTTGGTGCTGTAAGGTGATCGACAAAGATCCAACCAGGATTATTGCCTTCAATCACAGAGAGAGTTTCGGGATGGATATGCTCGCCTTGAAGTAGTGGCTTCACTTTATAATAATCCTCATGAGGTATTTCATGCATACAAACACTCCCCTTATTTTCCTTACAGATGCTGTATACATAAGTATAAAGTAATCGTCCTTCATCGGCTGGTAAAGTTCATTCATAACTGAAAATTACTGTCCACGTATAACTGTTTTTCTAGCCTTAATTATTAAAAATGAAGGTCTCCTTCTTTCATTTATTAATTTGGGCATCTTCTCAAGACCCTCAAGGCTGGATTCAGGTTCAACAATTCCTTCAATAGTCAGTCCATTTTGGATCAAAGTATTAAGTAATGTTGAAAGTTTTCTATGATATTTTATGACACCATCGATTCCCCAAAACTGTGATCTGAGACCTTCTTCTCCATAATTATCAATGGGCCAATGTAGGATATTTTGATCGGAATCTTTAACCCACCCACTTTGAATCTTATTTGATAAAACAACAGGATGCTCTGTTGAGAATACCAAGTAACCATTGGGTTTAATCCATTCTGAAATCCTACTAATGAGTGTTTTATAATCCTCGACATAATGAAAAGCTAACGAACTTACAACCAAATCAAATTCATTTCGATTAAATTCGATTTCTTCCATTGAGCCCTGTATATAACGGATCTCAGGTCGTTTCCTTGCCATAGCTAACATCTTCTCTGATATAACTACACCTGTTACCTGTGAAGCATTGTTATCAATCATATAGTTTGCCATTTCACCAAAACCACAACCCAGATCGAGAACATTTAAATCCTGTAGGTCTGGAAGTAACCCTCTTATTGCAGGTTGTTCAATAAAGTCATTGTATGTAATTCTTGACTCCCTTAAGTTCTTATACATTTGAAAAAACTCAGGGTTGTCATAAATGTTCTGTTGCATCATACACCTCCACGATATTATTGATGATGTTTACGAAGTCGGTTGTAATATAGCCAAGTCCGACTAACATATGATCCAAACATTAGAATTAAGATTGCGTACAAGATCATATTTATGATCTGCAATCGATCCAGGTTAGAATAAGTCGATAATCTTACATTTAAACCAATGATATACATATATAAAATAGTGAGGGGTAAGAACATAGCAGAATACGTTAAAGCTATACGTCTAGCTAGTTTCAAGTGATTTAACTTATCGCTGTATATTTGCGGTTTGGCTTTACCTGGTACATATTCTTGGCCCCATAAAACCCATTTCTGACTCCATGAACTCGAATGATACAGGCATATCCAGCCAGAATCCGTATGAATGTTGAAGTAATTGGTATCAGCAGTATTTTGTAAGTCCGCACAATAACACATCTTACGAGGCTTCCCTTTTTTAAAATAAAAGGCAGTTCCTGTTTTGCCAACGCTGTACAGATTATATCCCTTTTCTTCCATTCCCTCTAGCCACTCTTCAAGCCGATCCGGCGAATACATCCATCCAATCTTCCACTTCAAAACAAGTTGACCTGAACTTTTCAAACGCTTCTCTTCATTCTTACTTAACCTGTCTTTCAGAGGGGATGTCCCCTGACCATTTTGCTTGTTTGGTTGTATGAATTCCCCTGTTAATCTTTGGTTCGTCTTGTTTAATGTGATCAGCGAATATACGGTGAAAATGCATAAGATAATGCTAAGCCCTAATGCAGTAGCGGGAATAAAACCAAAAGGTCCGTTGAAGACATTAAAATGACCAGACTTGGAAACACTCAATGCTATAGTACTTATTAAAATTACATTGAGTAATGCAACCATTAAATAAATCAATATCCCCATAAAAATATACATGATCTTCTTGTTATGCTTTACGATTCCCTCTCGATCAGGGAGAGCTCTAATCTGTTCTAAAGGCAGCCGATTCATCGTCACAACCCATTTGCCGCTCTGTAACACCTTCGTCCATCCGAAATTTAATAGACCCTTAGAGAGGGATTGGTTGGGAACTTTATCGAATACGATTCGATAGTTTGCTGCTTTCGGTTCGCCCTGCTGAAAGTAAAAATATCTAGTTAAACGGTTGATTCGGATAAGTTCGTAGCCTTTTTGGGCCATAGAAGCTAACCATTCTTCAGTTTTCTGAACATCATAACTCCAAAGGGGTCTAAATATTTTGATAATCATCTATGTCACCTCCATATTTTGTAGCATTCTCATGTAGCTCTTTAAGTCTATTAATCTCCGTAGCAAGAATTAGCATCCCTATGTCTGTTCTTTCGTAAACTGTTTTTCTCTCTTCATCAGCAAAAACAGTAATCATCCCATCTTTTTGCATCTTCGTTAACGTGCCATAAACTGTACCTGAACCTAACAAAAGACGTGCTTTCGTGATTTTCTCCACATGCTTCACTATTCCATATCCATGACGTGGTTCATCTAAGGATAAAAGAATATAGAATGCTGTTTCAGTCATGGGTACGTATTTCTTCAATACTTTCTCAGGGTTCAACATGCCCAGCTCCCTTTATTTATACGTCGCATTTAAATATGTCTTAACGTGACTATATCACGTCGTGACATAGTCTACAATATTAATGCTCGAAAAAAATAAAAAAAGTGTGTAGAATCGCTTCATCAGCCATTCTACACACTCTACATTTAACTGCTCCAACCTGCCTAACGAATATCTTTTACACGAATATTACTTCCTAACAGACTCGAATCACTACTTAATCGGAATGACGGGTAATTCTCATCTGCTTCAAGTCGCATCTGTTCATCAAATAAAGACTCCTGTTGCCGGTCAACAAAAAAAGTAAAAGGCTCTTTCTGAACTTCAATATCTGTAGCATGAGGTTCACTAATGACCTGAATTACGATCACGCCATTACAACCACAGCCCTCTGTATCGAAGAATAATTTAAAATATCCTGGTCGTTCACCAAGGCTTTTTTCTAACTTTTCAATAGTTTGGGAGTTCAATTGTATGAACATAGGATGATCTACTCCTTATTTATAATCGAGCTATTACTTTCCCAAAGTATAATTTGATTTTCTTCCATCCTCGTGTGAGTGCCATCACTTCTATTTTGACAAACATGAGTCTGAGCATAAATTAAACCGCCTTCTGCGTCTCCCGTTCACCACCTAGCTTAAACACGAGAATACCTCCAACAATAACAATCACTCCGACCAACTGCTTCCAAGTAAAAGGAACCTTTTCAAGCCCTAACCAGCCTAGTGAATCCCAGAGCAGTGCAAACCCAAGCTGAGAGATTAATACGATCGAAATCGCATACGTAGGGCCCAACCGCTTAGTACCTTGCACAAGGCATATTACTACCCCAACCCCGATCAAACCACTGATCCAATACCAAGGCTCCATATTTCTCAAAGTAAATATACGGTTTCCTTCAACGATAAGACTCATGATAAATGAAGCTAGGAATCCCATCCCTAACACTAAAGTTGTCGTGGCCCAAGATCCAACCTTTTCATTAACTTTTGTATTAAATATATTTTGCAGACTCACTAGTGATCCCGCGATAAGCGCTAATATCAAACCAATAATCATAACTTAACTCCTCCATTTATCGACTTTACGCAAGGCCATTAGAATTTCAGTATCACTACGCCAGCGATCATCAACCCGATGCCGATGAACTGCGGCAGTCTCATTTTTCTCTTTTCCATTCCAAACCAGCCTTTAATATCAATTAAGAACGTCAGACATAGCTGAGCAATCAACAATGAGGATATCGTAAACGTAACACCAATTTGCTGAATGGCCGTTACTTCACTAAAAATAATAACAGCCGCAAAAGCGCCACCGATCAAATATAAGGGTTTCACTTGCTTAAAGCCTCCCCTTTTCCCATCTCTAACGAACAAAAGAATGAGAAAGGACATGATGAACCCTGTTAATTGTGTAATTGTAGCCGCCTGCCAAGTCCCGATATCTTGACTAATTCGAGCATTTGACACGCCCTGTAGCGTAATACAAGCCCCCGCTAAAAATGCAAATATAATTCCTCTCATTTCTCTCTCTCCTCAACTTCGATCTCTTCCATATTAAATAGCAATTCAAGGGTTTAAAAAAGGACATCTGTCCTTAATGAGAAGAAACGTTGCTATCGCCCAACAACGACCTTTGGCTCGTAGAAATAAAAAGACCGTCTCAAGCCAACTTGCTGGCTTAAAACGGACTTCAAATGCTGTATATGGTTGATTATGAGAGCAAATTCTTCTCATACAATTGATCAAAAATAATTCGGGTAACAACAGACACGCGATCCCGATCCTTATAGCTTAACCAAGATAATTCCTCGATTTCGGACGCTGGCATTAATGTCCCTTCATAATCCGCAATATAACAGGTCATTTTGACTGTAACACCCTCTGCTTTCCCATGAGCTTCTGCCTCAAACGTTCCAAAATAAGAAACAGTCTCTGTCTTGATCTGAACAGAAATCTCTTCCTCGATTTCGCGCACGAGCGTCTCTTCGTCTGTTTCTCCGGCTTCTCTTTTTCCTCCCGGTAAATAATACATATCTTTCCCTTTGGAACGCGCACATAAGACTTGTCCATTCTCGATATGAATCCAGGCGATTTTATCAATGATTGTAGTCATATTGTTCTCCCCATGCCTTTTTTTCAACAATTATATCATACAGCTGAACGTATACATTTATGCAACGTCAGCTTTAGATTTTTGAACGCGAAGCTTAGATTGAGGTAGGTGATGAAGCAAATAGTATACAGCAACTGAGATAAGCGTCACGAACCCTGCAACTTCGTACATCATACGGTAATCTGTATAAGAAGCAACTACACCCATAATATAAGAACCCGCTCCATACCCCAAATCAAATAACAAGAAAAAGGTTCCATTGGCGCTTCCTCTACGTTCTTTATCGGCTAATTTAAGTGCAAGCGTCTGAAAGCATGGCATAAGTGCGCCATACCCAACCCCCATGATGATGCCTGAGAACATCAGCATGAATCCGGATTTAGCTTGACTTAAGCTAAGCAGACCTACAGCGAAGATCAGAATTCCGGGATAAATGAGAATATGTTCATTATATTTATCGAATACTTTACCGATTAGCGGTCGAAACAGCACAATCATAATCGCAAAGGCCACAAAAAAATAACCAGTAAGCTGTGATTGGTTAATTTCTTTTGTAAAAGAAGCGATAAAACCAGATAAAGAACTATAGGAGAACGCAAGCGTAAATCCAACAAGCGAGATGGGCAGTGCTTTGGGTTCAATGACGTCACTCCAGCGAAGACCCTTTCGGATCTTCACAGGTTCCTTAACGGCTTCTTTAACCGTATCCTTCTCTTCTTTGGGCATACGAACGCCTAATGTGAATAACAGCGAAAGCGCAGCAATCACACATACACCTAACAGCAATACATGAATGTTCTCATCTTTCCATAGAAAAAGACCCAAAGCTGGTCCAATGACCATCGCAATGCTCATAAACATACTAAAATAACCGATACCTTCTCCTTGGCGTGAGAAAGGGATTAACGTGGAAGCTATTGTACTTGTCGCTGTCGAGGCAACCGCATAACTCATACCGTGAATGAAACGAATCACCAGAAACAATACAATTCCATTAGCTCCGAAGTATCCTATACAGGCGAGTAGAAATAAGACCAGCCCAATAACCGCCATTTTCTTTTTACCGAATTTATCAACCCATTGTCCTGAAAAAGGACGGATCAATACACCTCCGAGGACATAGATGGTAATGGCTAACCCCATTTGCTGCTGATTCCCGTGCAAGCTTTCCTTCACGTATAACGGGAATGCAGTCGCCAGAATGTAAAAGGTCAGAAACATAAAAAAACTACTCAAACAAACAACAATAAAATTCCGGGTCCATATCTTCTCTCTAATCACAGCAGACTCTCTCCATCCTACCTAAATCTTTTTATATGTTACAATAGTATAGGACCGAAAATTAATTAAGTAAAATACAAATTATATGATGGATATATCACATTAGAGTTATGAATAAAGAGAGGTCAATGTTATGGAATTCCTTCAGCTTCAATATTTCCGTGTAGTTGCTCGTCTTGAGCACATGACTAATGCCGCCAAAGAATTAAATGTATCTCAACCCTCACTTAGCAATTCCATCCAACGTTTAGAGAAAACCTTAGGTGTTCCCTTATTTGAACGCCAAGGCAGAAATTTAAAATTGAACGAATTCGGAAAAACATATCTTCGTCGTGTGGAGCAAGCATTTCTGGAACTGGATGAAGGTCAGCATGAGCTCACGGATATGGCTGGACTTGAACATGGAGTAATATCTATAGCAGTAACACTACCCTATGTATTGCCCACTTTACTAAAAGAGTTTCTTACCCTTCACCCGCACGTTCGGATCATTCAGCGTCAGCTTGGCTCAGCATTAGAAATGAGAAACGATCTGGAGAGTGCGGTGATTGATTTTTGCATATCTTCGACACCTGTCACCGGACCAGACATCGAATGGTTTACCTTAGCAGAAGAGGAATTATGTTTAAGTGTGCCTAAGAATCATCGTTTTGCCAATCGCGAGAGTATTTCCTTGATTGAAGCTGCTGGTGAGAATTTCATTTCTTTGTCTTCTAGATCTAATTTCCGTGAAATTACAGATGCATTTTGCCGTCAAGCTGGATTTGAACCGCTAATTGCTTTCGAGCTCGAAGAAGTAAGTGCCGTTCAAACCTTAGTTGAGATGGGGCTGGGTATCACCTTTACTCTCCCTTTAGCCTTAAGCAGGAGAAGTAAAAACACAGAAATCGTTCAATTGAAAATAACCGATCCGTTTTGTCAGCGCACTTTTGGCATCGCTTGGAGCAGAAAACACTTTTTATCACAAGCGGCTATACAATTCCAGAAATTTGTTGTGGATTTTTTTAGTAAACCTCATGAGTATAGTTAAGGAGAATATGCCATCTTATATCAACCGCAATCACATCTAATAAGCTACTTATACCAAGAGGATTGTAAAGCGTACATGTTTGCATAAATCCCATTGTGATGTACTAAGTCTTGATGATCCCCTACTTCAGCAATTTCTCCATGATACATAACATAGATCGTATCAACATTCTTCGCCCAACCCAAGCGATGTGAAATAAAAATAGCTGCTTTATCTTGGCAGATTTCTAATAATTTCGTATAGATCTCCATCTCGGCATTCGGGTCAATTGCAGAAGTAGGTTCATCGAATACTATAAGTTCCGCATCATTGTATAACGCGCGCGCAATCGCCAGCTTTTGCCATTGTCCCCCTGATAGCTGCCTGCTTCCTTCTACTATTTGCCCCAAATTCACATCTAATCCGCCTAATTCATGGAGCAAATCTATCAGCTCACATTGTTCTAGAACCCTTAGTATTTTAGCATCATCTGAAGGTGTATTCGCATCGCCCAATAGGATATTTTCTCTTAGTGTCAGTTCAAACTTCACAGCATTCTGAAATACAACGGACACCTTACCGTGAGGTTCTAAATGATCCTTCCAGCAAATCGTTCCGGAGCTTGGTCTATATTGACCTAATAACATTTTAATCAACGTAGATTTCCCTGCTCCATTTTCCCCGACGATCGCTATTTTCTCACCCGGCTTTATGGTCATATTGATGTTAGATAAGACATTCTTGTTCGATTTGGCGTATTTAAAATAGACATTTGAAACGGTAATTGGGAGCATAGAATCAGTCGAATTATTTATGTTATTTTTGCGAAAATCACTGTTCTTATATGTAAGTACTTCATTTAAGTCATATAATTTGCTACTGCTGATGTAAAGCTTGCTTAATGGCCAGGTCAAACTCATAATTTTACCACCACTCGATAACAGCGCCAGAAATAACACCGAAATTGTTCCAATTGTAACTGTATTAGACTCCCCCATTTTGTTTAACAGGTACACTAGAACTACAAAGATAGCACTCGTCTGGACCATAGCCACGACCATCCCTGTTTTGATCTCGAATTTTCTGGCGCTAAATCTTTTATTATGCTGCTTCTTCATAATCATTGCCCAGAGATTTGTAAAATAAGAGATGGAATTATAAATTCGCATTTCTCGAATCGCATTAGGGTCTTCCAAAGTGTTAGCAAGATAGTCTCCCATTCTTCCATCGAAGGTGAGTTCTCTTCCTGTTCTTCTCACTTTAATTTCCGTAAATAATCGAATGGATAAGGTAGTCACGATCATTAGTGTTACCACGGATGTGACCAAGAAATAACCACTTGTCGCCGACAACCAGATGATGCTTATTAGTCCTGAGATAATCCCTACACTCGATACCAAAAAACCTGTAATCCCCTCAAGATCTTCTCCAACTACGGTTTTAGCTCTTTGCAGCTTGTTTCCAAACTCTTCATCATCAAAATCCTCAAAATCAACCCGGTTTGCAATATCTATCAGTTCGGATTGAAAAGCGAGGGTTAGTTCCGCATTCATTCGATTCTTCATCATGTTGGTTATATTCAATGAAAAAGCCTGTACTGTATGAATCACAACAAACCATAGAATAGGGAGCAGCGTCATAACACCGCGAGCCACACCGTTAATGATATTCACTTGGACAGCGTAAGAATAAAAAGTTAATAAACCACTGATTATAGGGACTATGTTAGTGATTGTTGAGATCATCGGACTTTTTCTAAACATTCTCACGAGTATCATTACAAGATTAGTGATGTCAGACTTCAGCATGGATTTCTCCTTTCTTATACATATAAAGAGGACTGGCGATTAAACATCTTTTTGTATTTACCATCCACCCTCATTAATTCTTCATGCGTTCCACTTTCCACGATTTCTCCATGCTCAAACAGAAAAATTCTATCGACGAATTTGGACATATATAGCCGGTGAGTCACAATAATGGAGGTCCGCTGCTCTCCTAATTTCATAAAGGTATCGAACGCCTGTTGTTCCGCATAAGGATCCAGGGCAGCAGTCGGCTCATCAAAAATCATAAGAGCGCCGTCATTGAGATAGGCTCGAGCAATCGCCAGTCTTTGCCATTGTCCCCCAGACAAATCTATCCCTCCAAACTGTGGACCTACTAAAGTATCCAATTGAACACCATAATTATCGGCTTCTGCTTTTTTCATCGCGGCTAATAATCTTGAATCGTCATGAATAGTAGCCATATTACCTAATGCAATGTTTTCTCTAATTGGTCTTTGTAACTTAATGAAATCCTGAAAAACAACTCTGGTATCCTGTGTCACGTTATGCGCTAAGACTTCATTCTCACCTTTAAACCACTGGATGTTTCCAGCTGTTGCAGGATACAACCCTAAGATCAACTTAACAAGCGTAGATTTACCCGAGCCATTCTCACCTACAAAAGCAATTCGTTCACCTGGATGAATAGTCATGTTTACATTACTCAGGGTATTCTTAGCGTTGGTAGGATATCTAAAAAACAGCTGATGAACTTGGACCTTCATCGGATCGGTGTTCCTATTGGAATTCACCTCCTGATCTCTAAGCACCTGCTCTTCCAAATCTAAATAAGACGTATAATCCTCGTACCGTAAACGACTCTTCGCTAAGTCAGCGTAAACTCTTGTTAATGCAGGAATAACGATAAATAATTGACTGGATATCTGAAGTAATAACACAAAAAGCCCAGCACTCTGTCCGCTACTTCCGATCGTAATCGCTAGAATGGCAATCGTAGTCCCATTTAATAAGATCATGATTAAGCTTTGGGAGAATTTGAGGGTTTCAGAATAAATAACCTTACGGTGCATTTGTTTGAAGTTATTCGTAAAGCTCTCTTTCATTGAGGAAAAAAAATAGGAGGACATTCTGTACATTCTTACTTCCGGAATGGAATTTCTGTTAATCAACAAATCGACTAAATAGTTGATCATTCGCACAGAGGAGGTTTGATTCGCTGAAATGGACTCTACTTTCTGTGACATTCGCTTCATAAGATAAAGCTGTAGAATCTGCACCCCTAAAATAATCAAAGCCAGAATATAGAAGCCATAAACAGATAAGGCAACCATTAACACAACTAATATTATTAGGTGAACTGTCACACCTGTCCATTGGTCTAACAGATCAATCAAGGAAAGTCGTTTTGCTTTTTCTCTTTTAGTTTTTGTAGCGGGGTCCTCCAAAAGTGCCGTAGATAATTTAGAAGTCTTTTCCAAAATGCTATGTTCCAGTTCATATATACTGGTGGATGTTAAATTAGTGATAGCAATGGCTCGAAGAGAACTATTAAGGCCCGCGAGATATAACATTACCATAAGCAAACTTACTAATAACAAGATATGTTGGTAGGTGTTAGGATTGAAGTTCTGAATGAGGTCAACCACATATTTCGTTGTGAATAATTCTGCAAAAAGGATTGGGGCACTCAGTAAGTTAGTGATAAAATATAAAAGTGAGTTTCTTCTGTCTTTCACATATAATAGTTTTACAACATAGAGAAAGTCAGGCAGGCAGCATCTCTCCTTATAAGTGTATTCCATTCTGTAAACACTTTCATTGTTTAGACGTGGAAACCGATTATAACGTTTAATGTTTATAATTGGAAGAGGTAATTTTCGAAATGACCAAATGAACAGGAGTGTACATTCATGAAACTTCAATTTAACTTATTCCCGGGCGGATTGCCCAAGGCGCTCACCATGAGCTATGATGACGGACAGAAACACGATATTCGCTTGGCGGAGATTTTTGATCAACATGGGATTAAAGGTACTTTCCATTTAAATAGCGCAATGATAAACGCACCGGGATTCTTATCATCTGCTGATGTTAAACATTCGCTCAGAAACCATGAGGTATCTGCCCATTCCGTTACCCATCCACATCTAGAGCGTCTACCTTTACCTATGGTAATCGAAGAGCTGTTTGAAGACCGTAAGCGACTAGAGAAACTAGTGGATTATCCGGTACGAGGCATGTCCTATCCATACGGTACATACTCTCAGGAAATCATTGCTCCTCTACAGTCTGTTGGGATTGAATACAGCCGAACTGTCCATTCTACCAAACAGTTTGATATGCCTTTGAATTTCATGGAGTGGCATCCAACATGTCATCATATAGAAGATCTGCATCACGTATGGGAGCGATTTACAACGGAAGGGCCATCCCAAAAACTGAGACTCTGTTATGTTTGGGGTCATAGTTATGAATTTGCACAGCAGAACAATTGGGAGCTTATCGAATCCTTTTGCCAACAAGCAGGTGGACATTCGGATATTTGGTACGCTACCAATATAGAGATTTATGATTATGTTGCTGCGCTATATTCACTGAAGATGAGTGCTGACAAAACGGTCATCCGTAACAACTCAGCTATTGATGTTTGGGTATCCGTAAATGATCAACCTGTTCAGATTAAAGGTGGAAGTACGATGATGATGAAATAATCCAAAATGCAAAAAGAGCGATTTTAAACATCGCTCTCATTTTGCTTATTACATAAAAGTGATTGAAATTATTTGGATTGAAGTGTAAATGTCACTGTTTTTGCTTTTTCCTCAAGGATTGGAGTATAGGTGAATGTCATTACATTCCCTTTGCGACTCTTCAACACTAACATTCTGGTCAATACATATGGATCTCTGCCATCATTTACTCTATCCCATTCCTTACGATCCTCACTAGTAATTAGTTTTTCATAGAGATTAATGATTTCACCGGTGTTGCTATAAACTAAATATAAGTGTGTCGTATCTAATAAACGAACGAGCACTACGTCTTCCGCAGCATACTCCACTATGAAATCTCCGGTTGCTCCTGTTAACTTTTCCATCTCAAATAACTTGCCCAAACCGCCATCCTTAGTAATATATTGAACGTTCTTCCCATCGGTCATATACACCTGAGTGGAAGGCACTTGTGGTGCATGGATATAAGCCGAGTTATTGTAATGATAGTCCATTTGCTTGAGAATAGTGCCCGCTTTGACCAATACTTGATAACTGCTATTAAAATCGGTGAACATGGCATAATGATTGTCCGTTAACTGGAGTAAGTCCGTACCATTGCCCATTTTTTCAATCTCAAAAGCGTAGTTGTACGCAGATTCCTTAAAAGGTAGTCGACCAATAATTACTGGTTTCCCAGTTTCCGTTGCACGGTAATACAAATCGCCGTTTTTTTGAGATATCCAATAGGATCTTCCATCTACAGAAGCAGAAACCAATCTAGCTTCATCTATAATTTGGATAACCCCATCCGTTTTATTAAGCCCCGCTTTACCTCCAAGTACACTGACCGCTGAGACCAATGGAACGTACACCGAGCCTTTTATAATACGTGGGGATTTTGTTAAAGTCACCACGGCCTCATTCACTTTTGACTTTACAGTACCAGCCGTGAAGTTAACCTCACGCTCAGGACGAACCAGTTTGGCCGTTTTGGATGGTTGATCCCAAGATAATGTATACCCCATAGCATCTGCGAGTGATTTCAGGGGTACAAAAGTTATATTCTCCGTGATCACCTGTTTACTGCTGATTCCGATTTCTTTATAGTTGAATTGAATTTGGTTTTCTGCTTGGGCTGATACCGATCCATACCCCGTACTTAAAATCAAAACAGTCAAGATTCCTAGCGTTACCTTCCATTTGTTCATTTCTTTTCGTCTCCCTTGACTCTATAGTCATATGTAATTAGACGACAGAATTTGGAAAAAGTTTCTTGTTTCCGTTTTACGTATAAAAAAGACCTGATCCACGGTAGACTACCGCAGTCAGGTCTTCTGTCTTTTATAAAGTAATCTTAACTTCTAGCAAACTCATAAAACGCCAAAGCGTCTCCCCATGTCGGAAATCCTGCTTGCGCTAGTTTATCACTGCCTCCGCCTTTTCCATTGTAGGTACTAAGATGCTCTTTGAAAAAAGCTCCACAGGAGATCTCCGCGCTGCCATTCTGTGCAAATACAACCTTATTCTCAGCAGAACTAGCCAATAAAACCGGAACATCGCATTTCGCGGTAAGCTTGTTAGCTAAACTTTGTAAATCTTTCAGCGATTTATCCTCGAACACTTTTGCGATCAGCTTTCCTTCTTGCTGTGCTAAAAGCTCCTGTACGACATAATCATCATTCTTCTCTTTAAGTAGGGTAATTTCAGCTTGCAGCTGCTTTTGTTCATTCTCCCATTTTTCAATGCGATCGATAATTTCATCTTTTCCCGTATTGAATTTGGAAGATAGTGCTCCAACAATTTGCAGACTGCTATTAAACTCCTCCAAAGCACGGTATCCACATTTAAAATAGATTCGCGTATTGCCTTTTTGTTTCTCCGCTTTCAGAAGCTTAATTATACCAATCTCACCTGTTGAAGATACATGCGTACCACCGCAAGCGTTATATTCAACATCTTTAATTTCTACAATCCGGATGTTTTCCGTCACTTTAGGTTGTTTGACCAATTTAAGCTGTGAAGCCTCTTCCCCTGTTACAAAATAGCTCAGGATACTATGGTTCTGGTAAATCTGCCGATTAACCTCCCACTCTATGGAATGAAGTTGTTTAGGCGACAGTTCTGACGCTTCTATATCAATGGTGCAATAATCCTCACCCAAGTGAAAGCTTAGAGTCATAAACTGGTACAAATTGAGACAGATGGCTGAGAGCAAGTGTTGTCCACTATGCTGCTGCATATGATCAAATCTTCTCTTCCAATCGATTTGACAAGTGACGGATAAATCATCAGGCAGACGTTCCAGCTTATGCAAGACAAGATCTTCCTCACTAATTACATCAAGTACCGGAATATCCCCAATAGTCCCTAAATCACAAGGTTGTCCACCGCCATGCGGATAAAAAGCGGTCTCCTCCAAAACAACATAGAGTCCATCTTCTCGTTCTATGGTTTCAGTAATACAGGTCTCCCAGTCAGTAAGGTATGTAGAATTGTAGTACAGTTTGTTGGTCATATATGTATCCCTCTCTTTTATACGTTTTCGGCACATTAAGCTTATAGTATCATATCGGATTTCTAAGACAAACTGCACAATGAAAAACGCCTTGCGGCGCTTTTGGAAGGAATTCACTCTGTTGTTCTACTTTCAGTTGTCTTCTACCTTGTACATCAGTAATCCTGTACTCTCATCCAAGAATTCCGCTGTCATACTCTAGAACCATTACCCCTGTTCAAGGAAAATAATGCCCTAGCCGAGCAAGCGCTTCACAGTGTCATTTGGACTTTATGGCACCACCGTAGACATGGTTTGAATTTCCACAACGTGGTTCGCGAGCCAAGGACCCACCTGTGGGGGTATGGTTGGTTTAGTGCGAATGATATTGAACTGCTCTTATTAATCAGGACGAGTGGGATCAATTATGGAATAGTGATGATTATCTATGTAAGCATCAAAAGCATCTATGCCTTCATATAAAATTATACGCGATTCTTTTGGGGTAATTGGTACTACCCACAAGACATTAATTATTTCTTCACCTATTTTTATTTGTTCTAAATCCTCACTTTCTCCTCTTAGTTCATCAATCAAAAGGGCTTTTGTAGTCCAATTTTCTGGTGCGAGTGCGCTCTCAGTCATTACTCGTGGTACTTCCGAAGATTGGATATGTTCAATATTATGGGCAATTATGTCACAGAAATATGAGAATATGCGATCAATGTTTTCTTGTCCCAAATCGGGTTTTAAAGCTATCATCCATTCATTCTCAATAGGTTTTCCAGTTTTCCGAATGGAATTAGATAGGCCGACTGTTGCGAATCTCGCAGGATTATTAACGTCAATTGATGGAAAATAATATAACTCAATATATACGCCAATCTCCGGTTTTGTCATTATGACTCTATATTCTGGCATAGACCATTCTTTAATATATAAATTGAGAATAATTGTTCTCCTAATGTCGAATTCCAGAATGATCCCTCGGCATGACTCTTTATTGATTTGCACATCCATCACCTTTTTTCAATATTGGTTTTTTGGTTTAGAATTTGGGCTGGTATCATTGTCCTCCTTCATCGTTCGCGGCCTGCCATTTCAGTAATTGAAAGGGCAAATCTCTCCAATTAAGAAGTTATTAATCTCTTTTCGATGAATGGTGCTTCATGACTGCTTCTTGAGCTTTAAGGACAATATCATCTACTTCGGAAAGCTGACGCTCAATAGAGGCTAGAGCCTTTAGTAAAAATAAGCCAAGACTTTCATCCCCTAAGGATAATTCCAATTCGGCGAAACATTCGATGTCTTGGAGTTTTTCTATATTTTTTTTGCTATTGATTTTTTTAGGGTATTCGATGTATTTATAGAGGGTTAAGACTGCTTCTTCCCCCTTGGTTTTAAAGTTGTGAACAGTTCCTTTGAATAGGGTGTCTTTGAATCCTTCCTTAAGCCTACCTTGTTCATTCAAGGCATCCAGATGAAAGGTTGCTAAATATTTTTCGTTTCTTACGGCATGATCATTAATGCTGTAAGATACATTCTCTTCGTCAAGAATCTTTATTATTTCATCAATTGACTTGAACTTCAGTCTTGCAAATCTCGCCGGAGAAAATTGCTTGCGCAAAGAATCTTCATTATTTGAAAGGTATGCCTTAAAAGAAATTTCAGCATTTCCTTCCAGGAGTTCTTTGAAATAAACAAGATGCCTTTCATCTACCATATCTGCCTCCTGCAACTCTTGAGCTTTTGGGTATATTATGATTACGCGTTATTTTTTTGACTCAGGATTGGAGATCAAATTGAAAAATGTGGCCCAGAGATAGTGTATGATGCCGGAGAACTGATATTTTGAAGCGATTAATCCAGATCTCTAGCCCAGCTAACTAACTCTTCATCGTCAAAGTTATATGGATATTCGTAAATATTAGAGTAATAGTACTCCGATTCTAATAAATCTCTAATTACATTGAAAACCTTATTGGTGGCATGAAATCCATTCCTGATGGGCGCGGTGAAGGCAAGCGAGCCATTATGAAATCCATCTAAAGAACCGGAAAGCTCTCGTTTGACTATAGATTCAGCTGTCTCTATCTTTTCTTTAACAAGCTCCTCTTTGTAAATTTGAATGCAGAAATTTCCACCATGTTTTATTAATTCAAACTCTCCATTGGGATGGAGTTTTATTGTATCTCCTTTCGCAAGCCCTAGAGCCAGCCCAGGAGATGCACATAATTTGAATATTTTATCGCTTATGCATTCTGAAGGAAGCTCTTCAAAGACTGCTTCCTCTGAATTTATGCCGGCAAAAACATTAATTAAAGTTAATTTATGTTCCATACGAATACTCCTCAATACTGTTTCTTTTAATGTATGAGATTTGAGATTACATCCTACATGTATCCGCTATCGCTTGTAATTCAACGGGTCGATAATAAAGGAGGGTCCTCTTTTTTTTGAAAAGGGTTACTTCAAGATGCTTTCAAGTCGGCAATGTCATGTACCTTGTTAATAATTGGGGCGTTGCTGGCCCTGCTTTCTCAAATCTAGGAAAGATATTCAAGAAATCATAGCAGGTACTAAAACGCCTCGTCAAGTGCTGGAAGCGGTAGACAAGTCTTCGACGCCGGATATACTCGGATAACGAGATTCCGGTAATGAACGGAAACCCAACAAATCCGATGTATAGTAACATTGAGCTTTACTGCCAGTATGTAGATTGAGAATCACCAAGGATTGTGCAAGTAATTCAACAAAAGAAAAGTTCATGTGGTATCTCTTCTTGAACTTTAAATGGTTATATTGAGGTGAATCTGGCGTTAAATCAATTCTTTCTCACTATTTCGTAACTCTACTTTCCGCTGTACCAAACAAAATACGCTATACGCATTTTACCAATAAGCGAAACAAAATGCTTATTTTCGGAGCGAGGCATTATATCGGTGAGTGTATACAAACCATGTAATGCTTGCTGTTAATAATGCCGACGAAATCAAAGCTGTAAGAACACTATATGTTTGCCAAATAAGTATCGTTGACCAATCTAATACACAGCACATTATACACAGGGCAATCGTAGCAATCAGCAAAATAGCTGTTACGATTATTCGCTTTTTTGTAATTGGCTGCCGCTCATTCGTTTTCCTTCTGCGTAATCCTAAGATAAAGAACAGTACAGCCAATAGGCAAAGAATAATTGTGATAGACGATAAAATGATGTCCAAAAGCTGTGTGCCGCTTATTTCATATGACTGCGTTAGATTGCCGTCTAATATATCTTTAACTTTTAGTACCATGCTTCTATTGATATTTGCGCCGTTGGTCAGCAAGCAGACGGCTGTTCGTTCATTTGGCAGTATGATCACTTCGGTTCCAAAATTGGGATTTCCCCCGGGGTGCTCTATAATCGTTTGGTTGGCGTTTACCGTCCAGCCCGCCGCATAGTACATTTCGTTGACAGCCGGAACAGACATATCACCCTGATGTGATTTTTCGATAACCGTATGGAATATTTCGGGTATGTCCTGCACAATACCCATCTGTATGCCCATCCAACGCGCCATATCTTTTGTACAAGAAATGATGTAGCCTGCGGGTTTATTCCCGGAATAATCCGGCGCGTTATATGGAGTTGTCATAAAAAAGGAAGAACGGTAGCCCTGCGCCAACTGTCCGGTGGCTTGAGCATCTTCTTTATAAACATACGTCTGGTGAAGACCTAACGGCTGAAATACCTGTTCGCTCATAAAGTCTTCATATCTTTGTCCCGACACAATCTCAATAACCAAACCCAATACGTCATAATTAACGGTTCCATAGCTATACTGTTCACCGGGAGGGAACGCCAACTCAGCATCTACCAGCATTTCCACAGTCTTTTGCAGCAAATCTGGTGTATTGCCTTGTGGAATATTTTGAGAATGCCTACTATTTGTTAGGCCGCTAGTATGGTGAAGAAAGTTATTGAGTGTAAGGCTTTGCATATCAACAGGTTTGCCTTGATATTTTAACGTAAACCAAGGTAAATATTTTTGGACAGTGTCAGTCATTGACAGCAGCCCTTGCTCCTCCAACAGCAGAATACCCATGCCGGTAAAAGCTTTACTGACCGAGGCCAACTCATATAGTGTATTTTCACTTGCAGACAATCCACTTTCACGGTCTGCATACCCGGAAGAAAAGTAGAACACTTCATCATCAGCAAGTATTGAGATTGACATTCCCGGCACACCTGATATGCGATGGGCATCATCCAACAACGTCTGTATTGCCGCAGATTGCGTATCTGACAACGACGCATAACTTTGTGTTGCGAATCCTGAGAATAATATAAGTATTGATAATACAAAAACAATAGTCTTTTTCATAAACTCTCCATTTCGAAAAAATATAAACAACGGAGACTAACCAATATGGCTAGTCTCCTTTCTTTTATAAAAATTTCCCTATTATGATAAAGCTCAGTGTAGGCAAGTTTCATTAATCTTTCCATGTTACCTGCCATCCATATGACTGAAGTTTAAAGTATTTATTAAACTCCGCGACTACGGACTTTGCGTTCTCTTTCGATGTTGCATGAAATATAGTTATATCGACTATATTACAGTCTGAAATTTCCTCCAACCCTTTAAGCCTTGATGCATCTACTCCAATCTGCTTTAGACTCATACAATTTTTGAGTATTGTTAAATCTCCAACCGGATAAGTGAATTGCTTTAATTTCTTCAATTCTCTTATAACCTCTATATGTGATTCATCTATTGCACAGCTATCCGTCTCAAAAAACGTTAGGTTCTTTAAACCTTTTAAGAATGATAAATGTGGTATAGTCACTTGTTTGAGCTCTAGTTTTATTAACTTACTAAGGTTTGAAATATAAAGAAGGTCGCCAACCTCCATTTCTTCTAAACTTAGTTCCTTCAAATTTTTTATAGTTCCTATTAATCCCCTATCAATTGAGTTCATTCTATATAGTCTCAAACTCTTTAATTTCTTTATATCTTTCAGTTTATGTATATCTTTTAATGGAAGTCCTATTAATGTTAGCTGCCTTAGCCCATCTAAAGAAACTAAGTACTCCAAATCAGACTCTTTAAAGGCTTCTGATCCTATCACAAGTTCTGCTAAAGAAGGCAACCGTTTAAGTACATCGAAATTAGTAATTTCATCCGCATGTATAATAAGTTCTTTAAGATTAACCATATGGGTTAAAATATCCAAAGATATTGCTCCGTATTTTTGAGCTTGATCAGCTCTAATAAATACCATTCTCTTTTTTTTCAATGTTTTTGAAGATACAAAACCACTCTCAACATCGTCTTTAAAATACTCTTCCCAAAATCCACTTACAGGGATAAGGCTGTTCTCTTCGATATCCATTTTAGTCAAAGCCAAAATATCATCCAACAAACTTCCACTTTCACGGGATAATATGATTACATCATCTTCTTCACGAATACCAATACTACTATTTCTGAGGCTCGAATCGATAAATTCAAAGAAATGTCCCAAACTTTCCGCAATAACATATGAAAAACTAGAATTGTGATCTATCGTTATAATTTGCCCATAAACGCCCTTTTCTCCGGGGTCTAAATCAATTGCCAAATATGAGCCTCCACCATCTTCGGCAAAAGGAATCCAGCCTTCTCTGTAGTTCCCATCTTTTATTATATCTGGTTTGCTGGATATAATATCGTATGCTGATTCCAAAAGGGACTTCCAGTTGCTTACTATCGATTCAATGTTCATCCAACCAAGACCAGCCATAACGCCAAAAATCTGCTCTCCTTCTCCATTAGAATTCATGTATAACTTTCTAAAATCTTCTGGAAATTTGCAGTTCATCATGCTCTCAAAAAGGTTTAATTCTGATTCCTCAACTGCTGGATTCAGTAATTCCTCTACATTTGGTATATGCGATTTTAATGTCTCGATAAGTAAACACTCTTCTTTTTCATTAACTAATGACATATAGTGGCCCCCATTTCTACAGAATCATAATAGTTTCAGTAAACGTCCTTGGTTGATCATCAATCATTTTGTTATTAATCATCTTCAACAGTTCCATCAATAATTAATTCTATCTTACATATAGAGCATCTATTTCCTGATTTAGCAATATCGTATCATGAATTTGTAAATATTGTTGTATTAAGTCATATAAAAAAACTAAGAGTCATCTTAGGGGTTAAACCCTATTTATTATACGTTTTCCCGCGTTTGAACTTCAACTATCCTGCCCGTTTGCTGAATAAAGGCAGCCGATCACATTGACTGACCGGCTGCCTTGTCGTGTTTATTGAGCTATCGTTACCCATCAGATCAATAAGAAAGAAAAACAGTATCCTCCTAATGTGACAGGAAAAAGCTTTACTTTGATCGTTGATACAAGGATCAGAAGGTTCAGAAGTTCAACGAATTAACAAGCACAAGTAACGTCTTTTAAATTTCGTATAGCAATAGCATTGAGTCGGAGCGCTTCTACGATTGAATCTCTTACTGCTAACAATTCAAATCTTTCGCGACTGCCAATAGGCAATCTGCAAAGCAATGCTTCAATTCTTTTAAGGCTTTCCTTCAGAACCACTCTTTGCTTACGCAAAGCATTCAAAGCTCTTTGAATTCTTCTCTTCTCTGCAGCAGTCATAAACTACCACCTCTTTTCGATTGTGATAGTATATGAGATGCGACAGAGCTCCTATCTGCTTGTACAATACGGAAGGTAAATGATTGATTTTACTGCTTTTTGCTAGCTTCCATGATAGGAACTGACCAATCTACATTGGTGTACAATCGGTTGACTATCGTGCGTATTAATTGAAGCTGATCAGGGATCGTAGTAAGGCCAATTGCACAGAACTCAAAAAAATTCTTTTTGTTATTTGACTGCGATTCAACGATTACGATATAACCATCTTTCCATCCGGACCCATCAGTAGAATAAGCTCCTCGTCCTGAGAGAGGATACTCTTTACCCTCAAGATCCTTAAATATCCACTCACTGTTCATAAATTCATTTCTCAATCTTCCGCTAAAATGTAATGAACCTTCCTTCGTTGATCCATTGGTATCAGGCGGTGATTCCACAGTAAAATCATTTAACATCAGCTCATCTCCATCAAATGCAAAGGGGATCGGATGCTCCTTCAACTTGGATGGCTCAAACTGTACCATCGAACCATCCTTTTCTAGAATGAAATACCCATCGAGCACAAAAGTATACGGCGTATCCTGAGGCAAATATTTAAACGTATAGCTCCAATGCATAAGTCCAGGTTTATCACCAGGTGTCGAAGATCGTGACATTACACTATCCTTACTCGGCAATTTCCTTGCATTAACACTGTGAATCTCTTCACCCGCGCTATCCTCAAAATGGAACTTCACCCCTTGCTGCTTCCATAATTCACCTGGAGAACGGTTTAGCGCCTCATCACTCAACTCCGTATCAAATTCAAAACGAACACCTTGTACCATATGAGTTAATTTTTTCAAGGTGACTGTTAAACCATCCGGAGATGTGTAGCTACCCGTTAGTGGAGTTGAGGTCGTTTGCTTATTCGCTTTTGTCATATCCATCGAAAAACTAAAGTTCCACTCGCCTTGAAGTGCAGGAATATTTCTGCTCTTGCTTCCCAACTCAGTAATATGACCTTCGACAATAATTTGATCGGTTTGCAGTGGCTCCGAGAAATTAGCAATCATATAGTAAAAATCGTTGGTAAATCCCATATCGTATAATTCTCCAACGACCTTTCCTTGATCATCTTTAACTTCAATCTTATTTCCTTCACCAAAACCCAAGCGATGTCTGTCATGCTTTCCATCCGGTCCGAACAACTGAAGAGCGACAATCACACGAGTAGGATCCGCTACAGCTTCATCTATTTTTATCGTATAGCCCTTATCCTTCACCTTAATATTAGGATGTTCTACTAACCCAAATTCTTGTGCACGTAGAAGGCCAATGTCCACATTATCTTTTACAAAAAGAGAACGTAAAGTCTCTGCCAATGTGGGCACAGAATATAAAATCACGGCACTCAGAACAATAAGTAACAAAGCCGCTCCCATGGCTATTCTTAGTGACTTAAGTATCTTCGGATTCTTTCGCTTCCTGTCAGGTACCGTTACTTTCTCTAGTTCTACGAATTCTATTGAAGCCATAACTTGAGCAGTAAAAGAATCTGGTAGCTTCTCTTCAAACAACGCTTGCGACCACTCCTCTTGTTCTTCTAATAGTGTATGATAGATTAAATTGCAATGGGCACAAGCAGCGATATGATCAACATTTTCAAAAGGTCGGGAGGTGGATGTACTTAGGATGTATTGCTCGATCTCAAATGGACTTAAGCACTTCATCGCTCTTCACCTCCTGGTGTGTCATGATATGTTTCAATCGTTGTTTTGCACGATAAAGGTCATTTTGGATCTTACTTAAAGGGACCTCTAAGAGCGTACACATTTCTTCATAGCTTAAATCATTGGTATAACGAAGCAGCAAAGTCGTACGATAATTAGGTGGTAGCTTCTGCATTATCTGATGCAGCTCTGTGCGATGCTCCGATCGAATGAATTCTTCTTCTGGATTATCTGAAAGAGATAGTTCAGCAAGATCGTCTGGTAAGCTCGCTATAGGACGAGTTTTTTTCCACAGATCCTTCAGTACATTAGTCGCGATCGTATACAGCCAAGCCGCAAAGTTTTTATCCAAATCATGTGAGGCTAGCTTACGATAAGCTTTTATAAAAGTCTCCTGAGTGATGTCTTGTGCGTCTTGGTGATCGGCCCCCAATCCTCTCAAAAGGCCATAGATTTTATTCTTATATCGATTCACAAGATACGAATAGTCTTCCTTATGACCATCCAGAACGTTTAGGATCCATTGCCTTTCTTCCTCTTTTTCAACTTTCGGTACATGTCCCTTCACCTTTAAGCCTCCTTGAAGCACGATACTCTATAGACGATCCCTAACAGAAAAACTCTCACTTCATACAAAAAAAGTAGATCTTCAATTGTATTGAAGACCCACTCTGTTATCTAACCTCGAACATGCCCCATCTGTAGCCCAAATAGGCTCACCCCAGTGCTAGTGATACAAGTCTACTCCAATATATAAGCTCTTCATCCTGCCCGTAAGCCCCAATACATTGAAATCCTAAAGGCATGTTATGAATAGTGGCTGAAGGAATGCTCACAGTTGGCGCTCCTGCGTATGACCAAATGGCTGTCATTCCAGCCCATCCTGTCCGTGTTCCCCACAATGGAGCAGTTCCTGCTTGAGCGGGCGAGACCCAAATATCAATCCCCTCTGACTTTTGAACATAAAGTAGATCATATCTCAATTTGATTTGTCCTCTACGATATCGCTCCAGTTCTTCCTCTTTGATGGTTTGACCTGATTCAATACCAGCACGCATCGCCGAACCATAGTAATCTTTATATTTTTCAAATCGTACGGCATGCACTTGAGCCATTTCCCCTTGTACTAATCTCAACATTGCATCCCCATAGATGAAACTATCTTCCCATGGCATCTTAACCGTTTTTATGATGAAGCCCGCCTCTTCCAACTTCTTAATCTGGCTCCAAAAAGTATGTTTAGCGTCCTCTTCCAATAAAGTCATGAATACCCCTTCTGGAATACCAAGCACTGGTTTACGGTTAGATTCGAAAGGCCTCCATTCCGAGATGAGTTCTGAAGAGATCCGCTCCATGCTAACCATATCCTGTGTGAAAAATCCCATCGTATCAAATGAAGGGGACATCAACTGAACACCATCCAAAGGGATACGTCCATAGCTTGGCTTAAATCCAACAACACCACAGAAAGAAGCAGGTGCCATAACAGAACGCAAACTTTGTGTGCCTATCGCAAATGGACACATACCCGTGGCAACTGCCGCTGCAGACCCTGCACTAGAGCCGCCTGGTGTATGATCCAAATGATGAGGATTACGAGTTGGGAGATGCCCGGCATATGCGAACTCTTCGGTCACCGTTTTGCCTGTGAACCATACTCCTTTTTGCCGCAGCTTTTTAATAAAACTACCTTCTGAACGCGTTAATTCCTGTGGAGGAAGATTTGAACCGGCACGAGTGGGCAAGCCGTCTATATGAATTAGATCCTTAACTCCTACTGGAACTCCGTATAATGATGGTTTTGGGAGCTCATGATAGGTTTGTCTTAGCAGCGCTACTTCACTCATGATTCTATCTGTTCTTTTCTCTTCCGATACAAAAGCATGGATGTGAGGCTCCAACTTATCATAACGATCTAAATGCTGATTAAGGAATAGCTCGAGGGATGAGTCAATTGGCTCTAATCCTTGGAACTGTGTTAAAGAAGATATATGGATATACATACCTAACCCCCTCCACAATTTACCGAACTAAGATCCCTCTGGGCTATGATTGTATTTTTTTGGAATAACTTCATGTTAATCGTAGTCCTTTGCTAAGGCAAGAAGTTTAATCATTGCATACAAGGCGCACATAATCACTGTAATACCAGCGAGTAAAAGAATTGTCTCCACTTGGATACTATCAGCTAGCGGACCAAACAGCACCATCCCGAGTGGCAAAGCACATGAATTCGTTACTTGAACAAGACTAAATATCCTACCTTGCATATCCGGATCCACATTCTGCTGCAACAACACTGTCAAAGGAGCGTTAAAGCAAGGCATCGTTATACCAATCAACAAGTTAAACAATAGGTACATTGCAAACATAGGAGCGACGCCAAGTCCAACCATCAGCAAACCGTAGAGAACACATGCTAGAATGTTGGTATGCATACGAGACTTAAAGCCGCCCCAAGATGCGATCAGAGTCCCCCCAACTAACGCCCCAGCACTAAAAGTCATCTCACTTGCGGTCAATCTCCATACTTCTGGACCAAAGGATCGACTCACCATTAGAGGGGTTAAGAAGGCGGCTGGACTAATCAGTATCATTACGACAAATAAATAGATTAGTAATTGCTTAATAAAAGCATGATCCTTTAGATACTTAAATCCTTCCTTAATGTCTTGTACATTCGATTTCTGACCATCCTCCACTTTAGCGTGAGCTGGAATAACGATTATACACATCATACCGATCCCAATAATTGCAGTCATCACATCGATAAAAAAGGCAGTTTCAATGGTACTAATCGACAGGATCACACCACCTGCAGCTGGAGCCAGAAACATCATCAAGGATGAAATACTGCTGTTTACTCCGTTTACCTTCATAAGCTGATCTTTTGGAACAATTTGAGGTATAAGTGCGTTCACAGCAGGAACCTGTATGCCCGTACCTGCTGCTCGGATCAGCAAAATTAAATATAGCAACCAAATATTGTGATAACCCAACAAAAACATCACAGCGAGAATAAGTGTAGCGATCGCAATCATACCGTCTGCTAGCATGATCATTTTTTTACGACTATAACGGTCGATCCATACCCCAGCAAACAGCGAGATGGCCATCTGCGGGAGAAATCCACAGACGGTTGATATCGTCATCATCACCCCTGAGGTAGTTGTTAGAGTGATATACCAAATAATCGCATATTGAACAAGCGAAGATCCAAATAAAGATATGGTTTGAGCCGTTAGAAATAGGGTTATTTTTCTTTTCCAATGGTCATTCATGGTTTGCATTAGTACTTAACTCCTTTATTGCTGGTTTCATCTCCTATGTTGAGCACACGATCAACCCATCCCTTATAAAATTGTTCTTCATGAGAAACAAGTATCACAGTTCCACTAAATTGGATTAGAGCTTTCTGTAAAGCATCTTTCGTTTCAGCATCTAAGTGATTGGTCGGCTCATCCATAATTAGAAAGTTATATTCTGAAAGCAGTAATAGGCACAGCTTAACTTTAGATTGCTCCCCACCGCTGAGTGTACGTATTGACTGTGTTACAAGGTTATCTTTAACAACACACTGCGCTAGATAGCGACGTATTTCCTTTACTGTCAGTTTGGGATTATAAGCTGAAATCACCTGAATAGGTGTCATTGTATCGTCTTCCCAAGTTAAATCTTGCTCGAAATAACCCACTTTAACTTGTTCTGCGAACTGAAACCTGCCGGTAATCCCTTGGATCTCTCCAACCAATGTCTTTAGCAATGTTGATTTCCCGATTCCGTTGAACCCCGTAATCACGAGCTTTTGTCCACCGCGAATGGAGAACTTTAATTTAGGCAGCAAAGGCTTATCGTAACCTACGACTAAGTGATCCACTTTAAGGACTACTTGTGACATGCACGGAAGCTCCTTAAAGCGAATAGACGCTTTGGAGACAAATGTCGGAGCAGCGATTCGTTCCATTCTATCCAGCTGTTTTTGGCGACCACGGGCAATTTTGGAATTAACACCTGCACCGTTTTTTCGAATGAATTGCTCAGTGGTTTCGATTTTTTTCTGCTGTGCATGATATTGCCGGATATGACTCTCTCGTAAATGTTCCTTCTGCTTCACAAAATCCGAGTATTTCCCGTGGTATTTTTTAATCGTTTCGCCCTCAATATCGCAAATACTAGTGGATATTTTATCGAGAAAGGCATAGTTGTGAGACACTACAATGAACGCTTGATTGAATGCAATCAGATACTCAGCGAGCCAGTTTACATGTTCCTTATCCAGATAATTGGTTGGTTCATCGAGTAATAACACATCAGGTTGTTCAAGTAAAAGCTTGGCCAGAATGACTTTCGTCCGTTGCCCCCCGCTTAACTGCTCGATGGGACGGTCGATTCCAATCGCGTTGATTCCTAGACCGGTAACCATCTTACTGATGTTGCTCTCCATTGAATAATAGTCTAGCGCTTCTAATCGTTCCTGGTAGTCTGCTGCCTTTTGTAATAACGTTTCGTTGCCAGTTACAGCGCACTCTTCATAGAGCTCATTTATTTTTCGTTCTAGTTCATATAATTCTGAGAAAGCCTGTCTTAAATAATTATGAACCGTACGGTTTCCATCCATGACAGCATATTGATCGAGATGACCGATTGTAATATTGGGCTGCCACTTTATCATTCCAACATCCGGGATCACTTCGCCTGTCAAAATGCTAATAAACGTACTTTTCCCCGTTCCATTCTGGCCAACCACACCGACATGCTCACCCTTGTATAATTCCATAGAAACATTCTTGTATAGAACCTTATCGCCAAAAGCATGTGATAAATTAGAAACCTCAAGTAAACTCATTTCCTATTCCTCTTTTCTAAAATTAATTAAGAACGCAAAAAAAGCAGAAGACACTGCACCCTTAGGTGCAAGCCTTCTGCTTGTCAGTGCACGAATGAACGGCACAAACATATAAATGTCAGTGTAGAAACTGAGCAATATAACACAAAAGGCTGTAGACGAAAATTGTCTACAGCCTCTTAATCATTAACATCGGAAGATGGCGCAATCAAATAAGCATGAATAATCACACTAAAATGACCTAGCTATCTTTCGATGATATAAAAAGCGATTTGCTTTTCGATTAAGCTCCGGACAACGTTTCATCGTTTGTATCCGATTGTTCGGAGCAGCCTCTGGTATATAACTTTACAGTTTCTACATGAATCATGTTAAACCATCCCTTCGTTTGGTAACAGTTTAAAACGCATGCCGTTACTTGTCAACTTAGAACGGGAAATGTTGTTATTTTTTGCGAGGTCGTTTAACATTACTTATTCTAGTCCCTTGAGGAATTGAAATGAACTGGCTCTTCGATACACCAATAAGCTGTGAAGTATAAATACTACTATGTCCGGAGAATAAATAACTCACTACACAAGCGATGAACATGTATACAGCCCCCTCTGACCCGAACAGCTCAATCCCCATTAAAAAGCAAGCGATAGGCGTACTGGTAGCTCCACAGAAGACAGCAATGAATCCGAGAGCTGCCAGAAACGGTCCATATACATGTAAAATTCCAGCCAAAGCATTACCTAATGTGGCTCCAATCGCAAATAGCGGAGTAACCTCACCACCCTGAAATCCTGTTCCTAAGGTAAAGGCGGTAAAGATCAGCTTCCATAAAAAAGCGAAAGGAGAGACATCTCCCTCAAAAGAATCCTTGATTAATGGAATTCCGAGGCCTAAGTAATCACGGGACCCTACAAGGAATACTAACGCTATGATAATCAAACCACCCACTGCACCTTTTATCATAGGATTACTTATCATGGCGGTGAAGATTCTTTTTAGTAAATGAGTCAGTTCACTGAAAAGCATACTCACGAGACCAAAAATTACAGAGGCCAATACCACTTTTAGAATAATCATTAAACTTAAGGTTGGAAATTCATTCACGACATAGTGAGTATGATGAACGCCCCACAATCGAGTGGTGACCAGATCACCAACAAAGCTAGCCACAAAACATGGAAGTAATGCCTGTTGGCTAATAAGTCCAATGGTTACTACCTCTAGACCAAATAAGGTTCCAGCCAGCGGTGTTCCGAAAATAGAACCGAAGCCACCGCTAATCCCGCACATTAACAGTATTTTGCGATCTAACGGGCTGATTTTGATTAATTTCCCAAACCACTCCGCGAGGCTTCCTCCCATTTGTACAGCTGTTCCCTCCCGTCCGGCAGATCCACCAAACAAGTGAGTGACCAGTGTTCCTAACAATACTAAGGGTGCCATGCGTAATGGAATGGTCTCTGTACCATCCTGAATTTGTTCTATAATAAGGTTATTTCCTTTAGCGCTGTTTTTTCCGTAACGCATATATAAGAAACTAACAAATACTCCCCCAAGAGGCAGCAAATAAAGTAGCCATGGATGCTCTAAACGTACATCTGTTACATAGTCTAAGCTTTTCAGAAAGAAAGCCGAGGCAGTTCCCGATAAGAGTCCAACCACACTTCCGAGTACAATCCATTTGATAAATGTACTCCAAAGTGCAAAATGACTTCTTTTCTTCACGAATTCATGCCATCGTGCAGACCATTGATTCATAACAGCAACTCCCAAAGTCAGTATAAATTAGTCTCTAGCAACAAAACAGACTCCTACCAGTGAAGCTCACTCTGGTAGGAGTCATTAGTCTGAAGAGACGGTTGTGGCGAACTCCATCGCCTTGTTATATGTTATTCTTAGTCCTCAGAATCTACGTTATGATACACTTGTTGAACATCTTCTAAATCTTCTAAGGCATCAATCAATTTTTCGAATTGAGCTTGTGCATCTTCAGGAAGTGTTACATAGTTCTGTGGAAGCATGTTCAGCTCAGCAACCGTAAACTCAGTGATTCCTGCATTCCTGAACACTTCTTGTACAGCATGGAACTGATCAGGTTCAGCGTACACGATAACCGCTTCATCCTCTTCTAGAACATCACGTACATCAAGTTCTGCATCGAACATCATCTCAATCACTTCATCGGCAGTTTTACCTTCTACACCGATAACAGCCGTTGAGTCAAACATGTAGGCTACAGATCCGCTGACACCCATATTCCCGCCATTCTTACTGAATGTAGAACGGATCAAAGGCGCTGTACGGTTAACGTTATTCGTAAGTGCATCGACGATGATCATCGAACCGTTAGGTCCAAATCCTTCGTAACGAAGCTCTTCATAATTCTCATCACCGCTGCCTTTGGCTTTATCCATTGCGCGGTCAATAATGGCTTTTGGTACATTGTAAGTTTTTGCACGTTCTAATACAACCTTCAAGGCCCGGTTTGCTTCTGGATCGGGTTCACCTTTCTTGGCTGCTACATAAATCTCAACACCAAACTTTGCATAGACGCGACTTGTGTTGGCGTCTTTGGAGGCTTTCTTTTCCTTAATATTATTCCACTTACGACCCATATTGTTCCCGCTCTCTTTCAACATGAATTAAAAACAATTGTTACTTATTATACCCTTGATTAATAGCTCTAGTAAAGTGCGCTGGTAGGTTAATCCTCTAAGCTGTTACAATACACGCATAAAAAAGGCCCCTAAATCAAACAGGAGCCTTCTAAAAACTTATTTTATTTATACCCAAACCTCTTGGGCTGTTTCAATTACGAGGCGTATTTTATCCCACTGCTCTTCTTCGGTTAGGATATTTCCTTCCTCGGTGGAAGCAAACCCACATTGAGGACTTAAGCAAAGCTTCTCAATATCTACATATTGTGCCGCTTCTTCAATACGCGCTTTGAGCTGCTCTTTGCTCTCAAGACCACCATGTTTCGTAGTAACTAGTCCCAATACCACAAATTGATCTTTAATAAATCGTAAGGGCTCAAAATCGCCCGCTCGCTCATTATCATACTCCAAGAAAAAAGCATCCACTTTAGTATTCGAAAAAAGTTCTTCGGCCACAGGCTCATAACCACCAGCTGCGAACCATGTGGAACGGAAATTACCTCGGCATACGTGAAGCGCGATCGTCATATCACCTGGACGATTGGCAATGCTCTCGTTAATCAGCCTAACATAATCCTTAGCCAACTGATCTGGATCTGTACCTCTGCTTCGTAAATGCGCCCGATGTCTACCACTACACAGCGTTCCCCAAGTTGTATCGTCTAACTGGAGGTAACGGCAGCCTGCATCATAGAATGCTTGGATTGCAGTTCGGTAAACAGCAATAATATCTTGGAATAGGGTTTCTTGATCCGGGTAAACTTCATTCCCGTTAAAGTCCTCCACAAAGTGAAATAAAGCAGGTGAAGGGATCGTCATTTTCGGAATTCGGTCTCCGGCCATTTGTTTCAAAGCGATAAATTGGTCGATCATTGGATGATCTATAAAGGCAATCCGGTCCACGATTCGAAAAGATTCCGCGCGCTGAACCGCTTCCGCTCTTCCTTGATTTAAGTTAATCTTCTCAGTTCCTTTAATCCCTACAAAGAAATCGAGATGCCACCAGGAACGGCGAAATTCCCCGTCTGTGACCGCCAATAAACCCACTTCTTTTTGCAGTTCCAGTAGTTTGGCGATTTCAATATTCTCAATTTCATGAAGCTGACTGCCCGTGATTTCACCATTGTCATATTGGAGGCGGGCTGTTTTTATCTCATCCGTTCGTAAGAAGCTGCCAACGATATCGTAGCGAAAGGGTGGAGCATTTCTCTGGGTGCCAATTACGGGTCTAATCATACCGATCCTCCTACTGCTATAGTAAAAAATGATTTAGATCAAAATAACTTCCTGAAACCAGGTCATTCAAAATCTCGATATACTTAGATGCCATTACACTCGGTCTGCGATCTTTATGCGCTATCCAGCCAACCGTAAATACTTCATTGCTCTCAAAAGGAATCGTCTTCAGTCCATCACCATTTAGATCAGACGCCAGAATTCCTGTGCCTACCGTATAGCAATCCGTACCCATTAATAAGTTGGTCAGTGTCGCTCGGTCATTCACCTTAATATTCTTCTCAATTTGTGAAAAGCTTAACATTTCCTCTGAGAAGTGCAGTGAATTGTTCTCACCCTGTTCAAAAGTGATATAAGGGAACGGCACAATATCATCCTGTGTAATGACGTCCTTATGAGCCAGCGGGTGTCCGGTTCGAACATAAAGATGCGGATCGGTATTAAAAAGTGGTGTGAATTTCAGATTGCCATCACTAAACAGTTTATTCATATGCTTATAGTTACTCTCGTTAATATAAAGAATTCCTAAATCACTACGCAAGGTACGTACATCTTCGATAATCTCGTAGGTTTGCGTCTCTCTCAAGCTAAAGTTGTATTCTGAGACGTCATTGTGCTTCATGAGATTTACAAAGGCGTCAACCACAAAGGCGTAGTGCTGCGTAGAGATGGAAAAATAGATCGGACTACGCTTTTTCCCCGTATAACGATTCTCCATAAGCTCTGTCTGTTCAATAATTTGGCGGGCATAACCCAGGAATTCCATTCCCTCAACGGAAATACTGATTCCTCGGTTGGTCCGCTCAAAAATCGTAATCCCCAGTTCACTTTCTAACTCTTTAATGGCATTGGACAGGCTCGGTTGAGAAACAAAGAGCTTCTTTGCCGCCTCATTCATGGAGCCACTATTTGCAATTTCGATAGCGTAGCGGAGTTGTTGCAACGTCACTCCTATTCCCCCTGTTCCAGACCTGTTAGTTCTGTATTCTGTTTCATGCTAGGTGATATCGTAGCATATTTTCATATGGCAATCCAAGATAATCCTTATCTTATTTACGTATTAAGAGTGCTTTAGCGTGTACGCTTCTTAGCAGCATCAATTTTGGAGGGGTCAAGTCCCTTCCAAATATTCGGCATATCGACTTGCTCAGGGTGCTCAAACACAAGAAAAGCCGTAGGTAAATATCGTTCCCCATATTGAGAAGATGGCTTGTTCATAATCTCGTTGTCTTTTACCAGTACGGTAGAAGAACCCCCATCCAAATTGGCAGCAATCACTGCTCCATGCTTAAGAAGGATTTGCTGCACATCGTATAGATTTGCACCAATACTATAAGTAGGTTGTCTTCCATCAATAACAACAAATATAATCGCTCCGTCAGCTCGCTGGCCCATCGCTGTTCTTGGTGCAATTCCCCAACCTTCAGCCGCGTTCTTAATCAATCCTTTTCCATTGACGATTAAACGAGGGCTAAAAGTCACTGCCTCCTGAACACCCATTTTACTAATCTCGTCTAAAGAATAATTTCCAGCAACCATCTTCCCTTGTTTATCAAGACCTACGATTTGCGTGGATTTCTTGCCACCGAGACCGTTGTAATATAACTTACCTTGTGATATCACAATACCGATAGGTTTAAATCCGTTACCTTTCCAGTTGGGGTCAGCGAATCCACCACCGTTAACTCCAGCGATAGCACCTGTGCGCTTCACCATACTAGTTACTTTCTCACCTGACCCTACTTTATCCGGAATTCCCAAACGAACTTTAGTAGGATCATTAACGATCATGACATATCCGGAATATCCAGTACCTGATACATTTTCTATCTCGACCAGTGGTTTCTCTTTTACTTCTGGTTCAGGAGTGATGGTATGTGTATCCTTTTCGACCCCCATCTCTTCAAATTGGGCGCTATATTCAGTCACCCTGTTCTTTAATCCGTCCTCACCAATAATATATTTAGCCATGTAGCGGTGCTGTGTTGTAATCAGTGTATCAGCGATTGAATAGCGCAGATTTTTAGCCGAAGGTGCAAAGTAAAACCAACCGCCTCCAGCAATCAACAAAATTAAGCAGAATAAAAACACTTTGTATAGTGTTCGGAAAAAACTCCGTTTCTTACGTTTTTTTGTTGGCTTCTTTTTACGTACGGTGGAACGTTGAGGTAATGATGAAGTGCTCACTTCTTTTTCCTCCCTGACTATTACGGAATTTGAAAATAAATGTCTAACTTTATCATAGACGATAAATTTTATGAAAAGTTACTATTAAGTAACAACCTAAAACAAATAAGTAACCTCCTAAAACAAAAGAAGCAGGTTTCGGATAACCCGGAAACCTGCTCATCTTCAACCTTTTTAGTGTCTACCCGCTCCGCCACCACTGCTGGCGCTACCCCCACCACCTGATGAGCCACCACCGCCGGAATAACCTCCTCCACCGGAAGAGCCACTATCATTGTTAGAGTAGCTGCTGCTGGAAGAGCTAGAAGAATGTCTACCTGCACCTCCGCCACTACTCGAGCCTCCGCCCCCACGATTCTCGTTGCTTGAGGAATATCGTCCTGCTCCGCCACCTCTAGTAGATCCGCCTCCACCACTGTTTCCCCAGAAGCTTGACTGTGAGTTATTGGATGGTGTGTTTCTATGATGATGGTGGTGATTATGATGGTGATTATTATAACGTCTGTGCCAACGTCTACCATAACCGTAATCCGCTTGACCGTACCAATTCCCATACCGACGAATATTTCTTGGGCTATACGGATTAAATGGCAAACCGTACATTTCAATATATTTATTGCGTCGTGAAAGACCATATCCGAACAGTATGAGCGGAGCAAATATCAACAAGTAAATTAGAAGGCCTTTTCCTACACTAACACTAGTCTCCTTTGCTGAAGTGGTTGTTGAGGAAGAATTGGCGGCTGTAGTGCCTCCACTATTTCCCGTCGCTCCAACGGATTGATCCGCTCTAGCCAATAAGAAGCTGTACAAAGCATTAGAAGTTGCCGTAGCTCCCGTTCCGTAATCTTTTTTCACAAATTGGGGCTCAAGTACAGTATCCAAAATATTGCTGATTGCATCATTAGTTAGAACCTTGTCGATGTCCTTCCCTTGCAGAACATGATAGTTGTCTCCACCTATGTCTAGCACGAGCATAACATCCTTAGGGCCAGCAGCAACGGAGGCAAACTTCATGTAGGTATAATCCTGAAGTGTTTTATCTCCTGCGTTCTTTACAGTAACCACATAAATTCCGCTGCCAGTTGTAGTTTTATATCTGTTGCTAGATTCGTTCAAATAATCCTTTGTTACTTTTTTGAGTACACCGGCATTATCTGATACATAGTTTTTGGTGCCGACATTTTCCACCCAGGTCCCACCCATGGCTTGAATAAAAGCGCCATAAGTTTTACGTGCACCGTTACTATAAGTTTTAGCTGCAAAATCCGGCTCAAGATATTGAGAGAGAATATCTTTAATCTTACTGTTAGGCAACGTGTCCTCAATACCCTTACCTTGTACCGCCCAGTAGTCATCATCTTTTATAGAAAGAAGTAGCAAAAGCCCGTTATTCTTATCCGCAGAGCCTACACCCCAGCTATTGAATAGCGAAGTTGCATACTCTTCCATCGAAACTCCATTTGTAGAATCGACTGTCACCACTACGACTTGAGCACCCGTATCCTGATGTAATCGAATTCCATAGTTCACCATGTAATTCTCAGCTTTCTCGTCGATCACATTCGCAAAATCATTCACATAAAATGACCCAGTATGCTTAGGTACAGCTGTCTTGGCTGAAGTTAAAACCGGAAGAAGCAAAACACTTAACATCAGGGTGGCAAGTGTGGTAAGAAGCATCTTTCTAAAAATTCTGTAGTTCATATGTACCTCCTGCTCTATCATAATCTCTTTTATTTATCGGTTACGCATGGCTTAAGCAATAGTTCCATTTTATTCTATTCTGTGTATTACACAGCGAAGAATGAACTGAGAAACTTTAGTCCCAATTAATCTATTCATATTCTTTCTCCTCTATCTTCCTAATCCAAAAAAGACAATCCACTTCTTAATTCTACCAATCCATATGTACTTATTTCACTATCGTAAAATCTTTCTCACTCTCATTAAGAGGCAGATCACTCATAGTTACTTTCTTTACAGATGCCCGTTTCAATGATTTCATGCAATGGACTAGAAAAGAGATTCGCTGCTCTTCTCCTTGTACTTCTACCTCTACACTTCCGTCGTTTAAATTTTGTACCCTACCCGTTAATTTCATTCTTTCAGCAATCGTATATATTTCCAAACGGAATCCTACGTTTTGAACTCTACCCGAGAAAACTATTTGTTTTCTAACGATAGGGCTTGAAGGAAAATCCAGTAACTGAATACGATTTGCATGCCAAATCACATAATTATTTCTAACTTTTTTGAACACATTCACACGTTTCATACTCCTTTTTTAGAACTACTACGATTTATGCTATATTGTACCATAGCTGTTGGTAAAATAAGGGGCTGAATCGATCACTCTTTAGTTACTAAATGCACAAAAAGACTCAGCATTCCGCTGAGCCTCCAAATTTGTATCAACTTCAAGTCATAGGTCGGTTCAAGCTATTCATTAAAATCAAACAGAGTAGTTGTTAAATAACGTTCACCAGTATCCGGCAAAATCACTACAATCGTCTTCCCTTTATTTTCTGGACGTTTAGCAATTTCTGTAGCTGTATATACCGCGGCGCCAGACGAGATCCCTACAAGTAATCCCTCGGTCTTGGCAATTTCACGCGCTACATTAAATGCGTCTTTATTCTTCACCTGAAAAATCTCATCAACAACCTCTTTATTGTAAATCTCCGGAATGAAGTTAGCACCAATCCCCTGAATTCCATGCGCACTAGGCCGGCCACCAGATAATACCGGTGAATCAAACGGTTCGATAGCTACGATCTGTACCGAAGGGTTCTTAGCCTTCAAAGCTTCCCCAACCCCTGATATGGTGCCTCCAGAACCAACACCCGCAATAAAAATATCTACATTTCCATCAGTATCCCGCCAAATTTCCTCTGCAGTTGTCGTTCTGTGAATTTCAGGGTTAGCTGGGTTGCTGAATTGTTGTGGAATGAATGCATGTGGAATTTCCGCTGCCAATTCCTCCGCCTTTTTCAGAGCACCGCTCATCCCTTCAGCTCCAGGTGTTAATACAAGCTTAGCACCAAGTGCAGCCATCACCTTACGGCGTTCAATACTGAACGTATCCGGAAGTACGATAATCAACGAGTACCCAAGGCTGGTCGCAGCCATTGCAAGGCCAATGCCGGTATTGCCACTTGTTGGCTCAATAATTACAGAATCTTTATGAATTAAGCCTTTATCCTCAGCATCTTTGATCATCGCATAACCTATACGATCCTTGACGCTACCTCCAGGATTAAAAGACTCTAACTTGGCAAGGATTTTTGCTTCAACGTTCTGAGATTTACTATATTTCGAAATTTCCAATAACGGTGTATTACCAATCAAATCTGTTACGCTTTTATATATTTTAGCCATAATAATCTCCTCATTTCATATTCCCCCATCAACTTACTTAGTATTAAGTCTAACAGGATTTAGAGGATTTTCAACCTGTCGTACTACGCTTAACCGAAACACTAGACTCTCGCACAATTAAACGCGGATCAAGCTGCACCCTTTGGTAGTCGCCCGTAATATTATCCTGAATGCGTTGCAACAGAAGCTGAGTAGCCAATCGGGCGACTTCATTGCCCATGATGGAGACCGAACTAATCTGCGGACTTGTAATGGTTGTCCATGCGTTATTATCCACCCCTACCACTGCCACATCCTCAGGAACACGAACGCCTAACTCTTTAAATCGGTTTACAATCCCTATAGCAACCATGTCATTTACAGCATATATTGCATCTGGCATATGGGTCAGGCTATAGAAATAATCTGCAGCTTGTACCCCCGTTTGCAAGGAGAAATCCTCGCCAAAATAAACCAAAGAAATATCCACTTGATTTAACGCCTGCTGATAGGCAAGATAACGATCTTCAATGAGATCCTTCTGAGCTCCTGCGTAAGCAATTCTAGTTCGGCCAATATTGCTTAGATGTTCCATGATTAGCTGGCCCTCAAAACGTGACAGGCTTACGATATCCGCTTTCACATTCTCTGTAATGCGTTTCCCGTAGTTAATGATCGAGACAGGAACACTCGATTTATTAATTAGTTCTACCATAGTCTTGGGATAAGCAAGAGGCATGATAATGAGGCCATCAACATGTAATTTCTTGATCTCACGAATCGTTTCGAGCTCTGTCCGCGGATTTCCGGAAGTATTAATCTGAATGACTCGATAGCCGTCCTGTTTAGCTGCTTGCTCCACGGACCAGGCGATATCTGGAATAATGGCATTTCGAATGTCGGGAACGGCCAGAGCGATTTGCTTCGTTTGGCGAATCTTCAGACTTTGTGCAGAGGTATTAGGTGTAAAACCCATCTCCTCAATCACTTGCAGTACTAATGCCTTAGTCTTGGAACTAATTCCCTCCGAATTATTAATCGCTCTTGAAACAGTAGCAATACCTACTCCCGCTCGTTTCGCTACATCCTCTATGGTTACTTTGTTTTTATTAGCCAAGTTGATAGTCCCCTCATTTTCGGAATCGTTTCCGTAATCATAGCTATTATTAAATCTATCCGTCTCATTCAAGCCGTTTTTCCAATGTATTTATTATAACATATATGTACTTATAAAAGCACTTATAGCAAGTACGACACAGTCTATATACCCCTGCTATTGCTAAGTTCAGGTGAATTTTTTCACTAATTTTCGATATTAATATTTTAGTATTTAAATTTGACAATATGAAAATTATGTGACATATTTGTTCTCGGAAACGTTTCCTCTTTTCCAGGAGAAAAACATTTTTTATTATCAATTAATTAATCTAGGAGATGAATGATATGCAAGCATTAAGATGGCATAACGTCAAAGATCTACGGTTAGAAACGATTGAAGAACCAGCAGCACTTGAAGGGAAAGTGAAAATCAAAATAGAATGGTGCGGGATTTGTGGCAGCGATCTTCACGAATATGTAGCCGGTCCTATTTTCATTCCCCAAGGTACAGATCATCCCCTTACTGGTGAAAAAGCGCCAGTCGTAATGGGACATGAATTCTCTGGACAAATCGTTGAAGTAGGTCAAGGCGTTAGCAAGTTTAATGTTGGTGATCGAGTTGTCGTTGAACCAGTTTTTGCATGTGGTGAATGTGTAGCTTGTCGACAAGGCAAATACAATCTTTGTGAAAAAATGGGCTTCCTAGGTTTGGCTGGAGGCGGCGGTGGATTCTCAGAATACGTTGCAGCAGACCAACATATGGTGCACAAAATTCCTGACAGCTTGTCCTATGAGCAAGGCGCTCTAGTAGAACCTTCTGCAGTTGCTCTGCATGCTGTTCGTTCCAGTCAATTGAAGGTCGGAGATAAGGCTGTAGTATTTGGCGCTGGTCCTATCGGTTTGCTTGTGATTGAAGCTTTGAAAGCTTCCGGTGCAGCTGAAATTTATGTTGTTGAACTCTCAGAAGAACGTAAAAGCAAAGCTGAGGAACTTGGTGGTATTGTAATCGATCCTAAACAATATGATGTGGTTGAAGAAATTCAAAAACGTACCGATGGCGGCGTGGATGTTGCTTTTGAAGTCACAGGTGTCCCTCCCGTTCTAACACAAGCTATCAATTCCACTAAATTAAGTGGTCAAATCATGATCGTTAGTATTTTTGAAAAAGATGCTACGATTACTCCAAACAACATCGTACTTAAAGAACGTAATTTAACTGGTATCATCGGATACCGTGATGTATTCCCAGCAGTAATTAGTCTCATGGAACAAGGTTACTTCCCTGCAGACAAACTAGTGACTAAAAGAATCAAATTGAACGAAGTGATTGAACACGGGTTTGAGGCGCTTTTGAAGGAAAAAAATCAAGTGAAAATTCTTGTAAGTCCTAAACAATAACCATAAACAGCCAAGTGGCTGATCTATAGAGCAAGAGTCCTTCTCCATAAGAGAGGGACTCTTGGCTTCTTTTATACAATTATGAGTACTTCTCATTTAATAAATAGTGCAGATTCTCTTTTACCGATGGCCATTCTTTATCCAAAATACTAAAGACAACATTATCATGAATCGAACCATCAGATCTAATTCTATGCTGGCGTAGGACCCCTTCTTTTACAGCCCCTAATCGTTCTACCGCTCTTTGTGACCTCAAGTTAGTCTTCACCACTGTAAACTCTACACGAATCAGCTTTAGCTCTTCAAAACAATAGTGAAGCAGTAATGACTTAGCCTCGGTATTCACACTCGTTCTCCAATATTCAGGTGAGATCCACGTACATCCGATTTCAGCATTGCGATGAACCAAATCCGGATGCATGATTCGAGTGGTACCGACGATTTGTCCAGTAGCTTTTTCAATGATGACGAAGGGAATTTGCGATTCATTGTTTTGATTTGCGAATGCGGTTGTGATTAAATCCTGTACCTGCTCGTCCGACGTTATTTTTCGCCAAGTAAATTCCCAGATGTTTGGATTTCTTAATACTCTCGCTAGCCCTTCTACATGGCTGTCATCCATTGGAATCAGCTTGACTGTATTGCCCTCCAAGATTGAATTACGAGGTTGGATCATTTCGCACACCGCTCTCTTAATGATATATGTTGGATGATATCCGCAATTTCTTCTACACGATAAGCGATATGATCTGCCCCAGCATTCTCCAGTTCTTCTTTAGGTCCGTAACCAAAGGTCACACCAATAGATTCTACTCCACAACCTATAGCACCGATAATATCATGCTCTCGGTCCCCAATCATCACAGCTTCCTCCGGAAGAATAGCATTCTGATCGAGTACGTACTGTATCACATCTTTCTTTTTAGAACGGGTGCCATCTAGATTACTACCACCGATATGCTCAAAATAATGATCTAGTTTATAATGCTCAAGAATTTGTTCAGCAAAAACAGTAGGCTTGGAGGTAGCTACATACAATGAAAATCCTTTATTCTTGAGGTCTTCCAGCAATTGCGGTATACCATCAATCACCATATTCTCAAGCATTCCAACGGTGCTGTAACGCTCACGGTAGAATACAACTGCTTGTTGCGCTTGTTCCTCTGAGAACTGATGCAGCTCGATAAATGAATCATAGAGAGGTGGGCCTATGTAAGGAAGAAGTTTATCCAAATGCTCGATCTGTATATCAAATTTGTTCAATGCGTATTCTACGCTTTTTGTTATGCCTTCTTTAGGGTCCGTTAATGTACCATCCAAATCAAATAAAATACTTTGTAGTCCTCTTCCCACTGCTGTCTTGCTCCCCTCAATTGATATTAATGGATGTATTTATAATACCTTCGTTTCAAGATACTTTCCACATACTTCTCACATATAAAAACATAAAAAAAGCAGATCAAGGCTAAGTCCTTGGTCTGCTTTTCTAATGTGATGCGAAGGTTATCCCGCACTTTGAACAGAAATTACACTACGCTTCTTGCGCAATAAAAACATAAGTGGTAATCCAAACAACACGATGATAGAGCCGACTACGAATACATCATTCACACCCATAGTGAACGATAATAATCTTATCGAATCTGCATTACCTGCACCTGAACTGATCAATTCTTTAGAGTGCAATATGGATCTTGTGGACAAAATAGAAGTGAACACCGCAATCCCAAGTGAGCTTAACACATTCCGAACCCAGTTGTTGATCGATGTGGCATGACCTGACCATTCGACTGGAATTTCCTCCATAGACGCTGTGCTACTCGGAACGTTAGCTAATCCAATACCTAAATTCCGAACCACCATGGCCCACATAATGAAGCTGTAAGAAACATTTGTATGCAGCCGACTCATCATGAATAAACCGATGAAAATAAATAAAATACCAGCAGAAATTAACTTCACAGGCCCAAACTTTGGATACATCTTACCTACGATTGGACTAAGTAAAGCCAGAAGAATCGAAGATGGCAATAAGATAAGCCCCGTTTTAAGTGTTGTTGCTCCTTCTACCGTTTGTAAGAACAATGGAGTTAAGTAAGTTCCAGCATACATTGCTATCGTCACCAAACTATAGATACTAAGCATGGCAGTAAAACGCCGATTTCGAAAGACACGCAGATTCAGCAGTGGTACTTCCGCCTTCAGCTCGTGCAAGACGAAGAAAACTAAAAGTACGATCCCCACAAGTATTAAGGATAGGGTCTTCCATGAGCCCCATCCCCAGCTATTGCCTTGGCTAAATGCGGTTAATAAAGATAAGCTGCCCAGTACAACAGTTAGGAAGCCAGGAATATCAAATGATTTCGGAACATTCATTCGATAGTATGGAATTAACGTTACGGTTAGAATAACAGCAATGATCCCAATGGGAATGTTAATTAAAAATAACCAGTGCCAGCTAGCATACTGAAGTAACCATCCGCTAAATGTCGGACCTATGGCTGGGGCTACCATCGCGGATAGCGACCATAGGCTCACGGCGAAAGGTCTGCGTTCAGCTGGAATCACTTGGAATATAATCGTCATCGTACAAGCCATAATCAGCCCGCTGCAAGAGCCCTGAAGCATTCGAAATACAATCAGAGAGGTTGGATTCCAAGCTACTGCACAGAGTAAGGAGAACATGGTGAATCCCATCAAAGCGAATAGATACAGTCGCTTATAGCTAAATCTGCCTCCCAGATATCCGGCAAGTGGTGCAGTTACTCCCGTTGCTAGCATAAAACCTGTAACCATCCATTGCATAGTGTTCAGGTTCGAATGGAAATGATTCATTAAAAGAGGAACAGCTATGTTGATGGTCGTTGTACTTAAGACAGAGACGAAGTTTCCGAAGAATATGGCAATCATAATAGGCCAAAAATGAATTTTACTTTCTTGTTTAACGTCCACGCTACCCCTCCTTATCTTTTTATATGTCTACTTTTACATATATAATTCAACTTAAATAATGTTATAATCGTATGGATAATATGTCAATGATGACATATCGCCAAAAATCACAATGAAAACGGATTTATAATAACTGGAGGGCTTCATAGTAATGAATACACTGTCTTATGGACTTCTTGCTTTACTAAGTGCTAACTCGTTGTCTGGATATGAATTAACACAGAATATAAAACCCTTATGGCGAGCAGGACATAGTCAAATCTACCCTCTTCTTATGAGCATGGAGCAGCAAGGTTACATTTCATATCAGCTCATTGAGCAATCGGATAAGCCGGATAAAAAGGAATACTCCATTACGGAAGCAGGACTTGAGCAATTGCGGAATTGGGTGGAAACTCCAGCTGAGCCTCCAGTCCTACGGGACGAGCTACATTTTAAGCTGTATAGTCTATGGCTCTCCAAACCCGAGGAGGCAAAAGAACTTCTACAAAAACGAGCGGAGTTTTGTAAAAGTGAGCTAGAACGATACAAGGTCTTGCTGAAAGCTAACGAAGTCTTGCGTGATGAACGAAGTGAGAGTCGTGAATTAAAAGCAACCACTTTTGGACGCTACTTACTCATTCAGAAACGAGTGCTGGATATGGAGAGCTCTATACAATTTTGCGAATGGGCACTTGAAGAGCTTGAGCCAGCAAAATAGCTTAGTTGACTGCAAGTAAAAAGAGACTTCGCGTATACACGCAAAGTCTCTTTTGGCTCTTACTTTTCGGATTTTGTTAATCTAGGCAGTTCTACCTCGCATCGGGTTCCAACTCCAGGCTGACTTGTAATTCGAATCTTACCGCCGTGTAATTCTACAAGCTTTTTAACAATTGAAAGTCCAAGACCTGTACCACCATATTGCCTGGATCGTGATTTCTCAACTCTGTAGAATCGTTCAAAGACATAGGGTAGTTCTTCCACAGGAATACCTATTCCGGTATCCTCTACAATAAATACAATGGAATCCACGTCGACATCCTCATCTACATGGACAGTAATCTCACCTTCATCCGTATAACGGATCGCATTCTCCAGAAGATTCATCATAATCTGTTCCATACGCTTTTCATCTCCACGAACCCTATACGAAACTCCATGATACATAATCTTCAGCTGAAGTCCCTTTTCTTTGGCTTTCAAGTCCACTCTGCGTACCGCTTGTTCTGCCATGTGCTTAACATCTATCCAGTCCAGCGTAAGTGAGATCTTGCCTTCTTCCATCTTTGCCAGTTCAAATAAATCTTCTACCAGATGCTCAAGCCGATGCGCTTCCTCATGGATAATATCTAAATACAGATCTCGTTCCCCTTCGGTCTCATAAAGTCCATCCTTTACAACTTTGGTATACCCTTTCAAATAGGTGATGGGTGTCCGCAGTTCATGAGAGATGTTGGCTAAAAATTCCTGACGCGTGTCCCTGTATCTTTGCAGATCTATAGCAAGGTCGTTAATAGCTCCTGCCAAAAAACCGATTTCATCGTTACTCCGTATGGAAAGTCTCGTTTCCAATTCACCGGCAGCAATTTTTCTAGTCGCCTTCTGCATCTTGATCAGCGGCCTGGATAACAACAAACTAATTATTCCCGTAATCCCTAGTGCCAATATAAAGGCCCCAATTCCTGCGAGCAACAGTAGATTACGGATAGAAGCCAAGGATTGCTTCATGTTCTCTGTAGAGGACATTACATATAGTGCAGACTGGATGGTTTGACCCTTTGAAATTGGTTTTCCAGTGATGAAATATCTGTGTCCAGTAGGATCTGTATACTCAAAATTCACACTTTTCCCTGCAAATATCCGACTAATATCCGAAGCATTTATGAATGAACGATCTGCGCGGTCATGAACACCCGAATGGAGAATGACACTACCGTCTTTTGAAATATTAAATATACTCACGTCCGAAAACTCTGCAAAAGTACTCATCATCTGCTCGTTTGAACTATCTGGTGATTCAGCCATTCCGATAAAATGCGAGGTTAGCTCCTCAGTTTCTTTTTGCATCTCGTTGTAATAAAAACTGGTAAACATTCGGTCTATCGTTATCCCAAGAATAAGCAAAACAACTAAAAAAACAGACATAATAACTGACCCGAGCTTCAGTCCGATCATATTATTCTTCATAGATGATTACCTGGGATCTCAAATTTATAGCCTAACCCCCATACCGTTTGAACAGGATTATAAGACAGACCCGCCTTATGTAATTTCTCGCGAATATTCTTAATATGTGTGTCGATGACACGATTTTCACCCTCATAATCATTGCCCCATAAACGCTCTACTAGTTCTTCTCTCGTAAAGACACGGTGCGCATTTTGCGCCAAGGCCGTTAGCAGATCAAATTCCTTGAGTGTAAACTCAACTGCTGTATCCAGAATATGTACCTCACGAGCATCCGGGTAAATCGCTAGCTCAGGGTAGCTCAGAACCTTTTTCAGAGGTTGTTGGGTCGATGTAAGCATTGAACGCCGTACCAAAGAATAAATTCTTGCTACTAGTTCCTCTGGCTCGAACGGTTTGGTGAGATAATCATCCGCTCCTATTCCGAGACCACGAACCTTGTCCTTAGTTTCCGAGCGAGCTGTTAGCATTAGAACGGGGACAGAGCTTACCTCTCTAACGGCTTTACAGACCTGCCAGCCATCCATATCTGGCATCATCACATCCAGCAGGATTAGATCAAAGTTCTGTTGTTTCAGCAAAGTGAGTGCCTCATGCCCCGTTGACGCTTCTCTAGTCGTTATTCCTTCTCTTGTTAAATAAATCCGAATTAAATTCCGCATGTTCCATTCATCGTCAACGATCAGTACCTGAAGCTTATTCAAGTTGTTCACCCTCTTCGTAGCCTAGTGACCGGAATGTGGATTGCCTCCTGCCGCCGGTGAGATTTCCAGCATATCATCGATTTCGCCTTGGGCACTTTCTTTTATTGCGTTGATGTCCCCAGTTAACCAAGCATGATTATAGGGGCCTTCTGCTGGTGAATCTTGAAATTTAGGTTGAAGGGTCATCATATATTCCATCACGGAATCTGGCAACCCGTCTTTTTCCGTAAAGATAAGCGGTGCATGTTTCCCTAAATGCGAAAAAGGTGCAGCGGCGATCGCCAGCATCGTTGAATCGATAGTCAACAAAGACAAGTTATGTCCAGGTGTCGTTATGCCCCAGCCGAAACCGTTGCTGGCGTCCTTAAAAGTAGCAAAAGCAATGGCATTCTCATAAATGTCTTTTCCAGCTATACGGGTTACTGTGCCGAATTCCTGTAATTGCTTTTCTACTGCTGTAGATACAACTTTTTCAGGTCCTAAGATATAAATCGTAGCCGAACCTCCACGCTCTTTCAAAGCATTAACCGTAGGGTCTGGAATTTCATCTTTTGTTACATAGAGAAGCGGCTCTGGCATATGGGCGATCCAATTCACCGCAGGCAGTGTGTACTCAGGACTATCCATAGAACCTACAATGACTGCCTTTGGAAGTTCACCGGAAGCTTTTGCATAATAAGTATCAATGGCTTGTGCTACAGCTGCCGGCTCATCCCCTTCAATTCGGTCTACTTTCAGATCCAGTGTCTTTAATTGTTCTTCGACATTGGAAGCCATGGGTCCGACGAGCACTACTTGTACACCATTATTACCTTCTGCGCCTAAAGGATTCAATCGCTTAAGCTCAGCTAACGTTGCCTCAGGGACACCCTCTTTAGTTGTAAAAAGAATAGGGCCATTATTCGGATGATGGATCAAATCCGCACTAACCGCGGCAATCTGCCAATTGCTTACATCCGTCAATACTACACTTGAAGGTCTGTTGTTCTTCGTCTGTGCAGTCCAAAGGGTTTGTGAAACGATAACTGCTGCCTCAGTAGGGTCAGAAGTGTTTATACGAGTTGTGTTTTTTGTTGCGATCCATGGTTGATCCACTGAAGATATAGAAGCTTGCTTATCTGATCCAGATGGGGCATTATTGCCCGATTGGCAGCCAGCTAACACTGAACTTAGAAGCAATGTTACAGCAACTATGGGTATGATTTTTTTCATCCTAAACCCTCCATTTTAAATTCCTCGCTTAATTTAGAGTAGTTTAGTCTATAAATGTGTAGAAAGTATGTAGAATTTAAAATATATAAAATTTGTATATGATGTAAAAAGAGCACCTGTAAGCCATAAACGACTTAGGATGCTCTTTTACTTTAGGAATTCCGTTTCTGCAATTACCAGTGTTTAGCGATAAAGGAATCCCGTCCGGATTGCTCACGATCCTCTTTATAATGCTTGGGATTCTTGTGATGATAGTCCTGATGATATTCTTCCGCTCGATAAAAGGTTGGCGCTGGAAGGATTTCCGTCACAACGGGTCCTGAGAATCTGCCACTCACAGCAACCTGCTCCTTCGAGGCAAGGGCTGCTAAACGTTGTTCTTCGTTATAGTAAAAGATGGCTGTCCGGTATTGTGTTCCTCTATCCTGAAATTGTCCACCATCATCCGTGGGATCAATCTGAGGCCAATATAATTCAAGCAGCTTCTCGTATGAAAAAAGCGCCGGATCAAACGTAATTTGTACCACCTCGTAATGTCCTGTTGTTCCTGTTTTGACTTCTTCGTAAGTTGGGTTCTCAGTTAATCCTCCAGCATATCCCGATACAATCCCTTGGATACCTGGTAACTCCTCGAACGGTGTAACCATGCACCAAAAGCAACCACCTGCAAACATTGCTTGTTCCATATGTTCAAGTCTCTCCCTATCCATCATCATCTAGTAAATAACATATGCTATGACGATAATGCTTCTAGGTTATAATGTCAAAGGAAATCATTCATTTACATTCGAATTCGATGCTTTAAGGCGTTATAATATAACAAACAACGGAATTAGAAAGGAACAACCTATGAATAAAAATCGTTTGGGTCAGTCCGATTTATATGTAAGTGAAGTAGGACTCGGCTGCATGTCCTTAGGTACGGATGAGGCTAAAGCCATTTCCATCGTCCAAGAAGCGCTCGATCAAGGCATTAACTTTTTAGATACAGCCGATCTGTATGATGAGGGTCGTAATGAAGAGATCATTGGTAAGGCGATTCGCCACCGCCGCGGTGAGGTAATATTGAGCACAAAAGTGGGTAACCGCAGAATTCCAGGTCAAGAAGGCTGGAGCTGGGATCCATCAAAATCCTATATTAAATCCGCAGTCAAAGACAGCCTAAGACGCCTCCAAACGGATTATATCGATCTGTATCAGCTGCATGGCGGAACGATCGATGATCCGATAGATGAAACTATTGAAGCCTTTGAAGAACTTAAGCAAGAGGGTCTAATCCGATATTATGGGATCTCTTCTATTCGACCTAATGTCATTAGAGAATATGTAAAAAAATCAAATATTGTCAGTGTAATGAGCCAATACAGCATTTTAGATCGACGTCCTGAGGAGGAAATCCTCCCTCTGCTGGCCGAGCATGGGATCAGTCTTATTGCCCGGGGTCCTTTGGCGGGTGGCATCCTTTCGGAGAACGGCCGCAGTAAGGCAGAGAAGAAGTACTTAGATTACAGCAGTGAGGAGCTTCTGAAGTTGCATGATCAGCTTATCCAGGAAACGAGCCACTCTCGCCCCTTAGCACAAACTGCACTTCATTATCCTCTAGCTAATCCGTCCGTAGCGGTTATTATCCCTGGAGCGAGTAGTATGGAGCAGTTGAAGAATAATGTAACGGCTGCTAAGTCAGCCCCACTGTCTTCGGAGGAAATCGAAATGATCCGCGGGTTGAGTAAAGCGAACCGCTACACACTACATTTGTAAAGTAGTCTGTCATTTATAAAATTAAGACGCCAGTTAAGAAACTGGCGCTCTTTTTTATTTTCTTTTACCGATGTATAACAAATGGGATGAGATGCCCAAGATTGAGGGATCATTTGCTTTAGATATGAGAAAGTTAATCAAGCTCTCTTCCCCCTCTTGGTGAGTCCAATACTGTTGCTGCTCTGCAGATAACATGGCTGCAATACTTGATGAACCAATTAAATCTATCGACTCAAATCCTTTCCTTTCCATGAAAGGCTGAATCTCATCAATGTTAAAATAATATGCACCTGTAAATCGGCCCTTGTCACTATGATTAAAGATTCCGCTCTCATAGAATTCATTGATGGTGTTCATATTATCGTTCGGTTTCCACTGCTGCGGAGATTGTAACGAATTAATGGTCATTCTCATTCGACTTTGAAAAGCCACGAATACTAAGCCATCTTGCTTGGTCACGCGGTGCAACTCTTTTACTGCTAAAATTCGTTCCTCTTCCTTCTGCAAATGATACAAAGGACCGAGCATCAATGAAACATCATAATTCTCATTAGGTATTCCTTCTAAATCAATAGCATTTAAGTTAAGAAACCCGTCAAATTGCTTAGTTAATTCTAGTTCAGCTGCCTTTTCCGTTGCTACTTCAACTAATTTAGGTGTGATATCTGAAAGGGTTACTGTATATCCGAGCTTAGCCAGTTCCATCGCGTATTTACCGGGTCCTGCGCCATTATCCAGCACCTTCCCAGCTGATGGCATATATTTCTTGATATAATGGAGATTAATAATGAACTCTAAAGGTTCTCTATCCAGCCTGCCCCACTCGTCAAAGCTTGAGTAATAATCAATAATATTGCTCATCAACATAACACCTGCCTTCTTTTGAAATATATTATCTTCGATATGTCGAAATTTTTCTATAGTTCTTTCTTACATTTTACCATTAAAAAGTTTATCGACGGTTTATTGATCATGTCCTTGTGCGGCTCGTCAATTTCAGAGAACTCAACTAGTCCATAGGTTTCAAACTCTTGTGTAATGGATTCAGCATCATAAAAAAATATTTTCACGCCATAATCTGTCTCATAGTAATTTTTATCCAATAGAGTACCTTTTCCAAACATAGGAGCATTTTTCGAAACTGTTGTAAAAATCATATAACCACCTGGCTTTAACTGGTTGTAGCAATCCTTAATGAACTTTTCTCTTTCACTTTTATTCAACAGATGAATAAGACCATGGCAAAATATTCCTTCATAGAGGTTATTATCATACGGCATGTCATTCACTGAACCATGAAAAATGCTAATATCAATTCCATTTTGCCTCGCCAAATCAATTGCTGTTTGAGAAATCTCAATACCCGTTACATTTATGCCACTCTCTATAAAAACCTTTGCATTCCTGCCATATCCAATCCCTGGTACCAATATGTCTTTAACATTCCTCTCAAGGAAAAAGTCCTTAGTGGCGATCGCAGAGTCTGTAGGTTCAAATCCCCACATCGTTTGTTTTTCTATAAAGCTTGATTCCCAGAATTCCGTCATATTTCATTCTCCTTTATATTAAAGTCATTACGGACTTATATTATCTTTAATTATATTCAAAAAAGAACGGATCTTTACTCCGTCTTCATTGTTTTCGCCAAATCTGCAATTTTCTTGTTTTCCAAGTACTGCTCCATCTGTCTTTCAGCGTCAATCACAACCTGTTGAATCAGGCACTCGCTACCGTGATCCAGGCTACATTCGAACAAAGATGCAGTCCCTTCGATCGCATGGATAATATCCAGAAAAGAGATCTCTTCGGACTTCCGTCTGAGACGATACCCACCGTTTGCTCCGGGTGCAGATTGAATCAATCCAGCCTTGACTAGCTTGGTCATCATTTTGGACAGATAGGTTTGCGAAACACCCAGCTTCTCAGCAAGTAATTGAACACCTACAGGCTTATCGGACGCCGCCGTCACCAGATAAAGCATTGCATGAAGCGCATAGTCTGTCGCTTGGGAATATTTCATTCAGCACCTCCATTAACGACTTTGAAAATCCATAATAACTCTAATCGTTAAAAAAGACAAGCATGTGCAATCAGCTGCTTTCTTCTATCCTCTGGAAAGAAATTCAGATCTATATAATTTCCCTTACAACTGGTTCCGATGTTGAAATAATATCAACGACATGGTCAATACAACAGATCCCATAGTGCTTATATGGTTTTGGAAAATCCTTTGATGCAAATATTCCATTAGAAATAAAATCAAGATACCTTGATTTTTTATAAATCCTAAATGTTCTTCCGTCAAATTCCTCGTAATCATCCCAAGAAGTAAAGAATTCATTTCTAATCGAATATGCAATATAGGAGTGAAAATCAACTTGTATTATGGGAGAGCTTTTCTCACCATCCATAAGAGGCTCAGCTATATCACTAGCTTTGCTTTTACAAAAAGATAACCTTAGTTGATTTACCTCTGGCTCTATTAGACCAAAGAAAAACACATCCTGCAATTCTTTTAAATCTGTATATTCCATCTCATCTCCCCCTCATCACTAATTTGTTCTTACTCCATGTACTACTATTTCCTTTGAAGACAATACTCTACTCTTTCGCGTTACGGTTAGCTTTAACATGTTTAAGCTGAGCAACTATAATGACACTAATAATGACCAGAAGGAACCATGAACTGATCTTACTGACACTAACCACATGCCATACCTGATTCTGATCAGGATATTTCCAAGCATTAAAGAATGTAGCGATATTCTCAGCTAACCAGATAAAAAAACCTACTAAGAAAAAAGCCAGTGTCAAGGGCATCCGATAAGTAGTGTTTCGTACCCGATAAATGATCCAAGTTTTCCAAAAAACAATGAGTACAAGCCCCTTTAGCCACCAGCGAAAATCAGGAATGAAGTGATGCGTGAAAAAGTTCAGATAGATAGCTGCTCCGAGCGATCCAGCAGCAGCAAGTCCCGGCCAGCCCGTCATATCCATTTTCAGTCTACGCCAAATTTGACACATATAGCTCGCGACGCTCGCGTACATAAACCCGCTATACAGTGGCACTCCAAACACCTTGGTTAGCCCGGGTTCAGGGTATGACCATGACCCCATTCTTATCTTATAAATTTCCAGCAGCAAACCAATAATGTGAAATACACAAATGACTTTAATTTCATCTAGCGTCTCTAATCCAGTACGGTACATAAGGTATTGAACGGTAAGCAATATAATAAGAATGGCATCATATCGGTAAATGTAAGGCAGATCTATTACGTTAGAGAGAGCTAAAGTCCCAAAGATCGCAATAGGAAATATGCAACTCATCGCCTGATGATAGCCAAAATGCAGAAGCTGCGTTGTTGATTTCAATGATGCTCTCTCCTTTCCAGGCAATGCTGTTCTTTTCAATCTGCGGAGTCGATTACTCATTACGATTTAAGCATCTTCGTCCATTAGGTATTCTAAAATATCTCCAGGCTGACATTCTAAAGCTTTACAAATCGCATCAAATGTTGATAGTCGAATCGCTTTTGCTTTTCCATTTTTCAATATAGAAAGATTGGCCATTGTTATTCCAACCCTTTCTGTAAGCTCTGTAACGCTCATTTTTCTTTTAGCTAACATCACGTCAATATTCACTATAATCGCCATTATTTTCACCTCAGACTGTTAAGTCATTTTCTGATTTAATTTCTATGGCATTTTTCAAGAGCTTTTGAAGAACAGCTGCAAAGACCGCAATCACAATTGGAGCACAAGTCATGACAAGTCCAAGTACGATTAGACCTGGTGCATCGGCTTCCTGTGCCATTTCGTAAATAAGTGGCATACCTGCCGCATATAAGATACTGATGATGATTGCACAGTAAATTATATTTTTTAAAGCCTTAATGGATAGTTCTGAGAACGCTTTGTTCTTGTCAATATAGCTTAGAAGTCTTAACGCCTGATATAAAGCTACGAAATAGGCTATCACTGTTACATACACCCCTATAAGAACGGGATAAACCAAATACACCGGATAATCTCCAGCTGCCTTGTTAGGTATCGTAGGTAACCAAAAAATACACAAAGCAAGAACCGGAATTCCAATAAGAATTACAACTATCTTTAAAAAGAGTGTTTCACGTTTCATAAACTGCACCTCACAAAGTTAATAATCTGGATTCAATTTATCACATAATTTATCGTTATTCAATATATATTGATTGTATTACAATTATTTTTTATCATTAATATAACCCCCTATTATTTCACACCTCCAATTATTGCACATCAAAAAGGCCCCCTCCTCATCAAGATTGAGAAAAGAGCCCTGCCTCTACTATTCATTTATTTCTTAAGTCTCCTCGTCACTTTTGTATTCTAAAATATCTCCAGGCTGACAATCTAAAGCTTTGCAGATCGCCTCTAATGTTGATAATCGAACCGCTTTCGCCTTTCCATTTTTCAATATAGACAGATTAGCCATTGTTATTCCAACCCGCTCCGAAAGCTCGGTCACGCTCATTTTTCTTTTAGCCAGCATCACGTCAATATTAATAATAATCGCCATTGTTTTCTCCTCAGACCGTTAAGTCATATTCTGATTTTATATCAATAGCTTCCTTCAAAAGCTTTTGGAGCACCGCAGCAAACACTGCAATCACCATGGAAGCAAAAATCACAACCACCCCAATGACAATGAACCCTGGGGCATCATCTCTCTCCGCGACGAGATAGAAAAGGGGCAATCCCACTACATAAATTCCACTGATTGCAATTGCACAGTTCCTGATATTTTTTAATACCTTTACAGATAATTCTGAGAAAGCGTTGTTGTTGTCAATATACCCTAACAGTTTGATCGCTTGATACAATGCAAAGTAAAAAGGTATCGCCGATGCATACAAATCAATGTACAAGAGATATTTAATATAGGTTTGATCAGGGTATAATTCTGCTGCATAATTCGAAATCGCAGGCACAAAAATTATACACAAGGCAAGAACTGGAAGTCCAATAAGAACAACAGCTATCCTTAAAAAAAGCGTTGATCCAAGTTTCATAAAACACACCTCACAAAGTTATTTTCAAAATTGAATCTAACATATAGTTTATCGTTTTACAATATATTTTAATCGAAAAATAGTGTTTAATGACTGTTTTATATTTCACGACTAAAAAGGCCGAGCTAATCGACTATTAAAAGTCATTAGCCCGGCCTTTGTCACCTTTTTATATCTCTTTATGTCTCTTTATATCTAATTTTCTATTCTAAAAATAATTCTAGAACTGACCGAGATCGATAAAATTCAAATCCATGTTAGCTTCATCTTCAGCCTGCTTGGCGGCCTCTGTTGATATTACTTTTCCTTCGTACTCAAGGTTACCGCTTATCAAATTGAATACATATAGACGATTACCTTTGAAATTCTTATACCCCATAATATAGAGATGGTCTTGTTTAAAAGCATAGGTAATGTTTTCACTTAAATCTATATTTGTATTCTTCAGAGTAGTCTCATATTCTTTACTCACGAGATCGTAAGAAATAACAGTGAATCCTATATTTTCCTTACTCGATACAGCTTTTTGCAGGAAATAAATTTTCTGTCCATAGGCGTACATAATATTATTCAATAACATTTCATGCCCTTGGAATGTGAGTGGAGAGATTTGTCCTGTCTTAACATCCACTTGATATGCCTTTCTATGATTATCTCTACTAATCCTTAAAATCCATTGCTCAGTGTGCTCCAGATTTTGATTGGCTAGCCATGCATATTGAGTATCCCCGTCTGCCGCTACAGATTTACCGCCTGGTAACGCGAGCGGCTCATTCTTAATCTCTTTTGTGGTTAGATTGACACGGAGGATCTGCGGTTCAGATACATAACCTTTGGCACTGTGATTCATAAACACCATAGCAACAAGCTGCTGATCAATAAGCTGTACATTTTGTACATACATATCTGAAATATCATGATCCACATTGATATCGGACGTGATTTCAAGCGTATTGTTCTTCTGCTTGTTGAGTACAGAAATACTAAGCTTTGCATATTTCTTCGCTGATGAATCATTTGATCGCTTCGTATCTACTGTCGCCTTAACATAAGCAAGCATTTCCTCATTCTCATAGAAACCAGATGTGTTTGTCTTACCGCGCATGAACTGACGATGCTCTTCAATCCACTGATCCAATTGCGTTTTCATTGGTCTTCGATTTAAGCTTTGGCTAATCGCCGACTTTTCATCTGGATAATCTGTACCATTTGTCGTGATATAAGCTCGTTTGATGCCAAAAGTACTATCCTTAATCATGTAGTTTCCGTATACAGCTATACCTTCAACGAGGGTAGCATCCCCTTGAACCGTCGTCAGCTTATAATTAGGTGGTGTCTCTTGTGAAGCTTGTACATAATACGTCCCGATTGTAACGACAGCGAACACTACAAGAACGGCGGTAACCATATATTTTCTCATTCCTTAACTTCCATCCCCTTCAATTATACCGATATTTTCTTACGCAATAGATACAAGCTGTACCAAAGTGAACCTCCAACAATGATCACTATTAATCCGAGACAAACGCCTATGATTTCACCTGGATAGAAGTAGCTATCGTAACTGTTATAACCCATAAGAAATGGTATTAAGGCTAGTCCAGCCAGAACCGCTAAATATAGTACGATAAAGCCAATCCCTTTCAGTCTGTAGCTCCGCTCGATAAGAATCACTGTGAACAAAACGATCAAGCCAATAATGCCCAGTCCATAGTATAGTACAAACTCAGAAAAGTAGGGCGGAACCAGAGCTTTAAGCACAGTAGGATACTTCAAAAAATCAAATACCGAGATGTTCCGATATAATTCAGCAGGAAGAATCGACTGTGCTATCAAACGCTCCAGTGGAACAAGGATAATTTGCAGGGCGACAAGTCCAAATGCGAATAGCAAGATCGTAACCAGCTTGGCAAAATACAAATTCGCCCGATTGGATGGCAACGTGAGCAGGCGATATACTACCGTATTTTTGCCTCTCCAGTCACGGTACCAGATGAAGCAGCTATATATTAGCAACACTGTGATGCTCAAAAATATGGGTCCGAAATATAGAAGTCCATTATAGCGAGCATACATCATACTGTTTAGCTGAATATATCCAGTCACATTGTGATATTGCTCAAGGGTCCATTGATTCACTCTCATTGCCTCATTCGCAGAATCCAGCCAATGATTAGCACCGAGGGTGACTGCTACAAGTTGCAAGGCGACTGTCAGCACGATGAGTCCAAAATATATTTTGGCAAATCGGTTCATTTCAAAATTCAATAGCTTCACAAAAGCTCTCATTTCTTATACACCTCTCTCATTACGTCCGTAATGGACTTACCTTCCTGCTCACGTACTTCTTCACAGTAGAATTCACGTTCTACCTTCCCATGCTGTAGCAAGACCGCTTTATCAATTAAATGCTCAATATCGTTAATTTCATGAGTTGTAATAATCACACCA